>NZ_JBVIVK010000025.1:63212-93637 GCF_055595715.1 Streptomyces sp. NPDC040410
GTGTTGGTGGGGAGTGGGTTCGGGTTGTTTTTTTTTTGGGTGGGGGGGAACACGCCCGGCGACTCCCCCTCTCTCCTTTTTTTGTCCCCCCAAACAACAAAACCCAGGGCGGCGAAGTGGATTTGAGGCCTCGGGTGACTGGCGGAGCCGGACGGCACAGGGCCCCGGAACCGGCGCAGGGGTCCCGGGGCCCGGTCAGGGGACGGGGGGTCTGGTCGGGCCCGTCCGCCGCAGCCGTCAGACGCGCCGCAGCACCGCCACCACCTTGCCGAGGATGGTTGCGTCATCACCGGGAATCGGTTCGTAGGCCGAGTTGTGCGGGAGGAGCCAGACGTGGCCGTCCTCGCGCTTGAAGCGCTTGACGGTGGCCTCGCCGTCGAGCATCGCGGCCACGATGTCGCCGTTCTCGGCCACAGGCTGGCGGCGGACCGTGACCCAGTCCCCGTCACAGATGGCGGCCTCGATCATCGAGTCGCCGACGACCTTCAGCACGAACAGCTCTCCGTCACCGACCAGCTGCCGGGGAAGGGGGAAGACGTCCTCGACCGACTCCTCCGCGAGGATCGGGCCACCGGCGGCGATGCGGCCGACCAGCGGCACGTAGGACGCGGCCGGCTTGCCCGCGGTGTCCGTGGGCTGTACCGAGGTGCCCTGGTCGGAGCCGCGCACCTCGTACGCGCGCGGGCGGTGTGGGTCGCGGCGCAGGAAGCCCTTGCGCTCGAGCGCCATCAGCTGGTGTGCGACCGAGGACGTGCTGGACAGGCCGACGGCCTGGCCGATCTCCCGCATCGACGGCGGGTAGCCGCGCCGCTGCACGGAGTCCCTGATGACCTCGATCACCCGACGCTGGCGGTCGGTGAGCCCGGAGCTGTCCGCCCGGATGCCTGGAGGTCGGCCCGGCAGGGAGCGCTTGTGCCCCTCGGGATTCGCGGCTTCGTTCATCGCATGCACCGGCTCGAGTCGGCCCTGGGAGCGGTCCTGGGCAGTGATGGTGGCACTGTCTGCGGTGGTGGTCACGTCGGCGGCCCCTCTCGATGGTCTCCCTGCTGGACAACGGTAGTTGCTTTCGAAAGGTTGCGCCAAACACACGTTCGAGTGAAAAACCGTGAAGCGCCTGACTTGATCATGTGTCTAGGTGTATGGGTGACGCGCTGCCCCACGGCCGAAGGTGCCCGTTGTTGTACTCTTCACCGCCGGGGCGGCGACCTCGTGGGTCGCTGCTCCAGTCTGCCATCCGGCCCCCCGGCAACCGTGGACCGACCCCCATCTGTGCGGCAGTCCCGCGTCGCCTCCCTGCGGCGCCCACGGTATCTCCGCGACGGCCGCAGCGGTACGGCCGTGCGGATCCGTGTCCGCCGCACCGGTACGGCCGCCGGGCACCTGCCGATGCGCGATCGACACGCGCGGGCGGTGTGTATGTATGAGCCAATCCCCACATCTAGTGGTTGGATTGCGGCAGCAGCCCAGAAGTTGTGGTCCCCCGGGTCTTCGGGCCCTCGCTGATCGCCTATGCTTGGGGCTGCTTCGAGGGGCCCGTGTGGTCTCTTGGGGCTATTGAGTCTGCTGTGAGGAGGGGTTGGGAGTTCATGCACTGTCCCTTCTGCAGGCACCCCGACAGCCGCGTCGTCGACAGTCGTACGACCGACGACGGCACGTCGATCCGCAGGCGCCGCCAGTGTCCTGACTGCTCCCGTCGTTTCACGACCGTGGAGACGTGCTCGCTCATGGTGGTCAAGCGGTCCGGAGTCACCGAGCCTTTCAGCCGCACCAAGGTCATCAACGGGGTGCGCAAGGCATGCCAGGGACGGCCTGTCACCGAGGACGCGCTCGCCCAGCTCGGCCAACGGGTCGAGGAGGCGGTGCGGGCCACCGGAAGCGCCGAGCTGACCACCCACGACGTGGGGCTGGCCATACTCGGCCCGTTGCAGGAGCTCGATCTCGTCGCCTATCTGCGATTCGCCTCCGTCTACCGGGCATTCGACTCGCTCGAGGACTTCGAGGCCGCCATCGCGGAACTCAGGCAACAGACGGGGCACCCCGCCGCGGACGACGAGGACCGCGAAGGTGCTGTCACGGGGAGCCAGAAAGAAGACGACCGCGGGTCCGGGGGGACTGCTCAGACCCTGGAGCCCGCAGGCGCCGCCGACTGACCGGCGGGCCGGACCCGGACGGAGACTCCGGGCCCGGCCGGGCGGCGGCGAAAGAAGACCTGTTGCGGGGTGCGAAGAGGGTGCCCGCAACACCAGACAGAACACCGTGCCACGGGAACATCGGGGCACTTCAGGGCGTTTTCGCCCGTACAGGGAGGCGGCATGACAGAGACGGCGAGCGGTCCGGCACGAGGGTCCCGAGCCAAGGGCACCAAGGCCACCAAGGGACTCCGTATCGAGCGCATCCACACCACCCCCGGCGTGCACCCGTACGACGAGGTTGCGTGGGAGCGCCGTGACGTCGTCATGACCAACTGGCGCGACGGCTCGGTCAACTTCGAGCAGCGTGGCGTCGAGTTCCCCGGCTTCTGGTCGGTGAACGCGGTCAACATCGTCACCAGCAAGTACTTCCGCGGTGCCGTCGGCACCCCGCAGCGCGAGACCAGCCTCAAGCAGCTGATCGACCGCATCGTGAAGACGTACCGGCAGGCCGGCGAGGACTACAAGTACTTCGCCTCGCCCGCCGACGCCGAGATCTTCGAGCACGAGCTGGCGTACGCCCTCCTGCACCAGATCTTCAGCTTCAACAGCCCCGTCTGGTTCAACGTCGGCACCCCCCAGCCCCAGCAGGTATCCGCCTGCTTCATCCTGGCCGTCGACGACTCCATGGAGTCGATCCTCGACTGGTACAAGGAAGAGGGCATGATCTTCAAGGGCGGCTCCGGCGCCGGCCTGAACCTCTCCCGCATCCGTTCCTCCAAGGAACTGCTCTCCTCCGGCGGCAACGCCTCCGGGCCCGTCTCCTTCATGCGCGGCGCCGACGCCTCCGCAGGAACGATCAAGTCGGGTGGCGCCACCCGCCGCGCCGCGAAGATGGTCATTCTCGACGTCGACCACCCCGACATCGAGGACTTCATCGAGACCAAGGTGAAGGAAGAGGAGAAGATCCGCGCGCTGCGCGACGCGGGCTTCGACATGGACCTCGGCGGCGAGGACATCACCTCCGTCCAATACCAGAACGCCAACAACTCGGTCCGCGTGAACGACGAGTTCATGAAGGCGGTCGAGCAGGGGGGCAAGTTCGGCCTGCGCGCGCGGATGACCGGCGAGGTCATCGAAGAGGTCGACGCCAAGGCCCTCTTCCGCAAGATGGCCGAGGCGGCCTGGGCCTGCGCGGACCCCGGCATCCAGTACGACGACACCATCAACCACTGGCACACGTGCCCGGAGTCCGGCCGCATCAACGGCTCGAACCCCTGCAGCGAGTACATGCACCTGGACAACACGTCCTGCAACCTCGCCTCGCTGAACCTGATGAAGTTCCTGAAGGACGACGGCAAGGGCAGCCAGTCCTTCGACGTCGAGCGCTTCGCGAAGGTCGTCGAACTCGTCATCACCGCGATGGACATCTCCATCTGCTTCGCGGACTTCCCGACGCAGAAGATCGGCGAGAACACGCGCGCGTTCCGCCAGCTCGGCATCGGCTACGCCAACCTCGGCGCCCTGCTGATGGCGACCGGCCACGCCTACGACTCCGACGGCGGCCGCGCCCTCGCCGGAGCCATCACCTCCCTGATGACCGGCACGTCGTACAGGCGCTCCGCCGAACTCGCCGCGGTCGTCGGGGCGTACGACGGCTACGCCCGCAACGCCCAGCCGCACCTGCGTGTCATGAAGCAGCACGGCGACGCCAACACCGCGGCCGTCCGCATGGACGACCTGGACACACCGATCTGGGCCGCCGCCACGGAGGCCTGGCAGGATGTGCTGCGCCTCGGTGAGAAGAACGGTTTCCGTAACTCCCAGGCGTCCGTCATCGCCCCCACCGGCACCATCGGTCTGGCGATGTCCTGCGACACCACCGGCCTCGAGCCCGACCTCGCGCTGGTCAAGTTCAAGAAGCTCGTCGGCGGCGGCTCGATGCAGATCGTCAACGGCACCGTCCCGCAGGCCCTGCGCCGCCTCGGCTACCAGGAGGAGCAGATCGAGGCGATCGTCGCCCACATCGCCGAGCACGGCAATGTCGTCGACGCCCCGGGCCTCAAGCACGAGCACTACGAGGTCTTCGACTGCGCCATGGGCGAGCGCTCCATCTCCGCGATGGGCCACGTCCGCATGATGGCCGCGATCCAGCCGTGGATCTCCGGCGCCCTGTCCAAGACGGTCAACATGCCCGAGTCGGCGACCGTCGAGGAGGTCGAGGAGATCTACTTCGAGGCCTGGAAGATGGGCGTCAAGGCGCTCGCCATCTACCGCGACAACTGCAAGGTCGGCCAGCCGCTCTCCGCCAAGACCAAGGAGAAGGAGAAGTCCGCCACGGACACGGTCACGGCAAAGGCCGAGGC
Source organism: Streptomyces sp. NPDC040410 (assembly GCF_055595715.1). NCBI lineage: Bacteria > Bacillati > Actinomycetota > Actinomycetes > Kitasatosporales > Streptomycetaceae > Streptomyces > Streptomyces sp. NPDC040410. The sequence goes on from NZ_JBVIVK010000025.1 coordinate 67,708, forward strand.
GACCATCCGCGAGACGGTCGAGAAGGTCGTCGAGTACCGTCCGGTCCGCAAGCGTCTCCCCAAGGGCCGACCCGGCATCACCACGTCCTTCACCGTGGGCGGCGCCGAGGGCTACATGACCGCCAACTCCTACCCTGACGACGGTCTCGGCGAGGTCTTCCTGAAGATGTCCAAGCAGGGCTCCACCCTCGCGGGCATGATGGACGCCTTCTCCATCGCCGTATCGGTCGGTCTGCAGTACGGCGTGCCGCTGGAGACGTACGTCTCGAAGTTCACGAACATGCGCTTCGAGCCGGCCGGTATGACGGACGACCCTGACGTGCGGATGGCCCAGTCGATCGTCGACTACATCTTCCGCCGCCTGGCGCTCGACTTCCTGCCCTTCGAGACGCGCTCCGCGCTCGGCATCCACTCGGCCGAGGAGCGCCAGCGCCATCTGGAGACGGGTTCGTACGAGCCGTCCATCGACGATGTCGACGTCGAGGGCCTGGCCCAGTCGGCGCCGCGCGCCCAGGAGCTGAAGGCAGTCGCCACGCCGAAGGCGGAGGTCGAGGCGGCCAAGCCCGCGCCGCAGCAGGCTCACACCAGCGCCGAGCTGGTGGAGATGCAACTGGGCATCCAGGCCGACGCACCGCTGTGCTTCTCCTGCGGTACGAAGATGCAGCGAGCCGGTTCCTGCTACATCTGCGAGGGCTGCGGTTCGACCAGCGGCTGCAGCTGACACAGGGCAGGGGCCCACGCCCCCGCCTGACAGGTGATCCCTGAGGAGGGGCGCCGGCCCTGCGCCGGCGCCCCTTTCTCGCCGTAAGCCCCTCGGCTGCTCCGGCAGGCCCGCAGCTTGCGATCATGGCCCCTCCGCACCAGTACGACGGCGGTACGGGCGGGATCTCCCGGTCGGCCCTCGACGCGCTTGGCGCGGACCTTCGCTCTCCGGATCCGGTCGTCCGGGACGAGCGGGCGTACGTCGCCGCAGTGCGCCTGATACCCACCTCGGGACGGCTTCGCGGCGGTACCTCGGCGGGAGGAGTGGTGGCACGCCACGATCACACACGGCGCGGCCGTCCTGGACGCCCTCGCGGAGACCCTCGTGATCGTTGCCCCCTGCACGGCCTGAGGCTCAGGGCTGCTGCGCCCGGCCCATGGTCCGCGTGAAAAGCACCGGGTCGTCTTCGAAGCCCTGGATGCCGGGGTGGAAGTCCCACGTGATGGCCCCTTCGCGCACGAACTCCCCGACCGTCGCCGCCGTCGAACCGAGCACGCCGCCGAAGTCGTCCTCGGCCAGGACCGTGTAACCCTCGCGGATCCGCAGGCCCGGGTTGGCCACGCTGACGAAGGTCCGGTGCGTGGAACGCTGTTGGATGACGACCCCGACCACCACGCGCGCGTACCGCCCGTCCAGCCGGTCGAGCTCCAGCGTCATGACCTCGTCCCAGCCGAAGCCCTTGCCGTCTTGGCTGTCCCGGTCGAGATTGATGGTGCCGTCGGGGGACCGGCTGTCGAAGTGCACCACATAGGCGGGATCACCGTGAGGGTCGCTCGCCAGGTAGGTCGCGGCCACGATGTCCAGATCGGTGGGCGGCTGTCCCGCCGGGCTGGGATCCCACTTGACCGCGACCTCCACCTTGCGGATCCCCTTGTTGAGGCCGTTCACCATGCGTCCCCTTCCCCGTGTCCCCATGTTGCCCCTCGGCTTGAACTGCCGGTCAGGCCAGGCCGGTTGTCCATCCTGCCACGCGCGCGGGCGGCCCGGCGCAAATGCTCTCCGTGAGACAGTGACCGACGCCACGCTCCGTGGCCTTACCATGGCGCGGTGCTGGTCAAGTGGATTCGCTGCACCGTGGTGGACCGCCGCGGCTTCGAGCGGGGGCAGCGAAAGTGGGCGGGGCTTCTGGGGGAGCCGGGATTTCGGGGACAGGGCGGAGGCTGGAGCCGGGGGCGGCCGGGAGTGGCGCACATCTTCGCCTTCTGGGAGAGCCGTGCCTTCTACGACTCCTTCATGGCCCGCTCCCACGACCGGCTGGCGGCGTCCCAGTCGGGCACCTTCAAGGACGCCCAGGTCAAACTGTTCGACCATCGCTTCGACGTGAAGACCGGCTTCGAGCCGCGATTCACCGACGCGGACCTGGTACGGGTCGCCCACTGCCGCATCCACGAGGAGCGCGCCGAGCACTTCACGCTGATGCAGGAGAAGGTCTGGAACCCCGCGATGGCCGGCTCGCCCGGCATGATCCGCGGGCTGTTCGGCGAGGCACCGGGCAACGAGTTCATGGTGCTGTCGATGTGGCGGTCCGCCGCCGAACACGGCAAGTACCGCACGGAGCGGGTGGAGCGGCTCGCCCTGCGGGCCCAGACGGAGGCGGACGTCGCGGCCCTCACGGGCGACATCGTGGAGCTGGAGCCGACCTGGACGGTCTGAAAAACGGACTTGCCGATCGTGCGCCCTTGTGTGACTCATGGTGCAGGAAGTGTGTGACCTACGCCGTATGGAGCCCGTACGGGTGCTCTGCAGGCCGTCACTCGATCTAGGGTTTCGGCATGGCACGACCACGGCGCATCGTCCTTGTCCGGCACGGAGAGTCAACGGGCAATGTTGATGACACCGTGTACGAGCGTAAGCCCGACCATGCGCTGGCCCTGACGGAGCGGGGCCGGCGGCAGGCCGAGGAGACGGGCGAACGGTTGCGCGAGGTGTTCGGCGGCGAGCGCGTCAGCGTGTACGTCTCCCCGTATCGCCGTACGCACGAGACGTTGCGCGCCTTCCACCTGGACCCCGCACTCATACGGGTGCGCGAGGAGCCTCGGCTCCGCGAGCAGGACTGGGGAAACTGGCAGGACCGCGACGACGTCCGGCTGCAGAAGACGTACCGGGACGCGTACGGGCACTTCTTCTACCGCTTCGCCCAGGGCGAGTCCGGTGCGGACGTCTACGACCGAGTCGGCGGCTTCCTGGAGAGCCTCTACCGCAGTTTCGAGGCGCCCGACCACCCGCCGAACGTGCTTCTGGTGACCCATGGACTGGCCATGAGGCTGTTCTGCATGCGCTGGTTCCACTGGACGGTCGCGGAATTCGAGTCGCTGTCGAACCCGGGGAACGCGGAGATGCGGATGCTCGTTCTCGGGGACGACGGCAAGTACGTGCTTGACCGGCCGTTCGAACGCTGGCGAGATCCGGAACCGTACGGGATCACCGGATAGAGTGGCAGAGCGATGACCGCTGACTCCTCTTTCGACGAGCGCCTGGAGCGCGCTCTGGCCAGCCTGCGCGGACTGGCGGTGGGAGACGCGCTGGGCTCACAGTTCTTCGTCCCGGCGAACTATCCGCTGCTCAAGCGCCGCGAACTGCCCTCCGGCCCGTGGCAGTGGACAGACGACACGGAAATGGCCTGCTCCGTTGTCGCTGTCCTGGCAGCCCACCACCGCATCGACCAGGACGAACTGGCCCACTCCTTCGCCACTCACCACGACTTCGACCGCGGCTACGGCCCCGCGGTCAACCGGCTGCTGCGGCTGATCCGGGAAGGCGGCGACTGGCGAGAGCTCGCCGCCGAGCTCTTCAACGGACAAGGGTCCTGGGGCAACGGCGCTGCCATGCGGATCGCGCCGCTGGGCGCCTGGTACGCGGACGATCCGGAGCAGGCGGCCCACCAGGCGGAGATCTCGGCGTACCCCACGCACCAGCACCGAGAAGCCGTGGTCGGAGCGATGGCTGTCGCGGCGGCCGCGGCGCTGGCTGCTTCCCCCGGCGGTCCGCCCAGCGCGGAGGTGCTTCTCGACGGAGTGATCGCACTCGTCCCGAAGAGCGCCGTCGGTGCGGGCCTGCGGCGGGCCAGGGACATGCTCGACTACGGCGATGCCGGCACTGTCGCGGCCGTTCTGGGCTGTGGTCGGCGCACGTCCGCACACGACACGGTGCCCTTCGCGCTCTGGTCGGCCGCGCGGGCCCTGGGCGACTACGAGCGGGCCTTCTGGACGACCGCGCAGGTCGGCGGCGACGTGGACACGACCTGCGCCATCGTGGGAGGGGTGATCGCCGGAGGGAAGGCGGGCGCCCCGCCTGCTACGTGGGCGGAGCAGACGGAGCCGCACCCGGAGTGGCTGACCGCCTCCGTCTGACGGGGAATGCCTGGGGCACACTCACGGATACTCTCTGTGAGAATCGGGAACTCTGCGTGACCGGCCGTCCGTTGTCGTGTCATCCGCTGTGTGAGGCATGGGCTCGCACCGGCAGGTGGCACGAGGGGGCGCGGGGGTGGTCATGCAGTTCGTACTGATCGCGGTGGATGTGTCGGCTGTTCTGGCTGTTCTGCTTGCTCTGTCTCCGCTGCGAGGAGGGCGGGGCGCCCCCCGGCAGGCGTTCCTCCGGCAGGACGGTGTGTTGCCGAGTCCGGGGTGGGGTGTGCGGATGACCGGACCGTCGTCCTCGCCGTCGGTCCTCTGGACCTGGCCCGGCCGTCCACGTCTCCTGGAGGGCCCAGCCGGCTCAGCCGGCGCCCGGTCCCGCCGTTCCGGCGAGCGCCTCCAGATCGCTTTTGCGGACCCGGATCACCAACCAGGCGCTGACCAGGGCGAGTACGGCCATCGCCGAAGCCGCGACGAAGCCCGTCGAGATGCCCTGGGCGAGCACCTCATGGCCCCACGGCGCGGGCAGCTGATGAGACTTGGCGAACTCCGCCTTCTGCTCCGCCGACGCGTCGGAGAGGAACTTCGGCAGCTGCTTCTCCGCCTCGTCCTGGCTGGCCGCGCCGAAGACCGTTGTCAGGATGGACAGACCGAGCGAACCACCCACCTGCTGCGTGGTGTTGAGCAGTCCGGACGCCGCGCCCGCCTCGTGCTGGGCGACTCCGGAGACCGCGGTGACCGTCAGCGTCACGAAGTTCAGGCCCATGCCGAATCCGAACACCAGCATCGGGCCGAGCACTCCGCCGACGTAGGAGCTGTCGGAGCCGATGAGGGTCTGCCAGCCCAGCCCGGTCACCGCGAGCGCCGAGCCGGCGACCATGAACGGCTTTGGGCCGAGTACCGGCAGGAACCGCTGGGACAGGCCCGCGCCGAGCGCGATCACGACCGTCACGGGCAGGAAGGCGAGGCCCGCCTCGATCGGGCTGTACCCCAGCACGTTCTGCACGAAGAGCACGATGTAGAAGAACATCCCGAACATCGCCGCGGCGAGACTCAGCATGATCACATACGTGCCGGAGCGATTTCGGTCGGCGAACATCCGCAGCGGGGTGATCGGCTCCTTGGCGCGGGTCTCGATGAACGCGAAGGCCACCAGCAGGACCACCGCGGCGCCGAAGGACCCGACGGTCAGAGTGTCCCGCCAGCCCTCGTCGGCCGCGCGGATGAAGCCGTAGACGAGGGACGCCATACCCGCCGTCGAGGTCAGCGCGCCCGCGATGTCGAAGCGTCCGGTGTGGCGTTCGGACTCGCTGATGTACAGCGGTGTGAGCACGGCGATCGCCACGCCGATCGGTACGTTGACGAAGAGCACCCAGCGCCAGTCGAGCCACTCCGTGAGCATGCCGCCGGCAAGCAGACCGATGGCACCACCGCCGGCAGAGACCGCGGCGAAGACGCCGAAGGCCCGGTTCCGCTCGGGACCCTCGGGAAACGTCGTGGTGATCAGCGCCAGCGACGTGGGCGATGCGATCGCGCCGCCCATGCCCTGCAGGACGCGTGCGGCCAGCAACTGCCAGGGCTCCTGGGCCAGCCCGCCGAGCAGCGACGCGAAGGTGAAGAGCAGGATGCCGGTCATGAAGACCCGGCGGCGCCCGAGGATGTCTCCGGCCCTTCCGCCGAGGAGCAGCAGACCGCCGAAGGTGAGCGTGTAGGCGCTGACGACCCAGGTGAGGTCGGTGGTGCTGAACTTGAGAGCGGCTTGAATGTGCGGGAGTGCGATGTTCACAATCGTCGCGTCGAGTACAACCATGAGTTGGCAGGCCGCGATGACGGTGAGCGCTATGCCGGGATGTCCCTCCCGGCGTGCCGCACCTGGTTTCTGGTCCTGAGTCAGCTGAGAGGTTGTCACTATGAGTCCCCCACAAGTGCCTTAGTGAACGATCGCGTTCACTGTCGCGTCAACGGTAGTGAGTCCTCCGTTGTGAACGCAAGCGTTCACTCACGTTGCCGTCGTGTGGCACGCCCCCTTGCCGTCGCACGGTGTCCCCGTCCCCCCGGAACCCCCGCTCCCCATGCTCGCTGGAGAAACTCAGATGGTTACCTCGCGCTGGACGGCCGCCCCCGCTCAGACGGCCTCCCTTCGTCGGCGCGGCGCCGTACTCGAACGCGCCATCCTCGATGCCGCGCTGGAGCAACTCAGTACGGTCGGCTGGAACGGACTCACGATGGAGGGCGTGGCCGCCGGCGCTCAGACCGGCAAGGCCGCCGTCTACCGTCGCTGGCCGTCCAAGGAGGACCTCGTCGCGGACGCGCTGCAGGCCGGACTGCCGCGTTTCGAGGAGGTGCCCGACCTGGGTGGCGTGCGCGAGGACCTGCTCGCGCTGTGTCGGCATGCGCGTGACGCGATGTTCTCCCGCCCCGGTTTCGCGCTGCGCGCGGTGATTCACGAATGCGATCCAACTCAGGCTGAGCGCTTCCACGGCGTGATCTTCGAAGGGGTCGTGGAGCCGACCATCAAGCTGGTCCGCGCGGTCATCACCCGTGGAATAGAACGAGGAGAGGTACGGTCCGACGCGGCGAACGGCTATGTTTTCGACGCCATCCCAGCCATGATGATGTACCGCACAAAGATACGCGCATGCGAATGGAACGATCGTGATCTCGAGGAGATGATCGACCAGTTGATGCTTCCGCTGCTGCGGCCGAGCGGTGCGTGATCGTGGGTTGCGGAACTCGTGACGTAGCTCGGGGAACCAGGGTGTCGCAGGATGATCCGTGCGGCGTACGCTAAGGGCGCCATGCCGTACGAACCACCTACCCACACCGTCGAGCGCTCCCTTCGCGCGACGACCGGAGCGAAGGTCATTGCCGGTGTCGACGAGGTCGGGCGCGGCGCGTGGGCCGGCCCCGTCACCGTCTGTGCGGCGATCACCGGACTGCGTCGGCCCCCCGAGGGCCTCACCGACTCCAAGCTGCTCACCATCAAGCGGCGTACTGAGCTTGCGGCGGTGCTCCAGGCGTGGGTGACCTCGTATGCGCTGGGGCATGCCTCGCCGGAGGAGATCGACGACCTCGGGATGACGGCCGCGCTGCGGCTCGCGGCGGGACGCGCTCTGGACGCCCTTCCGGTCCGCCCCGACGCCGTGATCCTCGACGGGAAGCACGACTATCTCGGAGCGCCCTGGCAGGTCCGCACAGTCATCAAGGGCGACCGGTCCTGTGTGGCGGTCGCGGCGGCCTCGGTGATCGCCAAGGTTCAGCGCGACAAAATGATGGCCGAACTGGGCATCGACCATGCAGACTTCGATTTTGCGGCCAACGTCGGGTATCCGTCGCCCGTGCACAAGGCCGCGCTGGAGGTGCGGGGCCCCACCCCGTACCACCGTTTGTCGTGGGCGTATCTTGATGCGCTGCCCCAGTGGCGGCACCTCAAGAAGGCCCGCAGCTGGGCGGACGGAAGCGTTCCGGAGATCGAGGGTCAGCTCGGCTTCGATTTCTGACGAGTCCGCTCGCACTCATGTGCCACCCGCCGATGCGAGCCGCACCAACGTTTGATAAACATCAGCTCATGCCTCTCATTCCCGAGGAGCCTCAGATTCACGAGAGTGCCCAGGGTCCCCGCGCCATTCCGGCCAGCGGCCGCACCGCGCCGACCCCTCGCCCTGTACCCGGCCCCCGCCCTGCGGCTCCGCCGCGCCCCGGCCGTCCGGGCCCCATGCGGCCCGCGCCGCCGGTGCAACGTACGCCGCGCGACGTGGCCACGGCCACGCCCGAACCGTCGGGTCCGGCCGCCCCTGCCGCCTCCTCTCCGGCACCGGCGACTCCGCAGATCCAGCTGATCCCGGCCTCGGCCCAGGGTGCGCTGGACGCTGCCGAGGAAGCCGTCGACCTGCTGCTGGAGACGGGCCGTGCCCCTGGTGAGGTGCTGGTGATCACCACCGGCGAACCGCACCCGTGGGCTGCCCACGAGCTGTCGTTCGGCGAAGCCTCCTACTGGGCCCAGCACGACGCGGGCGACGACGTGTTCTACGCGGACGCCACCACGGCGGCCCGCGCCGCGTCCCGTCCCGTGATCGTGGTCGCCGTCAACGGCGGTTCCGACGCTGCGGCAGCCACCGTCCTGCCGCTGGCCCATGCCCGGGCCGGCGCCCTGCTGATCGTCTGTGGCGACCCGCAGCAGATCAACTCCGTGCTGGGCGCGGGCGTCTGAGCCTGCTCCGGCCGTCCGGGCGACGCAGGGGCGACGCGAGGTGCCGTTGCGGCGGCACCTGGACGGCAGTGGGAGTTCCGGCGTGCGGGCATCTGCACGACGCGCTTCGGCCTGCGCCCCCAACCGGTATGAACGGCGTTCGCAGGCCACCGACCCGGCCTGCGCGTCCCGCTCTCGAGCCCGGATGGTCGGGGTGGGTGTTCCGCGCCGGGCGACCACGCGGCATTCGGGCAGAGAGTCCGTCGTACGGGCAGAGAGTCCGCCGAGGGTGGCGGACCGCGGCCGTACGTACCGTGGGTGCGTCCGCACGGCGGGGCAGGGGTCGTACGCACCGTGGGTTCGTCCTCACGGCCGGGGGCAGGAGTCGTACGCGTGCTGCCGCCCGTCGTACGGAATCGCTGTGGGTCCGGTGCTGAACGACGGCGGTATGCGACTGAGGCTCGGCTTTCCGCTTCAGCGGGCCGCCGCGCGGCGGAGGACCTCCGACACGGCCCCGCCCGTACGGGGCAACGGTGGCGGGGCTTCGGACATGGCGAAGGGCTCCGGCGCCGAGTCCGCGTTCGGACGGCGTCCGCCGCGACCCTCACCGAGGACCTGCCAGCCGTCCCGGGTCAGCGTGATGTACGCCCCGCAGCGCAGCCCGTGCAGGGTGCAGGCGTCACGCAGCCCCCACATCCAGGCGCCGTCCTCCTGCGTCCAACGCGCGTCACCCTCACGGCAGTAGAGCAGCACGGCGGTGCGCACCGGCGTGCGGCGCCGCAGATCGTGCGGGATCACCCGGCGCAGCTGGGCGAGCAGCGAGTTGCGGAACATCCAGCCGTCGGCCGGCGCCGGGCGCCGGGTGAACGAGGCGCTCGCCAGCAGCCGCTCGTCCGGATCGAGGACCGCCACGATCGCGGTCGCCGGCCCCGGGCGATGCCGTGAGTGCAGTCCGCTGACGACCTCGCGGGGGTTGCGCAGCAGGGGGATTCCGGCGGCGGCCCACTCCGCAGGTTCGAGCATGCGGGCCAGGGGGTTGGCGGATGCGGCGGACAACTCGGCAGGAGACGAGGTTGATGCCGCGGAGGACGGAGCAAATCCGAAGGTCACGGTCCTCCCTTCGGCTACGCGCCCACACTGCGGGCGGGGTCGGATTCGGGGGAGCGCGCACCGCAGCAGAGCCCTACCGGACCACGGGCGAGGCGTGCGGGGAGCGGACTCCAATTCTTCCTGCCGAACTTGGTTGCGGCAACGAGCAATTGAGCCCACCGACCCTTATTGGGTCGTTCATGGCTTATATCCCTACCCAGTGCTTCGCCGGGCGACGCATGGGGGATCCGGGCACGACAAGTCCGCATACTGCCGAGTGCCGCTCCACGCAGGGCGCAGGCCGCACTGCTCGGGCCAGGGCCGGCGCAACGCCTCCTTGGTATCTGACTGCAGAAGCAGGTCGGGCGGCGAAAGCGAGTGTCCGCCCGTCCTCGGTCAGGTTGTTGCGGCCGATCGCGGAGATTGTGCTGCCGAGCGACTCGATCAGCTGTGGGCCTGGTGCGTGAAGGCAAGGCGACCACGCCGGCGGGGCGAGCCACGGCGTCCGCTGCTCCCGGTGCCCATCCGCCCGGCGACTTGGCCAAGTCGGACAGCACGGTCACGACCGCGCTCGCCACGCTGTCGGCACGGACCCGTCCGGGTCTGGGGTGAGGGCAGCGGGCGCAGTCGATTGCCCCAGCCGAGGCCGGAAGGCGGCCCGAGCGCGGCCCCGGCGGCCTGCTCGCAGGGCGGGAGCGCGTACCCGGCGGTGTCCAGGGCAGGTGTCCAGGACACCGCTGGAGACCTCGGCCGTGAACCCTGCGCCGGCGCGGCTAGTCGACGACGAGGACGCCGGTGGCGTGTGCTCTGACGTGCGAAAACGCGCCGATCGAGGGTGATCGTGGCCGATGCTCGGCCATAGGCTCGTCGATCAATCCGTGGCCGGTTACCTTTCGCGAGCCCTGCGGCACGTTGAGTGAACTAGCCGATTGTGCTTGCCGTCGGGTTGCATGGGGGCATGGACAACCTGGAGCTCCGCGCTGAAGCCGACGCCATTCTCGCTGAGCTTGTCGGTGACCCTGGGGGTTCGGCGCGGTTGCGGGAGGATCAGTGGCAGGCGGTGGCGGCTCTGGTGGAGGAGCGCCGGCGTGCCCTGGTGGTGCAGCGCACCGGCTGGGGCAAGTCGGCGGTGTACTTCGTTGCCACCGCTCTGCTGCGCAGGCGTGGCTCCGGCCCGACGGTGATCGTCTCGCCGCTGCTGGCGCTGATGCGTAACCAGGTCGAGTCGGCGGCGCGGGCAGGTATCAGGGCGCGCACCATCAACTCGGCCAATCCGGAGGAGTGGGACACGATCCAAGAGGAGGTGGAGCGCGGCGAAACGGACGTCCTCCTCGTCAGCCCGGAACGTCTCAATTCTGTGGATTTTCGTGAGCAGATGCTGCCCAAGCTCGCGGTCACCACGGGGCTGTTGGTAGTCGACGAGGCGCACTGCATCTCCGACTGGGGGCACGACTTCCGGCCCGACTATCGCCGGTTGCGGGCGATGCTGGCCGAACTCGCCCCCGGGGTACCGGTGCTTGCCACGACGGCGACCGCGAACGCGCGGGTCACAGCGGATGTGGCCGAGCAGTTGGGTACCGGCGCAGGCGAGGCACTGGTGCTGCGGGGAACGCTGGAGAGGGAGAGTCTGCGGCTGGGTGTGGTCCAGCTGCCGGACGCCGCGCATCGCCTGGCCTGGTTCGCCGACCACCTGGACCAGCTGCCGGGGTCCGGGATCATCTACACGCTGACGGTGGCCGCGGCGGAGGAGGCCACCGCCTTTCTGCGGCAGCGGGGCTTCCGGGTGGCTTCCTACACGGGGCGTACGGAGAACGCTGACCGGCTGCAGGCTGAGGCCGATCTGCTGGAGAACCGGGTCAAGGCCCTGGTCGCGACTTCGGCGCTCGGTATGGGCTTCGACAAGCCGGACCTGGGCTTCGTGGTGCACCTCGGCTCGCCGTCCTCGCCGATTGCCTACTACCAGCAGGTGGGGCGTGCGGGGCGCGGTGTGGCCCACGCCGACGTGCTGCTGTTGCCGGGCAAGGAGGACGAGGCCATCTGGCGCTACTTCGCCGATACCGCGTTCCCGCCCGAAGCGCAGGTTCGCCAGACCCTCTCGGCCCTCGCCGGTGCCGGACGACCGCTGTCCGTGCCTGCCCTGGAGGCAGTGGTCGATCTTCGGCGCAGCCGCCTGGAGACGATGCTGAAGGTGCTGGATGTCGACGGTGCGGTCAAGCGGGTGAAGGGCGGCTGGATCTCCACCGGAGAGCAGTGGGTCTACGACTCCGAGCGGTACGCCTGGGTCGCTCGGCAGCGGGCGGCGGAGCAGCAGGCCATGCGCGATTACGTGAGCACGTCCCGGTGCCGGATGGAGTTCCTGCGGCAGCAGCTGGACGACGAGAGGGCGATCCCGTGCGGCCGTTGCGACAACTGTGCCGGGGCCTGGGCAGACTCCTCCGTCTCGGCGGAGGCCATGACGGGGGCGGCGAAGGAACTGGACCGCCCGGGGGTGGAGGTCGAGCCGCGCCGAATGTGGCCGACGGGGATGCCCGCACTGGGCATTGACCTGAAGGGCCGTATCCCGGCCAACGAGCAGTGCTCCACCGGGCGCGCCCTGGGACGGCTCTCGGACATCGGCTGGGGCAACCGGCTGCGCCCGCTGCTGGCCGAGAACGCGCCTGACAGTCCGCTCCCCGACGATGTCCTGCGTGCCGTGATTGCGGTCCTCGCCGACTGGGCGCGGTCTCCGGGCGGCTGGGCTTCGAACGATCCGGACGCCTCTGCCCGGCCGGTGGGAGTCGTCGCTGTGCCGTCCCTCGCCCGGCCGCACCTGGTCGGCTCCCTCGCCCAGGGAATCGCGACCATCGGCCGCATCCCCTACCTGGGCACGCTGACGTACACCGGGCCGAATGGCGCCCATGCGGCACGACGCAGCAACTCCGCACAACGCCTAAGGGCCCTGGCCACCGCCTTCAGCGTCCCTGAGGACCTGGGCGCCGCCCTGGCCAGTACCTCGGGCCCTGTCCTGCTCGTGGACGACTGCACCGACTCCGGCTGGACCCTCGCCGTCGCCGCCCGCCTGCTACGTCGAGGAGGCGCCGACCAGGTTCTGCCGCTGGTCCTTGCCGCAGCCGGCTGAGGCCGTCGTGTGCAGCGCTTCGCCTCGCTGCTGTTCCTCATGCACCCCCTGCAACAGGACGCCACTGACAGACGGGCGCCGTGCGGTGTGACGGCCGACCGCACCGGACCTCGACTGACGTGTCCCTGATTGGAGTTATCCACAGGGCAAAACGGGAAACGGCGATCTACGGGATCGTCGGCGCATGACGAATCACAGCGAAACGAGTGGATCCTCAGGCAACGGCGACATCAGCGGACGATCCTTTGACAACGGTGACGACCACGGGCGAGCGGCACGTGAGGCTCACCGGGCGGGCGCGGAAGACGCGGTTGCCGGGAGTGACGAGCCCGTCGAGTGCCTGAGTTACGAAGCTCACGGAGGCGAGCACCAGGTCACCCTGCGCACCCCGGCCGAACTGGCCGACGCCCTGCCGTATCTGCTCGGGTACCGCCCCGAGGACAGCATCGTTCTGGTCGCTCTGCACGACAGGAGCGGGCGCGGCCGGTTCGGCGGCCGCGCCCGGCTCGGCATTCCGGCGAACGAGGACGACTGGGCCGCCGTGGCCAGGCAGCTTGCCCACGGCCTGATCACGGGCTGCGAGCGGAGATGCGCCAAGCCCGAGCAGATGGTCGCCTATCTCTGCCAGGAGCCGGCGATGGGCGAGTCCGGTCAGCAGGTCAAGGAGCGGCTGGCCTCCCTCGCAGGGATGCTGCGCACGGAGTGCGGCCGACTCGATGTGCCCGTGATCGAGGCGCTGTGCATCTCCGACGGGCGATTCTGGTCCTACTGCTGCCCGAGCGAGGGGTGTTGTCCTCCCGAAGGACTGCCGATGGGGCTGCCCGGCACCTCCGTGCTGGCCGCCGCGGCGACCTACGCCGGAATTCAGGTGCGGGGGACACTGCGCGAGATGCGGGCCAGGCTGCAGCCTTGGGAAACCGCCGCGGCACTGCGTCAGGAGGCCGTCCTGGACACCACCAGCATGCGGTTGGTCCCCAGGATGCTCGATGAGGCCGGACGGGCGGACGTGGCCGAGGAGACCATCGGACTCGCCGGGAGGGTGCTGACGCGCTTCGCCGAAGCACCGCTCGTCGCGGGCCCTCTCCAGGCGGACCTCCGCGACGACGAACTCCTCGGACATGAAGAAGCCGCCACCCTGATCCTCGGCCTGCAGGACCGCACGACCCGAGACCGCGCCGCCGAATGGATGGAAGGCGACGAGGCGGGCCCGGCGCTCCGTCTGTGGCGAGCCCTCGCCCGCCGCTGTGTCGGCCCGTACGGCGAACACGCGGCGGCCCCGCTCACCCTGGCCGGCTGGGTGGCCTGGTCCACCGCGGACGGCATCGAGGCACGGGAAGCACTGGCCATGGCTCTGGGCGCGGATCCCGGCTACTTCTTCGCCCGACTCCTGCACCAGGCATGCAACGAGGACCTCGACCCGGAGTCGATCCGCCGGTGTCTGCGTGCGGAACGCGAGAGGCGCGCGCTGTCGGGAGGCGGAGTGAGGCGTGGCGAGCAAGGGTCCGAGGCCCCAACGGTCTCGTCGCCGGACGATTCGCAGCAGGACATGTCCCAGCAGGACATGTCCCAGCGGGGCGCGACGCAGCAGGCCGTGGCGACCAGTGCGGGCTGCGGAGGGGCCCAACCGGGTCCCTCATCCGGTGTGGCTTCCCGCCGTCGACGGCGGACTCGTTCCGCCACTTGCCCGGACAGCGGCTCCAACCCAGCGGCAGCGGGAGCGCGGCAGTCGGGAGGACGACAGTCAGGAGTGGGCGGGTCTCGCCCTCGGCCTCGGGCGGTGGGCGGTTCCCGCCCCGGCGCGCGGAGGCTCGCGGGTCGCCGTACCTCGGGGAACGACGCTCCCCGGGGGAGCAGCACCAGCCCCGGGAGCCTGAGTCCAGGGAGCGACGCCCCCGAGGGGAAGGAGTGAGAGAAGGCCGGTACGGGATGGCCGACTCCGCCGGCTCATCGGCCGGCGACGGGAGGGGTGTGCGCTTGTTCTGGCGGAGGAGGGCGCCGCGCGGCCCAATGGAGACGCGCCCCCTTGAGATCACCGCACGCCAGAGGGCTGACGGTGCCCGACGGCGGGGTACGGGCATCGGCGGCCCCGCGCCCTCCAGACCGCCGTCATTCGATCGGGGGCCGCAGCGGTGGCCGACCGGCGGCCGACCGAGTTCCGGACGGACGCCTCGTGCCGCATCTCGGAGCAGCAGCGTCCACTGCTCGACGGCGGCCCGTTAAGCGCGGCACGCATCCGCCCGGGCTGCTCGACGAGGCGCAGACCGAAGGACTCGCGGCTGCTCCGGAGCCGTGCCCTGGACTCCGGCCGGAGACTGCGGGGGCCGGGCGCGAAAGGCGGCGGATACGACCCCTTCGACCACCGCACAGGCGCCGTCCGGGCCGATGAGACGGCAACTCGGCATCGCCGGCATGGCCACCTCCGCTTTCGCGATGGAGAATGGATCGCTGCCGGGAGGCCTTCTCGGCGCGGGCGAGACCTTCGGGACCAGCTTTCCGAGACGCACGCCGGTGAACAACGGACCGGCGGGAGTGCGCCCGACCGTCCCGGCGGCCTGCCGCCGCCTCCGCCACGCAGCGGCAGCCGGTGCACTGATTCTCACCACCCTCGCGCGTATCCGCCCCGACGCACCGTCCGGGACGGTCATGCAACGGCCGGTGAGCCGTGCGCCTCTGGGAGAGATCGGGCTGACGGACACGCGGGTTGCGCGGCCCCGCCTTCGTACGAGTCGGCCGGCTGGGTCTCGCCTTGGTCGAGGAAGCGGCGGACGGACTGCAACTGGGGGTGTGACCTGGTAAGACGCGATGCCGGACGACAGCATCCGGCCAATCGTGAGGCAGCTGCCGGACCGATGTGGATCAGCCGCCGATGCGGCCGACGAAGGGAGTGTTTATCGTCAGGCAGACGACTATGATCGCCGCATGCCCTACGACCCGTCAGCCTTTCCGCCCTTCGCCGTCACTGTGGACCTGGTCGTGCTGACCGTGCGCCGCCATGCCCTGTGCGCGCTGGCGGTGCGCAGGGGCGAGCCGCCGTTCCAGGGACGCTGGGCGCTCCCCGGTGGCTTCGTGCGGGCAGACGAGGATCTGGCGCAGGCCGCGGCGCGCGAGTTGGCCGAGGAGACCGGGCTGCGCGCGCACGACCCGTCCGTGCCCGCCCAGGACAACGGCGCCCACCTGGAACAGCTCGCGACCTACGGCGACCCCAAGCGCGATCCCCGGATGCGCGTGGTCAGCGTCGCCCATCTCGCGCTCGCCCCCGACCTGCCGGCGCCGCGGGCGGGCGGCGATGCGAGCAACGCGCGCTGGGCGCCCGTGGAGGAGCTGCTGCAGCAGGGCGGTTACGGTCGGGACGGCGAGCCCGTCGCACCGCTCGCCTTCGATCACCACCAGATCCTGGCGGACGGCGTGGAGCGCGCCCGATCCAAGATCGAGTACTCGTCGCTGGCCACCGCGTTCTGCCCGCCCGAGTTCACCGTCGGCGAGCTGCGCCGCGTCTACGAGGCGGTGTGGGCGGTGGCGCTCGACCCGCGCAATTTCCACCGCAAGGTCACGGGCACACCGGGCTTCCTCGTTCCCACCGGCGGTACGACCACACGCCAGGGCGGGCGCCCGGCCCAGCTCTTCCGCGCCGGTGGCGCCACTCTGCTCAACCCTCCGATGCTGCGCCCCGAGGTCTGACACCAGGGTCCGTGGGGCAGCTGGTGGACGGGCCCGCGACCGAATCACGGCGGGCTCGCTATGCCCGAAAACCGGACATAGCGCGCTATCTTGCTGCAGGTGATCCAGGCCTTCGGACTGACCAGCAACCCCCGCAAGGAGCTTCCGCCCGCCCTCGACGACGTCTCCTTCGAAGCGCGCGCAGGCCGTGTCACCGTGCTCCTCGGCGCGCCCGGCGCCGGCAAGTCGACGGCGCTCAGACTCATGCTCGAACTCCAACAGGGCCGGGGCATCACCTACTTCAGAGGCCGCCCGCTGCACCGCATCGCACACCCGTCGCGCGAAGTCGGCGTACTCCTCGGGGACGTGCCGGGCCATCCCGCCCGCACCGTCCGTGGCCACCTGCGCATGCTGTGCGCCGCCGCAGGTGTCCCGGTCCGGCGCGCCGACGAAGTCCTTGAGGCGGTCGGCCTCGTCAGCCTGCGCGACGAACGGCTCGGCACCCTCTCGCGTGGCATGGACCGTCGCCTCGGCCTGGCCTGCGCCCTGCTGCCCGCCCCGCACACCCTGGTGCTCGACGACCCCGCCCACGGCCTCTCCGCCCGCGAAAGCCACTGGCTGCACGGCATGCTGCGGGCGCACGCGGCCCAGGGTGGCACGGCCCTGTTCGCGACGGCCGACCCGAAGGAGGCCGCGCGCACCGCCGACCAGGTCGTCACCCTCGCGGAGGGCCGGCTCGTCGCCGACCAGGAGGCCTCGGACTTCGCCCGCACCAGGCTGCGCCCCCGCGTCGCCGTCCGCAGCCCGCACGCCACCCGCCTCGCAGCACTTCTCGCCAAGGAGGCCCGCACCGCGCAGCGCTCCGTCGAAGTAGTACGCGAGGACGGCAACCGCCTGTCCGTGTATGGCAGTACGTGCGCCCATGTCGGCGAAACCGCTTTCCGACACGACATCCTCGTCCACCAACTCGCCGACGAAATCGGGGACATGGGGCCGCGCGCGAGCGTGCGCCCTTCGGCCGCCTCTGACGCGTCCGAGGGAGCGAGGTCGGACGGCAAGGCACAGGAGGCGGCGGCAGAAACCCGCGTGACCGGTCAGACCGGTCAGACCGGTCAGACCGGTCAGGCCGGACCGCCCGCAGGCAAGGCCGAAGGGGAAGCCCGCACCCCGGGGAGCGCACCAGCGGCCGAGGCGCGCGCAGCGATCAACACCTCGTCCCCCCTTCCACCGCCCATCTCCGTACGCTCCGCGCCCAGCCCCCTGCGTCCGCTGCGCTACGAGCTGCGCCGCGCCGCCGGGATCGGCACCGGGTTCCTCACCGGCGCTGCCGTCCTCGTTGCCTCCGCCCTCACCGCCCTGGTCCTGGCCCGTGTCGGCCACACTCCCCAGCCGCGCCTGCTGGCCGCCTGGCCGCGGGAGCTGCCGCTGCCGCCCGCGGCCCTCGGTGCGGGCCTGCTCGGGGCGCTCGCCTTCGGCGACGAGTTCCGCCACCCCGCTCTTGCGGCGGACCGCGGCACCGTGCCCCGCCGGCTGGGACTGCTTGCCGCGAAACTCGTCGTTGCCGCGGTCACGGCGCTGCTGCTGGCCCTGCTCACGGTGGGCTGCGACGCCGAATTGCTCTATCTCGTCTACGGTCGGGAGCTCGTGGAAGTTCCGGCCGACTGGTGGTCACTGGGCGTGAGTTGGATCGGGTTCGTGATCGGATGCGCCTGGGCCGGCGTGCTGGCGGCGGGCACCTTCCGGTCCACCACGGCCGGGCTCGCGGCGGTGGTCGCCGTACCCGTCCTGGTCGTGCCCCTCGTACAAAAGGCCTCGGAAGGGCCGTCCGTGCGGACGGCGGCCGGCTTGCCCGCGCGGCTGCGCGAGGTGTTTCTGGCGCAGTGGCCCTTCGGAGGGGATCGCTATCTGGCTGCCGTGGCACGGCTGATCGTCCAACCCGTCGGTGGCGCGCTGACGTTGTCTCTGGCGGCCCTGCTCGGCGCGTATCTGCTCACGACCCTGCGCCGCAGGGTCCGATGACCACCGTCCGCACCCTTCGGATCCAGCCCTGCGCACAACTTCCCGGGGAACGCCCATTTCTTTCCGATAAGGCGTCAATTGCGACGGGGTGAGCGATCACCCTTTCGTGTGCTTTTCACCAAAGCCCTCAAGGGAGTTGGAGACAGCGCCGACAAAGGATGCGTGAGTACCCTTGCGCACACCATGATGACCGCCGCCCGCTCCGCAGACTCCGGTCTCGCCGGCCCGGGCGAACTCGACCGCTACCCCTACGCCGAGGCGCCGGCCGCCGACCGCATCGGGGCCCCCGTCTGGGAGGGCACGGACCCGGAGCTGGGCCGCGTGGGCCGGCGCGCGGCAGGCAGCCGCGGCCGCGGGCTGCACGGCCAACTCGTCCAGCAGCTGGGCCAGATGATCGTCTCCGGTGACCTGGGCGCCGACCGGCCGCTGGTGCCCGAGGAGATCGGACAGCGCTTCGAGGTCTCCCGCACCGTCGTCCGTGAGTCCCTCCGCGTCCTGGAGGCCAAGGGGCTGGTCAGCGCCCGCCCCAACGTCGGCACGCGCGTGCGCCCCGTCAGCGACTGGAATCTGCTCGACCCGGACATCATCGAGTGGCGGGCCTTCGGGCCGCAGCGGGACGACCAGCGTCGCGAGCTGAGCGAGCTGCGCTGGACCATCGAGCCGCTCGCGGCACGCCTCGCCGCCGGGCACGGCCGCGAGGACATCCAGCAGCGGCTCGCCGACATGGTCGAGATCATGGGCCACGCCATGGCGCAGGGTGACGCGCTCACCTTCTCCCGAGCCGACGCGGAGTTCCACTCCCTGCTCATCCAGGTCGCCGGCAACCGGATGCTGGAACACCTTTCCGGGATCGTGTCGGCCGCCCTGCAGGTCTCCGGCGGCCCGGTTACCGGCTGTGACCGCCCGAACGACACGTCGCTGGGGCACCACGGAAGGATCGTCGACGCCCTCGCCGCCGGAGACGGCACGGCGGCCGAGGCGGCCATGCGGCAACTGCTCACCGTCCACCCCGAGGTGGAGCGCGTGGTGCCTGCGCCGCGCGAACACTGACCGCGCACCGAGGACGGCGCGGCCGGGGGGTGTCTTCCTCCTCCTTTGGCACCGCTCGGCCGGCGAACCGTCTCCGTCGGACCCCGCACAGGATCTTCAGGGATCCGGCGGGGTCCGACGGCGCGACGAGGCGGCCGATCTGTCACGGCGTACCCGGTCAGACTCACAGCTGACCCATTCTGTCCGTGTCTGACAGTTTTTGAGCGCTTACGGGGTGTGACTCGGGCCACGCAGATTGGGCGTAACACTCGTGGGAACAGTGCGATGACCTAAGAGGTGACAGCCGCGGAGGGAATACGGACGCCGTTCAAGGCGCTGTGCATCTTCCCGGCCCCCGCCCGCACCGTCGGCCCATCCCCAAGCCGGTGGTCGGCTCCTGTCCGCCGTGGACGGGGCCGGAAGCCGTTTTCCAACGTTCCGAGAGGTTGTTCGTGTCGGCCAGCACATCCCGTACGCTCCCGCCGGAGATCGCCGAGTCCGTCTCTGTCATGGCTCTCATTGAGCGGGGAAAGGCTGAGGGGCAGATCGCCGGCGACGATGTGCGTCGGGCCTTCGAAGCTGACCAGATTCCGGCCACTCAGTGGAAGAACGTACTGCGCAGCCTCAACCAGATCCTCGAGGAAGAGGGTGTGACGCTGATGGTCAGTGCCGCGGAGCCCAAGCGCACCCGAAAGAGCGTCGCAGCGAAGAGTCCGGCCAAGCGCACCGCCACCAAGACGGTCGCGGCGAAGACGGTGGCCACCAAGAAGGCCACCGCCGCCGCCACTCCGGCGGCACCCGCCGTCGAGGCCACCGTCGAGGACGATGCGCCTGCCAAGAAGGCCGCCGCGACCAAGAAGACGACGACCGCCAAGAAGGCGGTCGCGAAGAAGACCGTCGCCAAGAAGACGGCGGCCAAGAAGACGACCGCCAAGAAGGACGACGCCGAGCTGACCGAGGACGAGGTCCTCGAGGAGACGAAGGCCGGCGAGGAGCCCGAGGGCACCGAGAGTGCGGGCTTCGTCCTCTCCGACGAGGACGAGGACGACGCGCCCGCCCAGCAGGTCGCTGCGGCCGGCGCCACCGCCGACCCGGTCAAGGACTACCTCAAGCAGATCGGCAAGGTCCCGCTGCTCAACGCCGAGCAGGAGGTCGAGCTCGCCAAGCGCATCGAGGCCGGTCTGTTCGCCGAGGACAAGCTGGCCAACGCCGACAAGCTCGCCCCCAAGCTCAAGCGCGAGCTGGAGATCATCGCCGAGGACGGCCGCCGCGCCAAGAACCACCTCCTGGAGGCCAACCTCCGTCTGGTGGTCTCCCTGGCCAAGCGCTACACCGGCCGCGGCATGCTCTTCCTGGACCTCATCCAGGAGGGCAACCTCGGTCTGATCCGCGCCGTCGAGAAGTTCGACTACACCAAGGGCTACAAGTTCTCCACGTACGCCACCTGGTGGATCCGTCAGGCGATCACCCGCGCCATGGCCGACCAGGCCCGCACCATCCGTATCCCGGTGCACATGGTCGAGGTCATCAACAAGCTCGCGCGCGTGCAGCGCCAGATGCTCCAGGACCTGGGCCGTGAGCCCACCCCGGAGGAACTGGCCAAGGAGCTCGACATGACCCCTGAGAAGGTCATCGAGGTCCAGAAGTACGGCCGTGAGCCCATCTCGCTGCACACCCCGCTCGGCGAGGACGGCGACAGTGAGTTCGGTGACCTCATCGAGGACTCCGAGGCGGTCGTGCCGGCCGACGCCGTCAGCTTCACGCTCCTGCAGGAGCAGTTGCACTCGGTCCTCGACACCCTGTCCGAGCGCGAGGCGGGCGTCGTCTCCATGCGTTTCGGTCTCACCGACGGTCAGCCGAAGACCCTCGACGAGATCGGCAAGGTGTACGGCGTCACGCGTGAGCGCATCCGCCAGATCGAGTCCAAGACCATGTCGAAGCTGCGCCACCCGTCCCGTTCGCAGGTGCTGCGCGACTACCTCGACTAGGTCGCTGCAGTACGACACCGAAGGCCCGGCGCCCCACGAGGGGGCCGGGTCTTCGTGCTGCGGACCGACGCACTCTGCATGACTCTGGGTGTCCGACCACCACCCCGGAGTGAGGAGCGTGCATGTACCGTCGCATTGCCCGAACGCTGTCCCGGCCGCTGGTTCTGGCGGCCGTGGCGGCCGCGATACCGCTGGTGTCCACCGCCCCGGCCACTGCTGACAGTGTGGTCGTCGGCGGGTTTCCCGTCGATGTGTCCCAGAGCCCGTGGACGGTGGCGCTGTCCAGCCGTGACCGGTTCGGGGGTACGCGGGCGGGGCAGTTCTGTGGTGGCGTGGCCGTGGGCCGCAACACCGTGCTCACCGCGGCCCACTGCCTGGGCGAGGGGGTGCTGGGAGCGCCGCCGGACCAGGCACGTGACCTCAAGGTCATCGCCGGCCGTACCGACCTGCTCTCGGATCAGGGCCAGGAGATCGCCGTGCGCGACACCTGGGTGAACCCGGACTACGACGTCGTCAGTAATGCCGGGGACTTCGCCGTGCTCACTCTCGCCACACCTCTTCCGCAGTCGTCGGTCATCCCCATGGCGGCAGCCGGTGATCCTGCCTACGGGCCGGGCACTGGGGCGATGGTCTACGGCTGGGGTGACATGACGGGTGCCGGCGACTATGTCCACAGTCTGCGAGCGGCGCCCCTGCACGTGCTGTCCGACGCCCTCTGCAAGGGGGCCTATCCGGGCGGCGGTGACGGTACGTACCGCGCTGACGCCATGGTGTGCGCCGGGGAGGCCACGGGCAGCCGTGACGCTTGTCAGGGGGACAGTGGAGGCCCGTTGGTCGCCCGGGGGAAGCTGATCGGGCTCGTGTCCTGGGGGAGTGGCTGTGGGCGCCCGGGCAGCCCGGGCGTCTACACGCGAGTGTCGGACATCGTGAGCAAGCTCGGCTGGGGCCGCGCGGGGCGAGGGGCCGTCGTGAGGGCGCCTGGCCGCGCCTGAGGCGCTTGGCCGGTACGAGCCGGGCGGCTGTCCTCTGGAGGGACAGCCGCCCGTTCCGGCCTGTGCCGGGCTGGCTCGTCGTGGATGCGAGGTGTCAGCGCTCTTCCTCGACGGCGGACGCGGGAATCGTCGTCAGCCGCTCCGTCTCGTCCTGTATCTCGGCGGCGATCTTCTTGAGTTCCGGCTCGAACTTGCGGCCGTGGTGGGCGCAGAAGAGCAGTTCTCCGCCGCTGAGCAGGACGACGCGCAGATATGCCTGGGCGCCGCAGCGGTCGCAGCGATCGGCGGCCGTCAACGGGCTCGCGGGGGTCAGAACAGTAGTCACGTCGCCTCTTCTCTAGCTCGACGAGCTGTCGTACCAGGGTCAACATCCAACCAGCCCCCAAACGTTCCCGCTCGGGGCTTTCCCTCGAAAAAATCTCTCGAGGCCGGCTGTCTGTTGCCGGTTGGCGGCGAATGTGCCGTATTGCGTGTCTGTGTGTCTTGGGTTTCGCGCTGTCTATCAGTGTCTTCGGCCTCCCGGCTGGGTTGCCGGTTGTTCATGAGGACGTGCCCGGAGCCTAAATGGTTCATGCCTCGAAGGGAACGTGATATGTACTTCACTCCATCGAGGGATCGAACACGCATGCGACTCTGGACTAGTCTGACTTCAGACGAGGGTGGCGTTACAACGGCTCTACCAGGCCTCGGTACCCTCTGAGCGGCTACCCAAGCCGCGCCCTTACCCAGAAGGGCCCCACCTGAAATTCAGCGAGGAGCGAACCGCGTGACCGCCGAGACGTCCATGCCGTCCACAGCGCTGCTGGCAGGAGCAGACCGGGACGGTTCCAACTACACCGCGCGGCACCTGCTCGTCCTCGAGGGGCTCGAGGCCGTACGCAAGCGCCCTGGCATGTACATCGGATCGACCGACAGCCGGGGTCTGATGCACTGTCTGTGGGAGATCATCGACAACTCCGTGGACGAAGCCCTCGGGGGCTACTGCGACCACATCGAGGTGATCCTCCACGACGACGCCTCGGTGGAGGTACGGGACAACGGCCGTGGCATCCCGGTCGACGTCGAGCCCAAGACCGGCATGTCCGGCGTCGAGGTCGTCATGACCAAGCTGCACGCCGGCGGCAAGTTCGGCGGCGGCTCGTACGCGGCCTCCGGCGGTCTGCACGGCGTCGGCGCCTCCGTGGTCAACGCGCTGTCCGCCAGGCTCGACGTCGAGGTGGACCGGGGCGGCCACACCCACGCCATCAGCTTCCGGCGCGGTGTGCCCGGCGCCTTCGCGGGAAACGGCCCGGATGCCGGGTTCGAGGCGAAGGGCGGCCTGCGCAAGGCCAAGAAGATCCCCAGGACCCGCAACGGCACGCGCGTGCGGTACTGGGCCGACCGCCAGATCTTCCTCAAGGACGCCAAGCTCTCTCTGGAGAACCTCCACCAGCGTGCGCGCCAGACCGCGTTCCTGGTGCCCGGCCTGACCATCGTCGTCCGAGACGAGTACGGTCTCGGTGAGGGTGGCAGCAAGGGCGAGGAGTCCTTCCGCTTCGACGGCGGCATCAGTGAGTTCTGCGATTACCTGGCCGGCGACAAGCCCGTCTGCGACGTCCTCCGCTTCTCGGGCCAGGGCACCTTCAAGGAAACGGTGCCGGTCCTGGACGAGCACGGCCAGATGACACCCACCGAGGTCACCCGCGAACTCGGCGTCGACGTCGCCCTGCGCTGGGGGACGGGCTACGACACCATGCTCAAGTCGTTCGTCAACATCATCGCCACGCCCAAGGGCGGCACCCACATGGCCGGCTTCGAGCAGGCCGTCACCCGGACGATGAACGAGGTGCTGCGGACCAAGAAGCTGCTCCGCGTCGCCGAGGACGACATCGTCAAGGACGACGCGCTGGAGGGCCTCACCGCGGTCGTCACCGTGCGTCTGGCGGAACCGCAGTTCGAGGGGCAGACCAAGGAGGTCCTCGGCACCTCGGCGGCCCGCCGCATCGTGAACACCGTGGTCTCCAAGGAGCTCAAGGCCTTCCTGACCTCCACGAAGCGGGATGCGGCGGCCCAGGCCAGGGTCGTCATGGAGAAGGCCGTCGCTGCGGCCCGTACGCGCATCGCCGCCCGCCAGCACAAGGACGCGCAGCGCCGGAAGACGGCCCTGGAGTCCTCGTCGTTGCCGGCCAAGCTCGCCGACTGCCGCAGCGACGACGTCGACCGCAGCGAGTTGTTCATCGTCGAGGGGGACTCCGCGCTCGGCACCGCGAAGCTCGCCCGGAACTCCGAGTTCCAGGCGCTGCTGCCGATTCGCGGCAAGATCCTCAACGTCCAGAAGTCGTCCGTCACGGACATGCTCAAGAATGCCGAGTGCGGAGCGATCATCCAGGTCATAGGGGCCGGATCCGGCCGGACGTTCGACATCGACGCGGCTCGCTACGGCAAGATCATCATGATGACCGACGCCGACGTGGACGGCTCCCACATCCGGACCCTGCTCCTGACGCTGTTCCACCGCTACATGCGGCCGATGGTCGAGGCCGGCCGGGTGTTCGCGGCGGTGCCGCCGCTGCACCGTATCGAGCTCACCCAGCCGAAGAGGGGCCAGGACAAGTACGTCTACACGTACTCGGACCGTGAGCTGCGGGACAGGCTCCTGGAGTTCCAGAGCAAGGGCATCCGGTACAAGGACTCCATCCAGCGCTACAAGGGTCTCGGGGAGATGGACGCCGACCAGCTGGCCGAGACGACCATGGACCCCCGTCACCGCACACTGCGCCGGATCAACCTCTCCGACCTGGACTCCGCCGAGCAGGTCTTCGATCTGCTGATGGGCAACGACGTGGCGCCGCGCAAGGAGTTCATCTCCAGCTCGGCGGCGACGCTGGACCGGTCGCGCATCGACGCGTAGTCGCCGGGCTCGGGCCGGGCGACAGGGCGGGACCCGGGCCTTTGCCTTGGCGCGGGTCGGGGCGCCGGGGCGGGGTGCGGGGCTGTACTCCGGCGCCGCGCCCGGGGCCCTGTCCTTTGTGCGTTGTCCTCTGTGCGCGGTCCTCTGTGCGCAGCTTTCCGGGGCGCAGTCGCCAGAGCGTCCCCCGGCACGGAGCGCGGCGCACGGTGACGGCATGGCACGGCCCGCGCGGAAGGAGCGTGTGCGACGGAGAACGCCCCGTTGACTGAACGAAGCCCGGCGATCGCGCAGTTCAGTGGGTGTATGGAGTCATTGAGCGCTACGGTCACCGATCGTGACGAACGATGCTCTCCGACGGGATCTGGCGGCCCTGGTGGTTCCCCGATGGGGTCGGCTGGTGGAGACCGGCGACCGGTACGAGCCCTACCGGCTGATCGATCCCGACGGTGTGACCGTCGAAGCGGTGGCCGTCTACTTCCAGGAGTTGCTGGCGGCCGGGAAAGCGCCGTCAACGGTGCGGTCGTACGGGATGGATCTGTTGCGGTGGTGGCGGTTCCTGCAGGCCATGGACGTCTCCTGGGACCGAGCGACCCGCCTGGAAGCACGCGACTTCAGCTGCTGGATCCAAAATGCCGTCAAACCCACGAAAGCCAAAGCCCCGAGCCCGCGATCAGTTCGGGGCGCCGGCTCCCCGAACCCGGTGACTGGGAAGCCGGCAACCGGGCCGGGGTACGTTTCGACCACGGGTGAGCAATAGTCCCCGAGTTCCGCTCTCGTCTGTAGCTTCCCGGCGCCGCCGAGAGTGCCTGGACCTGGGTCTGTTACCTCGTCCGGGTGACC
>NZ_JBVIVK010000026.1:0-84120 GCF_055595715.1 Streptomyces sp. NPDC040410
CGCCCGGTTACATTCCGAACCCGGAAGCTAAGCCTTACAGCGCCGATGGTACTGCAGGGGGGACCCTGTGGGAGAGTAGGACACCGCCGAACAATCTTTGGAGGACCCCTGGTCCCAGCGTGCAGCTGGGACCAGGGGTCCTTTTTTGTTTTTGCAGGGCGCGCCGGGTACCCGGCTGCGCGAGAATGGCTTGCGGTACCGAAGACAGGAGTCACCCATGTCCACCAACTCTCCCGACGACCGACCGGAGCGCGACCAGCGGCGACGGGACAGTGGTGACCGTGGTGATCGCGGCGGGTTCCGTGGGGGCCCGCGTCGTGGCAACGACCGCGGGAATGACCGCACCAACGACCGCGGTGGCTATGGCCGTCGCGACGACCGCCGTGATGACCGTCGGGGCGATGACCGTGGTGACCGCGGCGGCTTCCGAGGCCGTGACGACCGCGGTGGTCGCGACGACCGTGGCGGTCGTGACGACCGCGGTGGTCGCGATGAACGCGGTGGTCGCGATGAACGCGGTGGCGACCGCGGCGGGTACGCCCGGCGCGACGACCGTCCGGGCGGCCCGCGTCGTGACGACCGCGACCGCGGGTTCCGCCGCGACGGAGACCGTCCCCCGTTCCGCCGTGATGACCGTCGCGGCGACGACCGTGGTGACCGCGGCGGCTTCCGAGGCCGTGACGACCGTGGCGGTCGCGATGACCGCGGTGGCGACCGCGGTGGGTACGGCCGCCGTGACGACCGTCGCGATGACCGTCGGGGCGATGACCGTGGTGACCGCGGCGGCTTCCGAGGCCGTGACGACCGGGCCGGTGGGTTCCGTCGGGACGACCGGGGCGACCGGGGCGACCGCCCTGAGCGGGGTGGATTCCGCCGTGATGAACGGCGCGACGACCACCGGGGAGAGCGTGCCGGCTACGGACGTCGCGACGACCGCCGTGACGGCGAGCGCTCCGGCTTCCGTGGTCGTGAGGACCGCCCAGGCGGGTTCCGCCGCGACGACCGGCACGACGCGCATCGCGACGACCGGCATGACGCCCGTCGTGACGACCGACGCGACGACCGTGGTGGTTTCGGTCGCCGTGACGACCGACGCGACGACCGTGGTGGTTTCGGTCGCCGTGACGACCGTCGGGGCGATGACCGCGACCGCGGCGACCGCGGCGGGTTCCGGCGTGATGACAGCCGGGGCGAGCGCGGAGGGTTCCGTGGGCGGGACGACCGTGGGCGGGACGACCGGGGCCGTGACGACCGGGGCCGTGGCGGCTACGGCCGCCGCGACGACCGGGGTGGCCGTCCCGGCGGCTTCCGTGGCCGTGACGACCGTGGAGGTCGCGACGACCGGCGCGGTGGCTTCCGTGGCCGTGACGAGCGGGACCGTGACCGGGACCGCGAGCCGATCAAGCGGCTGCCGATCCCCGAGGACGTCACCGGCGACGAGATCGACAAGGATGTACGGCAGGAGCTGCAGAGCCTGCCGAAGGGGCTCGCGGAGGACGTCGCCAAGAATCTGGTGATGGTCGCCCGGCTCATCGACGAGGACCCCGAGGGCGCGTACGGCTACTCCAAGGTGGCCCTGCGGCTGGCGTCGCGCGTCGCTGCCGTGCGTGAGGCGGCCGGGTTCGCCGCGTATGCGAACCAGAAGTACAGCGAGGCCCTCGCCGAGTTCCGTGCCGCGCGGCGGATGACCGGCAGCGCGGAGCTGTGGCCCGTCATGGCCGACTGCGAGCGCGGTCTCGGGCGTCCGGAGAAGGCGCTGGACATGGCCGGGGCGCCCGAGGTGCACAAGCTCGACAAGGCCGGGCAGGTGGAGATGCGGCTCGTCGCGGCCGGCGCACGGCGTGACATGGGGCAGCTCGACGCTGCCATCGTGACACTGCAGAGCCCCGAGCTTGCCTCCAGCTCCGTCCAGCCCTGGACCGCTCGGCTGCGGTACGCGTACGCCGACGCCCTGCTCGCGGCCGGCCGGGAAGACCAGGCGCGGGAGTGGTTCGCGAAGGCCATCGAGGCCGACAAGGACGGCAGCACGGATGCCTCGGACCGGCTCGCCGAGCTGGACGGCGTGGAGTTCGTCGACGCCTTCGACGAGAGCGAGAGCGAGGACGACAGCGACGACGTCGAGGACGTCGAGGACGCCGAGGACGCCGAGGACGCCGAGGACGACGGTGAGTCCCCCGAGGCGTCCGTGGAGGACGCCGGGGACGACGACAAGGACTGACGACGTCAGTCAATGAAAGGGGCGGGATCCCGAGCCGGGGTCCCGCCCCTTTCGCGTGTCACACGTCCAGTGCGCGCAGCACCAGTCCCGAGGCCGGTTTCGGGCCGAACGACGTCGACTTGCGGGGCATCGTGACGCCCTGGCGCGCGAGGTCGCGGACCGTCTCCTCACGGACCGGGTGCATCAGGACGGCCGTACCGCCGTCGCGGTTCGCCTTCTCGGCCGTGGCGGCCGTGTCGTGGATGTAGGCGATGTGGGCGGGCGAGTCCTCGGGGATGTGCCAGACGTGATCGAGGAGCGTGGCATGCAGGACGGTCGCGTCCAGGGTGCGCCATGCCGCGGGGCGGTCCGCCGGGATCGTACGGGCCAGGAGATCCGGGTCCGGGCGGTCCACGAGGTGGAAGGCGCCGTCGCCGGCGAGGAGGAACGCGTTGCCCGCGCACGCCGCGTCCGCGAGGGCCTCCAGTGCCGCTGGGAGGGGCACGTCCAGTCGCCGGACGTGGAACAGGCCGTCGAGGGCGGTCAGCGCCTCGGTCACCGGCAGTCCGTGCAGCAGGCGGTGGATGGCGCGGACGCGCAGTGGGTAGCGGGCCGTGTCGACGAGGAGGACCAGGCCGTAGTCCCAGGGACCGGGGGAGGCGTGCTCCGCGCACAGCCGCCGGTACGTGGCCCAGCGGTGGTGGCCGTCGGCGATGAGGGCCTGGTGCCGGGCCAGATCGGACTGGATGCGGGCCACCGTGGCCGGGTCGGTGATCGACCAGAGGCGGTGGCGGAAGCCGTCCTCGGTGGTGGTCGCCAGGAGCGGCGGCCTGCCGACGGTGTCCTCGACCGCCTCGGCCGTGGCCGCCGGGGAGTCGTCGCCCCGGTAAGTGAGGAGCAGGGGCTCGAGGTTGGCGTAGGTGGCGCGCATGAGGGCAGCGCGGTCGGCGACCACGTGCGGTATGACGTCCTCGTGCGGCAGGACCACGCCCTCGGACGGGTCCGAAAGACGCAGGATGCCGATGATCCCGCGTTGGAGCATGCCGTCGCCGTCGCGCTGTTCGTAGACGTACAGGCCCGGTTCGGGGTCCGCGGTCAGGATTCCCTCGGACAGCCACCGCCGCAGGGTGTCCGCCGCCTGTTCGTTGCGGGCGCTCGGGGTGGTGGCCTGAGGGAGGATCAGCCGGACGATGTTGTACGGGTCGGCGGACTGGAGGTGGTGCAGGCCGTCGGGGCGGACGACGACGTCGTATGGAGGGGACGTCACGGCGGCCAGGCTGCCGACCCGGCCGGGGTCGTAGCGAAGGCCTCGGAACGGGGTCAGTTCCAGGCCTCGGCGCGCCGTTGCTTCCGAGTGACCTGCTGTGTTCATCCCGGCATCGTACGTGTGCCGGTGGCATGCGGGATGATCGGTGGGAAGCGAGCGAACGAGGAGCGATGCGGAATGAGCCAGAGCGTCAGGACGAGGCCCGAGGGCAGTGGCCAGGCCCTGAGCGAGGCGTACGACACGGCGCTGCTCGATCTGGACGGAGTGGTGTACGCGGGCGGTGAGGCGATCGCGTACGCGGTCGGCTCGCTGGCCACGGCCCGTTCGGGCGGGATGCATCTCGCGTACGTGACGAACAACGCGCTGCGGACGCCTGACGCCGTGGCCGGTCACCTCACCGAGCTGGGCATACCGACGGGCGCGTCCGACGTCATCACGTCCGCGCAGGCGGTGGCCCGGCTGATCGCCGAGCAGGTGCCGGCGGGGGCGCGGGTGCTGGTGATCGGCGGGGAGGGGCTGCGGGTGGCGCTGCGCGAGCGCGGGCTCGAGCCGGTCGAGTCGGCGGACGACGGCCCTGCGGCCGTGGTGCAGGGGTACGGCGGACCCGACTTGCCCTGGGGCCGGTTCGCGGAGGCGTGCTACGCCATCGCGCGCGGGGTGCCGTGGTTCGCCTCCAACACCGACCTGACGATTCCGAGCGCGCGCGGGATCGCGCCGGGCAACGGCGCGGCGGTGGAGGTGGTACGGATCGCCACGGGTGCAGAGCCGCAGGTGGCGGGCAAGCCGTTGCCGCCCATGCACCGGGAGACGATTCTGCGGACCGGGGCCGAGCGGCCGCTGGTGGTCGGGGACCGGCTGGACACGGACATCGAGGGCGCGTTCAACGGGGCCGTCGACTCGCTGCTCGTCCTGACCGGTGTGACCGACGGCGCGCAGCTGCTCGCCGCGCCGCCGCAACACCGGCCGACGTATGTCGACCAGGATCTGCGGGGGCTGCTCACGGGGCAGCCGGAGGTCACCGGGGAGGGCGACGGCTTCCGGTGCGGCGGCTGGACGGCGACGGCCGGGGCCGACCGGCTGGAGCTGGAGGGCGACGGCGAGGCGCTGGACGGGCTGCGGGCGCTGTGCGCGGCGGCCTGGACGGCTGCCGGGGAGGGTGTGTGCGAGCTGGATTCCGGGAAGGCGCTGGCGCGGCTGGGCTTGTGAGTTCCCTCGCCGATGCATTGCGAGGGTAGGCTAACCTAACTGCGTGTTGGTCGACAGTCCTCCAGAAAAACGTGCGGAAACCGCGGCCGCGCCCCCAACCCGCCGGGCGATACGTGCCTTTGGGCTGCTCGTCGCCGTCGTGATCCTGGTGCTCGTCGCGTCGGCGAGCGTCGCGATCGGTGCGAAGGAGCTGTCCCTGGAGCAGGTGTGGCACGGGCTGTTCCAGGACTCGGGGACGTACGGCGACGTCGTGGTCGACGAGCGCCTGTCGCGGACC
The DNA here is from genome assembly GCF_055595715.1 of Streptomyces sp. NPDC040410. Taxonomy (NCBI): domain Bacteria; kingdom Bacillati; phylum Actinomycetota; class Actinomycetes; order Kitasatosporales; family Streptomycetaceae; genus Streptomyces; species Streptomyces sp. NPDC040410. The sequence continues at coordinate 4,948 of NZ_JBVIVK010000026.1, forward strand.
GTTCTCGGGCTGCTGGCCGGAGCGGCGCTCGGCCTCTCCGGGGCCGTTCTGCAGGCACTCACCCGCAATCCGCTGGCCGACCCCGGACTGCTCGGCATCAACGCGGGCGCGTCCGCTGCGGTCGTCACCGCCATCACCTTCTTCGGCGTCACCTCGCTGAGCGGCTATGTGTGGTTCGCCTTCTTCGGCGCGGCCGCTGTCGGGGCGCTGGTCTGGTTCCTCGGCGGCAGCCGGGGTGCCACGCCGGTCCGGCTCGCCCTCGCCGGCACCGCGATCAGCGCCGCGCTCTACGGCTACCTCCAGGCCGTGATGATCACGGACGACGCAGCGCTCGGCAAGATGCGCTTCTGGACGGTCGGTTCGCTGTCCGCGGCGACCGATTCGACCATCCTGCAGGTGCTGCCCTTCCTCGCGGTCGGCACCCTTCTCGCCCTCGGACTCGCCCGGCCGCTGAACGCCATGGCCATGGGCGACGACACCGCGAAGGCCCTCGGCGCCAACCTGAACCGCACCCGCGCGCTGTCCATGCTCGCGGCCACCGTGCTGTGCGGTGCCGCGACCGCCGCGTGCGGGCCGATCGTGTTCGTCGGCCTGATGGTCCCGCACGTCGTACGGTCCTTCACCGGGCCCGACCTGCGCTGGATCCTGCCGTACGCGACCATCCTGTCGCCCGTGCTGCTGCTCGGCTCCGACGTCATCGGCCGGGTCGTCGCCCGGCCCTCGGAACTGCAGGTCGGCATCGTCACAGCGATCATCGGCGGACCGGTCTTCATACTTCTCGTACGACGGCGGAGGACGGCGCAGCTGTGAGCACCACCCGGGCCAACCGTGCCCTCAGGACGCCGGGCGGGCTGTCCGTCCGCCTGGACGTCCGCGCATTCACCGTGGTCGTCCTGCTGCTGCTCGCCGCGCTCACCGCGAGCGTCGTACTGATCGGCACCGGCGACTTCCCGATACCGGCCGCCGACGTACTCAAGACCCTCGTCGGCGACGGCACCCCCGGGCAGGAGTTCATCGTCAACGAGCTGCGGCTGCCGCGGGTCATCGTCGGGCTCCTGGTCGGTGCCTCGCTCGGACTGGGCGGGGCGCTGTTCCAGTCCATATCCCGCAATCCGCTGGGCAGTCCGGATGTGCTCGGCCTCGGGCAGGGGGCGACCGCCGGGGCGCTCGTGGTGATCGTGCTGATGTCCGGGAACGCGGCACAGGTCACCGTCGGGGCGCTGGTGGGCGGCCTGGTGACCGGGCTCGCGATCTATCTGCTCGCCTGGAAGCAGGGTGTGCACGGCTATCGGCTGGTGCTGGTCGGCATCGGTGTGTCCGCGGTCGTCACGGCGGTCAACGGCTATCTGCTCACCGTCTCCGACATCGTCGAGGCGTCCCGTGCCGTCGTGTGGATGACCGGCTCCCTCAGCGGCCGTGACTGGACCCAGGTGTGGCCGCTGCTCGTCCTGTGCGGAGTGCTCGTACCCCTCGTCCCCGCCCATGCGCGGGGGCTGCGGATGATGGAGATGGGCGACGACGTCTCACACGCGCTCGGGGTGCGCGTCGAGCGCGTACGGCTGGTGCTGATGACCGCGGCCGTGCTGCTCACCGCGGCCGCCACCGCCGCCTGCGGCCCCGTCGGCTTCGTGGCGCTCACCGCACCGCAGCTCGCCCGGCGGCTGACCCGCTCGCCCGGGCCGAACCTGCTGCCGTCCCTGTGCATGGGCGCGGCGCTGCTGGTCACCGCCGACTGGGTCTCGCAGTGGGTCTTCGGCGCCGACCAGCTGCCGGTGGGCGTGGTCACCGGCGTGCTCGGCGGCGTCTACCTGTTGTGGCTGCTGGTCACCGAGCGCAGGGCGGGCCGGATATGAGCGCCGGCAGCAGCACCCGCAGCGGGCTGAACAACCGAAGGAGCACCGTGAACCGCCTGTCCGCCGACAACGTCACCCTCGCCTACGACCAGCGCGTCATCGCCGAGCAGCTGTCGGTGGAGATACCCGACAACTCCTTCACCGTGATCGTCGGCCCGAACGCGTGCGGCAAGTCCACGCTCCTGCGGGCGCTGTCGCGGATGCTCAAGCCGAGCCGGGGCCGGGTGCTGCTCGACGGACAGGTCATCCAGTCCATGCCGGCGAAGAAGGCCGCGCGGACCCTGGGGCTGCTGCCGCAGTCGTCGATCGCGCCGGACGGCATCACCGTCGGTGACCTGGTCGGCCGCGGCCGCTACCCGCACCAGGGGATCCTGCGCCAGTGGTCGGCCGAGGACGAGCGGGTCGTACAGGAGTCGATGGCGCGGACCGGCGTCGCCGAACTCGCCGACCGCCATGTCGACGAGCTGTCGGGCGGTCAGCGGCAGCGCGTGTGGATCGCGATGGCGCTCGCCCAGCAGACGCCGCTGCTGCTCCTGGACGAGCCGACCACCTACCTCGACATCCAGCACCAGATCGACGTCCTCGACCTGTGCGCCGAACTGCACGAGGAGCAGGGCCGCACCCTGGTCGCCGTCCTGCACGACCTCAATCACGCGGCCCGGTACGCCACGCATCTCATCGCGCTGCGCGGCGGGCGGATCATCGCCGAGGGCGCGCCGAAGGACATCGTCACGGCCGGGCTGGTCGAGGAGGTCTTCGGGCTGCGCTGCCAGGTCATCGACGACCCGGAGACGGGCACACCGCTGGTGGTGCCGGCGGCGCGCAGGGCCCGCACGGCGGCTAAGGCCGCCGCTGCGGGAGCCTCCTGAAACCTCACAGGAGTTTCCGGAGGCGGAACACGTCGCGCAGGCTCGCCTCCAGCTTCACCCGGCCCGAGCCCCATGCCTTCGCGAAGTTGAGCTCGCCGTCGACCATGGCCACGAGGTCGTCGCCGGTCATGGTCAGTCCGATCTGGGCCTTCTCGCGCGGCGGCCCCTTGAGCGTGCTGGTCACCTGGATCCGCCCGCCGGTGAGCCGGCCGACGAAGGTGATGTCCAGGTCGGTGATACGACAGCTGAGCGAGCGGTCCAGGGCGGCGGCCGCAGCCACGTCGCCTTCGGCGTTCGCCATGTTGTCCGAGAGCTTGTCGAGTGCGGCGCGGCACTCCTCAATGGTCGCCATCGCGACCGACGGTACCCCAGCGCTTCGGGGTAGCGTCGGGGCATGAGCGACTCTGTGCCCGAGGCCGAGGCCCGGGAGGATGCGGTGGTTCCGGAGCCGGATGTTCCGGTCGAACCGGAGTGCGACCCCGCTGCCCCCGCCCCCCTGAACGTGCCCCGCATCCCCACCGGCAACGCCGAGGTGGACGCCCAGCTGGAGCGCCTGGCCGACGCCGACCACCTCGCCACGGACGGACACCTCGAGGTGTACGAGGATGTACACCGGGGGCTGCGCGACGTGCTCACCGCGCTCGACGCCCGCCCGGGACCTCCGACTCCCACCCGTCACCCGACCGCCGCCCCTCAATGAGACCCTCGGGTCGTACCGTTTTGATTGCCGTACGAGAGCAGGAGCTGAACCGAACGTGGCAGGAGTCGCACGCCGCCGTCTCGACGCGGAGCTGGTCCGCCGGAAGCTGGCGCGCTCGCGCGAGCACGCCGGCCAGCTGATCGCCGCCGGGCGGGTCACCGTCGGCAAGACCGTGGCGACCAAGCCGGCCACGCAGGTCGAGACCGCGGCCGCGATCGTGGTCGCGGCCGACGACAAGGACCCCGACTACGTGTCGCGGGGTGGCCACAAGCTCGCGGGGGCGCTGTCGGCGTTCGTTCCTCAGGGGCTCGTGGTCGGGGGCCGGCGGGCGCTGGACGCGGGCGCGTCCACCGGGGGATTCACCGATGTGCTGCTGCGGGCGGGAGCCGCCCACGTGGTCGCCGTCGACGTCGGGTACGGGCAACTCGCGTGGTCTCTCCGCAGTGATGAACGCGTCACCGTCAAGGACCGTACGAACGTACGCGAGTTGACGCTTGAAGCGATCGATGGGGAGCCTGTGGATCTTGTCGTGGGTGATCTGTCCTTCATCCCGCTCGGGCTGGTGCTGCCCGCCCTGGTGCGGTGCGTGAAGCCGGACGCCGACCTGGTGATGATGGTCAAGCCGCAGTTCGAGGTGGGGAAGGAACGGCTGGGCAGCGGCGGTGTCGTGCGGAGCCCGCAGCTGCGGGCCGAGGCCGTGCGGGGAGTGGCCGAGCGGGCCGGGGAACTGGGACTCGGGGTGAAGGGTGTCACCGCCAGTCCGCTGCCCGGGCCGTCGGGCAATGTCGAATATTTTCTGTGGCTGCGGGCCGGGGCACCGGAACTCGACCCGGCCGATGTTGACCGTGCAGTGGCGGAGGGGCCGCGTTGACAGAGAACCGAGCTCGTACAGTCTTCCTTCTCGCCCACACCGGGCGGCCCGCCGCCATCCGCAGCGCCGAACTCGTGGTGAAGGGCCTGCTGCGCGAGGGCATCGGCGTGCGCGTCCTGGAGTACGAGGCGCGCGACCTGCCGCTGCCCGAGGAGGTGAAGCTGGTCAAGGAGGCCACCCCCCAGTGCCTCGACGGGTGTGAGCTGCTCATCGTGCTCGGGGGTGACGGCACGCTGCTGCGCGGCGCCGAGTTCGCCCGTGCCTCCGGCGTGCCGATGCTCGGCGTCAACCTCGGGCGGGTCGGGTTCCTCGCCGAGGCCGAGCGGGACGACCTCGACAAGGTCGTCGACCGGGTGGTGACCAAGTCGTACGAGGTCGAGGAGCGGATGACCGTCGACGTCGTCGTTCACAAGAACGGGGACATCGTGCACACGGACTGGGCGCTGAACGAGGCGGCCGTGCAGAAGGCCGGTGCGGAGAAGCTGCTGGAAGTCGTGCTGGAGATCGACGGGCGGCCGGTGACGGGGTTCGGGTGTGACGGGATCGTCCTGTCGACTCCGACCGGTTCCACGGCTTATGCCTTCTCCGCTGGTGGGCCCGTGGTGTGGCCGGAGGTCGAGGCACTGCTGATGGTGCCGATCAGTGCGCATGCGCTGTTCGCGAAGCCGTTGGTCACTTCGCCGAATTCTGTGCTCGCGGTGGAGGTGCTGCCTCACATTCCGCCGGGTGTTCTGTGGTGTGACGGGCGGAGGACCGTGGAGTTGCCGCCCGGCGCCAGGGTCGAGGTGCGGCGGGGGGCTGTGCCGGTGCGGCTCGCTCGGTTGCACCATGCGTCGTTCACCGACCGGCTGGTGGCCAAGTTCGCGTTGCCGGTTTCCGGGTGGCGGGGCGCGCCGCATTAGCCGTCCGCAGGGCGTGGCTTGTCGATGAGGGCGGGCGCGGGCGCTTTGTGGCTTCTCGCGCAGTTCCTCGCGCCCCTTTCAGGCGGGTGCACTCGCCAGGGTGACAGGGCACCTCGCACTTCCCCTCCCTGACCTCGTAAGGTCGTGTCCGTGTTGGAGGAGATGCGGATACGGTCGCTCGGAGTCATCGACGACGCGGTCGTCGAGCTGTCGCCCGGCTTCACCGCCGTGACGGGTGAGACGGGTGCGGGCAAGACCATGGTGGTCACCAGCCTGGGACTGCTGCTGGGCGGGCGTGCGGACCCGGCGCTCGTGCGAATCGGTGCCGGGAAGGCGGTCGTGGAGGGGCGGATCGCCGTGCCCTCCGGCGCCTCGGCCGTCGTGCGGGCCGAGGAGGCGGGCGCGGAGCTCGACGACGGGGTGCTGCTGATCAGCCGTACCGTTTCCGCCGAGGGGCGTTCGCGGGCGCACCTGGGCGGGCGTTCCGTGCCCGTGGGGCTGCTCTCCGAGCTGGCCGACGACCTGGTGGCCGTGCACGGCCAGACCGACCAGCAGGGGCTGCTGAAGCTGTCCCGGCAGCGGCAGGCGCTCGACCGGTACGCCGGGGACGCCGTCGCCGTACCGCTGGCCAAGTACACCGAGGCCTACCGGCGGCTCAGGGCCGTCTCCGTCGAGCTCGACGAGATCACCACGCGCGCGCGTGAGCGGGCTCAGGAAGCCGACATGCTCCGTTACGGGCTCGACGAGATCGCCGGTGCCGAGCCGCGCGCCGGCGAGGACGTCGAGCTGGCGGAGGAAGCGGAACGGCTGGGGCACGCGGAGGCGCTGGCGTCCGCCGCGACGGCCGCGCACGCCGCCCTGGCGGGCAACCCGGAGGACCCGGAGGGCGTCGACGCCTCGACGCTCGTCGCGGGCGCGCAGCGGGCCCTGGACGCCGTGCGCTCGCACGATCCGGCGCTGGCCGCGCTCGCCGACAGGATCGGGGAGATCGGGATCCTGCTGGGCGATGTGGCGGGGGAGTTGGCGGGGTACGCCGACGACCTCGACGCGGATCCGCTGCGGCTGGCCGCCGTGGAGGAGCGGAGGGCCGCGCTGGGGGCGCTCACGCGGAAGTACGGGGAGGACGTCGCCACCGTGCTGGCATGGGCCGAGCAGGGCGCCGCGCGCTTGATCGAACTCGACGGCGACGACGAGCGGATCGACGAGCTGACCGCCGAGCGGGACGGGCTGCGAGCCGAACTGGGCGGGCTGGCGCAGGCGCTGACCGATGCGCGGACGGACGCGGCGCAGCGGTTCGCGGCCGCCGTGACCGCCGAGCTGGCCTCGCTGGCCATGCCGCACGCGCGGGTGTCGTTCGACATCCGGCAGACCGCCGACCCCGAGGGCGTCGAGGTCGGCGGGCGCGCGGTGGCGTACGGGCCGTCGGGTGCCGACGAGGTCGAACTGCTGCTGGCCCCGCATCCGGGGGCGCCGCCGCGGCCGATCGCCAAGGGCGCGTCCGGTGGTGAGCTCTCGCGTGTGATGCTGGCCGTCGAGGTCGTGTTCGCGGGCACGGATCCGGTGCCGACGTATCTCTTCGACGAGGTCGACGCCGGTGTGGGCGGCAAGGCCGCGGTGGAGATCGGCCGACGGCTGGCCCGCCTCGCGAAGACCGCGCAGGTCGTGGTGGTGACGCATCTGCCGCAGGTGGCGGCCTTCGCCGACCGGCAGCTGCTGGTGGAGAAGACCGACGACGGGTCTGTGACGCGGTCCGGGGTGAAGGTGCTCGAAGGGGAAGAGCGGGTTCGGGAGCTGTCCCGGATGCTGGCCGGGCAGGAGGACTCGGAGACCGCGCGGGCGCACGCGGAGGAGCTGCTGGCCACGGCCCGTGCCGACGGATGAGCGGACCTCGACGCACAGCGGGCGACTTGGGGTGGCGGGATGCCCAACCGCGCTCCACGGACCACCTCGTTCGCACTCGCCGCCGCTCTCACCCGAGCCGGCATGACCACCCTGCGGGCCAAGGCCCCCGGCGGCAAGGGACGTTGGGAGCGCAAGAACCACGCGGGTCGCACGGTCGAGCTGTACGCGGGTCCCGCGTCCGCCGTCGCCCTCGCGGCCGGGACCGGGCGGATCCGTCCGGCAGCCGGGCTGGCCGTGCTCGCCGCCGGTGCCTGTGGGGCTTATGACGACGTCGTCGGTGCCGGCGATCCCCGGCGTGGGTTCAAGGCGCACCTCCTTGCGCTCCGCGACGGCGAGGTCACCAGCGGGGCGGTCAAGCTGTCCGGTGTCGCCGGCGCCGGGCTGCTCGCGGGGGCGGCGCTCGAAGAGCGGCCCCTCGACAGGCTGCTGGCGGGCGTGGTGATCGCCGGGCGGCGCACTTCGTGAACCTCGTGGACGTACGGCCCGGGCGGCCGCCGGTGCCGTGCTCGCCTTCGGGGCGCCGGGACTGCTGCGCAAGGGGCCGGGCGCCGGGCTCGCCGCTGCCGCGGTGGGAGCCGCAGCGGCCGTGCTGCCCGACGACCTCGGGGAACGCACGATGATCGGCGGCACGGGTGCACACGCCCTGGGCGCGGCTCTGGGCGCCGCGGTCGTCCTGGGCGACGGCAGGGCCGGGCTGCTCGCGCACGCGTCCGCACTCGTGGCCGCGGCGGCGTACGGGGACAAGGTGAGTGAGGCCGCGCGTTCTCTCGGCGGGAGGTGAAGTGCCGGGCGGAACGGGCGTGTTCGGGCGGCCGGAGCGGGCGTGTTCGGGCCGTTGCGGCGCAGGCATCCGGAGGCGGCCCTGCCCTCACTCGTGTGAGTGACCCACCGTGCCGCGCCGTCAGGCTGCCGGGCTCCCGGCGTACCCGGAACACCCGTACGGCCTGGCATCCTTGACGTAGAACGCAGTACGCGCAGGAAGCGCGCGGTACACCCCTCCGCTCGATACCTTCTGTACGTTTCCTCGTGACCGCCCGACGCCGAACCAGGAGCCCCGGCCACGTGACCCCCGTGAGCAGCCACTCACCGCACGGCCAGTCGCCGCTGCGCACCGTGCAGGTGCTGGGCGGCGGCAACGCCCGCAGCTGCGCGCACGTGCGTTCCCTGGCCGCGGGGCTCGTCGCACGGGGCGTGCGGGTCACGGTGTGCGCTCCCGTCGAGGCGGATCACTCCTACGACTTCAGCGGAGCCGGCGCCGACCACGTGCACGTGCCGCGCAGCAGCGATCCGGCCTCCGTGGCCGCGCTGCGGGCGGCCTGCGCGGACGCCGACCTGGTGCACGCCCACGGACTGCACGCCTCCTTCCGCGCCGTGCTCGCGCTCGGCGGCCGCCGCACCCCGCTCGTCGTCACCTGGCACGACCGGGCGTACGCCGAGGGCGCGCGGGCCCATCTGCTGAGCCTGCTGGAGCGTCGGGTCGTGAAGGCCGCCTCCGTGGTGCTCGGGACCACCTCGGACCTGGTGGACCGGGCGCGCAGGACGGGAGCGCGGGACGCGCGGCTCGCCGCCGTGGCGATCCCGGCGCCCCGCAGGCACGCGGAGCAGGAGGACCCCGACCGGCTGCGGCCCAAGATCCGGGCAGAACTCGGTGCCATCGGGCGCCCGTTGCTGATGGCCGTCGGCTCCCTCGACCGGCACCGGGGCTACGACACCCTGCTGGACGCCGCGCGCGCGTGGCGCCGTCTCGACCCGCTGCCGCTGGTCGCGATCGCGGGGGAGGGGCCGTTGCGCGGCGCCCTCCAGCGGCGGATCGAGAGCGAGGGGCTGCCGGTCCGGCTCATCGGGCGGCGCGACGACGTGAGCGAGCTGATCGCCGCCGCCGACCTCGCGCTGCTGCCGAGCCGTTGGGAATCGCGGTCCGTGCTCGCCCAGGAGGCCCTCCACGCGCGCGTGCCGCTCGTCGCGACGGCCGTCGGCGGTGTCCCCGAACTCGTCGGCGACGCCGCCGAACTGGTCCCGTACGCGGACGCGGAGGCGCTCGCCGACACCGTCGTTCAGCTCCTCGGCGATCCCGGGCGACGCGAGCTGCTGAGGGAGAAGGGCGTCCGGCAGGCGGCCACCTGGCCCACCGAGGATGAGACCGTCGCCCAAGTACTCAGTGTCTACGACGAGTTGACGCAACCGCAGCCCCTGGTCTGAGTCCTGTCCGCCGGCCCGCTCTACGGAACGTGCCGCCGCGCCCGCAGGGCCAGGCTCAACGCCAGTACCGTCTGCGGGTCGTCGAGGTCGGTGCCGAGCAACTCCCCGATCCTCGCGAGGCGGTTGTAGAGCGTCTGCCGGTTGAGGTGCATTTCGCGGGCCGTCTCCGCCTTGCGGCCCGCATGCGCCAAGTACGTCTGCAGGGTTGGCAACAGGGGCGGCCTGGAGCGGTTGTCGTGGTCCCTGACCGGTCCGATCGCGCGGTCCACGAAGGCCGCCAGATCGGGGTGGTCGCGCAGCCGCCACAGCAGCAGGTCGATGTCCAGGCGGCGGGCGTCGTACCACGGCCGGTCCGACAGGCCCTGTGCCGCCGTCGCCGTCTCCGCCGCGTGCCGCAGCCCCGCCGAGGCCGCCGCCCAGCCTCCGGCCACCCCGACGACCACTACGGGCGGCAGGGCCCCCGGCCGCTGCATTCCGGCCCGTTCCACACCGGCCCGCAGCGCCGCCGCGATCCGGTCCGCGACCGTCGGCCGCTCCGACTCCGCACGCAGGCCCAGCAGCAGCGGGACACGGCCCTCGACAGGCCGCACTCCGAACAGGACGGGAACACCCACCGAGGCCAGCTCCTCTCCCACCGCGCGCGCCAGGACCGCCCAGCCTCCCCCGCTCTCGGCTCCGCCGGAGCGGGCGGTGCCCCCGCCCGGGGAGAGGGCGTCGCCCAGCCGCATCACCGCCGGCAGCAGGGGGCCGTCGCCCGGTTTGAAACCCAGGACGCGGGCCTGCGCGGGCGCGTCCTCCGCCGCGACACGGCCCTCGGCCAGGTCCGTGAGGAAGTCACCGCGCCCCCGGGCGGCCAGCTCCTCCTCCTGCCGTGCCTGCATCAGCACCACGGCCAGAAGGCCCGCGGCCCGCTCCGCGGCGATCCGGTGCACCGGTGCCAGGGGAGCCCGTACGGGCAGCAGGACGAGACGCGCGCGGACCGAGCCCGGCCCCGGCCCGCCGCCCGGCACGTCCACGAGAACCGAACCGGCAGGTGGCGGTGCGTCCCTGTGCTGGCCGCGCAGCCCCTCCCACACCTGGAGCGGGTCCGCGCCCTCGGGCCCGGCACCGGCGGCATACAGGAGCCGGCCGTCCGTCGTCTCCAGGAAGACCGGATTGTCGCTGAAGTCGGCCAGGATGCCGAGCACCTGGGGCACCCCGCCGCCGCCGAGCAGGGCCTCGGTACATCGGCGGTGCACCTCCTCGGCCCGCTGGAGGAGCGCATAGTGGCCGTTGACGATCTCGGTGTGGATCTCCTCCGTGACCGCCACGAACGGCACCTCGCGGTGCAGCTGGACCAGGGGCAGCCCGGCATTCCGTGCCGTGTCGACGAGGGCGGCGGGCAGGCGGGCGAAGCGCGGCCCGAGCTCCACGACGAGGGCCGCGATGCCCCGCTCGGCCAGGGTGCGCACGAACGCGCGCTGGTCGGCCGGACGGGTGCCGAGACCGTAGCCCGTGGTCAGCAGCAGCTCGCCGCCCTTGAGCAGGGAGGCGATGTTGGGGACCTCGCCCGCGTGTACCCAGCGCACGGTGCGCTGCAGCCGGTCGGCGCCCGCGAGGATCTCGGGCAGCCCGCTGCGCAGACCGGGCAGCTCCAGTGCCCGCTGAACGGTGATCCCCGCGCCCTGGGTGTCGAGTCTGCCGCCCGTACTACTGCCCGTACTACTGCCGGTTCTACTGCCCGTACCGCTGTCCGTACCGCTGTCCATGAGTCGGACGCTACCCGTGCGTGTGCCCCCGGGACATCCCCGGGCGCGCCGCGACGATCACCGGGCCGATGGGCCGCACCGGGTCGGGGCGTTGGAGGCGGGGCAGCGGCGGGACCATGGACTTCAGTTGCCGTGGCACGGGAGGACGACGGTCCGGTCGACGAGCCGCTGCGGGTCGCAGGCTCTCCGACCGGCTCGGATGCCGCGAGGTGTGGGCCGGGGAGGGGCCGGCCCGGGACATCTTCGTCCTGCCACGGCGATCGGACGGGACACCGGACTGATCGCGGTGACGGCCGGGCCGGCGCCTGTCCGTGGGCGACCCGCTCGCCTTCGCCCGCGGTGCCGCGTCGCCGCGGCCGTCACGGGCCGCCCTGCTGGAGGCGTTCAGGCCGGCGTGATGTTGTGGTTGAAGCGGAACACGTTGTCGGGGTCGTAGCGCCGCTTCAGCTCGGCCAGCCGACGGGTGTTCTCCGCGCCCAGGCCGGCCACCACGCGCTCCGGTCCCTCGTCGCCGATGAAGTTGAGGTAGACCGCGCCGGTGCTCCACGGCCGGACGTCGGCGCGCACGTCCCGGACCCACTGCACGCCCCGCTCGTCGTCGGCCGGGTCCTCCCAGATGCCGAAGGGGTGCACGGCCCACGGCGCGTCCCGATAGGGCACCGGGTACTCGTGCGGGCCTGCGGCGATCGCGCCGCCCTGCGGGAACAGCGCGTGCTGGGTGCCGGTGGGCACCGGCATGGAGTGTGCGCGGGCGCAGAAGACGTCCACGAAGTCGTCGGGTGCCCCCGTCAGGTATTCGGCGGACCAGTAGTTCCGCAACCCGGGCGGGTCGTCGATCATGCACTGGACATCCGCGTACGGCATCGCTCCGACGATCTCCGCCTCGTGCGGCAGCGCCAGCAGCGGCTCGGCGAGCTTGCGCATGTCCGCCTCCGCGCCGGCGTACGTCAGCAGCGCACCGCACAGCAGCGTGCCGACCAGGTGCGGCGGTACGAACTCCTCGGGCGGGCCGGTGAAGTAGATGATCGCGCCGCTCGCCTCGTCCGGGCCGGCGGTGATCAGGTCGCGGAAGGTGCGCACGGCCTCCGGGCCGAACTCCGGCAGGTACAGCACCAGCGCGATGGAGAACTCGGGCAGCTCGTACAGCTTCAGCGTGAGCGCGGTGGCGATGCCGAAGTTGCCGCCGCCGCCGTGCAGGGCCCAGAACAGGTCGGGGTTCTCGTCGGCGCTCGCGTGGGTCGGCTCGCCGTCGGCGGTGACCAGTTCCACGCCGAGCAGGTTGTCGACGGCGAGTCCGCAGCAGCGGTCCAGCCAGCCGGTGCCGCCGCCGAGGACGAAGCCGCCGACGCCGGTGGTGGAGGCCCGCCCGCCGGTCGTGGCGAGCCCGTACGGCTGGGTGGCGCGGTCCAGGTCGCTCATCGTGGCGCCGCCCGCCACCCGTACCGCCTCGGCCGCGGAATGGACGGTGACCGCGCGCATGTGACGCAGATCGACGACCAGCCCGCCGTCGCTCAGCGCCATGCCCGCCACGCTGTGCCCGCCGCCGCGCACCGCGATCGGCAGGTCGAGGTCACGGGCGAAGCGCACGGAGCGCACGACGTCGGCCTCGTCCACGCACTGCGCGATCGCGGCCGGACGCCGGTCGATCATCGCGTTGAACACGGTCCGGGCCTCGTCGTAACCCGGATCCCCCGGGGCGAACATGTCGCCGACAAGATCCTCACGCAGCGCGGCGAGGGCCGCGCCCGCCTTCGACGGGGAAGCCATGAGGCGCCCCCTTCCGTGCAGGGGCAGCTGACTCTCCCAGCCTAGGGCCGTCCGCCCCGGTCAGCCGCCGTAGGCGCCGGACGCCGTCAGGCGCAGTGCCGTGTCGATGAGCGGAACGTGGCTGAAGGCCTGCGGGAAGTTGCCGACCTGGCGCTGCAGACGCGGGTCCCACTCCTCCGCCAGCAGACCGAGGTCGTTGCGCAGGGACAGCAGCTTCTCGAACAGCGTGCGGGCCTCGTCCACGCGGCCGATCATCGCGAGGTCGTCCGCCATCCAGAACGAGCAGGCGAGGAAGGCGCCCTCGTCGCCGGGCAGGCCGTCGACGCCCTCGTCCTCGCCCGAGGTCGGGTAGCGCAGGATGAACCCGTCCGGCGTGGACAGCTCGCGCTGGATCGCCTCGATGGTTCCGATCACGCGCTTGTCGTCCGGCGGCAGGAAGCCCATCTGCGGGATCAGCAGCAGTGAGGCGTCCAGCTCCTTCGAGCCGTACGACTGCGTGAAGGTGTTGCGCTCCTTGTCGTAGCCCTTCTCGCACACGTCCCGGTGGATGTCGTCGCGCAGTTCGCGCCACCGGTCCAGCGGGCCGTCCGCGTCGCCCGACTCGATCAGCTTGATCGTGCGGTCCACCGCCACCCAGGCCATCACCTTGGAGTGCACGAAGTGACGGCGCGGGCCGCGCACCTCCCAGATGCCCTCGTCCGGCTCGTCCCAGTGGTCCTCCAGGTACCGGATGAGCTTGAGCTGGAGCAGGGAGGCGTAGTCGTTGCGGGCCAGGCCCGTCATGTGGGCCAGGTGCAGGGCCTCGGTGACCTCGCCGTACACGTCCAGCTGGAGCTGGTGCGCCGCGCCGTTGCCGACCCGGACGGGAGCGGAGTTCTCGTATCCGGGCAGCCAGTCCAGCTCCGCCTCGCCCAGCTCGCGCTCGCCCGCGATGCCGTACATGATCTGCAGGTTCTCGGGGTCGCCGGCGACCGCGCGAAGCAGCCACTCGCGCCAGGCGCGGGCCTCCTCGCGGTAGCCGGTGCGCAGCAGCGAGGTCAGGGTGATGGCCGCGTCGCGCAGCCAGGTGTAGCGGTAGTCCCAGTTGCGCACGCCGCCGATCTCCTCCGGCAGGGAGGTCGTGGGGGCGGCGACGATGCCGCCCGTCGGGGCGTACGTCAGGGCCTTCAGCGTGATGAGCGAGCGGACCACCGCCTCGCGGTACGGACCGTGGTACGTACAGTGCTCCACCCACTCGCGCCAGAAGTCCTCCGTCGCCTCCAGCGACTGCTCCGGCTCCGGCAGCGGTGGTGGCTGCCGGTGCGAGGGCTCCCAAGAGATGGTGAAGGCGATCCGGTCACCCGGCGCGACCGTGAAGTCCGAGTACGTGGTCAGCGACTTGCCGTAGGTCTCGGCGGATGTGTCGAACCACACGGAGTCGGGGCCCGCGACGGCGACCGTGCGCCCCTCGTGCCGGTGCACCCACGGGACGACCCGGCCGTACGAGAAACGCATCCGCAGTGCCGAGCGCATCGGGACCCGGCCCGAGACGCCCTCCACGATCCGGATGAGCTGCGGGGCGCCGTCACGCGGGGGCATGAAGTCGATCACGCGGACCGTGCCGCGCGGGGTGTCCCACTCGGACTCGAGGATCAGCGAGTCGCCGCGGTAGTTGCGCCGGGCCGCGGTGGGCGGCTCCGCGTCGGCGGCGTGGGCCGGCCCGAGCCGCCAGAAGCCGTGTTCCTCGGTGCCCAGCAGACCGGCGAAGATGGCATGCGAGTCGAAGCGGGGCAGGCACAGCCAGTCCACTGTGCCGTCCCGGCAGACCAGAGCGGCGGTCTGCATGTCTCCGATGAGTGCGTAGTCTTCGATGCGCCCGGCCACGTGCAACTCCAGTCGAACGGCCACGTCACCCCCAGCAGGGGGCTGTCGCTAGTGCGGTCAAGGGGTCGTTGTTATGCGTCGTTGAGCGGTGAAGCAAAGCAGCCGCTCCTGCCGTGTGGCAAAACGACAATCTCTGCTCAACGATCTGACGAGCTCTCGTTGTTCCGGTGCTTACGGGCGGGGGTGGTGCCGTGTTGCCGGCCGGGCTCGGCAGCGAGTGTCCGAGCAGGATACGACGCACGTAGATGATCTGCGTGCTGCTCCGGGCAACCCGGCTCAGCCGAACGGGTGAGCAACGGGTGGGAAAGACGCGACTCCTCACGGCTCCGTGGCGAGGCGTGTGCGGAGCGTGGCCGGACGCCATCCCGCCCAGGCGCTGATACCCTGGTAGCCCGTGGACCGGTGGGCACGAAACCCCCGAACCGCAGCGACGGCACCCCCGGAGTTTCCGGGCCGGCAGCCGCACCGCACCCCATACCGCGACCACGGGAGCCCCCTCTTGGCCATGCCGCCCGCTGCTTTCCGAAACAGCACAGCCACGACGACCAAGCACATCTTCGTCACCGGGGGTGTCGCCTCCTCGCTCGGCAAGGGCCTCACCGCCTCCAGCCTCGGCATGTTGCTCAAGGCGCGGGGTCTGCGCGTCGTGATGCAGAAGCTCGACCCGTACCTGAACGTCGACCCGGGCACGATGAACCCCTTCCAGCACGGTGAGGTGTTCGTCACCAACGACGGGGCCGAGACCGACCTGGACATCGGCCACTACGAGCGCTTCCTCGACCGCGACCTGGACGGCTCCGCGAACGTCACCACCGGCCAGGTCTACTCGACGGTGATCGCCAAGGAGCGGCGCGGCGAGTATCTCGGCGACACGGTCCAGGTCATCCCGCACATCACCAACGAGATCAAGCACCGCATCCGCCGCATGGCGACGGACGAGGTGGACGTCGTGATCACGGAGGTCGGCGGCACCGTCGGCGACATCGAGTCGCTGCCGTTCCTGGAGACCGTCCGCCAGGTCCGTCACGAGGTCGGCCGTGACAACGTCTTCGTCGTCCACATCTCGCTCCTGCCGTACATCGGCCCGTCGGGAGAGCTGAAGACGAAGCCGACCCAGCACTCGGTTGCGGCCCTCAGGAACATCGGTATCCAGCCGGACGCGATCGTCCTGCGCTGCGACCGTGAGGTCCCCACCGCGATCAAGCGCAAGATCTCGCTGATGTGCGACGTCGACGAGGCCGCCGTCGTCGCCTGCCCCGACGCGCGCTCGATCTACGACATCCCGAAGACCGTGCACGGCGAGGGCCTGGACGCCTACGTCGTCCGCAAGCTGGACCTTCCGTTCCGTGATGTGGACTGGACGACCTGGGACGACCTGCTCGACCGCGTCCACAACCCCGACCACGAGATCACCCTCGCCCTGGTCGGCAAGTACATCGACCTGCCCGACGCCTACCTCTCGGTCACCGAGGCGCTGCGCGCGGGCGGTTTCGCCAACAAGGCCCGCGTGAAGATCAAGTGGGTCACCTCGGACGACTGCAAGACCCCGGCGGGCGCGGCCGAGCAGCTCGGCGACGTCGACGGCATCTGCATCCCGGGCGGCTTCGGCGACCGCGGTGTGCTCGGCAAGGTCGGCGCCATCCGCTACGCCCGCGAGAACAGGATCCCGCTGCTCGGGCTGTGCCTGGGCCTGCAGTGCATCGTCATCGAGGCCGCGCGCAACCTGGCCGACATCCCCGACGCCAACTCCACCGAGTTCGACTCGGCGACCTCCCACCCGGTCATCTCCACCATGGCCGAGCAGCTCGACATCGTCGCCGGTGAAGGCGACATGGGCGGAACGATGCGCCTGGGCATGTACCCGGCCAAGCTGGCCGAGGGCTCGATCGTGCGCGAGGTGTACGACGGCAAGGAGTACGTCGAGGAGCGTCACCGCCACCGCTACGAGGTGAACAACACCTACCGCGCGGAGCTGGAGAAGAACGCCGGCATCCTCTTCTCGGGCACCTCGCCGGACGGCAAGCTCGTCGAGTACGTCGAGTACCCGCGCGACGTCCACCCGTACCTGGTCGCGACCCAGGCGCACCCCGAGCTGCGTTCGCGTCCGACGCGTCCGCACCCGCTGTTCGCCGGGCTCGTCAAGGCCTCGGTCGATCGGAAGAATTCGAAGTAACACACCAGTTGTACGGTGGCCGGGGTGCATTCCTTCAAAGGTGAGCACCCCGGCTGCTTTTTCCCGTGCGGCTGCGTGGCTTCTGTAGGTCTGGAAGGACAGGCATGACGATCAAGGACACTCCCGAGGAGTGGGAGATCCGGGCGACGGAGACCCCCTTCGTGGGCAACAAGACCTCCGTCCGCACCGACGACGTGGTCATGTCCGACGGCACCGTGGTCCACCGCGACTACCAGGTCCACCCGGGCTCCGTGGCCGTCCTCGCCCTCGACAACGCCGGCCGCGCCCTGGTCATCCGCCAGTACCGGCACCCCGTGCGGCACAGGCTGTGGGAGATCCCGGCCGGTCTTCTCGACGTCCCCGGCGAGAACCCGCTGCACGCCGCCCAGCGCGAGCTGTACGAGGAGGCGCACGTCAAGGCGGAGGACTGGCGTGTGCTGACCGACGTCTACACCACCCCCGGCGGCTGCGACGAGGCCGTGCGGATCTTCCTGGCCCGCGATCTGTCCGAGGCCGAGGGCGAGCGCTTCGAGGCCGAGCACGAGGAGATCGACATGGAGCTGTCGCGCGTGCCCGTCGAGGAGCTCGTACGCGGCGTCCTCGCGGGCGAGCTCCACAACAACTGCCTGGTGGTGGGGGTGCTTTCGCTGGTCGCCGCGCAGCGCGGCGACGGGCTCGACGCGCTGCGGCCGGCGGAGGCGCCGTGGCCGGCGCGCCCCTTCGAGTCCTGACACCCGACTCCACCGACCGGTGTGACCGTCGGTTGATCCGATCGGGGGATGTGCCCGCCGCGCTCCGCCCGGAACGTAGCAGAGGGTGAACTAGGCTCATCGCGAGTGAGCCGAAGGGGCCGTGACGCCTTGGAGGCGAGCGAGCCAGAAAGCGTGCGCAAGGCCCGAACCGGAGTCCCGGCGGGCTTGCGCGTGCGGTGGGACGGGAGTGTGGCCCGTGACGGATCAGGCGGTGGACACCGGCGGTGGGCGGCCCACGGGACACGCTGCTGCGGAGACCCGGTTCCTGGGCCGTACAAGGGAGTTGAAGGAACTCGGCGCCGACATCGAGCGCGCCGGCCTGGACACCCTCTCC
Organism: Streptomyces sp. NPDC040410; assembly: GCF_055595715.1. NCBI lineage: Bacteria > Bacillati > Actinomycetota > Actinomycetes > Kitasatosporales > Streptomycetaceae > Streptomyces > Streptomyces sp. NPDC040410. The sequence continues at coordinate 22,881 of NZ_JBVIVK010000026.1, forward strand.
GGCCGCAAAGCTCCCCGTGCGCGCGTGCTGCTCATCGCCGGCAGGCCCGGCTCCGGCCGCACGGCGCTCGCCGAGGAACTCGTACGGCAGGTCGCGGACCGCTACCCGGACGGAGTGCTGCGCGCCCGCCTCCGCGAACCCGACGGCACCCCCGTGCCGACCGAGCGCACCGCCCGCGAGCTGCTCACCGCCCTGGAGCTGCCCACCCCGGCCGGAGCCGCCGAGGACGACCTCACGGCGGCGTTCCGCGAGGCCCTCGCCGACCGCCGGGTCCTGCTGCAGCTCGACGACGCGGCGGATGCCGAGCAGGTCGACGCCCTGCTCCCGGACACCCCGGAATGCCTGGTCGTCGCCGTTTCCGAGGGTCCCCTCACCGGGATCGCGGACGTCCGCCCCTGCACCCTGGGCGGCCTCGACACCAAATCGGCCCTCGAGCTGCTGACCCGGCTCACCGGCTCCGTCCGCATCACCGTCGATCCCCGCGCCGCCGAGGGCCTCGTGGAGGCGTGCCAGGCCCAGCCCGCCGCGCTGGTGCTGGCGGGCGGCTGGCTTGCCGCCCGTCCCAAGGCGGCCGTCGCCGACCTGGCCAAACAGCTGCACGCCGAGGGCGACGAAGGGACGCCGCTGAGCCGCGTCTTCCGGCTCGCCCACTCGTCCCTGCCCGACCGCGCCGCCCGGATGCTGCGGCTCCTCTCACTCGCCCCGGCGGGCCTGGCCGACCCGCACACCGCCTCCGCGCTCGCCGGCTGCTCGGTCGACGCCGCCCGCACCACCCTGGACGACTTCGTCGCCCTCGGCCTGCTGCGGGCCGTGGACTCGCCGCTGCCGCAGTACGAGGTCCCGGGCTGCCTTCAGCCCCTCCTGCGGGCCCTGACCGAGAGCCAGGACCGCCCGGCGGAGGTGCAGCTGGCCCGCGCCCGCATGCTGGAGCGGACGGTGCGGCTGCTGCAGTCCTGCCGGGCGATCACCGAGACCGACAACCCCGAGGCACGCGAGAAGCTCCAGGGTCTGCCCCGCGCCCTGCGCTTCCCGAACCCCCGGGCGGCCGCCGAGTGGCTCACCGTCCGCAGACCGGCCCTGCTGGCCTCCGCGCGCCTCGCCGTCGCCGACGGGGAGCTGGACACCCTGGCCAGACGCCTGATGTCGCAGCTCGTCCGGGCGATGGCCGCCCACTTCGGCACCCAGGCGGCCGCGCCCGACCTGTGGGGCGTCCACCGGCTCGTCCTGGACGTGGCCGAGCGCCGCGGGCTGCCCCGCGAGAAGGCCGCGGCCCTGCTGAACCTCGGCGACCTGGATGCCCGCACCGGCCGCACGACGGAGGCGCTGGCACGCTATCGGGCCGCCCTGGACGCCGGACGCGAGGCGAACGACCCGTACGCGACCGCCCGCGCGATGGAATCCGTAGCGGGCGCCCACCTGGAGCTCGGCGACTACGACCGGGCCGCCGACTGGTACGGCCGGGCCCTGGCCCAGCGGCTGGCCCGGGACGAGCGCGCGGAGGCCGCCCGGCTGTACGGCCGGATCGCCGCCGCGCACACCTACGCCGGCCGCTACGGCGAGGCTCTGCGGGGCTGGCGCGCCGCCGCGGCCGGGTACCGCAAGAGCGGCGATGTGGCGGCGCAGGCACGGGCGTTGAGCGAGCTGGCCCGGGTCCAGGAGTACGCGGGGCGGCCCGAGGAGTCGCTGCGCACCTGCGAGGAGGCGGTGGAGTGGGCGCGCCGTGCCGACGACTTCCGGCTGCAGGCCGCGCTGCAGCTGCGGCTGGCCGACACCCTGGAGCATCTCGGCGACCCTGCTGCGGCCCGGCTGCACCGGGGAGCCGCCGAGCGGATGCTGGGAGCGGAGCTGCCGAAGGGCGAGCCGGGGCCGGAACCGCAGGGTCCGCAGGCGGAAGAAGGAGCCGGCGCCTGCGAAATCCGTAGTCCATCGACTGAAGATTGATGCATTGAAAGGCTAGACAGCGAGAACACCTTCATTAGACTGGCTCTGCCGCACCTTCTCCCGCGGTGTCTCCCGGTGTGCTCGTGCATGCCTGGGTATGTGTTGTATTGCCCCACATCCTCTGAGCCAAGGACCGTGATCGACGTGAAGGTCGGCATCCCCCGCGAGGTCAAGAACAACGAGTTCCGGGTGGCCATCACCCCCGCCGGTGTGCACGAGCTCGTGCGCCACGGCCACCAGGTCGTCGTCGAGCGCAATGCCGGCGTCGGCTCCTCGATCACGGACGCCGAGTACATCGGCGCCGGCGCGCAGATCCTGGAGACCGCCGACGAGGTGTGGGCCACCGCCGACCTGCTGCTCAAGGTCAAGGAGCCCATCGCCGAGGAGTATCACCGCCTCCGCAAGGACCAGACGCTCTTCACCTACCTGCACCTGGCCGCCTCCAAGGAGTGCACGGACGCGCTCCTGGAGTCCGGCACCACGGCGATCGCGTACGAGACGGTCGAGCTGCCGAGCCGTGCGCTCCCGCTGCTCGCCCCCATGTCCGAGGTCGCGGGCCGGCTGGCCCCGCAGGTCGGCGCCTACCACCTGATGCGCGCCAACGGCGGCCGCGGTGTGCTGCCCGGCGGTGTCCCCGGCGTGCTGGCCGCCAGGGCCGTCGTCATCGGCGGTGGCGTCTCCGGCTGGAACGCCGCGCAGATCGCCATCGGCATGGGCTTCCACGTGACCCTGCTCGACCGCGACATCAACAAGCTCAAGGAGGCCGACAAGATCTTCGGTACGAAGATCCAGACCGTCGTCTCCAACGCCTTCGAGCTGGAGAAGGCCTGCCTGGAGGCCGACCTCGTCATCGGTGCGGTCCTCATCCCGGGTGCCAAGGCCCCGAAGCTGGTCACCAACGAGCTCGTGTCGCGCATGAAGCCGGGGAGTGTCCTTGTCGACATCGCGATCGACCAGGGCGGCTGCTTCGAGGACTCCCGTCCGACCACGCACGCCGAGCCGACCTTCCCGGTCCACGACTCGGTCTTCTACTGTGTCGCCAACATGCCGGGCGCGGTGCCCAACACCTCCACCTACGCCCTGACCAACGCCACGCTTCCGTACATCGTCGAGCTCGCCGACCGCGGCTGGGTCGAGGCGCTGCGCCGTGACCCGGCGCTGGCCAAGGGCCTCAACACCCATGACGGCAAGGTCGTTTATCGCGAGGTCGCGGAGGCGCACGGTCTCGAGCACGTCGAGCTGGAGTCCCTGCTCGGCTGAGCCGGAGCGCTAAGTCTTCATCGGGTATAAGGCGATACGTCAACTCAGGTCGTCAACACCACGCACCCGGCCGGACCTTGCCCGCCAAGGTCCGGCCGGGTGTGTGTATGGTCACTTTGCGACTCTCGGTCAACTCGCCTCGAACGTAACCCTTGAACCGATTCGCACACCGGCGAAACCTGCCGTGCGACGGCCGTACGCCCTTGACAGAGGGATGTTTCATTGCCGACACATCCTGCCGGGTCCGGCGGATTGTGTTGCTGCGAACGCCCGACACGCCATAGAGTCGCCAATCGTCGGCATGGTGCCACGCTGACCTGTCTAGAAGTTTCCTGGTCACCAAGGAGGTAAGACGACTTGTGAATGAGTCGACATTTTCTCCCGGGGGTGGTCAACCAGGAATGCCTGCGCGGGGCCATGGCCCCGCGGGGATCGAGGCTGTCGGCTCCGTTGCTGTGCGCACCTTCGCAGCCCGCCAGAGTCCGCATGCGACTCCGACAGCACACCAGAGCATGGATGGACATCACGTGAACGCCATGGCCGGCGACGGAAGTGGCGCGCCCCACAACCATTTCGCCGACTACGACGAACTGCCCGACGGGCACTTCTACGACCCCGACGCCGAGTACGAGCCCGATCCCGAGTACGCGGCCACGCTCGCGCCCGACGCTGCCCGCCAGCGCCGCGAGCGCGTCGGCCCGACCGGACGGCCGCTGCCGTACTTCCCGATCCCGGGCCCGCTGACCGATCACGGACCCGCGAAGATCATCGCGATGTGCAACCAGAAGGGCGGCGTGGGCAAGACGACGTCGACCATCAACCTGGGTGCCGCGCTCGCGGAGTACGGCCGTCGCGTGCTGCTCGTGGACTTCGACCCGCAGGGCGCGCTGTCGGTCGGTCTCGGCGTCAATCCGATGGAGCTCGACCTCACCGTCTACAACCTGCTCATGGAGCGGGGGATGTCGGCCGACGAGGTGCTCCTCAAGACGGCGGTCCCGAACATGGACCTGCTGCCCAGCAACATCGACCTGTCCGCCGCAGAGGTCCAGCTGGTCTCGGAGGTGGCGCGCGAGTCGACGCTCCAGCGCGCCCTGAAGCCGCTCATGGCCGACTACGACTACATCGTGATCGACTGCCAGCCCTCGCTCGGCCTGCTCACCGTCAACGCCCTGACGGCCGCGCACAAGGTGATCGTGCCGCTCGAGTGCGAGTTCTTCGCGCTGCGCGGTGTGGCACTGCTGACCGAGACCATCGAGAAGGTCCAGGAACGGCTCAACCCGGACCTGGAGCTCGACGGGATCCTCGCCACCATGTACGACTCGCGCACCGTGCACAGCCGTGAGGTGCTCGCGCGTGTCGTCGAGGCGTTCGACGACCACGTCTACCACACGGTCATCGGGCGCACGGTGCGCTTCCCGGAGACCACGGTCGCCGGCGAGCCGATCACCACGTACGCCTCCAACTCCGTCGGCGCCGCCGCCTACCGCCAGCTCGCCAGGGAGGTGCTCGCCCGGTGTCACGCCGAGTGAGTCTGCCGGGGGCCGACGAACTGTTCCGTACGACAGGGGGAATGGCGCTCCAGGCGTCCACTCCCCGGCGGGGGGCCAACGGCGAGGCCCGGGTGCCCGCTCCCGCGGGGGAGAGCGACGGGGCGGCGGCCGCGGAGGACGCACCGCAGTCCGTGCCCGCGCAGGGCGGTGACGGTGAGGGCGCGGAGCATGTCGCGGCCGACGCCGAGCCGTCCGAGGCCGGCGAGTCCCGCAGCCGGGGCGCGGCCCCGGAGCGCTCCGGGCGACGTCAGGGGCCGCAGGAAGGTTCTGCCGCGGCCTCCGGTACCGCCCAGCCGCGCAAGCGCGGGCGGTCGTCCGCGCGCCGTCCCAGCGGGCGCGAGCGCCACGACGAGAAGATCACGGTGTACGTGTCCGCCGAGGAGCTCATGGATCTGGAGCACGCGCGGCTGGTGCTCCGGGGCGAGCACGGACTGGCCGTCGACCGCGGGCGGATCGTCCGCGAGGCCGTCGCCGTGGTGCTGGCCGATCTGGAGTCCCGGGGAGACGCAAGCATCCTCGTACGCCGACTGCGCGGGCGGTAGCGGTAGCCTGCGGGGGCCATGACCTCGAACGACGTTCCCGCCCCCGGCGCATCCGCCAGCCGTCGGCGTGCGCTGGGGAGGGGACCGGGCGCGGTTCCGGGACCCGAGGCCGTCGTACCGGAGATCCCTGAGGTCCTCGTGCCGGAGCCGGAGCCGGAGCCGGAGGCAGTCGTACCCGAGCCCGAACATGCGCCTCCGGAGCCCGAGCCCGCTCCGGAGCCAGAACCGGCTCCCGAGCCCCTTCCCGTGCCCGCGGTACCTCCCGGGGTGCCGGAGCCCGCCGAACCCGGCGACGGCGTCTTCAAGGTCCGGCTCTCCAACTTCGAAGGCCCCTTCGACCTCCTCCTCCAGCTGATCTCGAAGCACAAGCTCGACGTCACCGAGGTCGCCCTGTCCAAGGTGACCGACGAGTTCATGGCGCACATCAGGGCGATGGGCCCGGACTGGGACCTGGACCAGACGACGGAGTTCCTGGTCGTGGCGGCAACGCTGCTGGACCTGAAGGCGGCCCGGCTGCTGCCCGCCGCCGAGGTGGAGGACGAGGCCGACCTCGCGCTCTTGGAGGCCCGGGACCTGCTGTTCGCACGGCTCCTGCAGTACCGCGCGTACAAACAGATCGCCGACATCTTCAACCGCCGACTCGACGAGGAGGCACGCCGCCACCCCCGTACCGTCGGCCTCGAACCGCACCACGCCGAGCTGCTGCCCGAGGTCGTCATCAGCATCGGCGCGGAGGGCTTCGCGAAGCTCGCCGTCAAGGCGATGCAGCCGAAGCCCAGGCCGCAGGTGTACGTCGACCACATCCACGCGCCGCTGGTCAGCGTGCAGGAGCAGGCCGGGATCGTCGTCGCACGCCTGAGGGAACTCGGAGAGGCCAGCTTCCGGGCGCTCGTCGAGGACACCGACGACACACTGACCGTCGTGGCACGGTTCCTGGCCCTGCTGGAGCTCTACCGGGAGAAGGCCGTCGCGCTCGACCAGGAGACCGCGCTGGGGGATCTGATCGTGCGCTGGACGGGCGGGGACGGGGGAGCCGAGCCCATGGTGACCGACGAGTTCGACCGGCCCCCCGAGGAGCCCAAGGAGGAGAAGAAGGCGTGAGCGAGGAGAGCACCGAAGCACCGGCGGGGCTGCACACCGTCGCCGATCTCGACCTGAAGCCCGCCCTGGAGGCCGTCCTCATGGTCGTGGACGAGCCGGCGACCGAGGAGCATCTCGCGAAGATCCTCCAGCGGCCGAAGCGGCAGATCGGGGATGCCCTGCGAGAGCTGGCCGACGAGTACGCCGTCCAGGGGCGGGGGTTCGAGCTGCGGCTGATCGCCGGCGGCTGGCGTTTCTACTCCCGGCCCCAGTACGCGGCGGCCGTCGAGGGTTTCGTCCTGGACGGCCAGCAGGCCCGGCTCACCCAGGCCGCGCTGGAGACGCTCGCGGTCGTGGCGTACCGCCAGCCGGTCAGCCGCAGCCGGGTCTCCGCGGTCCGCGGAGTCAACTGCGACGGTGTGATGCGCACCCTCCTGCAGCGCGGTCTGGTCGAGGAGGCGGGCACGGAACCCGAAACAGGTGCGATCCTGTACACGACGACGAACTACTTCCTGGAGCGAATGGGCCTGCGCGGTCTGGACGAGCTCCCGGAGCTCGCGCCCTTCCTCCCGGAGGCGGAGGCGATCGAGGCCGAGACACAGGAAGGCGTTCCGTCGTTCGACCCGGACGCACCCGATGCCCCGGGTGCAGACGACGCAGACGACTAGACGGAACTTTGATGCGAAGCAGCGGCAGCGGCAAGAGTGGCGGGCGCGGTAACTACCGCGGTGCCGGCAACAGCAGGGACCAGAAGCAGGGGCAGGACCAGGGCCGCCCCCGCAAGCCCCGCCCCGAGGAGCGCCGCTACGACGTGGGCCCCGGCGCCACGCAGGACGGCCCCAAGTCCGGACGCGGTTCCTCCGCGCGCGGTGGCGCCAAGGGCGGGCCCAAGCAGGGCCAGGGCACCGGGCGCGGCCGCTCGGCCCCGGCGAGCTCCCGCGAGTACGACGCCCGGGCCGAGGAGCGGAACCGCGAGCGGTACGCCGGCAAGAAGGACATCAAGCTGCCCAAGACCTTCCCGGGCGCCGAGCAGGAGGGCGAGCGGCTGCAGAAGGTCCTCGCGCGCGCGGGCTACGGCTCCCGGCGTGCCTGCGAGGAGCTGATCGAGCAGGCCAGGGTCGAGGTCAACGGCGAGATCGTCCTGGAGCAGGGCAAGCGGGTCGACCCGGAGAACGACGAGGTCAAGGTCGACGGCCTGACGGTGGCGACGCAGTCGTACCAGTTCTTCTCGCTGAACAAGCCCGCCGGTGTCGTCTCGACGATGGAGGACCCGGAGGGCCGTCAGTGCCTCGGTGACTACGTCACCAACCGCGAGACGCGCCTCTTTCACGTCGGCCGGCTCGACACCGAGACCGAGGGCGTCATCCTGCTCACCAACCACGGCGAGCTGGCGCACCGGCTGACCCACCCCAAGTACGGCGTGAAGAAGACCTACCTCGCCGCCATCGTGGGCCCGATCCCGCGCGACCTGGGCAAGCGCCTCAAGGACGGCATCCAGCTGGAGGACGGTTACGCGCGCGCGGACCACTTCCGGGTCGTCGAGCAGACGGGCAAGAACTACCTGGTCGAAGTGACCCTGCACGAGGGCCGCAAGCACATCGTGCGCCGCATGCTGGCCGAGGCCGGCTTCCCGGTCGAGAAGCTGGTGCGCACCGCCTTCGGGCCGATCACTCTGGGCGACCAGAAGTCGGGCTGGCTGCGCCGCCTGTCCAACACCGAGGTCGGCATGCTGATGAAGGAAGTCGACCTCTAAGCGGCATCCGAAGGCTTGTGACGGGCCACCACCCCCTTTTATAGTCGAGGCGACTATAAAAGGGGGTGGTGGCATGCAGGGCTACGACAAGTACGCCTACGAACCCTTCGCGGTCACCGTCGACCTCGCCGTCCTCACCCTGCGCGCGGGCGCGCTGCACGTGCTGCTGGTCGAGCGCGGCCAGGAACCGTACGCGGGCCACTGGGCGCTGCCCGGAGGGTTCGTGCAGCCGGACGAGTCCGCCGAGACGGCGGCCCGGCGCGAACTGGCCGAGGAGACAGGCCTGTCGGACGTCTCCGGGCTGCATCTGGAGCAGTTGCGCACCTACAGCGAGCCCGACCGCGACCCCCGGATGAGAGTCGTCTCGGTCGCGTTCGCCGCGCTGCTGCCGGACCCGCCCGAACCGCAGGCGGGCAGCGACGCGGCACAGGCCCGCTGGCTGCCGTACGACTCGGCCGGGCCGCTCGCCTTCGACCACGACCGGATCCTGGCCGACGCCCACGACCGCGTCGGCGCGAAGCTCGAGTACACCTGCCTCGCCACCGCCTTCTGCCCGCCCGAGTTCACCCTCGGCGAGCTGCAGCAGGTCTACGAGACCGTGTGGGGCACCGGCCTCGACCGGCCCAATTTCCGGCGCAAAGTGCTCGCCTCACCCGGCTTCGTCGAACAGGTCCCGGGTGCCGCCCGGCTGACCGGCGGCCGCGGCAAACCGGCCGCGCTGTACCGCGCGGGCACCGCCACAAGCCTGCACCCGCCCCTGCTCAGGCCGCCCCGGAAAGGACCCCCCGTATGACCTCCACGACCCTCACCAAGCACGCCGCCACCGGCTCCCTGCTGGGCCTCGCCCTCGGGGACGCGCTCGGCTTCCCGACCGAGTTCAACGACGTGCCGTCGATCCTCGCCAAGTGCGGACCGTGGCGGGAGATGGAGCTGCCGACCCCGGCGATCGTCACCGACGACACGCAGATGACGCTGGCGCTGGGCCGGGGGCTGCGATCCGCCATGGACCGGGGATTGCTCGGGCCGCGTGAGTTGGCCGAGTCCGTACGGCAGGAGTTCATTGCCTGGAATCGCTCCCCTGAGAACAACCGTGCCCCGGGCAACACCTGCCTGACGGCCTGCGATCTGCTGGAACGTCCGGACCGCCCGTGGCAGGAAGCCAGCCAAATCGACTCCAAGGGGTGCGGTGCCAACATGCGCGTCGCGCCCCTCGGGCTGGTGCCCGGGCTGAGCGACGAACAGCGGGCGGGTGCCGCCCAGTTGCAGTCCGCGCTCACCCACGGGCATCCGACGGCGCTGGCCGCGTCCGACCTCACCGCCCACGCCGTACGCCTCCTGGCGCAGGGCGCCGAACCGGCCGCACTCATCGAACTGCTGCGCTCGTACGCCGGCGAGAACCGCACCAGCTACCACCACCGCTGGCTCGGCGACCTGTGGACCCGCAGCCAGGACCCCACGCCCGAGCACTTCATCGCGCGCGGCTGGGACGAGTGCCTGGAGATCCTTGGCCTGCTGCAGGACGCCGTGCGCGGCGTCTCGCCGGAGACCGACCCGTGCCTGGCCACCGGGGCGGGCTGGATCGCCGAGGAGGCCCTGGCGACCGGCCTGCTGTGCTTCCTGCTCTTCGCGGACGAGCCGCTGACCGTCCTGCGCCGCGCCGCCTGCACCTCCGGCGACTCGGACTCGATCGCCTGTCTGGCGGGCGCCTTCGCGGGCGCGCACCTGGGTGCTCAGGCATGGCCGGCCGAGTGGGCGGACCGCATCGAGTACCGGGGCGAGCTGGTGACGCTCGGCGCGCTCTGGGACGCCTGACGGGCGGGCGCCGGTCAGGCCAGTTCGATCGAATCGCCCTGCACGGTGATCTTCTTCTCGGGCAGCGGCCGGGTCGCCGGGGGGTGTTCCACCGAGCCGTCCGTGATGCTGAACTTGCTGCCGTGGCAGGTGCAGTTGATGGTGCCGTCCGAGACGTTCGCCACCGGGCAGTCCTGATGGGTGCAGATGTTCGAGAAGGCCTTGAACTCACCCTCGGTCGGCTGGGTGACGACGACCTTCTCGGCCGCGAAGATCTTGCCCCCGCCGACCGGGATGTCGGCCGTCCCGGCCAGCTTCTGGCCGGCGGCGGCGTTCGCCGAGCTGTCGCCGCCGCCGTCGTTGTTGTCGCCGTACTCGCTGCAGCCCGCGGCCAGCGCCGCCGCGCCCGCCGCTAGAAGGATCGTGCGTCGCGTCGGGCGGTCGGTCATGTCGTCACTCCGAACGTGCGGAAGAACCAGAGGGCGGAGGTCAGCCAGATGAGGGTGAGCGTGGTGAAGACCAGCCCGCCGATGAGCGGCAGCAGCCAGCCGGGCAGGCGCTCCCAGCGGAGCAGCAGCATCTTGGCACTGAACGCGCCGAAGAAGAAGCAACCCAGGAGGGAGTGCCACAAAACGCGCGATTCATACGTCTGATAGCCCAGAGCGTACAGACAGTGCACCGCCACCGGCACGGCCACGAGGAACGCCACCCGGCCCGACCAGCGATGCAGCGTCGACGCCCAGCGGGGGCCAGGCAGCTTCCCGTACAGCATCAGCGCGGACACCAGCTGCACCAGCGCGAAGAAGAGCGCGGTCGTCGCCAGCCACGACTTCACCGCTCCCGTGCTGCTGAAACCGGCGAGGTTGAAGGCGGTGCCCGCGGGGTCGTGGACCTTCCCGTACACGCCGAGTCCGACGGCGACCGCGGCGGCCACGAGCGCCGGGACCAGATAGCGGGCGGGGTGCGGACCGCCACGGGCGGGGGGCGGGGAGGGGAAGCCCTGGGTGGCGGAGTTCGGGTCGACGGTCATGAGCGGCTCCCGATGGGTCAAGGGGTGACGGGACGTGCCGTGAGCTGCTGTCCGTCGACCGTCACCGCGCCGGTCTCCGGGTCGATCCTCGGTGCGGACGAGGGCTCTCCGTCCCGGGTGAGGATGCCGACCTGCGTGCCGTCCTTCAGGACGATCCAGCCGCCGTCGATCTTCGCCTCTCTCACGGTGGCGGTCGCCCGGTACAGCCCCGACGGCTTCTTCGCCCTGTCGGCGGTGAAGGCGTAGTGCCCGCCCCCGATGTCGACGGTGCCGCGGATCCGCTTGCCGGCCTCGAGTGCGCCGTTCAGCCGGGCGCCGTTCTTGCCGGTCAGCCGCATACTGCCGTCGTCCCGCACGTCGCCCTTCAGCCACGACTCCTTGTCGCGGCCGTCGCAGAAGTACGCGATCGCCTTGCCGTCCCGCATGGTGACGGCGACCGCGGAGGAGTCGTCGTCGGTGCGGCCGGCGTAGTCGGCGTCCGGGATCGCCGTCCTCGGCGGAGTGGGTGCGGGCGTGGGTGTGGGCGCGGGAGTGGGAGTGGGAGTGCTGACGGTCTTCTTGGGTGCCGGGCTCGGCGACGGCTCGTCCTGGTAGGTGGAGGACGCCGTCTTCGTGCCTGTCGTCGCGTTGAGCGACAGCATGAACAGGCCGAGCAGCAGTCCCGCGAGAAGGGTGAACAGCGGTCCGGAACGCTTCATGACGGGCCTCCCCCGAGGCGAGTGTCCTGCCATCAGAGCGGACCGGCGGCCCCCGCGTCCAGAGGCGCACGGGGGTGTTCTCACCCCGAGTAGTGGAATAGGGCGATTCGGGTGACATCGGCGGCACGCTCGCTCGTCCCCTCCCGTCGTCTCAGCGGGCGGGCGCGGCACACCCGACCGACGCGGGCTGACTAGGCTGGATGTGCCAAGAAGCCGTACGTCAGCAAGGAGCAGCGCCGTGGCGGTAAGAGCGGTCCGGGGGGCCGTCCAACTGGAGCGGGACGAGGCCGGTCACATGGACGAACAGGTCGGGGCCCTGCTCACCGCCATCCTGGAGCGGAACGGCCTGACCGCGGACGACCTGATCAGCATCTGGTTCACGGCCACGCCCGACCTGCACAGCGACTTCCCCGCGGCCGCGGCCCGCAAGCTCGGCATCGGCTTCGCTGACGTACCGCTGATCTGCGCCCAGGAGCTGGACATCAAGGGGGCCATGCCCCGCGTCGTCCGGGTCCTCGCCCACATCGAGTCCGACCGGCCGCGCGCCGACATCGCCCACGTCTACCTCGGCCCCGCGGGCGCCCTGCGCAAGGACATCGCCCAATGAGGACCGCACTCGTCATCGGAACCGGGCTCATCGGTACGTCCGCGGCCCTGGCCCTGGCCCAGCGGGGGGTCGTCGTCCATCTCGCCGACCACGACCCCGAGCAGGCCCGTACGGCGGCCGCGCTCGGCGCCGGTACGGACGAGGCGCCCGAAGGGCCCGTCGACCTCGCGATCATCGCCGCCCCGCCCGCCCATGTGGCCGCGGTCCTCGCCGACGCCATGCGCCGCGGTGTGGCGCGCGGCTACCTCGACGTGGCCAGCGTCAAGGGCGGCCCGCGCCGCGAGCTGGAGGCGCTGGGACTGGACCTGTCGCTCTACATCGGCACGCACCCCATGTCCGGCCGCGAGAAGTCCGGTCCCCTGGCGGCCACCGGCGACCTGTTCGAAGGCCGTCCCTGGGTGCTGACGCCGACCCGGGACACCGACACCGAGGTGCTGAACCTCGCCCTGGAGCTGGTCTCGCACTGCCGTGCCGTGCCGGTCGTCATGGACGCCGACGCCCACGACCGCGCCGTCGCCCTGGTCTCGCACATGCCCCACCTGGTCTCCAGCATGGTCGCCGCGCGTCTGGAGCATGCCGAGGAGGCCGCGGTACGGCTGTGCGGGCAGGGCATCCGGGACGTGACCCGGATCGCCGCGTCCGACCCCCGGATGTGGATCGACATCCTCTCCGCCAATCCCGGGCCGGTCGCCGACCTCCTCGCGGACGTGTCCGCGGACCTCGACGAGGCGGTCCAGGCGCTGCGGGCCCTGCAGTCCTCCGACGAGGCCAAGCGCCGGGACGGCGTCACCGGCATCGAGGCCGTACTGCGCCGCGGCAACGCGGGCCAGGTCCGCGTCCCCGGCAAGCACGGGTCCGCTCCGCGGGCCTACGACATCGTCGCCGTCCTCATCGACGACCAGCCGGGCCAGCTGGCCCGCATCTTCGCGGACGCGGGGATGGCCGGCGTCAACATCGAGGACGTACGCATCGAGCACGCCACCGGGCAGCAGGCGGGCCTGGTGCAGCTGGTGGTGGAGCCCAAGGCGGCGCCGGTCCTCACGGCGGCGCTGCGGGAGCGGGGCTGGGCGATCCGGCAGTAGAGCGCGCATGGCCCGGGGCCGCAACCCCCGGGCGGCCGGACGAGTGACGTGTACCCAGTAACCTTGTCGAGGGCGTCATCCGCCCCCACCCACCACCCCGGACCAGGAAGGTGCCTCCACGTGGAACGCGCCGCAGTGATTGTCGCCATCGACGGCCCCTCCGGCACAGGCAAGTCGAGCACGTCGAAGGCCGTGGCCGCGCACCTCGGCCTGAGCTACCTGGACACCGGCGCCCAGTACCGGGCCATCACGTGGTGGATGGTGAACAACGGGATCGACATCGACGACCCGACCGCGATCGCCGCCGTGGCCGGCAAGCCGGAGATCGTCTCGGGCACCGATCCCGGGAACCCGACGATCACGGTCGACGGCACCGACGTGGCCGCCCCGATCCGCACCCAGGAGGTCACCTCCAAGGTCAGCGCGGTCAGCGCGGTGCCCGAGGTGCGCGCCCGGATCACGGAGCTGCAGCGCTCGCTGGCCTCCTCCGCCGAGAAGGGCATCGTCGTCGAGGGCCGTGACATCGGGACGACCGTGCTGCCCGACGCCGACCTGAAGATCTTCCTCACCGCCTCCCCGGAGGCGCGTGCCGCCCGCCGCAGCGGTGAGCTGAAGGGCGCCGACGTGCACTCCACCCGCGAGGCCCTGATCAAGCGGGACGCGGCCGACTCCAGCCGCAAGACCTCGCCGCTCGCCAAGGCGGACGACGCGGTCGAGGTGGACACCACCGACCTCACGCTCGCGCAGGTCATAGAGTGCGTCGTCACCCTCGTCGAGGAGAAGCGGGCGGCCGCGAAGTGACCGAGCTGCCGTCGGTGAGGGGAGCCGAGGTCGGGCGGCGCATCGGCGTCGGCCTGATGTACGGGCTGTGGAAGCCGCGCGTGCTGGGATCCTGGCGGGTCCCCGTGACCGGCCCGGTGATCTTCGCCGTCAACCACTCCCACAACATCGACGGCCCGATGGTCATGGGCGTGGCGCCCCGGCCGACGCACTTCCTGATCAAGAAGGAGGTGTTCGTGGGGCCGCTCGACCCGTTCCTGACCGGCATCGGCCAGCTGAAGGTCGACCGAGACTCCACCGACCGCACGGCGATCACCCGGGCGCTCGGCGTGCTGGAGAACGGCGGCGTACTCGGCATCTTCCCGGAGGGCACCCGCGGCGAGGGCGACTTCGCCTCGCTGCGCGCCGGGCTCGCGTACTTCGCCGTACGCAGCGGTGCCCCCGTCGTCCCGGTCGCCGTGCTGGGAAGTTCCGACCGGCCGGGACGGTTGATAAAGGGGCTGCCTCCGCTGCGCAGCCGCGTCGACGTGGTCTTCGGCGACCCGTTCGAGGCGGGCGACGGCAGCGGACGGCGCACACGCAAGGCGCTGGACGAGGCGACCGAACGCATCCAGAAGCAGCTCTCCGCGCACCTGGAAAACGCCAGGCGTCTCACCGGGCGCTGAGCGACACTCAAGTAGTGGATCAGCCCGTGGACAGCGGGCCGTCATCCACCGATCACCACGATTACGACGAGGTACGGACTTCATGAACGACCACATCCAGCCCGACGGCTCGGCCGCGCACGAGCACGATCACGGGGCGCTCGGCGACGCCGAGTACGCGGAGTTCATGGAGCTCGCCGCGGTTGAGGGCTTCGACCTCGAGGACGTCGAGGGTGCCATCGAGGCGGCCGGCCACGGACCGCTGCCCGTCCTCGCCGTCGTCGGCCGCCCGAATGTCGGCAAGTCGACCCTGGTGAACCGCATCATCGGCCGCCGCGAGGCGGTCGTCGAGGACAAGCCCGGTGTCACCCGTGACCGCGTGACGTACGAGGCGGAGTGGGCGGGCCGCCGCTTCAAGGTCGTCGACACCGGCGGGTGGGAGCAGGACGTCCTCGGTATCGACGCCTCGGTGGCCGCGCAGGCCGAGTACGCGATCGAGGCCGCCGACGCCGTCGTGTTCGTCGTCGACGCCAAGGTCGGCGCCACCGACACCGACGAGGCGGTCGTACGGCTGCTGCGCAAGGCCGGCAAGCCCGTGGTCCTGTGCGCCAACAAGGTGGACGGCCCGAGCGGCGAGGCCGACGCGGCGTACCTGTGGTCCCTGGGGCTCGGTGAACCGCACCCGGTCTCCGCGCTGCACGGCCGCGGCACCGGCGACATGCTGGACGCCGTCCTGGACGTGCTGCCGGACGCGCCCGAGCAGACCTTCGGCACCGCGGTCGGCGGTCCGCGCCGCATCGCCCTCATCGGCCGCCCGAACGTCGGCAAGTCGTCGCTGCTGAACAAGGTGGCGGGCGAGGAGCGAGTCGTCGTCAACGAGTTGGCGGGCACCACCCGCGACCCGGTGGACGAGCTGATCGAACTGGGCGGCGTCACCTGGAAGTTCGTCGACACGGCGGGTATCCGCAAGCGCGTCCACCTCCAGCAGGGCGCCGACTACTACGCCTCGCTGCGCACTGCGGCCGCCGTCGAGAAGGCGGAGTTGGCCGTCATCCTGATCGACGCCTCCGAGAACATCTCGGTCCAGGACCAGCGCATCGTCACCATGGCCGTCGAAGCGGGCCGCGCGATCGTCCTGGCCTTCAACAAGTGGGACACCCTTGACGAGGAGCGCCGCTACTACCTGGAGCGGGAGATCGAGACCGAGCTCGGCCAGGTCGCGTGGGCGCCGCGGGTGAACGTCTCGGCGCGCACCGGACGGCACATGGAGAAGCTGGTCCCGGCGATCGAGACCGCCCTGGCCGGCTGGGAGACCCGCGTCCCGACCGGCCGCCTCAACGCCTTCCTCGGCGAGCTCGTCGCCGCCCATCCGCACCCGATCCGCGGCGGCAAGCAGCCGCGCATCCTGTTCGGCACGCAGGCGGGCACCAAGCCGCCGCGGTTCGTTCTCTTCGCCTCCGGCTTCATCGAGGCGGGCTACCGGCGCTTCATCGAGCGCCGGCTGCGTGAGGAGTTCAGCTTCGAGGGGACGCCGATCCATATCTCGGTCCGGGTGCGCGAGAAGCGCGGCGCCAAGAAGAAGTAGCAGAAGGGCGGCCCCTGTCGGGACCGCCCTTCTCGGCTCTCAGAGACCTCTGCGAGGTCCTGGCGGCAGCGCCGCCGGGACGTGGTGCATCCCGGTGCCCTGCTGCTGCGCGATCTGCCCGACGCGCTGCCATGCCGGCTGCTGCCCGCTGGTGTGGCGGGTGCTGTGCGCGCCCACGCTGTAGGCGCTGTACGAGCTGCTGAACGACCCCGGGCGGTGTCCGCCGTACGAGTGCGGGAGGTTCCCGAAGGCGGTGAAGCCCAGATCCTCCTCGCCGCTGCGGTCACCCGGCAGCGAGCGGAAGGACTCGACGTACTCGGCGTAGAGCGCGTCGTAGATCGGCGTGGCCGATGGGCCGCCCTGGTGGTCCTGAGACGGTCGCGCGGACGGGATATGGAAGGAATTGCGGCGGGGAACGTCGTATGCGTGCACGTATGTCCAAACGACCCCAAGCCTCATGGGATGCGGCTGAACAGCGCCCCAAAAGGGCCGCGGGGCGGTGACGGCATGCCGGTCCGCCGCGTGCGCGCGACAGGCCACAGACGACCCGCGGCCGCCGAACAACCCGCAGCCCCTCGGCGAGTCCGCGCTCAGACCCCCGCCAGCGGCAACGCCGCAGCGACCAGCTTCCCGTTGGCCGCCGCCTTGTCCAGCGCGTCCCGCAGCAGGTCCTCCCGGGGCTGACGCCCGATGGATCCCACCGGCGCGGCGAACATCAGCACCTGCTGGTGCTTGTTCGCGGCGGCCCGCCAGCTCTCGGTGACCTGGAGTGGCTGGTGCGCCTGCCACCAGGCGACCGGTGAGCCGCCGCCCGTGCCCGGCTGGAGCACCGCGTGGAGCTGGCCCATCGCGAGCAGGACGGACCAGCCGTGCAGGACGGGCGGCACGGACTCGATCACGGTCAGCGGCATGAAGCCCTGCTCGATGAGCAGCGGCAGGAAGTCGTCCCCGAGGCCGGTCGATCCGGGGCGCACGACGGGGGCGGTCGGCTCGACGACCAGGGCGGGGTGCAGTTCCCCCGCGAGCAGGACGAGTCCGCTGGTCACGCCGAGCACGGCCTGCTCGGGCATGACCTTGTGGGGCTCCAGGTCGACGGAGTCGCCGGTGATGGACTTCACCGCTCCCTGGAGCTGTTCCTCGGTGACCTGGACGACCTGTGAGGGCAGGCAGGTGGCGTGGGCGAAGGCGAGGACGGCCGTCTCGTCGCCGATGAACAGGACGGTGCTGGTGCGCTCCTGTTCGGAGTCGCCCGGGGTGCGGCAGGACGTGCAGTCGTAACTGCCGGGGGCGTTGTGTCCGGCGAGCAGCCGGTCGGCTTCTTCGTCGCCGATCTCGGCGCGTACCTCGTCGCTGACGTCGAGCATGCGCGGCACGGGGGCTCCCTCGGGATGTGGTGCGTGGCAGGGCCGGGTGGCTCCCAGCCCGTGAACCCGTGGGTCCCGGGCTCATGAAGATGACAACGGCTGATCTGTGGCCGGAGTCACGCTCCAGGGCGAACGGAATCGAACCATCCACCGCACAGGGTCACGCCGGGTGCGGAATCCGGCACTCCCAGTCAAGTCCTCGGAAACCAAAAGAAGTTGGATCGGTGAAGTGGGTCACAGATCGCCGGGGCGGCTGGTCGACAAATCAGGATATCGGCGAATGAAGTGGGTGGCCGGAAATCGCCGATACCCGAGGTAATGGCGAACTGGCCTGGAACGACAAGCAGTTGGTTGATATCCGCCGTCCGGGCTCCCTAGATTCCTCGGCCGTGTGCAACGAGCACCGCTCGGGTACGTCCGCCGACCGCACCAAGCCAGCCAGCTCGCAGCACCATCACCGGCGGACGGGACGGAGCGCGACGACCGCGTACGACACGCCGGGCGTGGCGCACCGTTTTGGGGGACCCCGGGTCCTTCGAGAGGGAACTTCATGTCCGAATGTGCCGATACCACTCACGACAACGCTCGTAAGACTCAGGTTCGTACGACGGCGGTCCTCGCCGGGGCGGCACTGCTCGCCCCTCTGGGACTGCTGGCCGCGACCGGCAACGCCGCAGCGGCGGACGGCGGAGTGTGGGACCGCATCGCCCAGTGCGAGAGCGGCGGCAACTGGCACATCAACACCGGAAACGGCTACTACGGAGGACTCCAGTTCTCCGCAGGCACCTGGCGCGCGTACGGCGGCACGGCCTACGCGCCGACCGCCGACCGGGCCTCCAAGTCCCAGCAGATCGCCGTGGCCACCAAGGTCCAGCGGGCCCAGGGGTGGGGCGCCTGGCCGACCTGTTCGGCGCGGGCCGGGGCCTACGGCAGCGCGCCGGCGGCCCCCGCCGGCTCGGCCACGACGAAGTCCTCGTCGAAGGCAGCCCCGTCCAAGGCAGCCCCCTCGAAGTCACCGGCCCGTTCGACGAGCCACTCGAACCGCGGCGCGTCCCGCGGCGACTACACCGTCCGTCAGGGCGACACGCTGAGCCTGATCGCCGCCCGGCACGGGACCACCTGGCACCAGCTCTACTCCGTCAACAAGGCCGTCATCGGCGGTGATCCCGACCTGATCGTGCCCGGGCAGCGCCTCGAACTCTGAGTGCTCCCCCCTGTCCCGGGTACGGGGCCCCACCCGGCCGGCCGGGTGGGGCCCTCGGCAGCGCGAGCCGTCAACCGGTGGCCCGGTCATCCCGAAGGGCCCGGCCCGCGCGGGGATCCGGGAGCGTCCGGCCCGTGCCGTGTCCGGCCCCCCGCTGCCCGCCGCTCCCGCTCGGCCGCCTCTCCGCCGAACACGACGGCGCCGCGCCGCAGTTCGTACACCAGTGCCGGCCGGCCGCGCAGCGCGGCCGGCAGCCGCTGCTCGGCGACCACCACGCACGCGTCGAGCGAGCGGAGCAGCTCGTACGTGCGGGCCGCGACGGCCGGAGACATGCCCTGCGCGGGTTCGTCGACGAGCACCACGCGCGCGCGTGCCAGCAGGGCGCGGGAGAGGGCGAGCATGCGCTGCTCGCCGCCGGAGAGCGTGCCGGCCCGACGGGCGAGCAAAGGGCCCAGCTGCGGATAGGCGTCGAGGGCGGGCTCCGGTTCCGTGGCCGCCAGTTCCAGGTTCTCCCGCACGGTGAGGGACCCGAACACCGCCTGCCGCTCGGGGACCAGGCACAGCCCGCGGCGAGCGCGCTCGTAGGCGGGCACCCGGGTCACGTCGGCGCCGTCCCACACCACCGCCCCGCCGGACAGCGGCACGGTTCCGGCCAGGGCACGCAGGACGGTCGTACGGCCGCTGCCGTTACGGCCCAGCAGGACGGTCAGGCCGGGGCCGGGCGCGGCGAGTGTGACGCCGTGCAGGGCTTCCAGCGGGCCGTAGCGCACGCGCGCGTGGCGCAGGGAGATGGTCATGCGGTCGTCTCCCGTTCGCCCAGGGCGTCGAGGACACGGTCGGGCGGACCGGACGCGACGACGCGGCCCGCGGTCATGACGTGCACGACGTCGGCGAGGCCGGCGACCAGGTCGAGGTCGTGCTCGACGACGAGGAGAGCGGTGCCGTCGGCGGCCAGAGCTCCCAGCACCCGGGCCAGCGCGGCGACTTCGGCCGTGTCGAGGCCGGCGGCCGGCTCGTCGAGCAGCAGTACCCGCGGGCTGCCCGCAAGGGCCCGGGCCAGCTCGACACGGCGCAGTGTGCCGGTGGGCAGGCCGGCCGCCGGCAGTGCCCGGACCGGCCCGTCGAGCCCGAGCAGTCTGAGGGCGCGCTCCACCGCGCCCGGATCGGTGACACGCCCCTGCTCGGCGCCGACGCGAACGTTCTCGGTCACGGTCAACGACGGGAAGACGGCCAGTTGCTGGAAGGTGCGGGCGATGCCCAGCCGGGTGCGGGCATGGGCGGCGAGGCGCGTGATGTCCCGGCCGCCGAGACGGACCGACCCGCGAGCGGGACGCAGCGTCCCGGCCAGGCAGTGGAACAGGGTGCTCTTTCCGGCGCCGTTGGGGCCGACGATCGCGGTGACCCGGCTGGCCGGGACGTCGAGGTCGACACCGTCGAGTGCGGTGAAGCCGCCGTAGCGGGCGCGCAGGCCGCGGGCGGAGAGGCCGGGGGAGGCGGGGAACGCCGGGCGAGCGGTGTCCGGCAGGGGCCGTGGCGGCGGTGCGGCGGTGCGGGGCCCGGCACCGGCCGCCGTCGCGCCCACCGCGGACCTGGGCGCGGCCCCCGGTTCCGGCACCGGCCGCAGCCTCCCGCGCACCCGGGCCCCGAGCGCCGTGAGTGTCGGGCGCCGGCGCAGCCGCAGTCTCTCCGCCGCCGCCCGCAGTGCCTCGTAGGGCCCCCCGGGAAAGCGGCCGACGAGCACTGCCAGCACGCCGAACAGCGCCGCCGCGACACCGCCCCGCGCCCCCGCGTCCAGGCCCACCAGGAGTGCCGCGGCGGCCAGCGCGCCCAGCGTGCTGTCGGCGCCCAGCACGACCACCGCGGCGAACCACAGCAGACCGCGGACGGGGTCGTACGCAGCGGGGTCGAAGGCCCGCAGCCCCATGCCGAGCAGTCCACCGCCGAGCGCGGCCAGCGCCGCGCCCGAGACGAACGCGAGCAGCTTGAGCGACGGCACCTGGACGCCGGCCGCCGACGCCCCCGGCTCGTGGTCCCGCATGGCCGCCAGGGCCCGGCCGGTACGGCCCCGGCGCAGCATCCGCGTTGTCAGCAGGGCGCCCGCCAGCACCACCAGTTCCAGGACGTAGTAGGCGCGGTCCCCGTCGAAGCCCGCCGGGCGGCCCAGCGTCAGCCCAGACGTGGCGTAGGGCTGTGCGAAGACGAACCGGCTCACCCCGACGCCCACCGCGAAGGTCGCCAGCGCCAGCGCCAGGCCGTGGCGGCTGATCGCCGGCCAGCCGGTGAGCAGGCCAAGGGGAGCGACCAGGACCACCGCCACCGCGAGCGCCGCGAGCTCGGGCAGCCGGGGCAGGCCCGGGAAGCGTCCGGCCGCCAGCAGTGCGGTGAAAAGGGCGCCGAGACCCGCGTACGCCGCCTGCCCGAGCGAGATCTGGCCACCGCGGCCGGTGACCACGACCAGGGACAGCAGCACCACTCCCAGGGCGGGCACCTGGACCGACGTGTGCAGGTCCGAGCCCGCGAAGCCGAGGGGCAGCAGGAAGAGCACCACGGCCACGATCCAGGCGCCCGGCGGGGTGGGCACGCGCGCGGTGGCCGTGCGCGGCAGCGCGTCACGCGTGCCGATTCCGGGCAGGACGAGGGCCGCGACCAGCAGGGCGACCACGAAGAGGTTCGCGCCGACCGCCTGCAGCAGCGGCTCGCCCCAGCCCGACGGATGCAGCCGCGTCAGCTGGCTCTGCGCGACGCCGATGCCCAGCGCCACCACCACGGCCACGGTCAGGCTGCGCATCCGCGCGGCCACCGCGACCGCGACCACCTCCATGACGAGCAGTGGCAGGCCGTACGGGTCCAGCCGCACGTAAGGCGCCAGCAGCACGCCCGTCAGCCCCGCCGTGAACGAGCCGAACGCCCAGCCCGCGGCGGCCACCCGGTCCGCGTCGATGCCGCCGAGCACGGCGAGCTGCCGGTCGTCGACGACGGCCCGCAGCTCCCGTCCGAAACGCGTCCAGCGGATCACGGCCCCGACGCCCACGGCCAGCACCAGCACCACCGCCAGCTGGCCCCACGGGTCCGCCGACACCAGCTCCGGCGCGTCGTCCCGAGCGCCCTGTCCCCACACCAGCGCGGCCCCGCCGACGAGCAGCACGAACGCGCCGATCGAGGCGACCAGCGTCTGCGCCGGATCGCCGCCCAGGACGGAGAGCGGACGGAAGACGAACCGTTCCAGCAGCATGCCGAGGCCCGGCGCCAGGACCAGCAGCGTCAGCGCGGCCCCCGCCCACAGCGGCCAGCCCCACTCGGCCACGCACTGCCGCAGCACGTAGGCGCACACCATCGCGATCGCCCCGTGCGCGAAGTTGAGCACGCCCGTCGAGCGGTACGTCACGATCAGGCCGATCCCGGTCAGCGCGGCGGCGCTGCCGACCGACAGGCCGGCCAGGGTGAGGTCGTACGTCAGCGAGGACATCAGTCGGTTTCTTCATCGGGCTCGCAGATCGGGCAGGGGCCCAGCTCACCGCTCGCCACCAGTTTCGCGTCCACCGGTACCGCTTCCGCCTTGCCGGAGACCAGCGGGCAGTCCGCGCGGTGGTACAGGGTGCCGCCGGGCACCATCCGGAGGTCCCCGCTGACCGCCAGGGGCGCGGCGGCCGCCTGCCCGGGCTCCGCCGTGTCGGCGGGCCCCGCGGCCACCAGGAGGCCGTACAGCTCCTCCATGCGCGCGGTGGCGACGGCGCCTCGGCCATGGGCCAGCAGCACCGCCCCCGCGATGATCAGCGCGGCGCCGGGGACCGTGCACGACGCGAGGTAGGGCAGCTGCCGCTCGGCGTAGCGCTCGCCCGAGATGCCGTACCAGCCGATCACGCACAGCACCGCGCCCGCGGCGAGCGCGGCCCAGCCGGCCCACAGGACGGGGTGCACGGTCCGCAGTCGGGCTGTCCGCATCTCTGGCTCCCACACGTGGTGTGTCCGGCTACCTTCCAAGTCCGCCAATGGACTTGCACTATGCCTTCTGGAAGCTGACCCTGAAAGCACCGGGCGCGCTTGGCCCGGACCGACACCCGGTGGTGAGCCAGATGGTTCTCGGGAGCGACCTCAGGCGGGGGATGGCACGACGGGGACGCGGCCCCGGGGCGGCAGGACGGGGTACGGCCGTGGCGGCCGCCCTGGTCCTCTTCCTCGCACCGCCCCTCGCGGCCTGCAGCGACGACAACGGCGGCGGGGGCGAGAGCACGCCGCCCACTCCGACGCCGGAGACGACGACCAGCGCGCCGGCCACCGCGCCGGCCGACCCGGCGGCGGCCGAGCGGGAGATCAGGCAGAACTGGCAGAAGTTCTTCGATCCGAAGACCTCCACGAAGGACAAGCAGGCCGTCCTGGAGAACGGCGAGCAGATGGGCCCCGTACTCCAGGCCTTCAGCGGTGACAAGAGGGGCGGGCAGGTACAGGCGAAGGTCATCAAGGTCGAGTTCACCAAGCCGACCGAGGCGACCGTGACGTACACGCTCCTCCTGAACGGAGCCACCGCCCTGCCGAACGCCTCCGGAGCAGCGGTCGAGCAGGCGGGCATCTGGAAGGTCTCCGTCAACACGCTGTGCGCGCTGGTCCAGCTGAGCGGCGATGGGTCGCAGTCGCCCGCGCCGGGCTGCTGAGACCGCCACCGCAGCGCTGTTGCTCCTCCTGGGCACGGCCTGCGGCAGTCGTCTGCCCGAGAGCGACTTCGAGCACGGGGGCCGCACGGCCACACCCGCGCCGAGCAGCGGTGCGCCCCTCCGCGTCGGCATCATCACCAGCGCCACCAGCCCCGTCGGCGGCAACACCTTCACCGGCCCGCGCGACGGCGCCCAGGCCTACTTCGACCGGCTCAACGCGCGCGGGGGCATCGACGGCCGCCGGGTCGAGGTGCGCCTGTGCGACGACGGCGGCAGCGGCGTCGGCAACAACACCTGCGTGCACCGGCTGATCGACGAGGACCGGGTCGTCGCCCTGGTCGCCACCACGGCCCTGGACTACGCGGGTGCCTCCCGTGTCTCCCGCGCGCGCGTGCCCGACATCGGCGGGCAGCCCATCGGGGCCGCCTACGACACGTACCCGCACCTGTACGGCATCTACGGCAGCCTCGCGCCCCGCGACGGCACACCCGGCTGGGACGGCACGCTGTACGGCGGCACGGAGGTCTACCGCTACTTCAAGCGCGAGCACGGCGCCCGTACGGCCGCCGTCGTCTCGTACAACCAGGCGGCGTCCGCCGCCTACGCCCGGCTCGTCGAGCGGGGCCTGAAGGCCGAGGGGTACGAGGTCGTCACCGAGCAGGTCGACTTCGCGCTGCCCAACTTCAGCGCCGTCGCGGCCGACCTGAAGCAGCAGGGCACGGACCTGGTCTTCGACGCCCTGGACACCCACGGCAACGCTCGGCTGTGCAAGGCGATGGACGAGGTCGGGGCCAAGATCATCGCCAAGGTCACGAACGTGCAGAACTGGACGTCCACCGTCCCCGAGGACTACAAGGACTCCCCGCGCTGCCGCAACGCGCTCTGGGCTACCGGATCCAGCCGCGACTACGAGGACACGGACCACCAGGCCGTACGGGAGTTCCGGGACGCCACCAAGGGACTGAAGACGCACTCCCAGTGGCAGCTGGAGGGCTGGGCGGCGGCGAGGTGGTTCACGGACGCGGCGAAGGCCTGCGCGGAACCGGGCATCACGCGCGCGTGCGTGGACGACCACATGAACCGCAGCGAGGACTACACCGCGGGCGGGCTGCTGCTGCCGGTCGCGTTCGAGCGGCTGGCCGAGCCGCCGAAGACCCGCAGGACCTGTCTTTCGGTGGCCCGCTGGGAGGACGGCAGGGGCTGGGTGTCCCAAGGAGACATGAACACCACGTGTTTCGACGTGCCGCAGCTGCCGTACCAGCCGTGACAGGCGACAAGACGCGCAGGTCGACTCCGACCATGCGGACAGCAGCTGTCCGCGATCGCTGGCAGACTCGGACCCATGTTGGAGACCTCGGCACGACTGCTGCGTCTGCTCTCGCTGCTCCAGGCCCACCGCGAATGGTCCGGTGCCGACCTGGCCGAACGCCTCGGCGTCACCCCGCGCACGGTGCGCCGGGACGTGGACCGGCTGCGCGAGCTGGGCTACCCCGTCAACGCCAGCCCCGGCACCGGCGGCGGCTACCAGCTGGGCGCGGGCGCCGAGCTGCCCCCGCTCCTCCTGGACGACGACGAGGCGGTGGCCGTGGCCGTCGGGCTGCGCACTGCTGCCGGGCAGGGCATCGAGGGCATCGGCGAGAGCTCCGTACGGGCCCTCGCCAAGCTGGAGCAGGTCCTGCCCGACCGGCTGCGCCGCCGGGTGGGCACCCTCAACGCCTTCACCGTGCCGATGCTGCGCGGCCCCCGGCCCTCCGCCGTCGACCCGGCCGTGCTGACCGAGCTCGCCAGCCTGTGCCGGGACGCGGAGCGGCTGCGCTTCGAGTACCACGACCACGGTGGCGCCCCCACCCGCCGCACCGTCGAACCGCACCGCCTGGTGTGCACCGAGCGCCGCTGGTACCTGGTCGCGTGGGACCTCGACCGCGCCGACTGGCGTACGTTCCGCGTGGACCGCATCAGGCCGAAGCCGCCGCACGGCCCGCGCTTCGTCCCGCGCACGCCGCCCGCCGACGACCTCGCCGCGTACGTCTCCAAAGGGGTCTCCACGCGCGCGTACCCCTCGCACGCCGTCATCCGGCTGCTGGTGCCCCTGGAGGAGGCCGCCGAGCGGATCTCGCCCTCGGCCGGGACGCTGGAGACCGACGGGCCGGACGCCTGTGTCCTGCGCACCGGGGCCGCGAGCCTCGACGTGATGGTGATCCACGTGATGATGATGGGCTTCGAGTTCGAGGTGCTGGAGCCGGCCGAGCTGACCGAGGCGATCAGGACCGCTCGGGACCGGCTTGCTCGCTCTTTGGCTCGGGCTGGGGAATCTGCGCCGCGTACTCCGGATGGTGCAGGTCGAAGGCCGGGGCCTCGGAACGGATCCGCGGCAGCGCGGTGAAGTTGTGCCGCGGCGGCGGGCACGAGGTCGCCCACTCCAGTGAGCGGCCGAAGCCCCAGGGGTCGTCGACCTCGACCTTCTTGCCGTACTTGGCGGTCTTCCAGACGTTGTAGAGGAACGGCAGCGTGGAGATGCCGAGCAGGAACGCGCCGATCGTGGAGATGGTGTTGAGCGCGGTGAAGCCGTCCGCGGCGAGATAGTCGGCGTACCGGCGCGGCATGCCCTCCGCCCCCAGCCAGTGCTGCACCAGGAACGTGGTGTGGAAGCCGACGAACAGCGTCCAGAACTGGATCTTGCCGAGCCGTTCGTCGAGCATCTTCCCGGTGAACTTCGGCCACCAGAAGTAGAAGCCGGCGAAGGTCGCGAAGACGACGGTGCCGAAGACGACGTAGTGGAAGTGCGCCACGACGAAATACGAGTCCGTGACGTGGAAGTCCATCGGCGGCGAGGCCAGGATCACCCCGGTCAGGCCGCCGAACAGGAACGACACCAGGAAGCCGACCGCCCACAGCATCGGCGTCTCGAACGACAGCGAGCCCTTGAGCATGGTCCCGGTCCAGTTGAAGAACTTCACCCCCGTCGGCACCGCGATCAGGAAGCTCATGAAGGAGAAGAACGGCAGCAGGACCGCGCCGGTGGCGAACATGTGGTGCGCCCACACGACCACCGACAGGCCGGTGATCGCCATGGTCGCGGCGACCAGGGTGAGATAGCCGAAGATCGGCTTGCGGCTGAAGACCGGGATGATCTCCGTGATGATGCCGAAGAACGGCAGCGCGATGATGTAGACCTCGGGATGCCCGAAGAACCAGAACAGGTGCTGCCACAGCAGCGCCCCGCCGTTGGCCGCGTCGAAGACCTGCGAGCCGAACCGCCGGTCCGCCTCCAGGACCAGCAGGGCCGCCGCGAGCACCGGGAACGCCATCAGGATCAGGATCGATGTGAACAGCGTGTTCCACACGAAGATCGGCATCCGGAACATCGTCATGCCGGGCGCTCGCATGCCGATGATGGTGGTGATGAAGTTGACCGCACCGAGGATCGTGCCGAAGCCGGCCAGCGCGAGCCCCATGATCCACAGATCGGGGCCGACACCGGGCGAACGTTCCGCGCTGTTGAGCGGCGCATAGGCGAACCAGCCGAAGGCGGCGGGTCCGGACGGCACCAGGAGCGAGCCGAGCACGATCAGGCCGCCGAAGAGGAACAGCCAGTACGACAGCATGTTCAGCCGGGGGAAGGCGACGTCGGGGGCGCCGATCTGCAGGGGCATCAGTTCGTTGGCGAAGCCGGCGAAGCTCGGGGTCGCGAAGAGCAGCAGCATGATCGTGCCGTGCAGCGTGAACAACTGGTTGAACTGCTGGTTGTCGATGATCTGCAGTCCGGGGCGGGCGAGCTCGGCGCGCATCAGCAGCGCCATCACACCGCCGATCAGGAAGAAAGCGAACGACGTGATCAGGTAGAGGTGACCGATCTTCTTGTGGTCGGTGGTGGTCAGCCAGTCGACGACCAGCCGGCCGTGCCGCTTGGTGCGCAAGGGCTGTGCCGTCGCCCGCACGGTCTGGGTCCCCATCGCTCGCTCGCCCCTTCGCTCGTTCGCGTCCCGGGTCCGCTCGAGCCCGCGCCGCGCCTGCCCGCGAGCTCACGCCATGATGCTCACGCCACCGCGCGCTCCAACAGGGGGCGTACGGGTGTTTTGTGCTGGAACCGTGTGTTTCCTCTGGTGTGTCGGCCTAAACGGGCCGGCGCGGAATCGGAGGAAAAAAAGGGGGCCGGGCCGGGTTCTCCCGGAACTTTCCGCCGGGCTATTCGGGAAGCCGTCGCGACACGCGGGAATTCGGTTCGAATACCTGCGGAAGGGCTACGGAACCGCCCGAACGTGTGACTCGGTTCGAGTGGAACGCGTGTCGTGATCCTGTGACAGAAGCGTGACAGGAGGGGGAAGAGTGACGCGGCGGCGGGCCCGGGGTTCCCCGGCCGCGGGGCAGGCCCTAGCGTGGCCGCATGGCACCGATTCCGAAACCGCCGGCCGAACCCCACGACAGCCCGGAGACGTATCTCGGCCTAGACGCCGACCGTGCCGAGCGGCTCGCCCGAGAGCGTGGGTGGTCGACGGTGCGCTCGCTGCCGCCGGGCGCGATCATCACCATGGAGTACCGGGCGGGGCGGCTGAACTTCGAGGTGAAGGACGGCCGCGTGGCACGGGCCTGGAAGGGCTGACCGCAGGACGGACGACGGCCCCGGCTCCTCGATGAGGAACCGGGGCCGTCGTCGTTGCGGGGAGGGCGTCGTGCGTGTCGGCCTCGCCGCCTGGTGGTGTGTCAGCCGCCCGTCAGGGGGCGGGCCGTCGTGCCGCGCGTGACACGTTCCGGGTGCGGCGGGCGGCGGCTGCCGACCGGGGTGACCGGGGTGCGCTCCGACCGGGCCGCGTGCGGTGCCGGGGTCCGGTGGACGGGCATCCGTGGTGAGTGGGCCATGGCGACCGGCTCGGGCGTCGCGGTGTCTTCCTGAGGCGTCGCGGTCGGCGTGACGAGTACGGGCGCCTCGACGGGGAGGGCCGGTGCCGGGCCGGCGCGGCGGGCGCGCCGGCGGTCGCGCAGGTCGAAGATGCCGGTCTCGGCGCGGGCGATCAGTGGCTCGAACCACGGGAGCGCGAGCAGGATCAGCAGGCCGGCGACCCAGCCGAGGATGACGTCGCTCAGCCAGTGCGTACCGAGGTAGACGGTGGCCATCCCGACGCCGAGCGAGGTCACCGCGGACACCGCGGACAGCCAGCGGCGGGCTCTTGGAGTGGAGGCCAGATAGGCCAGGATGCCCCAGGTCACAACGGCGTTGGCGGTGTGGCCGCTGGGAAATATATCGCCGCCCAGGCCCATCTCGTTGGAGCCGATGGCGGTCGCGTAGTGCGGTCCCAGACGGCCCATGCCGAGCTTGGCGGCGCCGACGGTGATGTTCAGCAGCAGCAGCGACGTCGCGAGGGCCAGCAGCGGGCGCAGGGTGTGCTGCCGCCAGGAACGCCAGCCCAGCCAGGCCGCGATCATCACCGCGGTCGGGCCGCGCTGGCCGAGGACGACGTAGTAGTCGACGAACCAGTGGATCTCCGACCACTGTTGGTACGGCCGGAAGAACATGACCTGCCAGTCGAGGCGGACCAGCCACGAGGTGATCAACACGGCCCACACGATCGCCAGGTAGAAGGCCAGGGTCGCGGACAGCAGCACGACCCGGTGCCGGCTCATCTTCGGCACATCGATGTGGGCCGGTCGCTCCGGCTCACGGTCCAGCCGGGCGAACACCCGGTCCAGACGGGTGAGGTTGCAATCGGTACGCACCCAATCGACGTTACAGCGAGTGAGCTCGGCTCCCGGGCGATTGCGCGGCTTTGTGATGACGATGTGATGTGGGATTCCTCTCAGAGAGAGGCCTATTCCCACGGATTCCGCAATCCCCGCCGGGGGGACCCTTCAATTCCTTTGATCATCCTGCGTCGAGGTTTTATGGGGCTTAATAATTCGTTCACCGAATCATGGGGCGGAATTCTCCGGGCGCTCACGCACGGCCCGGAGTCGATCACGGGGGACCGGAGCCGTTCAGCCAGAACGCCCCGTACACGGCCGAGACGACGGCGACGGTGCCCACCACCAGTGCCGACCTGGGCGTACGCAGCCGGGCGAGGCCCAGTGCGAGGGGCAGCAGCAGCGGAAAGGCGGGCAGCAGCAGGCGCGGCTTCGAGCCGAAGTAGCTCGACGCGCACAGGGCGAGCGCGGTGACGACACCCGCGTACACCAGGAGCGGGAGCGGCTGGCGCTGCCGTACGCAGACGGCATACAGCCAGACCACCAGACCGACCCCGACGATCAGCCCCACGCCCGCCAGGGCCGACGGAAACGACGCGAACCTGTCGGCGACGAAGCGGGCGAACGCGTAGCCGCCGTCGAATCCGTTGCGCCAGCCCGCCTGGACATCGAGGTAGCCGAGCGGGCCCTTGCCGGTGCGGTGGCCGACCCACAGGACGTACGCGGCGGCGCCCAGGGGCGCGAGGAGCAGACCGAGGGCGCGCCGGGCGCCGCCTGCAGGGGCGCGCGGTGCGTTCTGCGCGCCGTCCGCTCGCGCCTTGCCTCGCTCCCGCACGAACGAGGCAATGCCGGCGGTCCACACCGCCGCGACGACGGCGAGCCCCACCGGGCGGGTCAGGCCCGCGAGCAGGGCCAGCGTGCCCGCCGTCAGCCAGCGTCCGGTCAGGACCGCGTACAGCGACCAGGCGGCGAGCGCGGTGAACAGCGACTCGCTGTACGCCATCGACTGCACGATCCCGACGGGCAGGACGGCCCACAGCAGCACGGCGCAGACCCCCGCCCGGCTCCCGTACACGTGGTCCGCGACCGCGAAGATCCCCCAGGCCGCGGCGAGCGAGGCGAGCAGCGCGACGACGAAGCCCGCGTCGGCGTACGACAGCGGGGTCACGGCCGCCAGCAGCCGCTCCAGCCAGGGCAGCAGCGGGAAGAAGGCCAGGTTCGAGTGCACGTCGCCGTTCGGCAGGCGCACCTCGTAGCCGTAGCCGAGTTCGGCGACCCGGGTGTACCAGAGCGCGTCCCAACGGGCCGTCAGCAGGGTGTACGGGCTCTTGTCGCGCGCCGTGCTCCACAGGGCCAGGGCGAGCAGGCCGAGGGCGCGTACGGCCGCGTACCCGAGGAGGGCCGGTGCCGCGCGGCGCAGGGCCGTGGCGCCGGGCGAAGCCGCGCGCGTCTCAAGATCGGTCACGCGCTCGATTATCGACGGCGTAGGGAACCGGGCGGCCCGCCGGGGGCGTGCCCACAGGGGAGGGGGAGTGGCGCACGTCACACGGGCTGGGTCCACCTCTGAGAGGTCTGACACTGGGCAGCGCCACGAACTCGCGTAACCTGGCGTGTCACTCGCCATCGCTGCGCGGGCCGGAGACCACCGCTCCTCTCCGGCCGAGTCACGGGGAGTCCCCACCCGTGAGCCCGCCGAACGCGAGGGAAAATCTGGGAGGTACGTACATGTCCGGGACGACCACGGCCGTTGCGCTGCGCCGTCGGGCGGCCGGGGCCGGTGCCAACCGCTGGGTCGTCCTCGTGGTGCTCTGTGCCAGCCTTCTTCTCGTCGCCCTCGACGCGACCGTGCTGCACGTGGCGGTGCCCGCCGTCACCGAGGACCTCAAGCCCGGCGCGATAGAACTGCTCTGGATCGTCGACATCTATCCGCTCGTCTGCGCCTCGCTGCTGATCCTCTTCGGCACGCTCGGCGACCGGGTCGGCCGCAGACGGGTCCTGCTCCTCGGATACGCCCTGTTCGGCGTCGCATCGGGGATGGCGGCCCTCGCCGACGACGCCCACGTGCTGATCCTGGCGCGGGCGCTGCTCGGCGTCGGCGGCGCGATGATCATGCCGGCGACGCTGTCGATCCTCCGCCAGGTCTTCCCGGACCGGCGTGAGCGGGCGCTCGCCATCGGTATCTGGAGCGCGGTGGCCGCGGTGGGCGCGGCGGTGGGACCCCTGCTCGGCGGTTTCCTGCTCGAGCACTTCTGGTGGGGCTCGGTGTTCCTGATCAACATCCCGCTGATGCTGATCAGCCTGCCCGTGGGGCGGCTGCTGCTGCCCGAGTCGCGGGGCAGGGGCGACGGCCCCTGGGACGTGGTCGGCGCGCTGCTGGCGGCGGCCGGGCTGTTCGGCGTGGTGCTGGGCGTGAAGCGGCTCGGAGGCGGGGAGCCGGGCGGCTTCACGATGGTGCCGCTCGTGGTGGGTGCGGTGCTGCTGGTCTTCTTCGTACGGCGGCAGCGGCGTCGTACGCATCCGCTGGTGGACCTGCGGATGTTCGCGCGGCCGGCGTTCAGCACCTCCGTCGGATGCATAGTGCTGGCGATGCTGGCGCTGGTCGGGCTCGAGCTGATCGCGGCGCAGTATCTGCAGCTCGTGCTCGGGCTGTCGCCGCTGGAGACGGGGCTGCGGCTGCTGCCCCTGACGGTCGCGGCGATGGCGTCGGGGCTGGCCGGGGCACGGATGCTGCGGCGGTTCGGGCCTCGGCGGATGGTGTCCTTCGGGTTCTGTCTGACGGCGGCGGCGGTCGTGCTGCTCACGGCGATGGGCGGCGAGGACAACGCCGGGCTGCTGCTGTTCGGGTTCGTGCTGCTGGGCTTCGGGCTGGAGACCACGCTGTTCGGCGCGTACGAGTCGATGCTGAGCGAGGCTCCGCCGGAGCAGGCGGGCGGGGCGGCGGCGGTCGGGGAGACCTCGTACCAGCTGGGGGCGGGCATCGGGATCGCGCTCCTCGGGAGTGTGATGAACGCGGCGTACGCGCCCGGGCTGACGTCCGTGCCAGGGGTTCCGGCGTCGGCGTCGACGGCGGCGGGGCACTCGCTGGGCGAGGCGTACGAGGTTGCCGGAGGGCTCGGGGGGTCGGCGGGGGTGGCCCTGCGGCGGGCGGCGCGGGACAGTTTTGTGCACGGCCTGCATGTGACCCTGCTGGTGAGCGCGGGGTTGTTGCTGCTGGGGGCGGTGATGGCGCTGCGGTTGCCGCGGTTCATGCAGTGCGAGGCGCCTTCGGCGGAGGTGGAGCTTCCTGCGCCCAGGAAGGTCGCGGAGTCCCGCGTCTCCGCTTGACGGTTTCTCCCACCCACGCACCAGCCGTTTGCGGTGCGCTGACGGGTGGGCGTTTCCTGTGGGAGTGCGGCGCTGTTGACGGCTGCGGTAACGTCGGCTCGAAATCGTAACTAGCGGTGCTAGTTTTCCGTGTGTCGGAGGGTTTTCATGTCCGCGTCATCGAAACTGCCCCCGTTCGACCCCGCCGACCCGCTCGGCATCGACGAGCTGCTGGAACCGGAGGATCTCGCGATCCGTGGCACCGTGCGGGCCTGGGCCGCGGACCGTGTGCTGCCCTACGTCGCCGACTGGTACGAGAAGGGCGAGCTGCCCGGCATTCGCGAACTCGCCCGAGAGCTGGGTGCCGTCGGTGCGCTCGGGATGTCGCTCAGCGGCTACGGGTGCGCCGGAGCCAGCGCCGTGCAGTACGGGCTTGCGTGCCTGGAACTCGAGGCCGCCGACTCCGGGATCCGCTCCCTCGTCTCCGTGCAGGGCTCCCTCGCCATGTACGCCATCCACCGGTTCGGCTCCGCAGAGCAGAAACAGCACTGGCTGCCGCGCATGGCCACCGGTGACGTCATCGGATGCTTCGGGCTGACCGAGCCCGACCACGGCTCCGACCCCGCCGCCATGCGCACGTACGCCAAGCGCGACGGGGGCGACTGGGTCCTCAACGGGCGCAAGATGTGGATCACCAACGGGTCCGTCGCCGGCGTGGCCGTCGTCTGGGCGCAGAGCGACGACGGGATCCGCGGGTTCGTGGTGCCCACCGACAGCGCCGGGTTCTCCGCGCCCGAGATCAAGCACAAGTGGTCGCTGCGCGCCTCCGTCACCAGCGAGCTCGTCCTCGACGACGTCAGGCTGCCCGCCGATGCCGTACTGCCCGGCGTCGTCGGGCTCAAGGGCCCGCTCAGCTGTCTCACCCACGCCCGCTACGGCATCGTCTGGGGAGCCATGGGGGCGGCGCGTTCCTGTTTCGAGGCCGCCGTCGACTACGCGAAGTCACGGGAGCAGTTCGGGCGGCCCATCGGCGGCTTCCAGCTCACCCAGGCCAAACTCGCCGACATGGCCCTCGAACTGCACAAGGGGATCCTGCTCGCTCACCACCTGGGGCGCCGCATGGACGCCGGCCGCCTGCGTCCCGAGCAGGTCAGCTTCGGCAAGCTCAACAACGTACGAGAGGCCATCGACATCTGCCGTACGGCCCGGACCATCCTCGGTGCCAACGGGATCTCGCTCGAATACCCCGTGATGCGGCACGCGACGAACCTCGAGTCGGTGCTCACCTACGAGGGCACCGTCGAGATGCACCAGCTCGTGCTGGGCAAGGCGCTCACCGGACTCGACGCCTTCCGGTGATCCGAGTCAACCCCGCGGGAGGCAGGGCCGGCGAGCGGCCCTGCCTCAGCTCTGGTTGAAGAAACCGTCCGTCCGGTGCGGCGCCGGGTCCCCGTTGACGATCTCCGTGTCGGCCGGGGTCAGCAGGAACACACGGTTGGACACACGGTCGATCGAACCGCGCAGCCCGAAGATCAGCCCGGCCGCGAAGTCCACCACGCGCTTGGCGTCGGCGGGCTCCATGGCGGTGAGGTTCATGATGACGGGAACCCCCTCCCGGAACATCTCGCCGATGGCGCGCGCGTCCCGGAAGCTGTCCGGGGTGACCGTGCCGATCCTGCGGCCCTTCTCCTCGGCGACGTCCGAGGCCACCTTGACCCGCGGATCGGTGACCCAGGCCTCCCCGGGCTCGGTCCCTTCGGAGTAGTCGTCGTCGTAGTAACGCTCGTCATCGTTGTCGTCAACGAGGCCAAGCCAGGCACTTGCCTTGCGTACCGATCCCATGGACGCCTCCTCTCACAGCGGTCTTTCTTGCTTTCCGCATCCCTATGGTCATCCATGATGCGGACGGCGCGCCAAGTGGATAGACGCCGCGCGGGGGGTTTGTGACGGTACTGGTGCACAACGAATTCGTCGAGAGTCCGTGTGTCCCAAGGGTCGTGCCTCAAACGGCTGCTGACTGTGAGTGAAATATGATTCTTCTCGGCGTACGGGTGACGGTCGGAGCGTACGGGTGAACCGGCGCGGTCGGTACGATGCGGCAGCTCAGTGCAGTTCGACACCGTACGCACCACGGGGGATCGTCTTGTTCGGAATCGTCAGGCCCTGTCGTCACCGGCTCGGAGAGAGCCTCAAGGCCCAGTGGATGGCGCATTTGTGCGGGCTGTGCCTCGCGCTGCGCGGTGATCACGGGCAGTTCGCCCGTGTAGTGACCAACTATGACGGGCTGCTCATATCCGTTCTGACGGAGGCTCAGGCGGAAAAGGAAGGCGGAGGGCGGCGTACGGCCGGGCCCTGCCCGCTGCGCGGAATGCGCACCGCGTCCGTCGCTCAGGGTGAGGGTGCGCGGCTCGCGGCCGCCGTCTCGCTCGTGCTCGCCTCCGCCAAGGTGCGCGACCATGTCGCCGACGGGGACGGGCTGGTGGCCCGGAAGCCGGTGGCGTTCGCCGCGCGCCGAGTCGCCGCGAACTGGGGGAAGGCGGGCGAGCGGACCGGTCTGGACGTCGGGTTCGACACGGCCGTCCTCGTCGACGCCGTGGACCGGCAGTCCGGCATCGAGGCTCTGGCCGGCCCCGGGACGCCGATCCTGACCGTCACCGAGCCTACCGAGACCGCAACCGCCGCGGCCTTCGCGCACACCGCGGTCCTGGCGGGGCGGCCGGGCAACGCAGGGCCGCTCGCCGAGGCCGGCCGCCTCTTCGGACGGCTCGCGCACCTCCTGGACGCCGTCGAGGACCGGGAAGCTGACGCCGCGTCGGGTGCGTGGAACCCGCTCACGGCGACCGGTACCCCGCTCACCGAGGCCCGGCGGCTCGCGGACGACGCGCTGCACGGGATACGGCTTGCTCTGCGCGAGGTGGAGTTCACCGACGGCAAGCTGGCGCATCTGCTGCTTGCGCACGAGCTGCGGAACTCGGTGGACCGGGCCTTCGGTACAGCCTCGTGCTCGCACCGCCCCGAGGCCTACGGGCCGCAGCCGGGCAACCCGTACGCCCCGTCCGGGCCCGGCGGCCCGCCGCTGCCCCCGGAACCGCCCCGCCGTGACCGGCGCGGTCTCCTCGCGGGGTGCCTCGTGTGGGCGGGGCTCGCCTGTACGTGCCAGTTGTGCTGCTGCGAGTACGAGGATCCGTGGAGCCGGGAGCGCAAGGAAGGTCTCTGCCAGCAGTGCGACTGCAGCGGGTGCAGCGACTGCTGCAACTGCTGTGACTGCTGCGGGAACTGCTGCGACGGATGTGACTGCGGCTGTGACTGCTGAGCCGCCGAGGCGATCGGGGTAAGGGGCGAAGGGGACAAAAGGCTTGTTATGAGCCACGCGTGGCCGTACGCATGGTGCGGTCTCCCGAGAGCAGGGGTGCTCGGACGCTTCCTGCGAGTGGAAGCAGTGGCACGAGCACCGCGTCGAGTCGGTGACGGCGACCCCCCTCCACGGACCGCTCGCCCTGACGGGCACGCACTGGCTGGAGGACTGTCCGGACGGGCGACTTGGGGAGCGCAACCCGTCCTGAGACTCGGCCGGAGCGGGCAATTCCCATTGACGGTTCAAAGGTTGACGGCCGAAAGGTGCCCTTGCGCCTACCGGCCGTTCGACCGAATACTCCCCCACAGCGCTTGCCAGGGGCACGGCGTGTTCGGAATCCGGGCGACCGGTCACTGGCTGCGCCTCACGGGCCCAACCCCACGAGGGCCCCCGACTTCCCATGTGGAGGAACGAAAAGTGAGGATCAAGCGCACCATTCCCCGCGGCGGCATCACGAGACGGACCCGGCTGATCGCCGTATCCACCGGCCTCGTGGCCGCCGCAGCGATCGCGATCCCCAACGCGAGCGCGTCCGACGCCACCACGTTCAGGGCCACCCAGCTCAAGAGCGCCGGCGGCTCGGTGCTCAAGGCCGACGTCCCGGGCACCGCGTGGGCGGTCGACAGCACGACCAACCGTGTGGTCGTCACCGTCGACAGCACGGTCTCCAAGGCCGAGATCGCGAAGATCAAGGAGCAGGCGGGCGCCAACGCCGACGCGCTCACGATCAAGCGGACCCCGGGCAAGTTCAACAAGCTGATCTCCGGCGGCGACGCCATCTATGCGAGTAGCTGGCGCTGCTCGCTGGGCTTCAACGTCCGCAGCGGCAGCACCTACTACTTCCTGACCGCAGGTCACTGCACCGACGGTGCGGGCACCTGGTGGTCGAACTCGGGGCGCACCACGACGCTCGGCACCACGGCGGGCTCCAGCTTCCCGACGAACGACTACGGGATCGTCCGGTACACCAACAGCTCGGTGACCAAGTCGGGCACCGTCGGCAGCGTCGACATCACCAGCGCGGCCACTCCGAGCGTGGGCACCACCGTCTACCGACGCGGCTCCACGACCGGCACCCACAGCGGCCGGGTCACCGCCCTGAACGCGACCGTCAACTACGGTGGCGGTGACATCGTCTACGGCATGATCCAGACCACGGTCTGTGCCGAGCCCGGCGACTCCGGCGGCCCGCTGTACTCCAACAGCGGCATCGCCTACGGCCTGACCTCCGGCGGCAGCGGCAACTGCAGCTCCGGCGGCACGACCTTCTTCCAGCCCGTCGTGGAGGCACTGAACGCCTACGGCGTCAGCGTCTACTAGACAGCGAACGCCTACGGCGTCGGCGTCTACCAGGCCAGGCCGCGCCGCCGGCACCCGCACGACCTGACCTGCGGCCAGCAGGTGGGCGAGCCCCCGTACGCAACTGTCGTGCGGGGGCTCGCCCTTGTCCGTGTGCCGGAGTTACCGTCGACGTACAGGCAGTACTCCCCTGTGATACACCCACTTCGGACCCTGGGGGCCGGCATGGTGGAGGAGCTGGTGGCGGCGGGAGTGACGCTCGCGTCCGCCGGAGTCGTGTACGTGATGGCGGCGGCGCGGGTCGTCAAACAGTACGAACGCGGAGTGGTGTTCCGGCTCGGCAGGCTCCGGTCCCAGGTGCGCGGGCCGGGGTTCACTATGATCGTTCCGGTCGTGGACCAGCTCCGCAAGGTCAACATGCAGATCGTGACGATGCCGGTGCCGGCCCAGGAGGGCATCACCCGGGACAACGTCACGGTGCGCGTCGACGCCGTCGTCTACTTCAAGGTGACCTCGCCGGCCGAGGCGGTCGTCAGGGTCGAGGACTACCGGTTCGCGGTCTCGCAGATGGCGCAGACGTCCCTGCGTTCGATCATCGGCAAGAGCGAACTGGACGATCTGCTGTCCAACCGCGAGAAGCTCAACCAGGGCCTGGAGCTGATGATCGACAGTCCGGCCGTGGAGTGGGGTGTCACCATCGACCGGGTCGAGATCAAGGACGTGTCCCTGCCCGAGACCATGAAGCGCTCCATGGCCCGGCAGGCGGAGGCGGACCGCGAGCGGCGCGCCCGGGTCATCAACGCGGACGCCGAACTCCAGGCGTCGAAGAAGCTCGCCGAGGCCGCAGCACAGATGTCCGAACAGCCCGCCGCGCTGCAACTGCGGCTGCTGCAGACGGTGGTGGCGGTCGCCGCCGAGAAGAACTCGACGCTGGTGCTGCCCTTCCCGGTGGAGCTGCTGCGGTTCCTGGAGAAGGCGCAGCAGCCGGTTCCGCGGATGCCGTCAGTGCCGCAGCAACCGGCGCAGGAGCAACTTCCGTCTGCCGCGCCCCGGGTGAATTCCGATGAGCAAGCGGCGAATTCAGGACAGGAGTAGACCTCACAGGCTGGTGAAGGGTTACCCGCACGTAGTGTTTGCAGTGCGAATCCGCCTGGAATGACCGTGGACGGTCAAGCAAGGATGGGCACGCAACCACGTTCTACGCGCGTCCTGAAGTCAACCTTGTGCGCTCCCCCTGGAGTTCGGAAGAGTAGGCGCTCGTCAACCAGCCTTCCGGTCCACGAGGTCCCCACAACCTCCCGGACCGACCCCCCACAGGAGGACGTGAGTTGAAGCACCGACGCATACCCAAGCGGCGGGCCGCCCTGGCAGGTGCGGGCATCGCCGCACTGGTGGCCGCGGGCATCACCTTCCAGACTGCGAACGCCAGCGAGCCGGCGAAGAGCGCCGCGCCCGAGACGCTGTCGATCACGGCGGCCGGAAAACTCGCCTCGGCGCTCGGCAAGGACCTCGGCGCCGACTCGGCGGGCACGTACTACGACGCGAAGACCAGGAACCTCGTGGTCAACGTGCTCGACCAGGCCGCAGCCAGGACGGTCGAGGCGGCCGGCGCCAAGGCCAGAATCGTCGAGAACTCCCTGTCCGAGCTCAAGAGCGCCCGCGGCACCCTCAAGCAGGACGCGACCATCCCCGGCACCTCCTGGGTGACCGACCCGCAGACCAACAAGGTCGTGGTCACCGCCGACCGCACGGTCTCGAAGGCCGAGTGGGCCGAGCTGACCAAGGTCGTCGACGGGCTCGGCTCCGTGGCCGAACTCCAGCGCACGAAGGGGGAGTTCAAGCCCTTCATCGCGGGCGGCGACGCCATCACCGGCGGATCGGGCCGCTGCTCCCTCGGCTTCAACGTGGTAAAGGACGGTGCGCCGTACTTCATCACCGCCGGGCACTGCACCGAGTCCATCTCCACCTGGTCGGACTCCAGCGGCAAGGAGATCGGCACGAACGAGCAGTCCAGCTTCCCGGACAACGACTACGGCCTGGTCAAGTACACCGCGGAGGTCGACCACCCGAGCGAGGTCAACCTCTACAACGGCTCCGCGCAGCAGATCACCGGCGCCGCCGAGGCCACCGTCGGCATGAACGTCACCCGAAGCGGCTCGACGACCCAGGTGCACGACGGCACGGTCACCGGTCTGGACGCCACCGTGAACTACGGCAACGGCGACATCGTCAACGGCCTGATCCAGACCGACGTCTGCGCCGAGCCCGGTGACAGCGGCGGCTCGCTCTTCTCGGGCAGCAACGCGATCGGCCTCACCTCCGGCGGCAGCGGCGACTGCACCTCGGGCGGCGAGACCTTCTTCCAGCCGGTCACCGAGGCGCTTTCGGCCTTCGGCGCCCAGATCGGCTGACAGCCCCTGCACCGCCGGCCGCGGTCCCACCGGCCCGGCGAAGTCCCGCCCCTCGCGCGCGAGGGGCGGGACTTTCACGTCGTACGGTCCGGGTGTACTCGGGCGTTCGGGGCCTCAAGCCGGCCGCCGTTTCCGCCACAGTGACGCCGCGAGCAGTGTGCTCACGGTGCCCGCGAGGGCCCACGCCGAGAGCACCAGCAGCGAGGCGGTCACGTCGTCTGAACAGCAGCTGGAGGGCGACCACCCCGATCACGAGCAGCGTGGCCCGCAGGGTGACGGCGTCCTTCACATCGGCGAGAAGGGGGCCGCGAGGAGCCTCGGCGCCGGCGGGCTGTGTCATGCCCCCACCGTCCGGGCCGCGGTGTGTTTGCGCAGGTGGGAAGGGGTCGAACGGATGTCGCACACGCATTCGAAAATTGGTCTATGGTGGGGGTGGGTAGCTGGGAACAGATGTTCGAGAGCCGGTCGGGTCTCACGAGTGCGGGAGGTGCGTGTGCCGGGTTTCACGCATCTGCACACCGTCTCCGGGTTCTCCCTGCGGTACGGGGCCTCGCACCCGGAACGCCTCGCCGAGCGCGCCGCCGAACGGGGCATGGACGCCCTCGCCCTCACAGACCGCGACACCCTCGCCGGCACGGTCCGCTTCGCCAAGGCCTGCGCGAAGGCGGGCATCCGCCCGCTGTTCGGCGCCGAGCTGGCGGTGGCGGAGTCCGAGCCCGCACGGGGGGACGGGCCCGCGGGTGAAGAAAGGCGCCGCGTCCCCGTGCGCGGAGGTGCCTTCATCGACGAGTCGACACCCCGGGTCACCTTCCTCGCCCGGGACGGCGCCCGCGGCTGGGCCGACCTGTGCAGGATCGTCACCGCAGCCCATGCGGGAGAGGGGACGCCCCTGCTGCCCTGGGCCGCCAACCGGGGAGACGGTCTGACCGTCCTGCTCGGCCCGGCCTCCGACGTGGGCCGCGCGCTCGCCGCGGGACGCCCCGACCGCGCGGCCCGACTCCTCGCTCCCTGGCGGGAAACCTACGGCGAGGCTCTGCGCCTCGAAGCCGTCTGGCACGGCCGGGAGGGCACCGGCCCCGGCTCCCTGCGCCTGGCCGCCCGCACCCTCGGCTTCGCCGCCGAGCAGCGCATCCGGCCCGTGCTCAGCAACGCCGTCCGGTACGCCGACCCCGGCGCGGGCCCGGTCGCCGACGTCCTGGACGCCGCCCGCCGGCTCGTGCCCGTCGACCCCGCCAAGGAACTGGACTCCGGCGAGGCCTGGCTCAAGGACGCGGGCGACATGCTCCAGGTGGCGCAGCGGGTCGTCGAGGCCGCGGGCTACCGGCGCGACACCGCCCACCGCCTGCTGGAACAGACCCGGGCGACAGCCGCCGAGTGCCTCGTCGGCGCCGAGGACGACCTCGGCATGGGCACCGTCCACTTCCCCGAACCGCACCTCGTCGGGGCCGGCCGCCGCACCGCCCAGCGGACGCTCGCCTCCCGGGCGGCGGCGGGGATGGTGCTGCGCGGCTACGACACCCGGCGCGCCTACTGGGAGCGGATGCACCAGGAGCTGGACATCATCGCCCACCACGGCTTCGCCTCCTACTTTCTGACGGTCGCTCAAGTAGTGGACGACGTAAGGAACATGGGCATCCGCGTCGCCGCGCGCGGCTCCGGCGCGGGCTCACTGGTCAACCACCTCCTCGGCATCGCCCACGCCGACCCGGTCGAGCACGGGCTGCTGATGGAGCGCTTCCTGTCCAAGCGCCGTCTGGTCCTGCCCGACATCGACATCGACGTGGAGTCCGCGCGCCGCCTGGAGGTCTACCGCGCGATCATCGGCCGGTTCGGCACCGAGCGGGTGGCGACGGTGGCCATGCCGGAGACGTACCGCGTCCGCCACGCGATCCGTGACGTGGGCGCGGCCCTGTCCATGGACCCGGCCGACATCGACCGCATCGCCAAGTCCTTCCCGCACATCCGCGCCCGCGACGCCCGCGCGGCGCTGGAGGAACTGCCCGAACTGCGCCCACTGGCAGGGGAGTTTCAGCGGGAAGGGGAGCGGTACGGGAATCTCTGGGAGCTGGTCGAGGCCCTCGACGCCCTCCCGCGCGGAGTCGCCATGCACCCCTGCGGGGTCCTGCTCTCCGACGCCTCCCTCCTCGCCCGTACGCCGGTCATGCCGACCAGCGGCGAGGGGCTCCCCATGTCGCAGTTCGACAAGGACGACGTCGAGGACCTGGGGCTGCTCAAGCTCGACGTGCTCGGGGTGCGGATGCAGTCGGCGATGGCGCACGCGGTCGCGGAGACGGAGCGGGCGACGGGGGAGCGGGTCGACCTGGACTCCCTCGCGCCGGGCGACCCGGCGACGTACCGGCTCATCCGTTCCACAGAGACACTGGGCTGCTTCCAGATCGAGTCGCCGGGCCAGCGGGACCTGGTCGGGCGGCTTCAGCCGGCCACCTTCCACGACCTCGTCGTCGACATCTCCCTCTTCCGGCCCGGTCCGGTCGCCGCCGACATGGTGCGGCCGTTCATCGAGGCGCGGCACGGGCGGGCGCCCGTCAGATACCCTCACCCGGATCTGGAGGGGCCGCTGAAGGAGACGTACGGAGTCGTCGTCTTCCACGAGCAGATCATCGACATCGTCGACATCATGACCGGCTGCGGGCGGGACGAGGCGGACCGGGTGCGGCGCGGGCTGTCCGACCCGGAGTCGCAGGGGCGGATCCGGGTCTGGTTCGCGCAGCACGCGGCCTCGAAGGGGTACGACGCGGAAACGATTCAGCGGACCTGGGAGATCGTCGAGGCCTTCGGCTCCTACGGTTTCTGCAAGGCGCACGCGGTCGCCTTCGCCGTACCGACGTACCAGTCGGCGTGGCTGAAGGCGCACCACCCGGCCGCCTTCTATGCGGGGCTGCTCACCCACGATCCCGGGATGTACCCGAAGCGGCTGCTGCTGGCGGACGCGCGACGGCGCGGGGTGCCGATCCTGCCGTTGGACGTGAACCGGTCGGCGGTCGCACACCGTATCGAACTGGTGTCTGAATCGGGAGTGTGGGGACTGCGGTTGGCCCTCTCCGATGTGTACGGCATCAGCGAGGCCGAGGCGGCACGGATCGCCGACGGGCAGCCGTACGCCTCGCTCCTCGACTTCTGGGAACGGGCCCGTCCGAGCCGCCCTCTTGCCCAACGCCTGGCACAGGTAGGAGCATTGGACGCCTTCGGTGCCAACCGCCGTGACCTGCAACTGCACTTGACCGAGCTGCACCGGGGATCCAGGGGAGCGGGCGGCGGCCAACTCCCGCTGGCGGGAGGACGGAAGACAGCTCCGGCCGGACTGCCCGACCTCTCCTCCGCGGAGCGGCTCAGCGCCGAGCTGGGCGTGCTGTCCATGGATGCCTCGCGCAACCTGATGGACGACCACCGGGAATTCCTCGACGAGCTGGGCGTGGTGTCGGCGCGCCGGCTGCGCGAGGCCCGGCACGGGGAGACGGTCCTGGTCGCGGGCGCCAAGGCGGCCACCCAGACCCCGCCGATACGGTCCGGCAAGCGGGTCATCTTCTCCACCCTGGACGACGGCACCGGCCTGGTCGACCTCGCCTTCTTCGACGACTCCCACGACGCCTGCGCCCACACCGTCTTCCACTCCTGGCTGCTGCTGGTGCGCGGGGTGGTGCAGCGCCGCGGCCCGCGCAGCCTCAGCGTGGTGGGCGCCGCCGCCTGGAACCTCGCCGAACTGGTCGAACTGCGGGCCCGACACGGCCTCGACGCGGTGGCGGCACGCCTTGCGGAACCCATGCCGGAAGGGGGCGGCGATTCGACGGGGGGCCGGCGAATCCAGATGCCCACCGGATACGAACTGCATCCGTGGGCCGATCTGCGTCCGGCGGGCGAAGAGCCCGGGAAGACACGGAAGTTGTGGCACCAGAGTCCGGGGAGTGCGGGATGACCATCCTCTGCGTACGTTTTCAGCTGCCTCCGATGTACGAGGCGGCCCTGCCGGGGCTGCTCGGGCTCCTCGAGGAGTTCACGCCCGTCATCGAGGCGCTGCCGCCGGACGGGGCGCTGGCCGATCTACGGGGCGCCGAACGGTACTTCGGGCGCAGCGCGGTCGAGCTGGCGTCCGTCATCCGGGTCCGGGCGCTCGCGCTGTACGGGGTCGACTGTGTGATCGGCGCCGGGCCGGGCCCGATGCTGGCCCGTATGGCGCTGCGCGACGCCACACCCGGGGTGACCTGCGCGGTCCCCGAAGAGCCGGACGGCATCGAGGAGTTCCTCGCTGGCCGGCCCGTCGCCGCGCTTCCCGGCGTCGGCACCGCGACCGCCCGCACGCTGTGCGAGTACGGCCTCGACACCCTTGGGCAGGTCGCCGCCGCCCCCCTGTCCACG
The DNA here is from genome assembly GCF_055595715.1 of Streptomyces sp. NPDC040410. Taxonomy (NCBI): domain Bacteria; kingdom Bacillati; phylum Actinomycetota; class Actinomycetes; order Kitasatosporales; family Streptomycetaceae; genus Streptomyces; species Streptomyces sp. NPDC040410. The sequence goes on from NZ_JBVIVK010000026.1 coordinate 66,859, forward strand.
GTCCAGCGCCTGGTCGGTGCGAAGGCGGGCCGCGAGCTGCACGAGAAGGCGAACGGCATCGACCGCGGCCGGGTCGTACCGAACGCCACCTCCTTCCCCCACTCTCGACTCCGCTCGAGCGGGGGGACCCCCATCCTCGCCGAACGCCCCTTCACCCGCGACGAGTTGGACCAGGACCGGCACCGCCGCGCCCTCCTCTCCGCCGCCGGGGAACTGGGCGCCCGGCTGCGCGCCCTGGACAAGGTCTGCCGCACCCTGACCCTCACCGTGCGCTACGCCGACCGCTCCTCGACCACCCGCAGCCGCACCCTTGAGGAGCCGACGGCGCACTCCGCGGCGCTGACGAGGGCCGTCTACGGCATGTACGAGTCGCTCGGCCTTCAGCGGGCCCGCGTCCGCGCGATCGTCCTGCGTGCGGAGGGTCTCGGCCCCGCCGAACAGGCTTCCCATCAGCTCACCTTCGACCCCGTCGACGAGAAGGTCCGCCGTATCGAGGAGGTCGCGGACCGGGCGCGAGCGAAGTTCGGGCCGCGGGCGGTGATGCCGGGGGCACTGGCGGCGTAACTCCTCGGGCCGAAAGGTCAGTTGGCCCACGGGGGAGCGATCCGGGTGCCGTCGGCCAGTTCCGCCTCCAGGCCGATGGACGCGGTGACCCAGGAGATCGCGACCTCGGGCCGTCGGGTTCTCGACGGCGAGGGTGGCTCCCGGGTTGATGACCACGGTGTCGCCGTCGGTGACGCGCCGGGTGCGGTCGTCGAGGGTGATCAGGAGCTCGCCGCCGAGCAGGTGGAAGATCTCTGGGCGACGGTCACCGACCTCGCCGCCCATCTCGGGGTGACCAAGCAGGCGGCGAGTCGGCTCGTCGACGAGATCGTGCGCAAGGGGTACTCCGAGCGCCGGCCGCATCCCGACGACGCGCGGGCCCGGCTCGTCGTGCTGACCGAGCGCGGGTGGGCGTGCACCCGGGCGGTGGAGCAGGCGGCGGCGGATGCCGTGCGGACCTGGGTTGAACTGCTCGGTGAGGGTGAAGTGCGGGTGCTGCGCCATCAGTTGGCCCACATCGCATCCAATGGTCCCATCAGGCCCGCCTGATGACGGTTCGTCAGTGATTGACCGCCGGTCGCGACCGGCCACTGACTATCACTGGAAGTTTTTACTGACGCGTAACTTCACGCCGAGGCTACTCGTCCGTAACTTGACATGTGAACAGCATCCTCGTGATCCGGATCACAGGGCGTAAGGCCGTCGCACCTCCCTGGCAACTCCCCATGAGCCGCAAGGAGATCACACGATGCTGCCCTGGAAACGAGTGCTCAGACCCCTCGCCGCGCTCCTGCTGACCGCCGCGGTCGCCACCGTTCCCGCCACCGCCGCCCAGGCGGCGGACGCACCCAGCAGCGGCTGGAACAACTACTCCTGCAAGCCCTCCGCAGCCCACCCCCGCCCCGTCGTCCTCGTCCACGGCACGCTGGCCAACTCCGTCGACAACTGGCTGGCCTTCGCCCCGTACCTGAAGGACCGCGGCTACTGCGTCTTCTCGTTCGACTACGGCCAGCTGCCGGGCGTCCCGTTCTTCTACGGCCTCGGCCCCATTGACAAGTCGGCCGAGCAGCTCAAGACCTTCGTCGACAAGGTGCTCACCGCCACCGGCGCCGCCGAGACCGACCTCGTCGGCCACTCGCAGGGCGGCATGATGCCCCGCTACTACCTGAAGTTCCTCGGCGGAGCCGCCAAGGTGAACGCCCTCGTCGGCATCGCACCCAGCAACCACGGCACCACCCTGTCGGGCCTCACCAAGCTGCTGCCGTACTTCCCCGGCGCCGAGGACCTGCTCACCACCGCCACCCCCGCCCTCGCCGACCAGGTCGCCGGCTCCGCCTTCCTCACCAAGCTCAACGAGGGCGGCGACACCGTGCCCGGCGTCCGCTACACGGTCCTCGCCACCAAGTACGACGAAGTGGTGACGCCGTACCAGAGCCAGTTCCTCAGCGGGTCAGGCGTGCGCAACGTCCTGCTGCAGGACCTGTGCCCGATCGACCTCTCCGAGCACGCCCTGATGGGGCTGACCGACCGGATCGCCTTCCACGAGGTGGCCAACGCCCTCGACCCGGCGCACGCCACCGCCACCACCTGCGCGTCGGTGTTCGAGTGACCACCGCCGGGGCCTGAGCGGCCTGAGCCGCCGCTCAGGCCCCGGAGTTCAGCGGATGTGCCGGCCACCGTTCACCGAGCGCCTGCGGACCGAGGCGAACAGGGCCGCCGCGCCCAGCGCCAGGGCGGCCGCGCCGCCCACGGCGATGTACGGCGTGCTGCCGTCGCCGCCGGTCTCGGCGAGATTCCGCGTGGTCCCGGCCGCCTTCGGCTCGTTGGCGGCGGCCGCCTCGACGGCCGGTTCCGCTGACGTACCGGCGTCGTCGTCGCCGTGACCGCCGTGACCGCCGTGACCGCCGTGACCGCCGTGCTCGATGGCCGACTTGCCGGCACCGTTCTCGATCTGCTCCGCGGAGGGCGCGGAGGCGCTCGGAGCAGCCGACGCACCGCTTCCGGTACCGCTTCCGGTACCGCCTCCCGTGCCGCCGCTCCCGCCGAAGGTGACGTCCGAGCAGGAGTAGAACGCCTCCGGGCTGTCCGAGCGCTGCCATATCGCGTACAGCAGCTGCTTGCCGGAGCGCTCGGGCAGGGTGCCGGAGAAGGTGTAGAAGCCGCCCGCCGCGACGGGGTCCGTGACCGCCGCCACCGGGTGCTTCAGGTCCAGGTCGTCCCAGGCCAGCGGTCGTGCCGGGTCGTAGCCGGCCTTGGTGACATACACCTTGAACGTGCCCTTGTGCGGGGCCGTCACGCGGTACTTGAACTTGAACGAGCCGCTGCTCACGCGCGTCGCGGGCCAGTCCCCGCGGGCCAGGTCGAGGCCCTTGAACCCGGCGTTGTTCGCGCTGCACAGCTTGCCGTCCGGGATCAGCGCGCGGTGCCGGCCGTCGGCGCCGCCGATACGGATGCCGTTCCAGTCGTAGAGCGCCTGCGTACCGCCGGCCGCGACCGCCGCCCTGCACGCGTCCGACTCCGGGCTCTCGGGGCCTTCCGCGTAACACTGCGAGACCCGGCTGACCGGGTCGCCCATCGACCCGTGCGCGGACGCGGGCACGACGGCCAGCGCGGACAGGGCGAGTGGGGCGATGCCGACGGCGACTGTGGTGGCCACCTTGCGGCGTGCGGGCATGGGGAACTCCTCGGAAACGGTCCTGGACGCCGGCTGGAGCCCGTGGGGGGCGATCAGCAAGCTAGCCCCAAGAAGCCGTGAAATCGCCTGCTGGGAGCGGGTGATGGAGATCCTTATGGTCGCGTTAAGGGAGTGCTCAGGCTGCGATCAGGTAGGTACGGTCGCGGCATGACAGATGCCAGTGCAGATGAGGGGATCCGGCTCGCCGTGGCCGCCGACGTACCGGCTGTGAAGGCCGTGACCGATGCGGCCTACCACCGCTACATCGAGCGCATCGGGGTGGTGCCGCGGCCCATGCAGGCGGATCACGCGGCGAACGTGGCCGCGGGGCGGGTGTTCGTGACCGGGGATCCGGTGATCGGCCTCGTGGTGATCGAGGCGCGCGAGGACCATCTGTTCCTCGACAGCATCGCCGTCCACCCCGAGGCCCACGGCAGGGGGGTGGGGCGGCGGCTGCTGAACTTCGTCGACGCACGCGCGCGTGCACTGCGTCTGCCCGAGGTCAGGCTCTGCACCAACGCGATGATGTGGGAGAACCAGAAGATCTACCCGAAGTACGGGTACGAGCTCGTGGAGGGTCGTGCGGACGGACCCTGCGACCGGCTCCACTACCGCAAGCGACTGAGCTGAGCACCGCTGTCCGGCACTGACCGATGTCAGGCGCTCACCGCTGTCAGACGTCCGGCCACCAGGTGCGTGCGATGTCCTTCCGGACCTCCGGCCGCTGGCCAGGACGCTCTTCGGCCTCCTCGCGCTCGCGGCGGGCGTCCGACTTCCTCAGGGGCCTCTGCACTGTCACACGGCGCATGGCTGCCTCCTTCAGCGTCCACCGGGTTCCGCGGTCTCACGGAGGTAGACCCTTTGGGCGAGAGTTCCTCATCGGTGCGGGTCTGTCAGTGGCGGCTGTCACGATTCGGCTGTCAGTGGCGGGTGTCACTCTTGGGCCCATGGCGAACGACGACACGGGACCGACCACGGCGGACGAGGACTGGGACGCCAGGGCCGCCGACTTCGACGACGAGCCGGACCACGGGCTGCGCGACCCCGACGTGCGCCGGGCCTGGGCCGACCGGCTGCGCTCCTGGCTGCCCGGCCGTGCCTCGGACGTCCTCGACCTCGGCTGCGGCACCGGCAGTCTCTCGCTCCTCGCGGCCGAACAGGGACACCGTGTCACCGGGGTGGACCGCTCGCCCGCCATGGTGGACCTCGCCCGGGCGAAGCTCGCAGGGCGTGACGCCGTTTTCCTGGTCGGTGACGCGGCGACGCCGCCGGTGGGGGAGCAGCGCTTCGACGTCGTCCTGGTGCGGCATGTGCTGTGGACGCTGCCCGACCCGGGCCGGGTCCTGCGGCACTGGCGGGGGCTGCTGCGCCCCGGAGGGCGGCTCGTGCTGGTCGAGGGCGTGTGGGGGACCCTCGGCCCGGTCGGCATACCGGTCGGCCGGATCACCTGCCTCCTCGCACCGCTCGCCGCGGACGTGCGGGTGGAGCGGCTGTCGGGCGACCCGCTGCTGTGGGGCAAGGAGGTGGCGGACGAGCGGTATGCGGTGGTGGCGGTGACGCGCACGGCCTAGGCGAGCAGCGCGTCGAAGCCCCTCCCGCGGGCCAGCGCCTCCAGTGCGTCCAGGGCGGCCACCGCGGCGGCCGCGGCCTCGGGGTCCGTCTCCGCCAGGCCGCTCTCGGCGAACTCGTCCTCGTCCAGCCGGCGTACGTCCGTACCGTCGGCGGAGCGCCACAGGTCCAGGTCGAGGTCCTCGGCGACGAGCTCGGTGCCGGTGCGTCTGGCCGGGCGGGTGATGTCGCAGTACCAGCCCTTGAGCGCGCCGGTGGCATCCCGGACCTCCTTCACCGAGTACCAGCGGTCGCGCCAGTAGTACTCGGTGAAGACATCGCCGGGCTCGAAGCGCACGAAGCCGAAGTCCCGGACGCCGTCTCCCGCCCAGGGCGCACGGACGGCGATGCGGGTGCCGTCGTCACCGAGCAGCTCGGCCTCGTAGCGGATCTTCGTACGACCCGCCTTGACGAGGACGACCTCCACGCGGGCCGTCCGCTCAGCCGAGTTCGCGGACACAGTGCACCTCCGACTCCTGGACGCAGGTCGCGCCGATCACGGTCATGTGGGCGCACGCTACGGGGGAGAGGTACCGGGTGCCTCTCATTTTCCGGCGGGTGCGGGACAATCACCCCGTGACCTTGAAGATCCACATCGATGACAGCGCCCCGCCGTTCGAGCAGGTGCGAGCGCAGATCTCCGAGCAGGCGCGGTCGGGCGCGCTGCCGGTGGGGTACCGGCTGCCGACCGTGCGCGGGCTGGCCGAGTCGCTCGGGCTCGCCGCGAACACGGTCGCCAAGGCGTACCGGGCGCTGGAGACGGACGGGGTGATCGAGACGCGGGGCCGCAACGGAACGTTCGTCGCCGCCGCGGGCCCGGCGGCGGAGCGTGAAGCGGCCGCCGCTGCTCAGGCCTATGTGGAGCGGGTTCGGCGGCTCGGGCTGAAGGAGGATGCGGCTCTCGCCGCCGTGCGGGATGCACTGCGGGCGGCTTACGGGGAGGGATGAGCCTTGCCGGGAGGGGTGGAGAGGGCCGGGGAGAGTTCGGCAGCCGCCGGGATGCGGTGTTGTGGCTGAGCGCCGTTGCGGGGGAGGGAAAGGTCAGCGTGTCGTCAACTCCGGTGTGCGTGTCACCGTCAGTCCGGCCCTCGTCGCCGCCCTGCCGAAGGTCACCGCGTCCGTCACCGCCGCGGCGCCCGGGTCGTTGTTGAAGTAGGCGTGCACGTCGTGGGCGTCGGACCAGGTCGTCGCGATGCGGTCGACCCATGTCTCCAGGGAGCGTCGGCCGTAGCGCGGCCACGGCTGGGCGCGGCCCTGGTGGAAGCGGACGTAGCCCCAGTCGGCGGTGCGCCACAGCGGGGTCACGGGGCGGGCCAGGACGTCGGCCCAGCACAGGGCGGCGCGCCGGGACTCCAGTACCTCGCGGACTTCGGTGGTCCACCAGGAGTCGTGGCGGGGCTCGACGGCGACCCGCGTGTCTGCGGGGAAGCAGGCGAGGCAGGCGTCCAGCAGGCGCGGGTCGGCGCGCAGGGTGGGCGGGAGCTGGAGCAGGACCGGGCCGAGGCGGTCGCCGAGGCCTGCCGCGTGGGTCATCAGGCGGTGCACCGGCTCGTCGGGGTCCTTGAGGCGCTTGATGTGGGTGAGGTACCGGCTGGCCTTGACCGTCACCACGAAGTCCGGCGGCACGCGGTCGCGCCAGGACTCGAACGTCTCCCGCGACGGCAGCCGGTAGAACGCGTTGTTGATCTCCACTGTGGCGAAGAGCCGCGTGTACTCCTCCAGCCACAGCCGTGTCGGCACTCCTGCCGGGTACACGACGTCCCGCCAGTCCTTGTACTGCCACCCCGAGGTTCCGACGAACAGGGTCATACGTCCATCAAAGCACCGCCCGGCAGGGCACTACAGATACAGCCCCGCGTCCGCCCCGCCCCGCGGTTCCGGCAGCGATGTCGGTGACGTGCCCCGGCGCAGCGCGTACAGCTCGGCCAGGGTCGCGCCCTCGCGGCCCACACCCTCCTCCGTACCCAGCCAGGTCACCGCCTCCCGCCGGGTGAGCGGTCCCACCTCGATGCGGGCCAGGCAGCGGCCGGGGCGGACGACGGCGGGGTGGAGGCGCTCCAGGTCCTCGTTGGTGGTGACGCCGACCAGGACGTTGCGGCCCTGGCCCAGCAGGCCGTCCGTCAGGTTCAGCAGCCGCGAGAGGGCCTGGCCCGCCGTGTGCTTGGCTTCGCCGCGGATCAGCTCGTCGCAGTCCTCAAGGAGCAGGAGCCGCCAACGTCCTTTCCCGGCCGCGTCCTCCTCGCCGATCGCGATGTCCATCAGATAGCCGACGTCGGAGAACAGCCGCTCCGGGTCCAGTACGCAGTCCACCTGGCACCAGTCCCGCCAGGAACGCGCCAGCGTCCGCAGGGCCGAGGTCTTCCCGGTGCCCGGCGGGCCGTGCAGAAGCAGCAGCCGGCCGGCGATGTTCTCGGGGGTCGTCTTCATCAGGCGGTCCATCGCATCCGCGACCGGCGCGGTGTAGTTGGGGCGGACCTCGTCCCATGTACCCGCGGAGATCTGCCGGGTCGTGCGGTGCGGGCCGCGCCTCGGGGAGACGTACCAGAAGCCCATCGTCACGTTCTCCGGCTGCGGTTCGGGCTCGTCCGCGGCGCCGTCCGTGGCCTGGTCGAGGATCTTCGCGGCCAGTTCGGCGCTGGTCGCCGTCACCGTGACGTCCGCGCCCCGGTTCCAGCGGGAGATCAGCAGGGTCCAGCCGTCGCCCTCCGCCAGCGTGGCACTGCGGTCGTCGTCGCGGGCGATGCGCAGCACGCGGGCGCCGGGCGGCAGGAGCGTGGCCCCGGACCGCACGCGGTCGATGTTGGCCGCGTGCGAGTACGGCTGCTCGCCCGTCGCGAAGCGGCCGAGGAACAGCGCGTCGACGACATCGGACGGCGAGTCGCTGTCGTCGACGTTGAGCCGGATCGGCAGAGCGTCGTGTGGGTTCGCAGACATGCCGCCATGATCCGGCACGGGGCCGCCGTGTGCACGCGGTTTCCGCAGTGCGCCGGGTGTGCCGCACCGGTCTGCCCCGCCAGGGCGCCGGAGGTGCCCCGACGGCTCGGGCACGCCTCCGGCGTGGGCGGTACAGACCTCGGTCGCGGCCGGCTCGGCCGCCGTGATCAGGGGCGGAGAGGGAAACGGAGGGCCACCCGGCCCGCCTGCCGTGTTCTGCGGACCACGGCGTATCCCTTGGTGAGCGCACGGTCCTTGGCGAAGTTCCGGGCGATCGCGCGGCCCTGGAGCAGCCGTTCGAACTCCGCGATGCCGGTGCTGCGGCGCACGGTGACGCGCCGCAGTGCGTACGGCCCCTGTCGGCGACGCGCCAGGCCGTTGCCGACGGCGAGCGCCTGGGCGTACCCCGTCTCGCGCACCGCTTCCCGCACCCGGCGGCTGGAGTAGCCGTAGGGGTAGGCGAACGAGGCCGGGACGGTGCCCAGTTCGTCCGAGACGATCTCTTTGCAGAGGATCAGCTCGGAGCGCAGCCGGGCGTCGTCGAGCCGGTCGAGCTGCGGGTGGGTGTGGCTGTGGCCGCCGATCTCGACGTCCGCGGCGACGAGGTCGCGGACCTGGTCCCAGTCCAGCATGGTGTCCAGGCCGCCGCCGGTGTCGTGCGGGCCCCGCAGCCAGCCGGTGGAGACGAACAGGGTGGCCGCGAAGCCGTGTTTGGCGAGCGCGGGAAGGGCGTGCCGGTGCACGCCCTCATAGCCGTCGTCGAAGGTGATCAGGACCGGGCGCCCGGGCAGCGGACGGCCCGAGCGCCACCTGGCCGCCAGCGCGGCCGTGCTGACCGGCGTGAAGCCCAGGTCCGCGATCTGCGCCAGCTGCCGCGCGAAGGCGTCCGGGGCCACCGAGAGATCGCGCGTGGCGTCGTTCGGGTCGGTCGCGACCGAGTGGTACATGAGGATCGGCACGGGCGCTTCACTCATGCGCTTCCCTCTCGGTCCTCTCGATCGGAGCCGCCGCGAAGGTGACGCCGCCCCGTCGCGCCCGGACACTGCCCACCACGTAACCGCCGGCCGCCGTGAGCACCCCGGCGACGATCGCGCCCACCCGGCCCGCGCCGCCCTGCCGTGCCAGCAGCGCGTCCCGGAGCCCGCGCGCCACCCCGGCCGGAAGCACCCGGGTGGTGTAGCGGCGCTCCGACTCGAGTCCCTTGCCGGCGCCGACACTTCGGGCCACCAGCGCCTTCGAGAGGCCCTCGGCGTAGGTGCGGGTGCGGAAGTACCCGAAGTGCTCGCGCGCCGCGGGCACCCGGTGGTGGATCACCGCCCGGTCGTCGATCAGGAGGATCGCGTCGGGCCTGGCACGGCTGAGGCGGATGCACAGCTCCGTCTCCTCGCAGCCCAGCGGGCGCTTGTCGCCGTCACGCCCGATACCGGTCGCGAAGCCGCCCGCCGCGTCGAACGCCGTACGGCGGAACGAGGCGTTACCGCCCAGGACGTTGCGCACCCGGACCCGGCCCGGCGGCAGACCCCGGTATGTGCAGCCCACCACCCAGTCGAACTCCTCCGGAAACCAGGCGGGCCGGCGTCCCGACGCCCAGATCGGCACCGTCCGCCCGCCGACCGCCACGACCTGCGGATCCGCGAACCCCTCGGCGAAGTGCCGCAGCCAGTCGCGGTCGGCCACGGCGTCGTCGTCGAGGAAGGCGATCACCTCGCCGCGTGAGGCCGCGATCCCGGTGTTGCGGCCGGCGGAAAGGCCGCGCGGGCCGGCGTTGGCGAGCACCCGCACCTCGCCGGCTTCCTTGTATTCCTTGGTCAGCCGGCCCAGGAGTGCCGGGTTGTGGTCGACGACCAGCAGGGTCTCCAGGGCCGGCCGGGACTGCGCGCGGACCGAGGCGACCGCCGCGAGGATGTCCTCCCAGCGGTCCTCGGTGTAGGCGCAGATCACGACGGAGATGCAGGGGATGCCGGGATCGCTCAAGACACCTCTCCCCGGACCGAGTCGAGCATCGGCGAGTGCTGATCGCGGCGGCGCAGGGCGCGCCGGTTGGAGCGCTCCTTGAGGATGACCCTGAGCACTCTCAGCCCGTCCCGCACGGCACGCAGATTGCTGGTGCCGTGGATGCGGAGGTACTCGTGGCTGGGAATCTCCTGCACCTTGAGCCCCGCCTTGACGACCCGGATGTTCATCAGGGTCTCGACCTCGAAGCCGGTGCAGTCGAGGTCGATCTTGTCGAGGCAGTGCCGCCAGAACGCGTTGTATCCGTAGCAGAGATCGGTGTAGCGAGCACCGAACTTGCGGTTGACGACCGTGCACAGCGCCCAGTTGCCGAGCTTGCGGACGGGCGTCATGTCGTCCGTGCCGCCGCCGTTGGCGAAGCGGGAGCCCTTGGCGAAGTCCGCGCCCGAGACGAGGGCGGAGACGTAAGACACGATCTCGTGGCCGTCGGCCGAGCCGTCTGCGTCGATCATCACGATGATGTCGCCGGTGCAGGCCTCGAAGCCGCTGGTCAGTGCGTCCCCCTTGCCCTTGCCGCGCTGCTCGACGACCTTGACGTCGGGCCATAGCTCACGGGCCACGTCGACGGTGCCGTCGGTGGAGTTGCCGTCCACAAGGACCACTTCGTGTATCCAGTCCGGAAGGGTCTTGAAGACGTAGGGGAGATTCTCCGCCTCGTTCATGGCGGGGATCACCACACTCACCGGCGGCGTGATGGCCAGGTGAGAGGAGATGGGCCGGTACTTGGCGGCCATGGACGGATTTTGCCCCGTGGTCGCTGGCTGCAGAACAGAGCTCATGAGTCTGGTCCCTCTCGTCCGGTGGACCGCCCGCCCCCGGGCGGCCCGGTTTTGTGTCCGGTTCGAAAGGGGGGTTCTCACCCAGGTCACGACGGAAAGGATCTCCGTGCACGTCGGGTGAGCTGGCAAAGCTGACCGTCTGCCGGAAAAGCGGCAGCCGGTTTCGCGGCACGACTCGGTCACCAGTGCGGTCACCGAGCACGGCACCCCCCTACCGCGCCCCGCGCCGGGTTCCGTCGCGGTCCTTGAGCCCTCCCCTAGAGCCGCGTGATGACAGACCGATGCGGGTGAGATGTACGACGGTATTGATGATTGAGCACGTATGGCAAGACCTGGAACGAGGCCTCACGTTTTTGTTGGTTTGACCGTTACAGTACGGCGATTGTCCCTATCTTGACCGGATTTCGTCCATCCGTTCGAGGTGGGTGACAGCGCGTCACTCACCCTCGGATGCCCGGAGGGGGCCGTCAAGGGCGTGGAATGCGCACGAGCGCGCCCCCTGAACGCCCTGGGCGGCTTCCGGTGGCTTCCGTAAGGGTGAAAAGTCTTGGCATGGACACTTCCCGTCAACACGCGTAGTTGCTACGACGGTTGTGGCAGAGATCCTGCTAAAGGGAGGTTCCATGAGACGTTCCCGACTTATCGCATACGTCAGCTCACTCCTCCTCGCCGCCGGCATCGCCCTCACCGGCGCCACGACGGCACAGGCGTCCCAACTCGCCGCAACCGGCGGATACGTGGCGCTCGGCGACTCCTACTCCTCCGGCGTCGGCGCGGGCAGCTACATCGGCTCCAGCGGCGACTGCAAGCGCAGCACGAAGGCCTATCCCTACCTCTGGGCGGCCGCCCATTCACCCTCGTCGTTCGCCTTCACCGCCTGCTCGGGCGCTCGAACGGGTGATGTTCTGTCCGGCCAACTGGGCCCGCTCAACACCGCCACCGCCCTCGTCTCCATCAGCATCGGCGGCAACGACGCCGGTTTCTCCGACGTCATGACGACCTGTGTGCTCCAGTCCAACAGTTCATGCCTGTCCCGGATCGCCACGGCGAAGGCGTACGTCGACTCGACGCTGCCCGGCAAACTCGACAGCGTCTACTCGGCGATCCGCGCCAAGGCCCCGGGCGCGCGGGTCGTCGTCCTCGGCTACCCCCGGTTCTACAAGCTCGGCACCACCTGCGTCGGCCTCTCCGAGACCAAGCGGAAGGCGATCAACGACGCCGCCGACTACCTCGACACCGCCATCGCCAAGCGGGCCGCGAACCACGGCTTCGCCTTCGGCGACGTCCGAACCACCTTCACCCGCCACGAGATCTGTTCCGGCAGCTCCTGGCTGCACAGCCTCAACTGGCTCAACGTCGGCGAGTCGTACCACCCGACCGCGGGCGGCCAGTCGGGCGGTTACCTGCCCGTGCTGAGCAGCCTGGACTGAGCGGCTTCCGCCTCAGGAGGTGGGAGAAGCGGAAGCAGTGGGGGAGGCCTCGCCCGTCGGGGTCTCCGCCACACAGGTCACCGAGAACGGCACCTCGTTGGACGTCGTACGCACCGGATCGCGGACCTCGACACTGATCGCGTTCCCGAACGTCCCGGTCTCGTCGTACGTCGTCACGAACGCTCGGTCCTGCTTGGTCCGCCCGCCGCCCGCCGGGAAGGACAGCGTCTTCCAGCCCGGATCCATGATCTGGCCGTTCCGGGACACCCACCGATAACTCACCTGCGCCGGCAGCCGGCCCACCGTGACGGTCGCCGTGAACGCCGGCGCCTGACCGCTCGGCGGCGGGCATGTGCCGGAGTACTGCGTGTGCGCACCGGTCAGGGTGACCTGGACGGTCTGCGGTGGAGCGCTGGACGGGGCGGAGCTCTTGCTGGGGGAGGGGACCGGGGCCGGGCCGCCGCCTTCCGATGTGCGCTCACCCGTCGCGGGGGCCGAACTCAGCCCCGGGCTCCGGCGGTTGTCCGCACCGTTGCCGTTCCCCCCGCCGTCGCGGTTCAGCAGGGCGTACGTCAGCCCGGCGATCGCCAGCGCGAGCGCTGCCAGGCCGGCGACGAGCACGACGCCCGCCCGTCGGTTGCGGTCCGGCCGGGACGCCGCCGTCGGCGTGGTCGCCGCGGCGGGGCCGGGCCGCGTCCGGGCCGTCGGCGACGGCTGCTCCGGGTGGCCCGCGCTCGTCGGTGTGTACGGGGCCGCCCGCACGGTGTCCGCGCGGGGCGAGCCGCCCGCGCCGATGACCCGCAGATCCTGCTCGGCCCGGCCGGCCGGCATCCGTTCGGCCGGATCCTTGCGCAGCAGACCCTCGATGACCGGCGCGAGCGGACCCGCCCGGCGCGGTGGCGGCAGCTCCTCGTCGACGATCGCGCGCAGGGTGCTGAGCGGAGTGTCCTGGCGGAACGGGGAGTTGCCCTCGACCGCCGCGTACAGCAGCACGCCGAGCGACCAGAGGTCGGACTCGGGGCCCGGCGTACGGCCCAGCGCCCGTTCCGGCGCGAGGAACTCGGGCGAGCCGATGACCTCGCCGGTCATGGTCAGCGCGGAGCTGCCCTCGACCATGGCGATCCCGAAGTCGGTCAGCACCACCCGGCCGTCGTTCGACAGCAGGACGTTGGCCGGCTTCACGTCCCGGTGCAGCACCCCGGCCTCGTGGGCCGCCCGCAGCGCGGCGAGCACCTCGGCACCGATGTGCGCGGTGCGCTGCGGATCGAGCGGTCCTTCCGCGTCCAGCAGATCGGCCAGGGACAGGCCGCTGACCAGTTCCATCACGATCCAGGGCCGGCCGTCCTGGGTGGCCACGTCGTACACCGTGACCACGTTGCGGTTGGCGACCCGGGCCGCAGCCCACGCCTCGCGCTCCAGCCGGGCGTACATCCGCTCGACATCGGGGGCCGGCAGCCCGGCGGGCGCCCGCACCTCCTTGACGGCCACCTCGCGGTACAGCACCTCGTCACGGGCGCGCCACACGGTTCCCATGCCGCCCTCGCCGAGCGGGGACAGGAGACGGTAGCGGCCGGCGATCAGACGTTCACCGCCCGGTTCTTCGGACACCAGCGCTCCCCCATTCCGCCTCCGGCATTCCGTCTCCGGGATTCGCGTCCCGGCGAAATCTCCACTCCGCGTGCCTCTGCGTGATTTCTCCACAAAAGTAGCTCAGCCGAGTGCGGATGCCGCCCCCTTGAGCACCAATCCGGCCCCAAGAGCCACGACGACGAGCGCCGACGCCAGGGGTGCGGTCCTGCGCAGCAGCACGGCCGGCCGGCCGGCGCTCCAGCTGGGGCGCCTGTCCAGCATCCGGGTCATACCCGTACCCAGCCTCACGACCGCGAAGCCGGCAGCGGTGAGGGTGAGGGCGAGCCCGACGCCGTACGCGACCACGAGCAGCAGGCCGAACCAGGCGTGGCCGAGGGCCGCGGCACCGACGAGCACCACGACGGCGGACGGGCTGGGCACGAGACCGCCCGCGAAGCCGAGGAGGATCGTGCCGCGGAGGGTGGGGGCTGTGGAGTGGGTGTGGGTGAAGCCGCCGTGGGTGTGTTCGACGGCGTGGGGGTGGTCATGGCCGTGGCCGTGGTCGTCGGGGTGGCCGTGGCCGTGGCCGTGGCCGTGGTCGTGGCCGTGGTCGTCGTCGTGCCGGTGGTCCTGGTCCTGCGCGTCGTGGGAGTGAGCGTGGGGGCTGGTGTGGTGCGTGTGGTCGGCGGTCGCGGCGTGGCTGTGCGCGGCGACCAGGACCGGGGTGCGGTCGTGGGGGTGGTCGCCCTCGGGCGTGTGCTCGTGCACGTGTTGGCGTCCCTGATCGTGAGCGGAATCGTGTGCGTGTGAGTGCCCGTGGCTCTGGCCGTGGCTGTGCCCGTGCGTGTGGGCGCGGTTGAGCCAGGCCCGTCGTACCAGGGTCGCGCCCCCGAAGGTCACCAGGACGCCGCTCGCGATGCCGAGCCATGCGACCACCGAGGGCGCGGCGGCCGAGCCGGCCGTGACCAGGAGGCCCAGGCAGACCACGCCCAGGGTGTGGGTGACCGTCACCGAGGCGGCCAGGGGCAGTACGTCCTTGAGGCGGGCGCGGCCGCCCCGGGCGGCTGCCGTCGCGGCCATGAGGGTCTTGCCGTGCCCCGGTGCGAGCGCGTGCATCGCGCCGAGGGCAACGGCGATGAGCAGGGCCAGGGCGGCGAAGCCGAAGGTGAGGTCGTGGCGGGCGACCAGGGAGTCGAGGGCCCGGGTCCAGCGGTCGGCGCCGCGTGGCAGGACGGAGGCGGCGGGTGCGTCCTCCTGTTCCTCGGTCAGGGCCGGGCCGCCGGGGCGCACGCGCAGGGACGCGGTCGCGGTGTCGGCCGGGGAGGAGAGCAACTTCTCGGGGTAGCCGGTCAGCTCGTGGGACACGGACTTCTCGGGTACGTCCGACGCGGTGAGCGTCATGCGGTCGCCGCGCGCTGTGATCTCCCGCCAGCCGGGGCCGGAGAAGGCGCCGGCGCTGTGGAATCCGAGTGCCACCGTGCCGGTGCTGGGCAGGGCGGCGGTCAGGCGGCATTCCACCCGGAGGGTGTCGAGCCCCGCCTGACCGGGCCGCACGCGCGCGTCGCTGCCGGCCACGGTGAGGGGAGCCGTCCGGCCGTCGACGGTGACCTCGCTGTCCTGGGCGGCCTTCGCGCACCGCTGCCGGGCCCACTTCGTCATGCCCAGCTTCCGCAGGTCCGGCTTCGCCTGGGTCGCGGGGATCTCGGCGAGGTCCTCGACATGGTCCACGCGCAGCTTGCCGGGGGCCGCGACGAGACCGTCGTAGCGGTTGACGGTGAAGTTGCCGAGGGGGTGCGCGCTCGCTGTCGTGGCCGGGAGGACGGTGAGCGCGGCTGCGGCGGTCAGGACGGCCGCGCCGGAGGCGAACAGGCGTCGGGCCTTCACTGGGCGGCCTCCAGTGCCTTACGGGCCTCGCGGGCGCCGAGCGGCGAGAAGCCGGGGTTCAGCTTCAGGGCCGCTCGCAGCGACGTGCGGGCTTCCTTGACGTGGCCCGTGGCGCGTTCGATCACGCCGTGGTGGTAGAGGAAGGACGCGTTGCGGTAGCCGGTGGCCGTGGCCTCACGGGCGTAGGGGAGGGCTTCCGCGTCGCGGCCGTTGACGTGCAGGGCCCAGGCGAGGGCGTCCGCGGTGTGCACGGTGTGGCGGCGGGCCCACTCGGCGCGGGCCGCGCGCAGGGCGGCCTTCTTGTCGCCGTGGTCGGCCGCGGCGAGCGCGGTGTCCAGGTCGGCGTTGACGCCGTTGGCGCGGGCAAGTGCCGTCCAGGCGTCGACGAGGACGTACTGTTCGGCCGCCTTCTCCCGGTCGCCCTCGGCGCCGCGGGCCTCGTACAGCTCGCCGAGTTCGACGAGCGGGCCGGGCAGCGGGTAACGGGACACGACGGCCTCCATGCCCGTGATCGCGCCGGCGCGGTCGCCGCCGGCGGCCTGGGCGCGGGCGCGGCCCTCAAGCGCGGGGAGGTAGTTCTCGTCGGCGGCGAGTGCGCGCCCGTAGTGGTTCAGCGCGGTCCTGTAGTCGCCCTGGTTCCAGGCGAGTTGACCGAGGGCCGTGGCCACGTAGGCGATGTCTCCCGGGGTGGCGGCGGTGGCGAGGGCGCGTTCAAGGACGCCGCGGGCGGTGCGGACGTCGCCGCGCAGTTCGTGCACGTACGCGTACCGCGTGAAGACCGGGACGCCCGGCCGCCTGCCGTCGGCGGTGTCCGCGGCCTTCGACGCCTCGTCGTAGCGCCCGAGTTCGACGAGAGCGTCGATACGGGAGCACAGGGCGCGCTCGCTGTAGGGGTTCTGTTCGAGGGCCTGTTCGGCGTGGGCGAGGGCGGCCTCGAAGTCGTGCCGGGCCGCGGCGAGGGCGGCGCGCCCGGCCAGGGCCTGCTCGTTGTCCGGTTTCAGGGCGAGGGAGTGCTTCAGTGCCCGTTCGGCCTGCGGGTAGCGGGCGGGGTCGCCCTTGGTGCGGGCCTGCTCGACGTAGGCGAGACCGAGGGTGGCCCAGCCGCCGAAGTCCCTGGGCTGAGCACGGAGATGGGCCTGGAGTGCGCTGACACTCGTGTCGAGGTCGCCGCCGGACAGCAATGCCGGGGACATGGCGCTGGGCGCGGCCTCGACGGTGGCCGCCCCGCCACCGTCCCGCAGGGCCCCCACAGCGATGGAGCCGGCGGTGATCGCGACGGCCAACAGCACGGCGCACCCGGCCAGTTGAGCAACGCGCCACCGCCTCCCGGCCTCCCCGACCCGCCGCACGGCGGCGACACGCGGATCGACGTCGTGCGCGCCTGCCGGCCCGGCGGTCGGCTGGGTGTCGTAGTCGGCTTCCGGCGTGGTGTCGGGCGCTTCGCGGTGGTCGGCTTCCGCCGCTGTGTCCGGCGCCTCGTGGTGGCCGCCTTCCGGCCCGGAGCCCGGCTTGACGGCGCGCCGGCCTTCCGGGCCCGTCGGCGGCTGGTTGCCGTGCCCGCTCTCAGGCCCCGCGACCGGGCCTGTGCCGCGTTCGCGCTCAGGGGGTGCGGTCGGCCGGGGGCCGGGCTCGCTCTCCGGGGCGCTGTCGTTCGTACGCGGGGACATGCCCTCTCCTCGGGTCGCCTGGGTGGATCAACCTGCTTGCTGGACAAGGAAGGTGGGGCGGCGCGGCCCGCGCCGTGGGGGATGGTAGGTGCGGGCCGCGCCAGACGGTGGGGGGGGGGGGGGGGGGGGGGGGGGGGGGGGGGGGGGGGGGGGGGGGGGGG
>NZ_JBVIVK010000027.1:0-9836 GCF_055595715.1 Streptomyces sp. NPDC040410
GTCGTGAGAAGGCCGGACGAGAGGAAGAGGGCATCGTGGTATTCCGTTCTGGGGTAGAGCCGACGAGGTGGGCTGACGGTGCCCTGTTCGGGGTGGCGTCGGCGGGAGGATCCGTACCGATATCCGGGACGGCGTTGTTGAACAGGAGTCTCCACAGTCGGGCACTGCTGAGCCACGGGAAAACTACTCAACGACTTCCGGGAAGTACTCGGCTTGCGCTTGAGCGGCGCGGCAGGGAGTAGCCAGGAACCCCTCGGCTCTACCACCCAGACGCACGAAGCACGCGCGCAGCGCCCAGGCATTGCCTACGCCCTCTTCCTCCTTTCCCAGCCTGGCCGCGTACGAGCAGTACCGCACCATCAGCATGTCCGACTCGGAGTGCCAGGAGGCGTTCGGACTGGCTCGTGACACCCGCTGCATCAAGGGGTATGAGCGCCGCTTCCTCCGGCCGCTCGAAGGCCTGTTTTAGGCCGGCGGGAGGTGTCCAGGCGAGCTCGACGGCGGAAGTCGAGGTCGAGGAGCGGCTGAACGAGGACCGAATCGGCGACGCCGTGGACGTGCTGCTAGGACACCCCCGGCGACTTGCCGCCGCTGCAGCGTGCCGCACTACCGCTGGCCCTGGTGTGGGACGTCGCGGACCTGATCGCGTATGCAGCAAAGTTGTCGGCGGTGGCCGCGTTGCCTGCCGCTCCGTTGTGTCAGGCGCCCGGGAGTCGACCATGCCTGTGCCAGCGCGAGAGTCCCCGTGCCGGGAACCGATCTGCTGGTGTGGGCCAAGGTCGCCTCGTTGCCGTTCGACAGGCGCCCGTTGTGGAGCCAGGCCGTCACCGTCGGGCTGTGGGGGTGGGCGGTCGGCTGGCAACGCGCGGACGGCTCGAGTGTGCACTACACGGACGGCCGTGCCCCAAGTACGGCCGTTGCACGCTGGGAAGCCCAATGGGCGACGCAGAAACTGCTCACCGACCCGCATCGGGCCAGGAGCCCCATGTCGGACGAGCCGCTGATAGTTCCACGCCAACCGGCGGTGGTGGTCACCACCGCGGCCAGCACTCCCTCAGGACTGCTCGGCGAAGGTCGACGCCCGCTCCGGGTTGTCCGTGCATGCGGCTGGCGCAGGCCTCGTCGCCCCGCGGACTTCGCGGACCCCGATGGCTGCGATGAGGGGCTGCAGCGGGAGTGGGCCCGGCATACCGAGGTCAGCATGTCCCGCACGCTGCCCGAGCGTCTCCGGCGAATACTCGACGAAGTGGAAGAGACGGTCCAGGCGCTCAGCGCCCCCTGCGGCCCGGCGGCGAACCCGACGAGCAGCGACCCCTCCTCGCCATCTACGTGGCTACCCGGCTCCAGACGGGCGCCGAGGAGTGGCAGAAGGAGGCCGTGCGCGCAGCCAGGGCGAAGAACTACTCCTGGGACGAAATCGCGCAGGCGCTCATGACGAGCAAGCAGTCCGCGCACGAGAGGTTCCGGAAACACGTGCCTGAGAGCTCGAGCCGGCAACTGACACCGAAGAGCCTCACAAGTGAGTGACTCTCACAGAAAAAGGTGTGATTCAAATCAAATAAAGAGTGGATTCTGCTACTATGATGGAGAGTTGAGTGTTCTAGGAGGGTGAGTGGGTCAACCGCACGAAGAGGCCGCGATGAACGCGACCGAAGCCCGTACAGAGCTCTTCGCCCTAGTGAAGCGCGCAGAGCTGGAAGGGCGTACCACGCTGATCCACAAGCACCGGGAGCGTGCTCTGCTGGCGCCGCTCGACCGGCTTCCGGCGGCCCGGAAGGCTGATGCGTTCCCGTCCCACGCGCTGAGTGCGGCGCAGAAGGACTTCGGTGAACTCATCACGCTGGCAGCTCAGGGCCAGCCGCAGGTGCTCCGGCGCAGCCGTACCCCGGTCGCGGTGCTGCTTCCCGTCGACACCTCTTCAGGTGCCCTCTCGTCCGACACGGCCGCGCACTTTGGCGCGGTGCCCGCAGGAGGTGCGGTGAACAGCCCACACGATCAGGACAGCGGCAGTGCCCCCCGCAGGCTCGCCACGCTGGGCGATGCCATCGGTGCCGTGCTCGCCTCCGGCCCGACCGGCGGTCCCACGTTCGGGCTGCCCGGGCTGGACGCTGCGACGGGTGGTCTGCAGTCCGGCCGGCTGACGCTGGTGGCGGCCGCCCCGAACGTCGGCGGGAGCCTGCTGGGCTTGGCCGCCGCGCGGCAGACCGCGCTCGTCGACAACCACCGGGTCCTTTATGCGGCGTCGGGGCCGAACCAGGCCGACATCTTGCGCCGGATCATCTCCGCGGAGACCGGCGGCGACTACCCGCGCCTGAAGCAGGGCCGCCTCACCCAGCACGAGCAGCAGATCGCCCAGCAGTTGGTCCAGGCACCCCTGCTGATCGACGACGGCAGCGAACTGACCGCCGAGGCGATCGCTGAGACCGCCCCCTACGTCCAGGACCTGGCCCTCGTGGTCGTGGACCGCCTACAGGCCGCCCATAACGCCCGACTTCCCCTGTCCGGCGACCGTCTTCCGGACGCCTCCCAGGTTCTGGCCTCTCTCGCGCGCACGCTCCACGTACCGGTGCTCGCCATCGTGGACAGCGACGAACCCACCCTCCTGGGCCTCTTGGACGCCGATGTCACGTTGACGCTCGCACCGGCTGAGGAGCCTTCCAGGGCTCAGGTGACGGTCGCTGAGCGCGACTTCGGCGCGATCGGCTCGGCGTACCTGCGGCCCGACCTGCTGCACGCCCGCTTCCTCGACGCCGGAGCCGCCCCCGTCGGCCGGACGGGCGGCAAAGGAACCGCGCGGTCTCTGGGCAGCGCGGTGGAGCGGGAGTTGGCCGATGCGGCGCTCCCGTACACGTCCGGTGCCCAGCAGGGGCTGCCAGCCTCCGTCACCCACGTGTTGGCGGCACTGCGCACCACACTGGTCAACGGCGACCCCGAAGCCCTTGCGGAACTCGGGCCCTCCCTCGCTGAGGCGGCTACGGAGCCGCGGCAGCTGCCGGACACGACCGAGGGACGCCGACTCGCCGCCGCGATGCAGGCGTACAGCACCACCGCGCCCGCCGGCACCACCGGGCAGCCCGCCGCTGCTGGTGTCCAGTCCACCGGCGACTGCGGGCAGGTCCCCGACGACGTCGACGAAGAAGAAGACGGGGACGGCCTGGTGCCGGGGGATGAGGAGGACGAGCCCGAGGGAACGGTCTTCCCCGCCCTGAAGATCCTCAAGGACGCCGTCGACCGCTCGAAGATGCACCCGATCAAGGTCATCCGCACCGAGGAACGCGACAGCGGCCCATGGCCACTGATCACCGAGGACATGGACGGCGAGCCACGCTGGGTCCACCCCGGCGCCACCCTCACCCGCACCCCCCACACCAAGGAGAACGGAAAGCGCGTCCGGCGCGACCAGCTCGACGTGCCCGACTCCTTCGGCGAGGGTGTGATGTGCCTGATCGACCGCAACGGCAGCTACCCTTCCGCCTGTTCGGCCGTCCCCCTCGCGCCGAACAAGCTCCTGCACACCGGCCCCCTCGAAGCGTTCGACAAGACCCAAGCCGGGATCTACCTCATCGACATCCCGGAGTGGAACCGCACCGACATGCCCCACCCCCTGGGGCGGATCATCGAGCGGCCCGACGACCAGGGCCGCGCCTGGGTCACCACCCCCCACATCAAGCAGCTCGAGAAGCTCGTCCGCGAAGGCCACCTCGATACCGCGCCGACCATCCACGACTCCTGGACCGGGAAGGCCAACGAAAGCCTCTTCAAGCCCTTCTACACCGCAGCCCGGCAGGCGCGCACCGAGCTCGTCCAAGCTGGCGGCGACCCCTACAAGGCGTACAAGACCCGGCTGTCCATCGCCCTGCGCCTGCTGTGGCCCAAGCGTCAGGAACAGCGCTCCCCGTTCTGGCGGCCGGACTGGCGAATGAGTATGGTCGCCGAGGCCTCCGTCCGACACTGGACCGTGGCCTTCAAGGCCGTCCAGGAAGGCCACACCCTCATCGCACTGCGCAACGTGGACGCGGCGGTCTTCTGGACGCCCCCCGGAACGCCGCCCGCCACCTACCGGATCGGAACCGGCTTCGGCGAAGTCAAGGCCAAATTCATCCAGCCCGGCGAGATCATCCCCGAAGGTGACGACTGATGGCCGGGCCCACAGGCCGTGGAGGCTCCCTCGGCGCCGCCCTCAACGACCTCCTCCGCTCCCAGGTCACGCCCCGCCACCGGCTGTCGTCGTACAACGCCAAGCACTGGCACGCCCAGCTCAGCCAGCTCACCGCAACCCACCGCGGACACCAGGCCCTCGAGGACGCCGCACTCCACGTGACCACCACGACCCTGATCAACTGGCTGTCCGACCCCGAGTACAACATCCGCCGAAGCTACCGTGACCTCATCCACACCGCCTACGAGAACGCGGCCATCGTTCCCGCCGACCCGATCCCCGACCACGTCAAGAGGGGCCAGTTCGAGATCAGTGGCACCGTCAAGACCGGCGATGACGAACGCGAACGCGGCAACCGGCGGGCAGCGCCCCTGCGCATCGACGCCAGAAGGGGCGACTGGGACGAGATCGAGGAACTCTGGCTGGCCGGCGAGCTCACCGACAACGAGTTCGAGGACCACTTCATCGACGACGTCATCGTGGCGGACATCGGCGAAGGCACCGACGGATGGGAGTTCCCCGGGAGCTCGTACTCCGTCGAGCTCAGGTGACGCCGCCACGCGCCCACACTGCCGCTCTACGCTGGCATGGTGACCGAGGACGCTCGTCGGACCGGGGACAGGATCTGGCGGGGTTGTGACGACTGAGGCCGCTATGCGGCCGGGGCCGTGGTCTGTTCGTCGGTATGTCGGACCAGGCAATGCCGCTCAAGCGCCTGGCGGCCGTCCAGAGCAGTTCTGGCGAGGCCGAGTGCCCGGAGCACGGCGGGTGGTGGGTGTCAACCGTCGCTCGGACGCCTGAATAGCTGTGACCTGACGCGGCTGTCCGCCTGGCATGCCGTCTCTAGTAGGACACCTTCGGCGGGCTGCTCAGATCCAGGACGTCGGCCGCTGCCGGGGGCTGGATGTTCAACGGCTGGTTGAAACCGCTGAACTCGGTCGTGCTCTTATGGTGGGGGCTTTTCTGGACGACCTTCAGAAAGTACGGCTTGCCCTCGGCGGCCACATAGAAGGTGTAGTCGCCTTCCTTGTAGACCCCTTTAACCTCCTCCTCGGCCAGTCGGACGGGGACCACAGGCTTACCGTTGAGCACGGTCGTCTTGCCCTTCGTGGCCCTGCCGAACGAGGAGTACGGCCACGCGCAGTCGGCCAGGTCGTCCGCTGGTATCGCCGCACTGACGGGGCTCTTCAGCCAGGGCTTCTGCCGCATCTCGGCGACACCGGCGGCTCGCAGGGCCGATGCCGCTGACCAGCACGTACACGATGGCCGCGAACACCGCCTGATCAGGGGTGTTCCGTGTCCCTCCGCCCTGCGGACGCACCCTCGCCGGCGGCAGCAACGGCTGCACCTCCAAGGAAACCTCGGAGACGCGCTCCGTGTCGGTCACCAACACCGACAAGGCCCGCTCCTACACCGCGAGCGGCTACCTGACCAAGATCGAGTACGGCTGGCCGACCCAGGTAGCGAACCCGTGCCGTGTGCCGCCCCCGCCTCGGTCGCGGACGCCTCGATCTCGATCGCTTTCGCCTTTGGCAGCGGCAGCTCGCGGAGCTCCTCGTCGGTGGCCGCTCGCGTGGCTCAGCTTGCGCGTTGAGGTCGGCCGTGACGACCAGACGAACCGTGCCTTCGTCTCGCAGTAAGCGGCCAGAGGCCCTGGCCGCTCCCTGCGAGTTGTACGACAGCCCCCGCGACGGCGCCGAACCCATCGCCGGAGCCGGCAAGCTGATCGGCAGGTTGTAGGTGAACGCGCCCGAACCGGTCGCCACCTCCCACGAACCGGTCGGCGACAGGCTCGAGGCCCGGTAGTCACCCTTGTCCGAGGAAGAACCCGTGCTCAACGCGTAGACGGAGGCCGCTGGCCAGCTGGGACAACAGACCGTCAACGTCCGGCTCCGCCGTCACCATGGCCGTCAGGGTGCCTTGGCGGGGTCGTTCTCGGCCGGCACGAACTCACGGTCCGTGCACTCCTCAGCCCCCGGCGTCTGCAACGCGCACGCAGGCAGCTTCACCAGCCGCAGCCGGGAAGCGAAATCACCGCCGTAGGCGTACTTGAAACCCGAGTAGTCGATGTCGACCTGAACGTGACCGGGCGAGGCACCACCGTCGGTGCGGAGCACCTGCAGTCCAAGACCCACTCCCCCGGCCGGCGCCACCTCCTGGCGATCCAGCACCCGCACATCGACCTGCTCCGGCGACACCAGATCAGCGGCCGGATCGCTGGACGCCGATTCTGACGGCTGCGGCGACGCGCTCGCACTCGGATCCGCGCTGGCAGAAGCCTGCGCGTCGGCACTGTCCGAGGGACTGGGAGTCGGCGTGGGTGGGTCCTCGTCCGCAAGCCGCGTCCGGGACAACTGGGAGGTAGCGCCGGTGTCCTCGGGCACAGGGGCGACTTCGACCACCTCGGCGACCTCAGTGTCATCCCCGTCGCTGATCCAGACGGTTCCGGCGACACCGTGCCCGGCTCCCCCGGTACCGCCTCGGACACGTCCACCGTCGCTTCCGCAGCCTCGGGCCACGTCGGCTCGGGCAGGGCCTTGCCCGCTTCCTCCGCCTGCTGCGCCGGAACAAGCCGGCCAGTACCTCGCCCGCCACCTTCACGGACAAGAGACGCCCACACAGCCCCGCACAACCGCGCGCGGGCCACAACCCAAACAATGACCCGTCAGCCAGGCCGAAGCGGCCGTGCTCCCGCTGAAGACGGCTCAAGCCCAGAAGTTGATCAGTGAAGCGAGACAGTAGCTGCCGTGAAGATCCTGTGAACAGGTGGGCTTAACAGCAGGTTCCACGAAGGCCTAGTGATCTCCCTGACACGGAATGGAGGTATCTCGACTTCAACATCGTGAAGTAGTTGCTGTGATCACGACTTCGAAGCCGTCCCTGGGCAGCCCGCGCTCACCGGGCTGAAGCCCCAGCAGCTCGGGATGCGGATCGCCTCACGCTGTGGGAGCGGACAACGCACACGGATCGCACAGAACCCATGTCAGGACAGAAGGGGTTCACGAGGCGCGGGCAACGATGACCGCAAGCACACGTCCCTGATCCCGCCCTTATGCTCAGCATCGCCACACGCTGCTGGTCAGCATCAGTGTGAACACAGCACCTGGTGAGTCTGCCGTGCCGCTAGGATTCGCCCACCTGTACGACCTCCGGGGGCCGCCATGCGCACCATCACCGCAGCCTTGTCCGTCGGCCTGCTCTGCGCCGCCGTTACCGCCTGTAGCGGTACGGCCGACCTTGCCAGCGCTACCGCACAGAAAACTGAGTCCGCCCCGACGCCTACACCGTCGAAACGCGACGAGCGGAACACCGCCGATCGGCAAACCGCCGCCGGCCTCACTTACTCAGCGCCCCCGGACACCCCGATGGCTCTCGGCGAGGCATGGCAGTGGACCAGCACCACACGCAGCGGCGCGAAGGCCACCGGCACAACAGCGGTGCTGGCATACAAACAGCACATGCCTCCTCGCCCGGCCGACGAGGACCTTCGATACGACCACGTGAAAGTCCGTATCTGCAGCACGACCGGCGCACCGATCACCGTCAATCGGAGATTTTTCGCGCTCTTCAGCCCGAGAGGCGAAGTGAACACCATCAAAATGGCTGACCCCGACCCCAAGACTGCTTTCCCGAGCAAGGACACCGTCCTGAAGCCTGGCCAGTGCGCCGAGGGAACCATCGACTTCCTCGGCGTACGCAGCCAACGGCCCCCACTGGCCGTGTGGGGACCCAACGGCGCACCCAGGGCTGCAAGCTGGGCCATACCCCGGTGACCCACCGCTCACCAGCCACACTCAACACGTCCGCTGAGCTGCCCGAGTTTCGTGGAGTCGATCTTGTCGTCATGACTGCATTCACCGCGGCCGGATGAGCCGCGTCGACCGTCGGCCCATGCGCGACATGGTGACTCCGTGACTTCCGACGTTGCGGTCCTCTGGTACTGCCCGGATCCGATCTGCATTGGGTACGGGTTTCCACCGAAGAGCAATGGGCCTCCCGATTCGCCCTCCGGGACCGGATGCTCAGCGAGCTGCTGACCAGGCTCGCGCAATGTCCAGCGCAATCGTCGCTGTCCATGTTGTCCAGCCTCGCAGCCGTCCCCGACAAGGAGGGCTTGCCCAGGCGGCCCTGGCCAAGCCCTCCTTGTCGGGGGTGGCTTGCCCGGGTCAGCTTCGCCAGCGTCCGAGCCAGCCGCTAGCCTTCGAGGCCTGCGCCGCCTCCGCCTCCTGGCGCTCCTGCTCCTGGCACTCGCGCTCGTCCTGTTCCGCCTGCTGCTCCGCTTCGAGCGCCCGCGTCTTGCAGTCGTCGCACAGATGCGGGTGGCTGTCCCCGCGGCCCCAGTCGACCGCGATGCCGGCCGTCCACCGGTCGTCGGTGAACTTGGTCCCGCACTCCTCGCATACCGGACGCTGAGCCTCGGTTCGGCTGCTTCCTGCGCGAGACGGCGCCACGCGTCTTCGGCCCGGCGGGCGAGGGCGGCGTCCCGCGGGGATTGCCGATCGCGTCCCAGAGGTTCTGAAAGCCCTCGCGGCCGAAGCGCCGGAACGCGGGCCCGGCCGGGCCATGCTCGCAAAGCAGCTCCAGCGTGGTCGCCACGATCGGCATCTTTCCCTTGTAGAGGTGGAAGCCGTGCCATGGTCGCCTCATAGTCGGGGTCCTGGTCGGCCTCGCGGCTCGGTGGCCGCTCGCTTGGCTAGCTGTAGTCGGTGGCAGGCCTGCCGAAAGCTGGCCCGCGTACAGAATTCGCGGTCGACTGGCCAGCACGCTGACCTGGCGGCCCGCCTGCTTCCATGCGATCAGCCAGCCGTTCAGGACGGCAAAGGAGATCGCTACTGTCCTCGGCACCACCGTTGACCTGCGAAGAGATGATGTGACACAGCTTCTCAGCTTCACTCGTGAGTGGCGTGTCTGTCGGGCTGCGGGTGTCGTTGTGGTGGTGTAACACCTGGGGAGATGACCGAGGTCCGGGAGGACCTGGAGGCGTTCACGGCGGAGTTGTTCGACGGGTTCTTCCGTGCCGACCAGCGGCGGTGGGGGCAGGCATATGTGCGCGGGCTGCTGTTGGACGCAACGGCGCAAGTCGGTGGAACCGATGGCCGCGAGGCTGGGTGAGGACGGCAACCGCCAGGCTCTGGCGCACTTTGTGACGACCAGCCCGTGGAATCCGGCGCATGTGCGGGCCCGCCTGGCGTGGAAAATGCAGGATGTGATCCGGCCGGAGGCGTTGATCGTTGATGACACCGGCTTCCTCAAGGACGGGGCCACCTCGTCCTGCGTGTCCAGGCAGTACACCAGGACCGCGGGCAAGGTGGTTGTGCTGGGCGTCGCGATCCTCGGTTCTCTGATCGCCACGGAACAGTCCGCGGCCAACGTGGACGACCTGGTCTCCGGCCTGCGTACCGGCCTGGTGCTCGCCTCCTGCTGCGCCTTCGTCGGCGCGGTGATCGCCGCCGCCGTCATGCGGGGCCCGCGGCCGAGCACGGACCCCGGCAGCAGCGACCAGGCCGCCGCGGTGCCGGTCGGGGCGGACGGCCGGTAGGCGGCCGCTCCGCGTGCCGGGGTCGGGATACGGAAAACAGAGGTGGGGGGGGGGGGGGGCCCCCCCCCCCCCCCCCCCCTTTTCCCCCCCCCCCCCCCCCCCCCCCCCCCCCCTTTTTTCCTCCCCCCTCCTTCTCCT
>NZ_JBVIVK010000027.1:9846-79109 GCF_055595715.1 Streptomyces sp. NPDC040410
CTGCGTTAGGGGAAAGGACAAAGAGGAGAGGGAAGGCCGAGGGAAGAGAAGAGGAAAGGGGACAGACAGATCGGGGGGGGGGGAAACAAAGGGGGGGGGGGGGCGGGGGGCCCCCCCCCCGCCCCCCACGTCTTGGAACCGCCCTCAGCCCTCAGCCCTCAGCCAGTTCCCGGCCCAGATCGTCGGCCAGCATGCGGAGGTTGGCGCCCCGCATGACGCTGTAGTGATCGCCGGGCAGGTCCACCACCCGGGCGTCTGCGGACAGGAGCTTCATCCAGCGCCGGGCGGTGTCCGTCGTGGCGCCGCCGTCGGCGGCGCGGTAGAAGCGGACCCGGCCGAAGTAGGGCGTCGGCTCGTGCCGGAGCAGGGCCCGGGAGTTGCGGGCGAAGCGGTCGACGATGCGGCCGAGGGTGTCGCGGTCGACGTCCGCGGGCAGGACCCCGGCCCGGCACAGCTCCTCGTGGAGCGCCACCAGCGATGAGCGGTCCGGTGTTCCGGCGAGAGCCGAGGCGGGCCTGTCCCAGCTGCGGCCCGACAGCCCCGCCAGGTCACCGGCGAACCAGGTCATCAGCGAGGCGTCGTCCACGGGCCCATGCTCGGCCGGTCCCGGCGGCTGCATCAGGTCGACGGCCGCGACCAGTTCGACCTCGTGGGCCGCCCGGGTGAGCTGCCCGGCCATCTCCAGGGCGATCACACCGCCCATGGACCAGCCGCCCAACCGATAGGGCCCCTCGGGGAGTTCCGCGGTGAGCGCGTCCACGTAGTGGGCGGCCAGGCGTGGCACCGTGTCCAGCGGGCTGTCCGTGTCCGGCACCTGAAGCGCGTAGAACGGCTGGTCGTCCCCGAGGAGCTTCGCCAGCTCGGCGTAACAGAGCACGTCGCCGCCGACCGGGTGGACGAACACCATGGGGGTGCGGGTTCCTTCGGTGCGCACCGGCACCATCGCGGCACGCCGGGCCGTGGTACCCGCGCCCGTCCCGTCGGCCTCGCGGACCGCCTCGGCCAGAAGTTCGACGGTCTGCCGGGCGAAGAGCGTGGACAGCGGCAGCGCGTGGCCGGTGACGTGCTGGATGCGGGCCATCAGCCGGACCGCGAGCAGGGAATCGCCGCCCAGGTCGAAGAAGCCGTCCGTGACGCCGAGCGCACGGCCGGGGAAGAACTCCACCCAGATGCCGGCCAGGGCGGCCTCCAGCTCGTCCCGCGGCGCCACGACGGCGGTGTCCGCCGAGGCGGGCCCGTCGGGGGCGGGCAGGGCGGACCGGTCCACCTTGCCGTTGGAGCTCAGCGGCATCCGGTCCAGGACGACGATCCGGCTCGGCACCAGATACTCGGGCAGCTGCGTGCGCAGCGCGGACCGCAGCGCCTCCTGGGCCGCAGTGCGGCCCTCCTCCGGGACGACGTACGCGACCAGGCGCCGCGACGTCTGCCGTTCGCCGACCGCGACCGCCGCGGCCTCCTTCACTCCGGGGCAGTTCAGCAGCCCGGCCTCGACCTCGCC
Organism: Streptomyces sp. NPDC040410; assembly: GCF_055595715.1. Taxonomy (NCBI): domain Bacteria; kingdom Bacillati; phylum Actinomycetota; class Actinomycetes; order Kitasatosporales; family Streptomycetaceae; genus Streptomyces; species Streptomyces sp. NPDC040410. The sequence continues at coordinate 11,345 of NZ_JBVIVK010000027.1, forward strand.
CAGTTCGATCCGGTAGCCCTGGATCTTCACCTGGGAGTCCTCACGGCCGAGGAACTCGATGGTGCCGTCCGGCAGGTACCGGCCGAGGTCGCCGGTGCGGTACAGCCGCTCTCCCGTGGCCGGGTGCCGGAAGAACGCGGCCTTGGTCTTGACCGGGTCGCCCAGGTAACCGCGCGCCAGGCCGATGCCCGCGATGTACAGGTCGCCCGGCACCCAGTCGGGGCAGGGCTGCAGCGCCTCGTTCAGCACATGGAAGCGCTGGCTGCGCAGCGGCCTGCCGTACGGGATGCTCGTCCACTCCGGGTCGACGTGGGTGATCGGGTGGGCGATCGACCAGATGGACGCCTCGGTGGCGCCGCCCAGGCTCCACACCGACGCGCTGGGCAGCAGCCGCCGGATCGCGTCCGGCAGGTTCACCGGGATCCAGTCGCCGCTCATCATGACCACCCGCAGCGGCAGTTCGGGCAGGTCCTGCTGCGCGAGGGCATGCGTGGTGAACATCTGCATCAGCGCCGGGACGCTGTTCCACACCGTGACCCGGTGCTCGGTGACCAGCGACGCCCACCGGCCCGGTTCGCGGTGCGCCCGCGGTTCGGGCAGCACCAGCGCTCCGCCGGCCGCCAGGATGCCGAACACGTCGTACACCGACAGGTCGAAGTTGAGCGCCGACAGCCCGAGGACCCGGTCGTCCCGCGTGACACCGAAGCGCTCGTTGATGTCCAGGACGGTGTTGAGCGCCCCCGTGTGCTCGATCATCACGCCCTTGGGCACGCCCGTGGAGCCCGAGGTGAAGATGACGTACGCGAGATCACCGGGCCGTGTGCCCGCGGCGGGCAGCGGCGTGTCGCTCTCGGCGTCCGCGCCGCCGCCGTCGACACACAGGCGGACCGTCTCCCGCGGCCAGTCGGTCGTGGAGTCGACCCCCGACTGGGTCAGCGCCACGCAGATCCCGGCCGTGTCCATCAGCAGGCGCAGCCGTTCGGCCGGCACGCCCGCGTCGATGGGCACGTAGGCGCCGCCCGCCTTGAGGACGGCGAGCGCGGCGACCACCTGCTCCCAGCCCTTCTCCATCACGATCGCCACGAGGTCGCCGGGCCGCACCCCGCGGGCCCGCAGCACCCGGTCCCAGCGGTTGGTGAGCCGGTCCAGTTCGCCGTAGCCCAGCGTGCGGTCGGCGGTGATGACCGCGGGCGCGTCCGGCCGGTCGGCCGCCTGGCGCAGGAACGGCTCGTGCAGCAGCCCCGCGGGCAGCGGTGCCGCCGTCGCGTTCGCCACCTGGCGCACCTCCAGCTGCGGGGTGGGCGTCAGGGCGTGCGCCGGGTGCCGCCAGGCCTCCGGGTCCTCACTCAGTTCGGTGACGAGGCCGACGTACGCGTCGAACATCGCGTCGATCACCCCGTCGGGGAAGAGGTCCTCCACGACGTCCCAGTTGAGGACGAGTTCGCCGGCGTCCTCGACGGCCTGGTGATCGAGCCACACCTGCGGGGTCCGTACCGAGCTGCGGACCTCGCGGCCCGATGTGCCAAGCCGGGTCAGCGGGGCGACGTAGCCGGTGCCGTGCGTCCCCTGCTGTTCCTGCGCGGCCTTCACCGTGGAGGCGAAGACGACGGGCATCGACGCGCGGCCCGCGCGGCCCCGCGCGCGGTTGATCTCGCGCAGGATCCGCACACCGCTGACGTGACTGTGCTCCAGGTCCTGCCACAGCTGCTTCTGGACGCGCCGGGCCCGCTCCGCGAACGGGTCGGCCGCGGTGCTGCGCACCTCCAGCAGAGAGGTGGCGCTGAAGTTGCCGATGACCCTGCCGACGTCCGGGTGCAGCGGCAGCCGGTTGAACACCAGGAGGTTCAGCGTGAAGTGCGGTGACTTGCTCCACGCCGCGAGCACCTGTGCGTAGGCGGTGCCCAGGGCGGCCGAGGGGGTGACCCCGGCGGCTGCCGCGTACTGCCTGAACCGGGTCAGCGCGGCAGCGTCGAGGCGGGCGACGCGGTGGGTGAACTCAGGGCGCACGATGGTGCCCGGACTCACCTTCAGCGGCAGGTCAGGCGCGGGCGGCAGGGTGGCGGCCCGCTCCCGCCAGTACTCCAGGGCGCGCCGGTAGTGCGGGGTGTCCTCCACCTGGCGGGCGGTCAGGACGTAGTCGCGGTAGGTCAGCGCGGGTTCGGCCCGCTCGGGCGCCTCGCCGCGGTAGCCGGCCACCAGTTCGCGCACCAGCAGGGCCGTGCTCCACCCGTCGATGATCAGCGCGTCGAAGCCGATGTGCAGCCGGGTGGTGCGCGTGTCGATGCGGGTGGCGCGGAGGTCGAACAGCGGCCACAGCTCCGTGTCGAAGACGCGGGTGCGCAACTCCTCGTGCACCGCCTCCAGCGCCTGCTCGCGCTCGGCCGGGTCGGCGCTGCCGGTGAGGTCGACGACCGGGATCTCGTACGGCGGCACTTCGGCCAGGACCCGCTGGGTGCCGTCCCGGCCCACGATCGCCCGCAGCATGTCGTGACGGTCGATCAGCCGCCGGAAGGTGCGCGCCAGCAGGTCGAGGTCCACGTCCTCGACGTCGACCTCGGTGAAGAAGCACGTGGAGACGTTGCCGAGTTCGAAGGCGTCGCCGCGGCCGACGAGGTACGCCTGCTGCAGGTCGGTGAGCGGGAAGGGCTCGTGGCGTCCGGCCGGGTCGGTGACCAGCGCGGGCAGGTGCCGCTGCCCGGACGCGGGTTCCGTCTCCGCGGGGGTGGTTCCGGCGTCTCCCTCCGGTGCCTCGCAGCCACCGGAGACGACCAGCTCGGCCAGTGCGGCTGCGCCGAGATGGTCCTCCAGGAAGGCGACCAGCGGCACGGTGACGCCGAGGCGGGCGCGCACGGCCTCCCGGATCTCCATGGCGATCAGGGAGTCCATGCCCAGGTTCCGCAGCGGCTCTTGGACGTCGAGGTCCGCCGCGCTCATGCCGAGTGCCCGGGCCACGATCCGGGGCACCGTCTCGGGCACCGGCTCGGCTCGTTCCGCCGCGGGCTCTGCTGCGACGGGCTCCTCCGGCGCCGCCTGCTGCCCCGGCTCCTGTACTGCGGCCGGGGCCGCGGTCAGCCAGTACCTGCCCCGCTGGAAGGGGTACGTCGGTACGGCGACCCGGCGCCGCAGGCGGCCCTGGTCGAAGCCGGCCCAGTCCACGTCGGCGCCCAGCGCGTACAGCGCGCCGAGGCTGTCGGCGAGCACCCGCCAGTCGTCCTGCTCCGGGCGCAGCGACGGCAGGAACACCGTCGGGCGTTCCCCGCCCGGCGCGAACCGCCTTGCCATGCCTGCCAGCACCGGCGCGGGGCCCGTCTCGACGAAGAGGCGGTGGCCGTTGTCGTACAGGGTGTTCATGCCCGCCAGGAAGTCCACCGGGCGGCGTACGTGCTCGCGCAGGTACGCGGCGCTGAAGGCGTCCTCGCCGGTGAGCAGGCCGCCGGTGACGTTGGAGACGAGCGGGATGCGCGGCGCCCGGAAGGTGATGCGCGCGGCCTCCTTCTCGAAGGTGTCCAGCATCGGGTCCATCAGCGGGGAGTGGAAGGCACGGTTGGCGGTGACCGGCCGGGTGCGCACGCCCCGCGCGGACAGCTCCGCGAGGAGTTCCCGCAGTGCCGGTGCCGCGCCGGAGACGACCACGCTCTCCGGGCCGTTGACCGCCGCGACGGCGACCTCGCCGGCGAACCGGGCCACGGCGTCGGCGACGAGCGCCGCCGGGGCCTGGACCGCCGCCATCGCGCCCTCGGCGCACAGGTCCTGCATCAGCCGGCCGCGCAGCGCGGCCAGCCGCAGCCCGTCCTCCAGGTCCATGACGCCGGCCACGCAGGCCGCGGTCAGCTCGCCGACGCTGTGCCCGAGCACGGCCGCCGGTTCGACACCCCAGGAGCGCCACAGCTCGGCCAGGGCGTACTCGACGGCGAACAGCGCGGGCTGCGTGAAGCGTGTCTCGTGGATCAGCCCGGCGTCCTCGGGCGCCGGGTCGAGCACGCTCCTGAGGGAGCGCACGAGCAGCGGGCGCAGGATCTCGTCGCAGGTGTCGAGGGCACGGCGGAAGGCCGGCTCGGTGGCGTACAGGGTCTTCGCCATGCCCGCGTACTGCGCGCCCTGGCCGGTGAACAGGAACACGGGACGCGGAGTGCCGTCCTGGCCGGCCCGGCCGGTGCGGACGCCGGCGGGCAGGTCGTCGTCCGCCCGTGCCGGGTCGAGCAGTTCGTCGAGCCGCCCCCGTACCTCGGCGGCGGAGCCGCCCACCACGGCGACGCGGTGGGCGAAGTGGCTGCGTCCCGTGCCCGCGCCGTGGCACACGTCGGCCAACTGCCCGGAGTCCTCTGCCAGGAGGCCGCGATAGCGTCCGGCGAGTTCCCGCAGCGCCGCCGGGGTCATCGCCGACAGGGGCAGGACGTGCGCCGTGCGTTCCGGAGCGGGTTCCGGGCCGTCCGGCGGCACGGGTTCGTCCCACTGCTCGACGATCACGTGGGCGTTGGTGCCGCCGATCCCGAAGGAGGAGACGGCGGCCCGCCGCGGGCGGCCCGTCGCCGGCCAGTCGGTGGTCTCGGTGACCACCCGGGCCGCGCCCGCCGACCAGTCGACGTGGGTGGAGGGCCGGTCGGCGTGCAGGGTCGCCGGCACGACGCCGTGCCGGATGGCCTGCACCATCTTGATCACCCCGGCCACGCCCGCGGCCGCCTGGGTGTGCCCGATCTGCGACTTGACCGAGCCGATCAGCACGGGCCGCTCGTCCGGCCGGTCCTGCCCGTATGTCGCGAGCAGCGCCTGCGCCTCGATGGGGTCGCCGAGCACGGTGCCGGTGCCGTGCGCCTCGACCACGTCGACGTCGCCGGGCCGCAGCCCGGCACCCGCGAGCGCCTGCCGGATCACCCGCTGCTGCGAGGGGCCGTTGGGCGCGGTCAGACCGTTGCTCGCCCCGTCCTGGTTGACGGCGCTGCCCCGCACCACCGCGAGGACGGGATGCCCGTTGCGTACGGCGTCGCAGAGCCGCTCGACGACCAGCAGGCCCACGCCCTCGGCGAAGCCGGTGCCGTCGGCGCCGTCGCCGAACGCCCGGCAGCGGCCGTCGGGTGACAGGCCCCGGTGCCGGGAGAAGCCCGCGAAGGGCGCCGGAGTGGCCATGACCGTGGCTCCGCCCACGAGCGCGAGCGTGCACTCGCCGTTGCGCAGCGACTGGGCCGCCAGGTGCAGGGCCACCAGGGACGAGGAGCAGGCCGTGTCGACGGTGATCGCCGGGCCCTCCAGGCCCAGGGTGTAGGCGATCCGGCCGGAGGCGACGGCACCTGAGGTCCCGGTCATCCGGAACCCTTCGGCGTCCGCCGGGAGTTGGACGGCGGCCGTGGCGTAGTCGTGATAGATCACGCCGGCGAACACCCCGGTCCGGCTGCCGCGCAGGGCGTGCGGCGCGATGCCGGCGTCCTCCAGCGCCTCCCAGGCCGTCTCCAGCAGCAGCCGCTGCTGCGGGTCCGTCACCAGGGCCTCGCGTGGCGAGATACCGAAGAAGGCGGGGTCGAACTCGGCCGCGTCGTACAGGAATCCGCCGTGCCGGGTGCTGCTGGTGCCGGGCCTGCCCAGCTCCGGGTCGTACAGGTCGGCCGGCCAGCCGCGGTCCGCCGGGAACTCGCCGATCGCGTCGGTGCCCGCCATGACCAGACGCCACAGCTCATCCGGGGAGCTCACCCCGCCGGGGTAGCGGCAGGCCATGCCGACGACGGCGATCGCGTCGTCGTCGGCGGGCGCGGGAGCCGTCCCGGCCGGGGCCGCCGGCGCGGGTGCCTGGTCGCCCAGCAGCCGGGTGCGCAGCAGCCCGGTCACCGAAGCCACCGTGGGATGGTCGAAGACCAGCGTGGTGGGCAGGCGCAGGCCGGTCGCCTTGCCGAGCCGGTTGCGCAGTTCCACGGCGGTCAGTGAGTCGAAGCCGAGGTCCTTGAACGTGCGGGACGCGTCGAGGGAGCCCGGCGAGCTGTGCCCGAGCACGCCGGCGGCCTGCTCCTGGACGAGTTCGGTGAGCAGCGCCTCCTGCTGTTCCGAGGTGAGGCCCTGGAGCCGGGCGGCCAGCGAGCCGGCCGAGCCCTGCGCGCCGGCGGCGCCGCGCCGGGCTGGCATCCGGACCAGGTCGCGCAGCAGCGGGGGCAGGCCCTCGGCGCCGGCCCGGGTACGCAGGGCGGCGGTGGACAGCGCCACGGGGACGAGCAGGCCCTCTCCGGAGCCGGCGGCCAGGGCCGCGTCCAGCAGGGCGAGGCCGTCGTCGGCGGTGAGCGCGGTGATGCCCTGCCGGGCGAGGCGCTCGACGTCCGCCGCATCCAGCTCGCCTGTCATGCCGCCGTCCTGCTCCCACAGGCCCCAGGCCAGGGACAGCGCCGGCAGCCCGTGGGAGCGGCGGTGCCGGGCCAGCGCGTCGAGGAAGGCGTTGGCCGCCGCGTAGTTGCCCTGCCCGGCGGCGCCGAGCACACCGGCGGCCGACGAATAGAGCACGAACAGCGACAGGTCGGCGTCGGCGGTCAGCTCGTGCAGATGCCAGGCGGCGTCCGCCTTCGGCCGGGCCGCCCGAGACAGGTGCCGGGGGGTGAGCGCGTCGATCACCGCGTCGTCGAGCACCCCTGCCGTGTGCACCACCGCGGTCAGCGGACGCTCCGCCGGGACAGAGGCGAGCAGCGCGGCGAGCGCCTCGCGGTCCGCCACGTCGCAGGCCTCGATCCGTACGTCGGCGCCCAGCGCGGCGAGTTCCTCGCGCAGCCGGTGGGCGCCGGGCGCGTCCGGGCCGCGTCGGCCGGCCAGCAGCAGGTGCCGGGCGCCGTGGGCGGTGACCAGGTGACGGGCGGTCAGGGCGCCGAGTGAGCCGGTGCCGCCGGTGATCAGGACCGTGCCCTCGGGGTTCAGCGGCGTCGGCATCGTCAGCACGATCTTGCCGGTGTGCCGGGCCTGGCTCATGTGCCGGAAGGCCTCCGGGGCCCGCCGGACGTCCCAGGCCGTCACCGGCAGCGGCCGCACCACACCCCGCTCGGCGAGTACGCCCAGCTCGGTGAGGATCTCCCCGATACGGTCGGCCTCCGCGTCGAGCACGTCGAACGCCTGGTACGAGACACCGGGACGGGCGGCGGCGACCTCGGCGGCATCGCGGATGTCGCTCTTGCCGATCTCGACGAACCGGCCGCCGTCCGTCGCCGTCAGGCGCAGGGTGGCGTCGACGAACTCGCGGGCCAGGGAGTTGACGACGACGTCCATGCCGTGGCCGTCGGTGGCGGTGCGGAACCGCTCCTCGAAGTCGAGGGTGCGGGAGGAGGCGAGGCGGTCGTCGTCGAGGCCGAGGGCACGCAGGGCGTCCCAGTTGGCGGGGCTCTCGGTGCCGTACACCTCGGCGCCGAGGTGCCGGGCGAGGTGGACGGCGGCCATGCCGACGCCGCCCGCGGCGGCGTGCACGAGCACCCGCTCGCCCGGCCGCACGCGGCCCATGTCGACCAGGACGTAGTACGCCGTGAGGTAGGCACTCGGTACGGTCGCGGCGGCGGCGAAGGACCAGCCGGCCGGGATCCGCGTCACCCTGTGCCGGTCGGCCACGCCGACGGGACCGAAGGCGCCCTCGAACAGGCCCATCACCCGGTCGCCGGGGCGCAGGTCCGTCACGTCGTCCGCGACCTCGGTGACCACGCCGGCGCCCTCTCCGCCCAGCAGGGAGGCGTCGCCCGGCCGCATGCCGAGCGCGAGGAGAACGTCCCGGAAGTTCAGGCCCGCGGCCCGTACCGCGACCCGGACCCGGCCGGGCGCGAGGGGCGCCGCCGCCTCGGGGCTCTCGGCCAGCCGGAAGCGGTCCAGCGTGCCCGGCTCGGGGTTCTCCAGCCGCCAGGCGGCCACCCCCTCCGGCGGTACGAGCCCGCCGGTGGCATCACCTCGCGCCAGTCGACGAGCGCTCAGGGTGCCTTCCCTCAGCGCGAGTTCGGGTTCGTCCGAGGCGAGCGATGCGCCCAGCGCGCGGTACGACTCCGGTGTGCCGTCCAGGTCCAGCAGCGACAGGCGGTCCGGGTGCTCCGCCTGCGCGGACCGCAGCAGCCCCCACACCGGGGCGTGCGCGAGGTCGGTGACGTCCTCGTGCGGCTGCGTGCTCACCGCCCGCCGCGTGAGCAGCACCAGCCGCGAGGCCGCGAACCGGTCGTCCGCCAGCCAGCGCTGCACCAACGCGAGCGCCCCCTCGGCCGCCGTACGTGCCGCCGCGGTCGTCTCCCCGGCGGCGGGGGCCAGCGGCACCACGACACGACCGGGCACGGCACCATCCGCGGCCTGCGCGTCCGCCAGCTCGTCCAGGTCGGCGTGGCGGGGCGCGAGACCGTCCAGTTCGGGCCAGGCCGTGGCCCCGGACACCTGCACCCAGGGCACCGGCTCGGGCGTTTCGGGCTCGGCGAGCGGCACCCACTCCAGCCTGAACAGCGAGCCGTCACCCGTGCCCGAGGCGGCCCGCAGGCGCTCGGTGTCGAGGGGCCGCAGGGCCAGCGCACCGATCGAGGCGACCGGGGCGCCGGCGGCGTCGGCTATCTCCAGGGACACCGCGTCCTGTCCGGCCGGGGACATGCGCAGCCGCAGCCGGGAGGCGCCCGTGGCGTACAGGGCCACCTCGGACCAGGCGAACGGCAGACGGGGGCGGTCGCCGGCGGAGCAGAAGTCGCCGAGCCGGGCGGCGTGCAGGGCGGCGTCGAGCAGCGCCGGGTGCAGGCCGAACCGGCCGGCCTGCTCGTGCTGCCCGGGCGGGAGCACGGCCTCGGCGTAGACGTCGTCGCCGTCCCGCCACGCGGCGGTCAGGCCCCGGAAGGCCCGGCCGTAGCCGTAGCCGGCCTCGGCCGCCCCCTCGTAGAAACCGTCCAGGTCCAGCGGGCGCGCCTGCGGGGGCGGCCAGGCGGCGAGCGTCTCGCCGGTGCCGCCGCTGCCGCGGGCCAGCGTGCCGGAGGCATGCCGGATCCAGCCGGCCGAGGGGTCCTCGGCGTCGGCGGTCTGCTCGGGCCGCGAGTGCACGGACAGCGGCCGCCGCCCGTCCGCGTCGGCGGCGCCGACGACCACCTGGAGCTGGACGGCACCGCGCGCGGGCAGCACCAGCGGTGCCTCGACGACGAGTTCGTCCACCAGGTCGCAGCCGGCCTCGTCGCCCGCGCGCAGGGCGAGTTCCACGAAGGCGGTGCCCGGCAGCAGCACCGTGTCCGCCACCGCGTGGTCGGCGAGCCACGGGTGGGTGCCCGTCGCGAGCCGCCCGGTGAGCAGCAGCTGGTCGCCGTCGGCGGCGGCCACGGTGGCGCCGACCAGGGGGTGCCCGGTGCTGCCGAGACCGGCGGCGCGGACGTCCCGGTGCGCGGCACCGGCGCCCTCGGGCCAGTAACGCGCCCGTTGGAAGGCGTAGGTGGGCAGGCCGACGGTGCGGGCGTCGTGCCCGGCGAGGCAGGCGGCCCAGCCGACGGGGGCGCCGTGGGTCCAGGCCTCGGCCAGCGCGGCGAGGAAGCGCCGGGGACCGCCCTCGTCGCGCCGCAGCGAGCCGAGGGCGACCCCGTCGGCGCCGGCCGCGTCCAGCGTCTCCTGCACCCCGACGGTCAGGACGGGGTGCGTGCTGACCTCGACGAACCGGGTGTGGCCGCGTTCCAGCAGGGCCCGTACGCCGTCCTCGAAGCGCACGGTGTGCCGCAGGTTCTCGTACCAGTAGGCGGCGTCCAACTCGGGGCCCTCGACGGGCTCGCCGGTGACGGTGGACAGGAACGGGACCGTGGCCGGGCGCGGGGTGATGCCGTCCAGGGCGTCGAGGAGGGCGGTCCGGATCGACTCGACGTGCGCCGAGTGGGACGCGTAGTCCACGGGGATGCGGCGCGCCCGTACGCCGTCGCGCTCGCAGCCGGCGAGCAGCCGCTCCAGGGACTCGGGGTCTGCGGAGACCACCGTGGAGGTGGGCCCGTTGACGGCGGCGATCCACAATCCGCCACCGTCCGCCGCGATGCGTGCGCGTACCTGCTCGGCGGTGTCCGCGACCGAGACCATGCCGCCCTGTCCGGCCAGCGTCAGCAGCGCCTTGGCGCGCAGCGCCGACACCTTCGCCGCGTCCTGGAGCGAGAGCACGCCCGCGACACAGGCGGCGGCGATCTCACCCTGCGAGTGCCCGATGACCGCGTCCGGGGTGATGCCGCAACATCGCCACAGTTCGGCGAGGGACACCATCACCGCCCACAGCACCGGCTGGACCACGTCCACCCGCTCCAGAGAGGGCGCCCCGGGAACGCCGCGCAGGACGTCGAGGAGGGAGAAGCCGGTGTGCGGGGCGAGGGCGTCCGCGCACTCGGCGAGCCGGGCGGCGAACACCGGGGAGGTGTCGAGGAGTTCGACGGCCATGCCCGCCCACTGGGAGCCCTGGCCGGGGAAGACGAACGCGGTCCTGCCCGCCACGCCGGCGGTGCCCTGTACGACGTCGGCGCACTCCTCCCCGGCGGCGAGCCGCTCCAGCGCGGCGAGCCGGTCCGCCTCGCTCGCGCCGACGACGACCGCGCGGTGCGTCAGGGCGGTGCGCGTGGCGGCGAGGGACAGCGCGATGTCCGCCGGGCGCGCGTCCCGGGCGAACTCCCGCAGCCGGGCCGCCTGGGACCGCAGCGCCTCGGGGCTGTGGCCGCTGACCGGCCAGGGAAGGGCGGCGGAGCCGTCGAAGGCCGCCGGGGCGGTCGTCACGGTCAGGGACTGCGGTGCGGGCGCGGCCTCCTCGAGGATCAGGTGCGCGTTGGTGCCGCTGATGCCGAAGGAGGAGACAGCGGCGCGGCGGGGGCGGCCGTCGGACGTCCAGGGGCGGTTCTCGGTGAGGAGACGTACCGAGCCCTCGGACCATTCGATGTACGGGGAGGGGGCGTCGACGTGGAGGGTGGGCGGGAGTTCGCCGTGCCGCATGGCCATGATCATCTTGATGACGCCGCCGACGCCGGCCGCGGCGGCGGTGTGGCCGATGTTGCTCTTCACCGAGCCCAGCCACAGCGGCTGTCCGTCGGGCCGGTCCTGCCCGTACGCGGCGAGCAGCGCCTGCGCCTCGATGGGGTCGCCGAGCGTGGTGCCGGTGCCGTGCGCCTCGACCGCGTCGACGTCGCCGGGACGCAGCCGGGCCCGGGTGAGGGCCTGGTGGATCACCCGTTGCTGCGCGGGGCCGTTGGGTGCGGTCAGGCCGTTGCTCGCCCCGTCCTGGTTGATCGCCGAGCCCCGGATCACGCCCAGCACCCGGTGGCCGCGGCGCACGGCATCGTCCAGCCGTTCCAGGACGAGCAGGCCGACGCCCTCGCCCCAGCCGGTACCGTCGGCCGCCGCCGCGAACGCCTTGCAGCGGCCGTCGGGCGCGAGGCCCCGCTGGCGGCTGAACTCGACGAACATCGAGGGCTGCGACATCACGGTTACCCCGCCGGCCAGTGCCAGGGAACACTCGTCGTTGCGCAGCGCGTGGCAGGCCCAGTGCAGGGCGACCAGCGACGACGAGCAGGCCGTGTCCACCGTCACCGCGGGGCCCTCGAGCCCGTAGACGTAGGAGATCCGGCCGGAGAAGACACTGCTGGACGCGCCGGTCAGGCCATAGCCCTCGGCGGTGTCCTGACCGGTCTGCGCGCCGCTGAGGAAGCCGGGTGAGCCGCCGCCGACGAACACGCCGGTGGCGGAGCCCCTGAGCCCCGACGCGGTCAGGCCGGCCCGCTCGAACGCCTCCCACGAGGTCTCCAGGAGCACCCGCTGCTGGGGGTCCATGGACAGCGCCTCACGCGGCGAGATGCCGAACAGGCCGGCGTCGAACTCCGTGGCGTCGTCGAGGAATCCGCCGTGGCGGGTGTAGGACGTGCCGGGGTGGTCGGGGTCGGGGTGGTAGAGGGCGTCGAGGTCCCAGCCGCGGTCGGCGGGGAACTCGCCGATGGCGTCCCGGCCCTCGCGGACCAGCCGCCACAGGTCCTCGGGCGAGCGCACTCCGCCCGGGTAGCGGCAGGCCATGCCGACGACGGCGATCGGCTGACGGTGCTTCTCCTCGGCCTCGGTCAGGCGTTCGCGGGTGGTGTGCAGCTCGGCGGCGACCCTCTTGAGAGAGTCGACGAGTACCTCTTCGTTCGCCATCAGGCGCTCTCTTCCGTTCGTGCGGTCCTGCGGGTGTGGTCTGCGGGTTTTGTGGGCTGACGGTTCCGTGGTGGCGCACGCCCGGGCTCACACGCCGAGCTCGTTGTGGATGAAGTCGAGGACCTGGTCGGCATCGGCCGACCGCAGTCGCTCGGTGACGTCGGCGGTCCCGCCCGCCGGGGCGGCGGACTTCCGCCACTGCCGCAGCAGTTCCTCCAGCCGCCGGCCGATCTCCTCCCGGTCGGTGCCCGTGTCGGCCACGTCGGCCGCCGCGACGGCCGCTTCGAGCCGCGCCAGCTCCTCGGTCACCGCTCCGACGGCCGGGGCCGCCTGCTCGGCGGGCAGCAGTCGGGGCAGGAGGTGGTCGACGAGGGCGCCGACGGTCGGGTGGTCGAAGATCAGCGTGGGCGGCATCCGCAGCCCGGTGGCGGAGTTGAGCTGGTTGCGGAACTCCACCGCGGTCAGGGAGTCGAAGCCGAGGTCCTTGAAGGAGCGCCCCGCGCCGATCGTGTCGGGTCCGGTGTGCCCGAGCACGGCGGCGATCCGGCCGCGCACCATGTCCAGGACGCTCTGCTCCCGTTCCGCCGCCGGCAGCGGGGCGAGCCGCCGCGGCCAGTCCCGGGCGTCCGCCGCCGCCGGGGCGACGACGCGCCGTACCGGGGTGCGCACCAGCCCGCGCAGCACGGCGGGCAGCTCTCCGGACGTGGCCCGCTCGCGCAGCGCGGCCTCGTCGAGCAGGGCCGGCACGAGCAGCGCCTCGTCGAACCGCCGCGCGGCGTCGAAGAGGCCCAGGGCCTGCCCGGTGGGCATGGGCACGAACCCGGAGCGGCCCAGCCGGTCCAGGCCCGCCCGGTCCAGGGAGCCGGTCATGGCGCTGGTCTCGGCCCAGTGCCCCCAGGCGAGCGAGGTCGCCGGCAGCCCCTGGGCCCGGCGGTGGTGGGCGAGCGCGTCGAGGAAGGCGTTGGCGGCCGCGTAGTTGGCCTGTCCGGCGCTGCCGACGACCCCGGCGACGGAGGAGTACAGCACGAACGCCGTGAGGTCCAGGCCGAGTTCCGCGGTCAGCTCGTGCAGGTGCCAGGCGGCGTCGGCCTTGGGTCGCAGCACCCGGTCCACCCGCTCGGGGGTCAGCGCCGTGAGGACTCCGTCGTCCAGGACACCGGAGGTGTGCACCACGGCGCGCAGTGGCCGGTCGGCCGGAACGGAGGCCAGCAGCCCGGCCAGCGCGTCCCGGTCGCCGACGTCACAGGCCTCGACGCGGACGTCGGCGCCCAACTCGCCCAGTTCGGCGGCGAGTTCCCGTGCACCGGGGGCGTCGCCGCCCCGGCGCCCCGCGAGCAGCAGATGCCGTACGCCGTGTGCGGTGACCAGGTGCCGGGCCAGGGCGGCGCCGAGCGTGCCGGTGCCGCCGGTGATCAGGACCGTGCCCTGCGGGTCCCAGCCGGGCGGCATCGTCAGCACGATCTTGCCGACGTGCCGGGCCTGGCTCATGTGGCGGAAGGCGTCCGGGGCGCGCCGAGCGTCCCAGCCCTGGACCGGCAGCGGCCGGAGGGCACCGGAGGCGAACAGCGGGCCCAGCTCGGCCAGCATCCGGCCGATGCGTTCCGCACCGGCCTCCAGGGTGTCGAACGCCTGGTAGACCACGCCCGGGTGCTGTCGGGCGACCGCCTGCGGATCGCGGACATCGGTCTTGCCCATCTCCAGGAACCGGCCGCCGTTCCGCGCCGTCAGACGCAGGGTCGCGTCGACGAACTCGCGGGCCAGGGAGTTGAGTACGACGTCCATGCCGTGGCCGTCGGTGGCGGCCAGGAACCGTTCCTCGAAGTCGAGGGTGCGGGAGGAGGCAAGGTGGTCGTCGTCGAGGCCGAGGGCACGCAGGGCGTCCCGCTTGGCGGGGCTCGCGGTGCCGTACACCTCGGCGCCGAGGTGCCGGGCGAGGTGCACGGCTGCCATGCCGACGCCGCCCGCGGCGGCGTGCACGAGCACCCGCTCGCCCGGCCGCAGCCCGGCCAGGTCGACCAGGGCGTAGTACGCGGTCAGGAACACAACCGGCACGGACGCCCCCTGCTCGAAGGACCAGCCGTCGGGCAGCGGGGTGAGGAGCCGCGCGTCGGCCACCGCTACCGGGCCGAAAGCATGCGGTACGACACCCATCACCCGGGCGCCGACGGCGAGTCCGGTCACGCCGGGGCCGGTCTCGGTGACGACGCCCGCGGCCTCGCTGCCGAGCTGGATGTCGCCCGGGTACATGCCGAGGGTCATCAGCACGTCGCGGAAGTTCAGCCCGGCCGCGCGCACGGCGATCCGCACCTCGCCCTGCGCGAGCTCCCGGCGGGCCTCCGGGCTCGGCGCGAGGGCCAGGCTCTCCACGGTGCCGCCGCCGGCCGTGTCCAGGCGCCAGTCGGCACCGCCGGCGGGCGCGGCCAGCGCGTCGGTGCCGGCCGCGGTGGTGAACCGCGGCGCCAGCGGACGGCCGTCCCGCAGGGCGAGCTGCGGTTCCCCCGTGGCCAGCACCTCGGCGAGGTCGTACCGGCCGTCGTGGTCGACCAGCACGAAGCGGCCCGGGTGCTCGGTTTGCGCGGCCCGGACCAGCCCCCACGCCTGCGCGTGCACCAGCGCGGGTACGTCCTCGCCGGTGCGCACCGCGACGGCGCCCCGGGTCACCACCACGAGCCGGGACGACGTCAGCCGCTCGTCGCCGAGCCAGTCGCGCACCGTGCCGAGCAGGGACACCGTCGCCTCGCGCGCACGGTCCGCGACACCCCGCCCCGAAGCGGCCGCGACGGGCGTCTCCAGCTCCAGGACGACCGTGTCCGGGACCTTCGCCCCGGCGTCGAGCGCGTGCACCAGCGCCGCGAGGCCCGGGTGGTCGCCCCGCGTCCCGAGCCGGACCACACCGTCGCCGGACACGTCCGCCGGCGCCGAACCGGCGGACACGGGCACCCAGTCGACGCGGTACGGCGTCCCCTCCCCGGTCGCCGGCCCCGCGTCCGCCCGGCCGTCCGGAAGGCCCGGCAGGGACCGCAGCGTGAGGGCGCCGATCGTGGCGACGGGCAGGCCCCGCGTGTCGGCGACGGTCACCGCGACCGTGTCCGGGTCGTCCCCCTGCGCGGTGATCCGCACCCGCACGGCGGTGGCCCCGGTGGCGTGTACGGACATCCCGCCCCAGACGAACGGCAGCCGCAGCGGGGCGGGAGCGGACGCACCGCCCGCCGCGTCGGCCAGCAGCGCGTGCAGGGCGGCGTCCAGCAGTGCGGGGTGGATGCCGTAGGCCCCGGCCTGCTCGTGCTGGTCCGCCGGCAGCTCGACCTCGGCGTAGCGGTCACCGCCCGCCCGCCAGGCCGTACGCAGCCCTCGGAACGCCGGGCCGTAGGTGAATCCGGCCGCGGTGAGTCCTTCGTAGAAACCCTGCAGCGGAACGGGCTCGGCGCCCGGCGGCGGCCAGGCGGTGAGCGAGTCGCCGTTGGTGGTGGCGGGGGCGAGGGTGCCGGTGGCGTGCCGCGTCCAGGGGGTGTCCGGACGGGCCGTGGCGGCCAGCGAGTGGACGGACACCGTACGGGTGCCGTCCGCGGCCGGGCCCCCGACCCTGACCTGGACGCGCACCGCGTCGTGCTCGGGCAGGACCAGCGGGGTGTGCAGGGTCAGCTCCTCCAGAGCGCCGCAGCCCGTCTCGTCGCCCGCGCGCAGGGCCAGCTCGGCCAGCGCCGTGCCGGGCAGCAGATCGCGTCCCGCCACCCGGTGGTCGGGCAGCCAGGACACGGAGCCCGCCGACAGCCGCCCGGTCAGCACCAGGCCGTCGCCGTCGGCGAGTTCGACCGCGGCACCGAGCAGCGGGTGCCCGGTGTCCTGCAGCCCAGCCGACCGGACGTCCCCGGCGTCGTCGGCCGGCCGCAGCCAGAAGGTCTCGTGCTGGAACGGGTACGTCGGCAGGTCGGGCAGCGGTGCGCGGCCGTCCCCGCCCCGGGGCAACAAGGAGCTCCAGTCGGGCGTGCCGCCGCGCACGAACACCCGGGCCACCGAGCGCAGCAGCTCGCCGAGGCCCCCGCAGTCCCGGCGGAGCGACCCGGTCACCAGTACTTCGGCGCCGGCGGACTCGGCCGTCTCCTCGATGCCGACGGTGAGCACCGGGTGCGGGCTCATCTCGACGAACGTGTCGTGCTCGGCGTCCAGCAGGCCCCGGGTCGCCTCCTCCAGCCGCACCGTGCCGCGCAGGTTGCGGTACCAGTAGGCGCCGTCCATCAGGGTGTCGCCGAGCCACTCGCCGGTGACGGTGGAGTACAGCGGGATCTTGGCCCGGCCGGGCCGCACCGGTGCGAGCAGCTCCGCGAGCCGCTCCTCGATCTCCTCGACGTGCGCGGAGTGCGAGGCGTAGTCCACCGGGATACGGCGCGCCTCCACATCCGCCGCCGCCAGCTCGACGTACAGCTCGTCGAGGGCGTCCGGATCGCCGGAGACGACGGTGGACGAGGGGCCGTTGGCGGCGGCGAGCGACAACCGCCCCTGCCGCGCCGCCAGCCTCTCCCGCACGGCGTCCCGGGGCAGCGGCACGGACATCATGCCGCCGCGCCCGGCCAGCGCCAGCAGGGCCCGGCTGCGCAGCGCGACGGCCCGCGCCGCGTCCTGCAGGGAGAGCACACCGGCCACACACGCGGCGGCGAACTCGCCCTGCGAGTGCCCCGTCACGGCGTCGGGCTCCACCCCGAGGGAGCGCCACAGCTCGGCCAGCGACACCATCACGGCGAACAGCGCGGGCTGGACGACGTCCACCCGCTCCAGCGAGGGGGCGCCGGGCAGCCCGCGGGCCACCTCACTCAGCGACCAGTCGGTGTACGGGGCCAGAGCCCGTTCGCACTCCGCCATGGAGGCGGCGAACACCGGGGAGGTACGCATCAGTTCGGCCGCCATCCCGGCCCACTGCGCTCCCTGACCCGGGAAGACGAAGACCACCTTGCCGCGGGGGCCCGCCACCCCGGTCACCACGTCCGCGGCGGTGCGTCCCTCGGCCAGCTCCCGCAGCCCCGACACCAGCGCCTCCCGGTCGGCGCCGAGCACCACGGCACGGTGCTCCAGCAGGGAACGGGTGGACAGCAGTGCCCGGCCGATCTCGGCGGGGTGGGGGCTGTTGGGGGTCTGGGCGTGGGCGTGGAGGTGTTCGGCTTGGGCTCGGAGGGCGCCGGGGGTGCGGGCGGAGAGGATCCAGGGGAGCGGGTGGCCTGTCTCCGCAGGGATGTCACGGGTGTCGTCTTCGGCGGGTGCTTCTTCGAGGATGACGTGGGCGTTGGTGCCGCTGATACCGAAGGAGGAGACGCCCGCGCGGCGGGGTCGGTCGTCGGTGCGAGGCCAGGGCACGGGTTCGGTGAGGAGGCGTACGGTGCCTGCGGACCAGTCGGCGTGCGGGGTGGGTTGGTCGACGTGCAGGGTGGGCGGCAGGGTCTCCTCGCGCAGGGCCATGACGGCCTTGATGACCCCGGCCACCCCCGCGGCGGCCTGTGCGTGACCGATGTTGGACTTCAGGGAGCCGAGCCACAACGGCCGTTCCCCGGACCGGTTCTGGCCGTACGTCGCGATCAGCGCCTCCGCCTCGATGGGGTCGCCGAGGCGGGTGCCGGTGCCGTGGGCCTCGACGGTGTCGACGTCGTGGGGGTGGACGCCGGCGTCGGCGAGGGCCTGGCGGATGACGCGTTCCTGGGAGGGGCCGTTGGGTGCGGTCAGCCCGTTGCTGGCGCCGTCCTGGTTGACGGCGGTGCCGCGGATGACGGCGAGGACACGGTGGTTGTTGCGGCGGGCGTCGGAAAGGCGTTCGAGGACGAGCATGCCGACGCCCTCGGCCCAGGCAGTGCCGTCGGCCGCGGCGGCGAAGGACTTGCAGCGGCCGTCCGGTGCCAGCCCCCGCTGCCGGGAGAACTCCAGGAACATGCCGGGCCGGGACATGACGGTGACCCCGCCGGCGAGGGCCAGCGTGCACTCGCCGTCGCGCAGGGAGCGGGCGGCCAGGTGCAGAGCCACCAGGGATGACGAGCACGCCGTGTCCACGCTCACCGCCGGGCCCTCCAGACCCAGGGTGTACGCGATCCGGCCGCTGGCCACGCTGGAGGTCGTTCCGGTCAGCAGGTGGCCCTCGTATCCGGCCGGGGCCCGGTCGAGGGTGCCGCCGTAGTCCTGCGCGATGATCCCGGTGAAGACCCCGGTCGGCGTGGAGCGCAGCGCGTCCGGCACGATGCCGGCCCGTTCCAGCGCCTCCCAGGAGGTCTCCAGCAGCAGCCGCTGCTGCGGGTCCATCGCCATGGCCTCGCGGGGCGAGATCCCGAAGAACTCCGCGTCGAACCCGGCCGCGCCGTTCAGGAACCCGCCCTCGCGCACATACGACCGGCCCGTGCTCTGCGGATCCGGGTCGTACACGTCCTCCGGCCAGCCCCGGTCGGCCGGCAGGCCGCCGATCGCGTCGGTACCCGTGGCCACCAGCCGCCACAGGTCCTCGGGAGTGCTCACCCCGCCCGGGCATCGACAGCTCATGCCGATCACCGCCACGGGTTCGGTACTCGCCTCCTCCAGCTCGCGGACCCGTTGCCGCGCCTTGTGGAGATCGACGGTGAGTCGCTTGATGTAGTCCGTCCATTTCGTCTGTTGTGACGACTTTTCGTCCTGTGGCAGGGATGACATCGGTATGTGCCCTTCTGGTCAACGGTGGTGCACGCCGGACACGCCCTGTCGCACGGCCTGGGGCCGTCGCGGGCGCGAGGAGTGCGTACGGGTGTGTCCGGCACGAGGTGGGGCCGGCGGGTCAGCCCACCGGGAATTCGCTGTCGATGAGGTCGAGGAGTTCGTCGAGCGAGGCCTCTTCGATCCTGTTCACCAGCTCGTCGCCGCCGGCCTGTTCGGCGGGCGGTCTGTCGTCCGCGGCGACCGGAGCGGGCTCCGCGGGCGCGGGGGCCAGCTCCGCCGCCAGGTACCCGACCAGCTCCTCGGGTGTCGGCAGGGTGAACAGGAGGGTCGGGGACAGCCGCAGTCCGGTGGCCGCCCCGAGCCGGTTGCGCAGTTCCACCGAGGTCAACGAGTCGAACCCCAGTGACTTGAAGGACTGGCCGGCGCGCAGCGACGCCGGTTCGGTGTGGCCGAGCACGGCCGCCATGTGCGTACGGACGAGGCGGTGCAGGACGCGTGCGCGGTCCTCGGCCGAACTGTCGGAGAGCTGCGCGCGCAGCGCCTCGGGACCGCCGTCCCCGCCGTCCCCGGCCGGTCCGGAAACGTCTGCCGTGGGCGCGAACGCCCGCAGTACGGCAGGTAGTTCCGCGCCGGGCCGGCGCAGTGTCGGGCGGTCCAGCCGGGTGGGCAGCAACACGGGCGCGGCGGCGGCCAGGGCCGCGTCGAGCAGGGCGAGCCCGTGCTCGGCCGACAGCGGCAGCATGCCCGTACGACGCATCCGGGCCCGGTCGGTGTCCGAGAGGGCACCGGCCATGCCGTCAGCGTCCTCCCACAGCCCCCAGCCGAGGGCGAGGGCGGGCAGGCCACGGGCGTGCCGGTGCTCGGCGAGGGCCTCGACAGCGGCGTTGGCGGCGGCGTAGTTGGCCTGCCCGGCGCCGCCGAGGGTGCCCATGGCCGAGGAGAAGAGCACGAACGCGCTCAGGTCCAGGTCCCGGGTGAGGTCGTGCAGATGCCACGCCCCGTCCGCCTTGGGCCGCAGTACGGCGTCGAGGCGTTCGGGGGTCAGCGAGGTCAGCACGCCGTCGTCGAGGACCCCTGCCGCGTGCACGACGGCCGTGAGCGGATGCCCGGACGGCACCCCGGCCAGCACGCCCGCCAGCGCCTTCCGGTCGGCCACGTCACAGGCCGCGGTCGTCACCTCGGCGCCCAGCGCGGCCAGTTCGGCCGCAAACTCGGTGGCACCGGCGGCCGAGGCGCCGCCCCGGCTGGCCAGCAGCAGCCGGCGGACTCCGTGCCGGGTGACCAGGTGCCGGGTGACGGTGCGCCCGAGCGCGCCGTACCCGCCGGTGACCAGCACGGTGCCGGACGAGTCGAGCGCCTGCGGCACGGTCAGCACGACCTTGCCCACATGCCGGGCCTGGCTGACGAAGCGGAATGCCTCCGGCGCCCTGCGTACGTCCCAGACGCCTACCGGCAGCGGCCGCAGCGCGCCGCACGTCAGCAGCCGCAGGACCTCGGCGAGCAGGCCGGCGAGGTGCTCCGGCGGCTCCTGGAGCAGGTCGAAGGAGTGGTAGGCCACGTCGGGACGGGCCGCGGCGACCTCGCGCGGGTCGCGCAGGTCGGTCTTGCCCATCTCGACGAACCGTCCGCCGCGCGCCAGCAGCCGCAGCGAGGCGTCGGTGAACTCGCCCGCCAGGGAATTGAGAACGACGTCGACCCCCTGCCCGCCGGTGGCGGCGGCGAAGCGGTCGGCGAAGTCCAGCGTGCGCGAGGAGGCGATCCGCTCCTCCGGTACGCCGAGGGCGCGGACGGCGTCCTGCTTGCCGGGCCCGGCGGTCGCGAAAACCTCGGCGCCCAGGTGCCGGGCCAGTTGGACGGCCGCCATGCCGACGCCGCCGGCCGCCGCGTGGATCAGGACGCGCTGCCCCGCCCGCAGACCGCCGAGGTGCACCAGGCCGTGGTAGGCGGTGAGGAACGCGATGGGCGCGGAGGCCGCCTCGGTGAACGACCACCCGTCGGGAACCGGCACGATCGTGCGCCGGTCGGCGACGGCGATGGGCCCGCAGGCGGCCGGGAAGACGCCCATCACGCGGTCGCCGGGCGCGAGGCCGGTGACCCCGGGGCCGGTCTCCATGACGAGCCCGGCGCCTTCCAGACCGATCCGCCCGGGATCGCCCGGGTACCTGCCGAGGACGTTCAGCACGTCACGGAAGTTGACCCCCGCGGCCCGCACCGCGATCCTCACCTGCCCGGCCGTCAGCGGCTCGAGAGCCTCCGCCGAGGGCAACAGAGCCAGCCGGTCGAGGCTGCCGCGGCCGTTGCTGCCGAGTCGCCACGCGGCGGCGCCGGAAGGCACCGTCAGCTCCTCGTCCGCGCTGAGCCTGGCGATCCGCGGGACGGATAACTCCCTGCCCCGCAGGGCGAGTTGTGGCTCGTTCCCGGTCAGGGCCAGTGCGGTGGGCAGGGCCGCGAGGGAGGCGGGCGAGCCGTCCACGTCGACCAGGGCGATCCGTCCGGGCTGTTCGGTCTGGGCGGTGCGCACCAGGCCCCATACGGCCGCCTGGGCGGGGTCGGTGACATCGGCACCGGGCGCCCCCGTGCCGGCCGCGACCCCGCCCCGCGTCACGATCACCAGCCGGGCCCCCGCGAGCCGGTCCTCCGCCAGCCAGGCGCGGGTCAGCCGCAGCGCCCAGGACGCGGCGTCACGCACCGCGTCCGGGCCACTGCCGGACGCCTCGGCGGCGGGACAGACGGCCACCACCAGGCCGGGCAGCGGCTCCTCCGCGTCCAGCGACGCGAGCAGCTCCGCCGGACCGGCGTGCACGACCGGCGGCCGTCCACCGGTGCAGGCGGCGACGATCCCGTCCGGGGCGGCGCCCAGCAGGACGGGATCACCGGCCCGGTCCGGCCCGGCCGCCGCCACGCCGTCCCGCTCACCGGTCGCCTCCCACACGACCCGGTACAGGTCGTCACGGGCCGCGGTGCCCCCGCCCGGCAGTGCGGCGGCGCGCATGACGAGCGTGTCGACGTGGGCTACGAGGTCTCCCTCGGCGTCGGTGAGGGCCAGGGCGTACGCGCCCGATCCCTTGGGCGCCAGGTGGGCCCGGAGGGTGGTCGCACCGGTGCGGCGCAGGGTCACGCCCTCCAACGAGAACGGCAGCGACTGCCGTCCGGAGAGGGCCGGTTCGGCCTCGGCCCGAGGATGCAGCAGCACATGCAGACAGGCGTCCAGCAGCGCCGGATGCATGCCGTACCCGGGCGCCTCGGCCCCCGCCTCCTGCGGCAGGGTGACCTCCGCCCACAGCTCCTCGCCCCGCCGCCAGGCGGCCCGCAGCCCCCGGAACGCCGGGCCGTACCCGTAGCCGCAGTCGGCCAGGTCGCCGTAGAGGCCGTCGAGCGGCAGCGGCGCGGCACCGTCCGGCGGCCACACCGGGGCGGACGCCGGCGCGGCGGCGGCAGTCGCGGCCAGCACGCCGGTCGCGTGCCGGGCCCAGTCGGTGTCCTCACCGGCCGGCCGGGCGTACACGGTGAACGCGCGCTGCCCCTCGCCGTCGGCTGCGGCCACGGACAGCTGGAGCTCCGCCTCCCGGTCGGCGGGCAGCACCAGCGGCACGGCCAGGGTCAGTTCCTCGACGCACCCGCGGCCCGTGCGGGCCCCGGCGTGCAGGGCCAGCTCCACGAAGGCGGTGCCCGGCACCAGCACCGAGCCGGCGATCTCGTGGTCGGCCAGCCAGGGGTGCGTACGCCGGGACAGGCGCCCGGTGAACAGCACCTCGCCCGTGCCCGCCGGCTCCACCACGGCACCGAGCAGCGGATGCCCGGCCTCCCGCAGCCCGACGCCCGCGGCACCGCCCGACACCGGCTCCTCCGGCCGCAGCCAGAAACGCCGCCGCTGGAAGGGATACACCGGCAAGTCGACCCGGCGGGCACCGGCGAAGTACCCGTCCCAGTCGACGTCGTGGCCCCGCAGGTGAAGCCGGGCGAGACCGGCGGCAAGAGCCCGGTCCTCGGGCCGGTCCCGGCGCAGCAGCGGCACGAAGTCCGCCCCCGGGTCGTCGACGCAGTCCCGCCCCATCGCGCTGAGCACACCGTCCGGGCCGAACTCCACGAAGGTGCGGACGCCGAGGTCGTACAGCCTGGCCACCCCGTCCGCCAGCCGCACCGGCCGGCGGACCTGCTCCACCCAGTAGCGGGGATCGCGCAGTTCGTCGGCGGACAGCACATCACCGGTGACCGTCGAGACGACCGCCGGCCGGGGCTCGCGGTAGGTGAGGGAGCCGGCGACGCGCGCGAAGTCGTCGAGCATGGGGTCCATGCGGGGCGAGTGGAAGGCGTGGCTGACGGTGAGCCGGCGCGTGGCCCGGCCGAGCGCGGCGAAGCGGGCGCCGATCTCCTCGACGGCCGGCTCGTCGCCGGAGACGACGACGGCGAGGGGCCCGTTGACGGCGGCGACGCTCATCTCGTGCTCCCGCCCGGCGAGATGGGGCAGTACCTCCTCCTCGCTCGCCTGGACGGCCACCATCGCGCCCCCGGCCGGCAGCTCCTGCGTCAGCCGGCCGCGGGCCGCGACCAGCGCGCAGGCGTCCGCAAGCGACAGCACACCGCTGACGTGCGCCGCGGTCAGTTCGCCGATCGAGTGGCCGAGCACGAAGTCCGGTACGACACCCCAGCTCGCCAGGAGTCGGAACAGCGCGACCTCCAGGGCGAACAGCGCGGGCTGCGTGTAAGCGGTCTGGTGCAGCAGTGCCCCCTCGGGGCCGGGCCCGGAGAACACGACATCGGCCAGCGGCCGGGGCAGCTCCCGGTCGAAGTGCGCCCACACCTCGTCCAGGGCGCGCGCGAACACGGGGTACGCGGCGTACAACTCCCGTCCCATGCCGAGGCGCTGACTGCCCTGCCCGGTGAACAGGAAGGCGGTGGGCCCGCCGGTCCCGGCGACGGCGGTCAGCAGGTCCTCGTGCCCGTCGCCCCGGGCCAGGGCCGCGAGCGCGGCCGCGAACTCCTCCCGGTCAGCACCGAGGACGACAGCCCGGTGGTCCAGGGGGGAGCGGGTCGTGGCGAGGGAGCGGCCGACGTCCCGCACGGACGGCGCGGGGCGGTCCCGGAGGCGCTCGGCCAGGCGGGCCGCCTGGGCGCGCAGGGCCTCGGGGGTGCGGGCTGAGACGAGCCACGGGGTCGTCGGCGCGGGCTGCGCCTGATCCGTGCCGGCCCCCGGCTCCCGCTCCTGCGGTGCCTGCTCCAGGACGACGTGCGCGTTGGTGCCGCTGATCCCGAACGAGGACACGGCGGCCCGGCGCGGGCCCTCGGTGTCGGGCCAGGTCCGGTTCTCCCGCAGCAGGCGCACCGCGCCCGAACTCCAGTCCACGTGCCGGGTGGGCTCGTCCGCGTGCAGCGTGCGGGGCAGTACGGCGTTCCGCATGGCCTGGACCATCTTGATGACGCCGCCGACACCGGCCGCGGCCTGCGTGTGCCCGATGTTGGACTTCAGGGAGCCCAGCCACAGCGGCCGGTCCTCGGCACGCTCCTGCCCGTAGACGGCGAGCAGGGCCCGCGCCTCGATCGGGTCACCGAGCACCGTGCCGGTGCCGTGCGCTTCCACGGCGTCGACGTCGCCCGGGGCGAGCCCGGCATCGGCGAGCGCCGCCCGGATGACACGCTGCTGCGCGGTGCCGCTCGGCGCCGTCAGGCCGTTGGAGGCTCCGTCGGAGTTGACGGCGCTGCCCTTGAGCAGAGCCAGGACCGGGTGGCCGTGGCGCCGGGCGTCCGAGAGCCGCTCCAGCACCAGCATGCCCGCCCCCTCGGCCCACGCGGTGCCGTCGGCCGCGCCGGAGAACGGCTTGCAGCGGCCGTCGGGTGCGAGGCCCCGCTGCCGGCTGAACTCCACGAACATGCCGGGCGTCGCCATGACCGTGGCCCCGCCGGCCAGCGCCAGGGAGCACTCCCCGCGGCGCAGCGCCTGCGCGGCCTGGTGCAGCGCGACGAGGGACGAGGAGCAGGCGGTGTCGATGGTGAGGGCGGGCCCCTCCAGACCGAGCGTGTAGGCGATCCGCCCGGAGATCACGCTGGCGGCGGTCCCGGTGAGCCCGAAGCCGGCGACACCGGGTCCCGCCCGGTGCAGCCGGGGCCCGTAGTCGGGCGGCATGGCGCCGGTGAAGACGCCGGTCGACGTGCCCGCCAGGGTGCCGGGGTCGATGCCTGCGCGCTCCACCGCCTCCCAGGCGGTCTCCAGCAGCAGCCGCTGCTGCGGGTCCATCGCGAGGGCCTCGCGGGGGCTGATGCCGAAGAACTCCGCGTCGAAGTCGCCCGCGTCGTACAGGAATCCGCCGGAGCGGACGTAACTGGTGCCGGGCCGGTCGGGGTCCGGGTCGTGGCGGACGGCGTCCTCCCAGCCGCGGTCGGCGGGAAACGGCCCGATGGCGTCCCGGCCGTCGGCGACCAGCTCCCACAGGGCCTCGGGGGAGTCGGCGCCGCCGGGAAGCCGGCAGGCCATGCCGACGACGGCGATGGGATCGTCCGCCGGTTCGGGCAGGGGCGCACCGGCGGCAGGTGTCCCGGCGGCACCGGTCCGCTCCCGCAGCGTCTCCCGCAGGGCCCGCGCCAGCGCGACGGGGCTGGGATGGTCGTACATCGCTGCGGTCGCCACGGCGACGCCGGTGACGCGCTCCAGGCGGCGGCTGAGCTCCATGGTCAGGGCCGAGTCGAGGCCCAGTTCCTTGAAGGCGGACCGCACCGGGACGTCGTCGGCCGTGGTGTGCCCGAGGACGGCCGCGGTCTCCGCGCGAACGACATCCAGTACGGCCCGCTCAGCGGCGGTCTCGCCGAGCCCGCCGAGCCGGCTCCGCAGCCGGGCCGCGGGGGTGTCGGCGGGGGTGTCTTCCGATGTGTCGACGGGGCGCCCCCCGGCCTCCCGGGCGGGTACGGCCCGTGGGGCGCCGCGCAGCCAGTGGGAGCGGCGCTGGAAGGCGTAGGTGGGCAGGTCGACGCAGGGCGCGGCGCCGGGCAGGAGCGCGGCCCAGTCGACCGCCACCCCCTGGGTGAACGCCTCGGCGAGTGCCCGCAGGACGCGCGGGGCGCCGCCGTCATCGCGCCGGAGCGTGGCCAGCACGGCCGCCGTCCGCGCACCCTCGGCGACGGTCTGCTGGACGCCCTGCGTCAGCACCGGGTGCGGGCTGACCTCCACGAACGTGTCGTAACCGGCCGTCAGCATCTGCTCCACCGCGGGCCCGAACCGGACCGTGGAGCGCAGGTTGCGGAACCAGTACGCGGCGTCGAGCCCGGCGGTGTCGAGCGGTTTCCCGGTGACGGTCGAGTGGAAGGGCACGGCGGCGGAGCGCGGTGCGATCCCGTCGAGCGCCGCGAGCAGCTCCTCGCGCAGGGCGTCGACGTGGTCGCTGTGCGAGGCGTAGTCGACGGGGACACGGCGCGTGCGGACGTCCTCGCCGTAGGACGCGGCCAGGGTGTCGAGCGCGGCGGCGTCACCGGCGACCACCGTGGCGCCGGGGCCGTTGACGGCGGCGATCTGCAGGGTCGGGCATCGCTCGGCCAGGTCGCGGGCGACCCGCTCGGCCGGCAGCGCGACGGACAGCATGCCGCCGCGCCCACGGATGCGGGCGAGCAGCTTGCTGCGCAGGGCCACCACCCGGGCGCCGTCGGCCAGGGACAGGGCGCCGATCACGGTGGCGGCCGCGATCTCGCCCTGCGAGTGGCCGATGACGGCGCCCGGTTCGACGCCGGCCGCCCGCCACACCTCGGCGAGGGAGACCATGACGGCCCACAGCACCGGCTGGACGACGTCGTCGCGGTCGAGACCCGGTGAGCACGGCGCACCCCGCAGTACGTCGAGCAACGACCAGTCCAGATGGGGCCGCAGCGCCTCGGCGCACTCCTCGACGCGGCGGGCGAAGACGGGTGAGGAGTCGAGGAGTGCGGCGGCCATGCCGGCCCACTGGGAGCCCTGGCCGGGGAAGACGAAGACGGCCCGCGGCGCCTGGCCGTGGTGGGCTCCTTCGGCGACGGCCGGTGCCGGGTGCCCCTCGGACAGCGCCTCCAGGGCGTCCAGGAAGGACTGGCGTTCACGTGAGAGGACGACCGCCCGGTGTTCGAACACGGAGCGGGTGACGGCGAGGGCGCGGGCGACGGACGTCAGCTCCGCGTCGGGGCGGGCGAGGACGTGGTCCCGCAGCCGGGCCGCCTGGGCGCGCAGCGCCGCGTCGCTCCGTGCGGTGAGCACCAGAGGGAGCGGGTCGGAGGGCTGTGAGGGCTGGCAGAGGACGACCGGGCGGGACGGTGCGGCCCCGACGGCCACGTCGTCCGGGGTGGGCCGCGGCGGCGCTTCGGCGAGGACCAGATGGCAGTTGGTGCCGCCCATCCCGAAGGAGTTGACGCCCGCGACCAGCGGCCGGCCGGGGTGGGGCCACTCGCCCGGCTCGGCCGTTACGCGAAGCCGGAGGTCGTCCAGCGGGATGCCGTCGGGCGGCGACTGGAAGTTGAGGCTGGGAGGGAGCCGGCGTTTGCCGATGGCCAGGACGGTCTTGATGAGGCCCGCGATGCCCGCGGCGCCTTCCAGGTGACCGATGTTGGTCTTCACCGAGCCGACGAGCACGGGTCGGCCGGGCTGGTGCGCGGCACCGATCACCGCGCCGACGGAGGCCGCCTCGACGGGGTCTCCGACCGCTGTACCCGAGCCGTGCAGTTCCACGTACTGCACGGCCTCGGGCTTGGTACAGGCGTCGTCGTAAGCCAGGACGAGGGCCTTCTCCTGGGCGCTGCGGCTCGGCACGGTGAGGCCGCTGCTCAGGCTGCCGTCGCTGTTGGTGGCACCGCCCCGGATGACGCAGTGCACCCGGTCGCCGTCGGCCAGCGCCCGGTCGAGCCGCTTCAGTACGACGACACCGCCGCCCTCGCCCCGCACATAGCCGTTGGCGCGCCGGTCGAAGGTGAAACATCGCCCGTCCGGCGAGAGACTGCCGAACGCCTCGAGGACCCGGGTGGTGTCCGGGGAGAGGTTGAGGTTGACGCCGCCCGCTATGGCCAGGTCCGATTCGCCGCGGCGCAGGCTCTCGCAGGCAAGGTGGACCGCGACGAGTGACGACGACTGGGCCGAATCGACCACGAGGGAGGGGCCGTTCAGCCCCAGGGCGTAGGAAACACGGTTGGCGATCATTCCGCGGTGCTGCCCGGTCATGGAGTGCGCGGAGAGGGCGTCGCCGCCGAGCGAGCGAGCGAGGGCGGCGTAGTCGTCGGCGATGGCCCCGAAGAACACACCCGTCGTGCTGCCGCGCAGTGTCCCGGGGACGACCCGGGCCTGTTCCAGCGCCTCCCAGCTGAGTTCCAGCGCCAGCCGCTGCTGCGGGTCCATGTCTGCGGCTTCGCGTGGCGAGACACCGAAGAAGACGGCGTCGAACGCGTCGACGCGGTCCAGGAACCCGCCCTGCGGCGCGATGTGGTCCCGCCCGTCGGGGGGCGAGGTGATCGCCGATTCACCGGCGATGAGGAGGTTCCAGAACGCTTCCGGGTCGGCCGCTTGCGGCAAGCGGCAGGAGATTCCCGTGACAGCTATGTATTGGTGCGTGGGTTCGATAATTGTTGATTCAACGGTTGACTCAACGGTTGTTGAATCAACCGTTGGCGTGTGATTTCGGGCGGACGTCGACGCAGCTGACTTCCCCGTGAATCCCAACGGTTCCCTTCCCATTACCTCTTCGGCCCCGTCGACCGTCCCCCGTCAACGGGTTCCGGTCGCGGCTCGTATACGGCCGCCCTGGATTTATACCGCCACGCTTCTCCGGACGCGCTGCCCGGTACCTGGCAGGTATTGCCCGCTTGCTGAGCGACGGCAGACGGCATTCCTGCAGGTCATCTCGGCGTGACTAACAGGTTTGAAATCGCCCGTTAGCCGGAAGCAGGCGGCGCGGTGCCGGAACCCGCAACAGGTCCGTGAACCGCCTTCGCCAATCCGGGCCATCGGGCAAGTTACGCCGCCACGAACGTGATCAGGGTGCGGCAAGCCCGGCGCTGGTGGCCCGGCCAAAGGCGCAGGGCGGTTCGTGGAGGAGCCGGCGCGGCCGGAGTCGGGGCGGTTCCTCTACCTCGATGACGTCGACCGGGAGCTGATCCGGAAGGGCCCGGGGATCCCAACCGGCAGGGCTTCGCGCTCCAGTTCCCGCACGGTCGGGACGTGGACGCGGGCCGCCGGGCCGGGACGACTCATTCGGCCGTCATCAGCTTGCCTCGGGTCGGAGACAACAGCGTGCCGAGCCAGCCGTCCCGGGGCATCAGGTCTTCCTCCGTCGCCCGGGCCTTGCCGAGGGCCTCAGCGTTGCCGTCACCGCGCAGGGCGTCGTACTGCCGTAGCGGTCGGCCAGCAAGCCGTAGAGGTGGAGGCCACGCCGCGGTTGCTCGGGAGGCGCCTTCCAGAAGCCGAGAGTGCCGTCACCAACCGCCAGGACCGGGGCGCGCTTGCCGCGCCGGGCGCGAATGATTACGGCCAGCCTAGCTACGCGAAGTTGGCGCATGGCGCACGATCTCAGTCAACTTCGGCCAGCCACGTTTCGGCCCGCTGCCCGCGCGCCGGACCGGAGAGCCCGCGTCCGCGGCCTGGGAGAATCTG
Source organism: Streptomyces sp. NPDC040410 (assembly GCF_055595715.1). NCBI lineage: Bacteria > Bacillati > Actinomycetota > Actinomycetes > Kitasatosporales > Streptomycetaceae > Streptomyces > Streptomyces sp. NPDC040410. Next base: position 40,683 of record NZ_JBVIVK010000027.1, read on the forward strand.
GTTGGGAGGGACAACGGTCCGAAATGGTCGCGAGCATGGACTTGCTCAGGCTTCGGTACTTCGTGGCGTTGGCCGAGGAGGGGAACGTGGGCCGCGCGGTCCGCCGACTGCACATGTCCCAGCCTCCGCTCAGCCAGCGCATCCGCGAACTGGAGGCGGAGCTGGGCTGCGCGCTGTTCGTCCGGACTCCTCAGGGCATGTGCCTGACCCAGCCAGGTGAGGTCCTCCTGGCCGAGGCCCGCCAACTCCTCGCGGACGCCGAGCGGGCCCGCGAGCGGGTCCGCCGCGCGGCTCCGGGGAGCGCGAACTGCGCGTGGGAGTGCTCGGTCCCGGCAAGGCGGCCCTGTCCGCGCTCGTCGCGGACGCCTTCATCCGCGACCACGAGGGCGTGACGGTCCGTCTGGTCCCCGGCGACCTGGCCGATCCGACGATGGGGCTGACGAGCGGCAAGGTGGACGCGGCCATGAACGTCGGCCTGGAGGAGGCCAAGGCGAGCGCGCTCGTGCTGGTCAAGGTGCGCGCCGAAGGCTCAAGTGAAGTGGTCGGGATCAAGGAGGGCTGACGCGAGTCGGGCGAGCCCCGCGCGGATCTGCTGCCCGACGACGCCCGGGGCGGCAAGCGCGCCCCGGTCCTGGCGCGGTTGGTGACGGCACCCTCGGCTTCTGGAAGGCGCCTCCCGAGCAACCGCGGCGTGGCCTCCACCTCTACGGCTTGCTGGCCGACCGCTACGGCAGTACGACGCCCTGCGCGGTGACGGCAACGCTGAGGCCCTCGGCAAGGCCCGGGCGACGGAGGAAGACCTGATGCCCCGGGACGGCTGGCTCGGCACGCTGTTGTCTCCGACCCGAGGCAAGCTGATGACGGCCGAATGAGTCGTCCCGGCCCGGCGGCACGCGTCCACGTCCCGACCGTGCGGGAATTGGACACGAGGCCCTGCCGGGTTTGGCCGAACCAGCGCCGGGCTTGCCGCACCCTGATCACGTTCGTGGCGGCGTAACTTGCCCGATGGCCCGGATTGGCGAAGGCGGTTCACGGACCTGTTGCGGGTTCCGGCACCGCGCCGCCTGCTTCCGGCTAACGGGCGATTTCAAACTTGTTAGACACACCGAGATGACCTGCAGGAATACCGTCTGCCGTCGCTCAGCAAGCGGGCAATACCTGCCAGGTACCGGGCAGCGCGTCCGGAGAAGCGTGGCGGTATAAATCCAGGGCGGCCGTATACAAGCCGCGCTGACCGGAACCTGATTCCAGGAAGGTGGCGTGCGTGTGAAAGGCCGAAGGCGACAGCATCGGATCCTGGCGCAGCTCGCCCTGCGTGCCCTGGCTGCTGTCCGATCGCCTGGTCTTGCGGCCAAGCAGAGCCTGCGGACGCTCGCCAAGGACTCGTGACTCATCCACAAGGTGCGCGTTACTGCCGGCTTCATCAATCCGGCAGGCCAATACATCGAACCGGCACGCAACTAGTCCCGCCAACATCAAGGAAGCCACATTCACCACCTTTGGCAGGCCCCAACAGAGCTCACCAAGAGGGGCCTTGACAAGCCATGTGACGGATGGGAGATGGGGCAGGGCTAGGAATCTCTCCTGCTTCACCAGCTTGAACAGGATTGCGTGACCCGCTGTTTCACGAGGCACACAGGCGACAACACCAGGTTGTTGCAATTTCAAATTGCTTTCAGTGATATGGATCCCGTCGATATATGGCTCTGGGCGGCCACACAGGTACGGGACTAGTTGATTACACCAGGCAAGCAGGGAGTCATCATGAGCGTCACAGAAGCGTCGCAGTCCTCCGGGAACGGCACGCTGAGCCGAGAAGCACTCATTGTTCGGGCAAAGGAATTGCAGCCGTTGCTTCGGCGGCACGCGACCGCCTTCGAAACGGGGCGACGATTGACCGACGAGGCCAACGCCGCCCTGGTGCACGCCGGCCTGTTCCGCATGCTGGTCCCGAAGCGCTTCGGCGGCCACGAAGCGGACTTGCGGACCGTCCTCGAAGTGACTGAAACTCTCGGTGAGGCCGATGCTTCCGCGGCCTGGCTGGTGGGCGTTGCCTCCGCCGCGAGTTGGACGGGCGGCCTCGCTTCCGAGCAGTCGCAGCAGGATCTGTTCGGAGGCGAGGCCAACGCCCTGATCGCGGGAAGCGGCGCTCCTGCCCCCGCCCGGCGGGTTGACGGCGGTTATCGCGTGAGCGGTCGTTGGGCCTATTCCTCGGGCGCCAACCACGCGACATGGGCTTTGAATGGTGCCCTCGTCACCAGTGAGACGGGCGAAGTCGACGCCGTACTGTGCCTCGCTCGGGCATCAGAGATGAAGCTGGAACAGACGTGGCAGACTGTCGGGATGCGAGGCACCGGCAGCGACACATGGGTCGCGGAGGATGTGTTTGTACCCGACCACCGAGTCATTTCCGTGGCGCAGTTGCTGCAGGGCACGTGGCCGATTCCAACCCAGGAAACGATGTATCGCCTCCCTGCCGGTCCGCTGGCCATGCTTCCGTTGCTTGGTCCACTGCTCGGAATAGGTCAGGCGGCGCTGGACCTAGTGATTGACAAGGCACCCTCCAAGAGGATGCACTACACTTTCTTCGCCCGGCAGAGTGACTCGGTGGGCAATCAGATCCAGCTCGCGCAGGCGGCACTAAGGCTTAAGACCGCACGTCTGCATGCCTACGGGATTGCCGACGACTTGGACGCGGCCGCCGCGCGTGGTGAGACGGTCAGCTTCGCCGCCCGCGCCGAGTTTCGCGCCGAGTACGGCTACATCGCCCAGGAGGTGCTGGAGGCCATTAGCATCCTGATCAACGTGCACGGGGCCGCTGCGTTCGAGGAGTCGAACCTGCTCCAGCAGTACTGGCGCGATGCCAACACGGGCGCGCGGCACGCCGGCCTCAACGCGTTCGTAGGTTACGAGACCTTCGGCAAGGCACTGCTCGGGATCGATGAGTTGGTCACTCCCATGGTGTGACCGGCTTCCCGAGGGCTTCCCCCCTTCCTCGGCCGGTGTGCTCATCGCCACGGGAGGGGGGCTCATAGCGCACGTGGGGCTACGGCGCGAGCTTCGGGTGCACGGGCGCGAACCTTAGATGTGCCATCTCATGACATTGGTTCCTCGCGGTCAGGCTTGGCGGGCGTAGGACGCAAGGCGATCGGCGAGCGCGATGACGAGGTCTCGCAGTTCATCGGGGCGCTCGATGACGAACGGCCGGTCGAGTGAGGCGAGTACCGGAGGCGACCAATCGAGCCGCTCCGCCCGCATCTCGACGCGCATCCAGCGCTCGGTCGCCCGGTCCTCGCCTGCCACGGGGGGCGTACTCCTCCAGGCTCGCGACGCTGACGGGAAGGTGGGCGCGGATCTGCTCAACCGTCCCGTGGATCCGCAAGGTCACCTCATGCTGGTACTCGGCCCGTGGCAAAGCCTGACAACACGCGCTGTGCCGGACCGGGCCCCACGGGTGCTTCGAATGAGCCGGGCAGGGTCCGGGCGTCCGCGGCGCGGGCACGTGGGCCACCGAAGACTTCGCCGAACTCAAAACCGCGAACGCCACCCCGCGATCACCGGCACCCGCACCGTCCCGCTGTTCGCCCCGGGCTCTGCCCGCCCGGCGGACGACCACAGCGTGATCACCGAGTTCCTCGTCGACGACGTGGACCGCGTTCACCAGAACCTGACCGGCTTCGTCACCGAGCCCACGACGATGCCCTGCGGCAACCGGTCGCTGCTGTTCCGCGACCCCGACGGCAAACCTCGTCAACCTCGCCCGTTCTGTGCCCCACCCGGTGGCGGTGGTTGCCCAGGGATCGGCTGTTGGCGCGGTGTGGTTGGGCAGGTCCTCGAAGTCGGCGACTGCGGTTGTGCCGGCCAGGGCATCCGTCATGAGCCAATTTGCCCGGTCCTGCCAGGAGCTCGTGGATCGGAGGACGCGCTCGCCCTCGGACACGAACAGCGATGTGAGCCAGAGGAGTTCGTGGTTGCTCAGGTCCAGACTCACCGCAACGTCATCGCCCATCAGGGTGTGTCCCGGCTCTGAGTGATGAATTGCCATCTCAGTCCCGGATGAGCTCCTGGAACTGCGGACATCCAACGGCATGCCACTCCCTGACCAGCACCTCCCCGTCAACAACCACGACCTCGGCGTGCCACGGCAGGCAGTCATGGCACGCATGGTTCTCGTACGAGTTGGGGTCGCCGTAGTAATGGCCGCAAAAACAACGGATATCGCTGACCCAGGGACGATACCGCTCGGGGCGCAGGGGTGTCGGGGCCGCTCGTACCGGTGGGGACCTCGCCGAACGCTGGGCGCCGCGCGTCCGCTGACGATCAGCAGCCCGCATAGCGCCGTGCCTTGAGGAGTGGCCGGGTCGTTCACCATGAAATGCGGTAAGCCGCTGATATGACGGGTCGGCCCGCACGCGAGTGGTTGTGGTTGGGGTTTTCGGTGGCGACCCGTGTATTCGCAGATGACGAGCTGTAACGGCTGCGCGGCTTTCCGGAAGGAAACAAGGAAGAGCTGATCCGGTTCTTCACCCTGATGCCGGCGGACGTGGGGTTCATCGACCCCGGACGCGGCCGTAGCCCGAAAGACCGACTGGGGCTGGCGGTCCAGCTGTGCACGCTGGCCTGGCTCGGGTTCGTCTCTGAAGACGTCGTCTAGGCGCCACCGGCGGCAGGGGCTCGGCTCTCCGAGCACCTTCAGACTCCTGTGGGCGAGCTGCCGTTCTACGGGCGACGGAGGCAGACCCGCACCGGGCACCTGCGCGAGGTGGTCCGGTATCTGAACTGGAAGCCCGCGAAGACGCTGGTGCTGAGGGAGCTGGACGAGTTCCTGCTCGCCCGCGCAATGGAACACGACTCTCCATCGCTGAACTACGTGAGAGTCCGGTAGGTGCGGGCCGCGAACGAGCGGCCCGGCTGCCGGGGCGTGGCTTCCAGGCCGGTCGCTGCTTGCGGCTCATTGTTCAGACGAGCGCCGGTGTGGGAGCGGGCAGGTAGGGGGTGATGTTGCGCCAGGCGCGCTCGACGTATTCCTCCTTTTCGCCGACCGGGGCGACATAGTGCAGCGCGCTTTCGGCGGCGTCGTTGCCCTCGAGGCGGGCGATGATCCAGGCGGCGAGGTAGTGCGAGGCCAGGCAGCCGCCGGCGGTGGCGATGTTGTCCTTGGCGTAGAAGGGCTGGTTGAGCACCTCGACGCCGGCGGCGATGACCCACGGCTTGGTGGTCAGGTCGGTGCAGGCCGGGATGTCGTTGAGCAGGCCGAGCTTGGCCAGCACGAGCGCGCCGGAGCACTGTGCCGCGATGAGTTGGCGCGAGGGGTCCAGGCCGCGCAGGATGTTCATGATCGCCGGGTCTTCGACGACCTCGCGGGTGGCGATGCCACTGCCGACGATGACGGCGTCAGCGGCGCACGCCTCCTCAAGGGTGGACATCTGTTCGATGACCACTCCGTTCATCGACGTCACCTTGGGGGCGGGGGTGGCGATGGTGACGCGCCAGTCGTCGGTCTTGATGCGGTTGAGCACTCCGAGCGCGATCAGAGAGTCGAGCTCGTTGTAGCCCTCGAAGGTGAGGATGGCGATGTGCACGGCGGTTGTCCTCCGTAGGAGTGGGGTGGGTCTTGACGGTAAGGACCCGCGAACATGACGGTCAAAGAATTGTCATGGATACAATTCGGCGCATGGCAGCCTCGCGGTACAAAATGCTGGTCGACGCGCTCGCATCCGACATCCGGACGGGGCGGCTCGCCGCAGGCGTGCGGCTGCCGACACACCGCGGGCTCGCCGCCCGTGAGGGCATCGCCGTGGTGACCGCGACTCGGGTGTACGCCGAGCTGGAAGCGATGGGTCTGGTGAGCCGGGAACAGGGCCGCGGCACGTTCGTGCGTGACATCACGGTTCCCGCCGGTCACGGCATCGATCAGCAGGACGTCGCCACGGATGCGGTCGACCTCACCTTCAACTATCCGTCGCTGCCCGGCCAAGCCGAACTCCTACGGCAGGCCCTGCGGGAGGTGGCCACCTCCGGTGATCTCGACTCGCTACTCCGCTACCAACCACATCGAGGGCGTCCCCAGGACAGATCCTCGATCGCACGGCACCTGAGGCGTCGAGGAATCACCACCGACGCCGATCGGATCCTCATCGTCAACGGTGCGCAGCAGGGCCTGGCCATCACTGTCATGGCCGCGCTCAACGCCGGCGACGTCGTCGCGGTCGACGCGCTCACCTACCCGGGTTTCAAGGTGCTCGCGCACGCCCTTCAACTCGACCTGGAGCCCATACCCACCACCACCGACGGGCCGAATCTCGATGCTCTTGAGAAGCTGTGCGCTACCCGCCCTGTGCGCGCGATCTACACCATGCCCACCCTGCACAACCCTCTGGGCTGGGTCATGCCGGCAACGGACCGAACCCGCCTGATCAAGATCGCTCGACAACACGGTCCGCTCATCATCGAAGACGCCGCATACGCCTACCTGGCCGAGGACCCTCCACCGCCTCTGGCTGCAACCGCGCCGGACAGCACCGTCTACGTCTCGGGACTGTCCAAGAGCATCGCCACCGGCCTCCGGGTCGGCTTCGTCGTCGCCCCGCCATCAGTAGTGCCGTCGCTCGAACGCGCGATTCGGGTGACTACCTGGAACACCCCCGCCCTCACCACCGCGATCGCCTGCCGCTGGCTCGACGACGGCACGGTGGACCAGTTGGAAGCGCAGAAACGAGACGACGCCAAGGCCCGCCAGTCACTCGCCAGACAAGAGCTGGCAGGCCTACCACTCATCAGCCACCCCTCGTCCTACTTCACATGGCTGACGCTGCCCGACGACGCACGCGCCGATCGCCTGACCGCCGCCCTCGCGCGCCGGAACATCTCGGTGACCACAGCGGAGCCGTTCACCACCTCGACGCACACACCGCAGGCGATCCGCCTCGCTCTGGGCTCGACCGATCTGGACCGTCTCCAGTCGACGCTGCGTACAGTGCGACAAGTCGCCGTCGAGGACGCCTACACCTGAACTCCCCTCGACCAGCCGATTCACGCTCCGCACCGGCGTCTGCGTACGAAAGTCCGTCGGAGCTGGAGGCCTGAGGCCCGGTCAGCCTGCGACCCGAGACTGTTGACAGCTCGTGAAGGGGCGGCTGGCCTTGAAGTGCGTGAGGAAGCACTTCGGGACCAGGGCGCCGATTTCGGCTGCCTCACAAGCATGGATGTGACACAGGCCGTCGGGGGCCGCGCAGTGATCCCTCCCCACAGGTCGGCCTGTCTCACAAGCTGGTGTCACAACGATGTGTCAGAACCCATGTTGCGGGACATCCGCCACGCTGGCCACGCGTTCGCGGAGCTGCTCCTGCCCTCGTCCAGGAGCCGGGCGGCCCTGTCTCTGGATGTAGGCGCGGGCTTCGTCGGCCTGGCGTTGGGCGGCGCGGAGCCGTTCGATGTGGGCGCAGGCCTGCACAGCAGCCACGAGTCCACTGGCGTGCAGGGGAGTTCGGGGCCGGAGCCGCACCGCTCGCCCACCCGGGTCCTGTGCGACCTCCCGTGAGTTCCCCTGAGCCGGGCTGAGTCCTCGACCTCGTGGCCAGGGGATTCTTTCTCCTTCGGGTGCACTGCATCTCTGTGACGTAACTTCGGGATTCTTGAAGCGTTCCCACTTCGTCCGACCGATCCGCAGTCGGGCTGAAGGCGAGGAGGCTCGGGTTGACGCCGACCGCACCCGCCGGGCCACAGAAAAACCGGGACCCGGCGGGCGACCTGCCTCAGGAGCAGGGACGGCCGTTGGCCGGCGCGGGGAATCCCCCTGCCGCGGGCTTCGGACGGGCGAGGACGGGCCCCTGACGCAGGTATGCGAGTGCGGGACTGGGACCGTTGGCCCGGACACCCGGGCACTCAGGCGAGGCAGCGCCTTCCCACAGGGTCGCCGTGCCCAGGTCCGCCCTGGAGCCGATTGTCTTTTGGTGGCAGGGGCTTCGCCCGGCGCCATGTTGATCCATGCGCCGGGAGGCGACACCGGCCTCGTACCCCAGGCCCAGCCAGCGCCAGGAGGTCTGACCGGAGCCGAACCCGAGTTCCAGCGGTAGCAGTTGAGACCGAGAAGACCGGGTGGTGGCGGAGCTGTCATCCAGCTGGATGTCGGGGTTGGCCAGGCCTAGGGATCCCGCGCCCTGAGCTCCCGATAGTGTCCCCTCCATGACGGGGACACAGCGCACCGGAGCACAGCCGACTTCTCGATGGACCACGGACGAGGAGGGCGTACGCGTGCCGCGGCTGCGCTTCAAGGACGTTGTCGTGCGAGGGATGCTGCAGGGCATCGCCGCAGCCGCCCTGCTCTATGCGGCCACGCCGTTTATCACCGACCACCACGACCGCGAAACGTTCCTCGCCGTGGTGGCCGGGTTCTCCATGATCCTGGCAGGAACGGGGATCGTGATCGGGGGCTACTTCTGGACGGCCTGCGCGGGTGACATCCGTCGTTGGCGCGACTGGCGCACGATCACCGGCCAGACAGACGGCGTCATGATCATGGCGCCGGTACTCGTACGCTCGGGCGTCCTCGCCCTCGTGCTCTTCCCCAGCGCCCTCGGCCTCTACCACCTGGTCGACTATGCTGCGTACGACAGCTGGCTGTATTGAAGTTGAGCCAGGACGCCCCCGCCGGCGTAGGCGGTACGGCCAACCCTCCCGGCCTCGGTGCCGGACACGTCGCCGAGGGCACCAAGCCGCACGGCGTGGTTGGTCCAAGTCCGCTTCGAGGCGTCCTCGTCGAGAGGCCAGACAGCCATACCCAGGCCAGCCCGGCGAAAGCACCCCCTGCGCAGGCTTCGAACGAGGCGAAGGCCGGCCCCTGACCGGTGCCCGGGAGGGCGGGTGCGGAGCCGGGAGCCTTCGGCCCCAGCCAGGCACGTCACTGGCCCACCGGCCCGGCGAGGGGGCCGCAGCCCCACCGGGGCTGAACAAGGCGGTGACGGCCCGACATGAGGCCAGGCAGCCGGCGCCGCCGCGCCCCGCCAGGCAGGCAGGGCGGGCCCCGCCTTGGCGCCCATCCCTCGATGGCGGCCGGGCGGGGGTGAACCCGGCCGCCGGCCTGCGGATCAGGACCGGGCGAGCAGGAGGATCAGAATGTGAACTCGAGAGGAAACTGGCGACCACCAAAGCGCCGAAGCCCTCGCCCGAGAGGCCGCCGACATCGGTGACACCAGCGCCCTGGTCCGCCTGGCCGTAATGCGGGTGCAGGCCGGGGACGAGCAGGGTGCCGAAGCCGTGGCCGTAGAAGCCGCCGACGCCGGTCAGATCAATGCCTCACACCGCTTGGCCGAGATACGAGATGGGTCTGAGGTGCTCAAAAGAGCGGTGGCCGTATGGGCTGGACCCGGATGCTACGCCGACACCCGCCTGGTAGCGGCTTGGCGTTCACCATCGTCATCGTCTGGCCCGCGCGCCAGCCAGGTACTCCAGGACCGAGAACTCCCGCGGTGTGAGGCCCACTGGCACCGCAGCACGTGAGAGCGAGCGGCGCTCGGTCCGGTCGGACGCGGAGCGTCTGCCCGGCACGCGGCGAGGTGGTACGGCGCGCGGAGCGTGCCGCACCGCCGACCGGCACGCGTCCGAGCGGGGCCCCCAAAGTGAAGGTGCACCGGATCTCCAGCGCAAGGAGTGCCGATGGCTGCCCGTCTTGGCCCCGCGCTTGCTGCTCCGTGTGCGATGCCCCGTTGGAGTCGGGGGCCGCGCCGCGGGCGGTGTACTGCTCGGCGGCGTGTCGGGCCAGGTAGTGGCGGCGTGTGCGCCGGATCCGCCGCAGTGCCACGGCTGAGTTCGATGGGGTGGGACGCACGTCAGCCGGATCATGGGCAAGCCGGGGGCACCGGACCGGGCCCAATTGCTCGTGGCCTACGAGTCCGGGCTGATCACGCCGGAGAGGGTGGAGGACAGTGGGACCAGCGACAATTTGTATCAACTCTCCCCCACCGGAGCGTAATTGTGCCAACATATCGCCTCTGACCGACAAAGGGGGGAAGGTACGGCGTGTGCGCGGAACCGAGCGGTCACCTGACGGAGCCCGAGGAGCCGGAAGACGACCACGCCGACGAGGTGGAGACCTTCCGTGGACAGGCGATCGTCGACCCGCACGCCGAGATACCGTCCTCCGACGTACCTCCCCAGCCCGCTCCCGCTCCCACCGCCTCGTCCACCGATGACTGACGCCCGGCCGGGGCGAGGCCGATGCCGGGCAACGTAGTCGGACTGGTTCTCTTCATCGCCCTTCTTTTCCCCGGCTATGTGTACGAGCGGCGGCGGAGCAGGGACGTTCCCGACCGCCGGCGCACCCCCTTCCGGGAGACACTGTCCGTGGTGTTCGTCGGGGCGCTGGCGGACTCCGTCTTCTTGCTCTCCGCGCTGCTGTTCACCGTGCTCGGGCCTTCCTGGGTACCGGACGTACCCGCGCTCATCGGCAGCCCCGGTCCGTATCTACAGGCGCACCCGCTGCGTGTCGTGGCGCTGCTTGTGTGGGTTGTCGTGGGTGGCTGCGCGCTCGGCCTGCTGTGCGCGGTGCGGCCCTGGCGTTCCGTGGTACGGCGTCGCTGGCCGGACCGGAGCCGACACGAACGTCTGCGCGATCCACAGCAGTCCGCCTGGTGGCTGCTGTTCCACGCTAAGAACCCGCGCGGATAGGGGTGGGTATGGATGCGACGGGCCCAGCGTCCTGCCGGAACAGCTATGGAGGATGTGACGCTCCGTAACCGTATGTGCTGGTGTTCCCGGTGGCCGTGCTTGTGTGGGGCGTTCGTGTGTCCGGGTGCGGGGCCCGGTGGTTCTCGGAGCTCGGCGTAACTGCGTGGTTCGCCCTGGGGCGGAGTTGGCGATCAACATGTGCTGGTGGAGGGCGTATTAGGGTGCAGGGCATGTGTGATGTTCTGTGGCCTGCGTGTCTCCACATCAGGCCGAGCGAACGGTCATGGAAGGAGCAAAGTGGATGAGTTTTGATCTTGTTGTTGTACCCTCTCGGCTTCCCAACGATCTCAAGGGGCTGTGGGAACAGGCGATCGCCGGGCATGGGCTCCGGGTTGAAATCTGCCCGACCTTCGACCCGGCCACGTGGCTTGGTGGTTTCCTCCCGTTTCAGCTGCACTCCGGACCGCTGGCCTTGCTCGGAACCGATCTCCGCGAACCGGTCCTCGCAGGGTGCGAGGTGTACTTCAGTGAGGGTGAGGTGGTCTTGTCGACCGGCAGCGGCAGATCGTCAGCGGACTTTGCCGTGCAGTGCATTGCCGCAGCGACCCTGACCGTCCTCACCGAGGGCATGTACGAGGATCCGCAAGCCGGGACAAAACACGACTCGCGCAGCGCCACGGATGCCGCCCTAGCCGAGATCCATGCTTTCATTCGTCGCCGCATCACTGAACAAGCCGAACTCATTCAGCGTCCATTTCCCGGCTGGCACATACTGCAGCGGTAAGGTCGTGCGCGGATAGGCGTGGGTTCACGGGCGGCGGTTCGGGCGTTCGTCCCAGCGGTGGGTGGTCCATGCCCGGCGGATCAGGCTGCGGACGGTGATGATGCTGTCGGCGAGGTCGAAGAAGGCGTCGATGACGACGGCCCGGCGCTCGTAGCAGCGGGCGAGGCGGTGGAAGGCGTTCTGCCAGGAGTGGGTCCGTTCGACGTGCCACCTCTGGCTTGCCTGGATCGGTGCCTTCACCCCTGTGTGCGATCCGGCCGTGCAGGCCGCGTTCGTCGAGCAGGGCGCGGGTCTTGTCGGAGTCGTAGCCGGCGTCCAGATGCACGGTGATGTCCTGTGGGAGGGGGCCGAGGTCGTCCAGGCGGTCCAGGGTCGGGGCAAGCAGCGGGGAGTCGTGACGGTTCGCTCCGGCCAGCACGCGGCCTAGTGGGATTCCGTAGCCATCCGTCATGCCGGAACGTTTCAGGCCCTGTTTGCCGCGGTCGACCGGTGATCGTCCTGTGACCTCACCACCGCCGGGGGCTTTGGTGATGGAGCCGTCGACGGCGATCTGGTCTAGGACGAGGCCCACGATCCGGTCGTAGGACTCCAGCGCGATCTGCTTGAGCTTGGCGAAGATGCCCAGTCGTATCCATTCGTCGCGACGGTTGCGGATCGTGGTGGCCGAGCAGGTCGTGTCCGCGATCGCCTGGTAGGAGCAGCCGAAGCGCAAGAGCTGCAGCATCTTGTCGAAGACGATCCGGTCGCTGATGCGTGGGCGGTGGCAGCCCAGCGGATGGGTCGGCACGTAGGTCGATCGCTCGGGCAGCAGGGCGGCGAATTGGCCCCAGAGTGGTTCGGTCAGCCATGATGGCAGTACAGGCAGCTCCCACTCGGGATTCGGATAGCGATGACCTGCTTCGCTGCCCATTAGGATTCGGGCCTGTCAGGTCCCCCTTTTCAGGGCACGCATGTTCACCGAGTCGATCGCGCAACGGGATAAGTCCAGCTCACCGCGGGCGCCGAGGTCGTCGAGGACCAGGCGGTGCAGCTTGGCCCAGACCCTGGCCTTCGTCCACTCGGCGAAGCGCCTGTGAGCCGTCGCTCCCGACGGCCCGAACGACGCGGACGGCAGCTGCTGCCACGTGCAGCCCGACGTGGCCACGAACACGATCGCAGCCAGCACCTCCCGGTCACCGTGCCGGCGCCGGCCGCCTCCCTGAGGCCGGGTAGGCGCTTCCGGCACCACTCGCTGGAACAGCTCCCACAATTCGTCCGGCACCAGCCGCTCAACGATTCCCACGGCAGCAGGCTATCGAACACGGCCAAATGAGATGGTGTCTACTCTTCCCAATCCCGTGCCCTATGCGTCCGCGGACGCCCCGCTGCCCGGCACCCGCGAGGATCCCGCCAGTCCGGCCCGATCGAATCTTCGGGAGCGGCCTACAACCGTCTCTCTCCCATCCTGTCCATGCTGATCCGCACCGCCCAGCTCACGAACAAGGAGGTCAGTAGCCGGATCGGGTGCTCCGCGTCCTACTTGTCGCGGATCCTGTCCGGCGAACGTGTGCCGACCTGGGACCTGACCCGGAAGTTCGCCCAGGCCTGCGGGGCCGACCCCGAAGTCCTGCGCACCGTCTGGGAGTCCGAGAAACTCAGCCAGAAAACCCGCGAGCTGCCCACCCCGGATCCCGACGCCCCTCCCCTGCCCGCCACGGAACAACTGCGGGCCGCCGTCCACACCTGCATCTGCGCGCCGGGCGCCCCGCACCCAGCGACATCGCAGTAGCCAGCCGATGGCTGCTGAGCACCGGCCAGTCGCCTCCATCCTCCACAGCACAACACTGCCGCACCCCGACTCCTGGAGACCTTCGTTGCCCGGCTGCGTGAGACGGCCGGTGTCACGCAGGCCCGGCTGGCCTAGGTGCTGCGGACCATGACGCAGACCGTGAAGAACTGGGAGAGCGGCCGGTCGGAGCCGCGTCCGCCGCGTCGTGAGGCGTGTCTGCGGCTGTTGGAGGGCTGGGCGGCGAAGCACCCGGCTGAACCGGCTGCCGAGGCCTTGCCGGAGATCTTCTCCGGGCCCGCTCCCGCACCCGAGCAGCCTGTGCCATCCGCCGGCAGCGGCAACTCCGGTTCGCCCGCCAGCAGTTCGTCCACCGCCGCAAACGGCTCGTCCTGACTCGGCCGGTCCGGCATTCGCCACCTCCGCCCCCACACTAGCGAAATTAGCCTGGGATATATCCAACTCCTTAACCCTGAATTACGGATCCATTAGGGAATAAAGGACGGAGCGGTAGTCGGAAGCCGTCTCAACCGCAGCAAGGGCGTCTGGTGGTCGCCCGGCGTGATGTGCGCCGGGCGCCCCCAGCGGTTCGCGCCGTCCTGGCGGCTACAGGTCGACGCGGCGCAGCACCAGGTCGTCGGCCAGGCCCCCGGAGAACAGAACATCGAGTCGCCCGTAGAGGACGTACTCGCCGCACGGGGTGGCGGTGACGGTGGTCGGCGCCGCGTCCGGCCAGGACTGCCGGCGTACAGTGGTCGCGCTGGCCCAGTCGTCGCGGCTGCGCAGGACGCGGACCGCCGACACCCCCTGCGGGCCGAGCGGGTTGGTGACCGCCAGCAGTGTGCCGTCCGGGCGCACCAGCAGCCCGTCGCCGTTGTGGACCGGCTCGTCGGTGACCACCTCGCGCACGGTCGCTCGCTTCCCGGTCGTGACGCGAAACAGCTGTCCGCCCCAGGACTTCACGGCGAGCAGGAAGCCGTCCGGGTGCCAGGCGATCCCGTTGAGCCCGAAGCCGAACGGGTTCTCGAGGTCGTGGAAACGGGGGTCGCGCACCAGCACCGAGGCGTGCCCGTCGACGTCGACGCGCAGCAGCGCCTCGCTGAGCGAGTCGGTGACGTAGGCGGTGCCGTCCGGCGCCACGGCCACGTCGTTGGCAATGTGAGGGCCGGGGCCGGCGGCCTCGGCGAGGTCGACGAGGCGAAGCGCCTCGCCCGTGCGCAGGTCGAAGATCCCGAGTCCGGACAGTTTGGTGGCGGTGGCCGGGGTGCTGCGCTCACCCACCCCGGGGTCGGCGTAGGCGACGAGGACCCGCCGCCGGGCCACGTCCACGCGTACGCCGAGCGTGGACACGATCGCCGGATGGCTGATCAGAGTCTGTACGTCGCCGTCGGCGCCCACGACCGAGACCGTGCCGTGGCGCACCGAGCTGACGAGAATCGCGTGCCGCGTCGGGTCGTAGGCCACCCCCTCCGGGTGCAGGGCTGCCGCCGTGGCGGTCACCACCGCAGGCAGGCCGTTTCGGTCGGGTCGCCGCCGACCGGTGCCGGCCGCGTTCGCGGGGGCGGCGACGGTCGTGGTGGCGAGGGTGGCGGCGCCGAGCAGCGGCACGGCCAGCATGGAGCGTCGGGTAACGGCCATCACGTGTCCTTCGGGTGTCGGATGTCGCGGTCGCTACCGGCGACCGCCCCTGGCGCCGGTAAGCGTGCGGTCGGACGCGGAGGCAAGGAAGTGTCTGACAGTAATAGGATCGCCGCCATCAGGGAGGGGCAGTGCACGACACACGATCTGACAACGGCACGGCGCGCCGCCGCGTGCTCGGCGAGTTCCTGCGCGCAAGGCGGGCCCTGCGCCGTCCTGAAGACGTCGGGCTGCCCGCCGGCGGGCCCCGGCGCACCCCTGGCCTGCGCCGCGAGGAGGTCGCGCTGCTGTCAGGCGTCGGTATCAGCTGGTACAGCTGGCTGGAGCAGGGACGCTCGATCAACCCTTCGGAAGCGGTACTCCGCAGCGTGGCCCGCACCCTCGGCCTGACCACCGCCGAGACCGACCATCTGCTGATCCTCGCCGGCCTGCGGCCCGAAGAACCCCGCGGCGGGCCGCCCGCCGCAGTGGTGCCCGACCCCCTGGCCCGCCTAGTGCACGAGCAGCGGCCGGCCGCCGCCTTCGTCATGGACGCCCGCTGGGACCTCGTCTGCTGGAACGACACCGCGACGGCCCTGCTCGGCCTGCCCGACCAGACCTCCGACCCGCCGAACATGGCCTGGCACATGTTCACCCCGCCCTACCGCGCGCTGCTCGACGACTGGGAACGCCACGCCCGCCACGTCGTGGCCCAACTCCGGCTGGCCGGCGCCCGCCTCGTCGGCGACGACCGCTTCGCCGAGGTCCTCGCCCGACTTCGACGCGAGCACCCACAGGTGCAGCAGTGGTGGGACCTCGCCGAGGTGCAATGCCGGCTCGACGTGGCCAAACGGTTCCACCATCCAACGGCCGGCGGCATCGACGTCGACGAGGTGGTCCTGCGCCCAGCCGCGGCCCCCGACCACCAACTGACCATCCTCCTCCCCCAGCCGGGCAGCCACGCGCCGCTTCAGCAACTGACCACCCACACACCCGCGAACCCGACCCCGCGACCCGGCGGAGAACCCGCCGAGAGCACACCCGCGGGCGCCGAAGCAACGTCGAACGAGGCCAGGGACGACCCTCGGACGTGACAGCCAGCCGGGCACAGCGGACATGTCAAAGCCTGAAGCCTGCCCTACGGACCTGACGGCTACGGACAAGACTTCAGGCCGCCTATGGCCAGCGCAATACGGCGCAGGCCTCCTTCTACCGGCTCGCTCTTCAGCCCGCCTGCCCCGCCGACCGGTGCGCACCCCGGCGATCAAGACGGACGCAGTCGCCGTACCGTCGGGGAGCACGTGCAGATCGAAAGAACGGTCCCCTGAGCCGTGCACAGGACCGCTCCAGCATCCGGCGGTCCACGACGCCAGGGCGTCGGCCGTATGTCTCGGCGGTCAGGTACGAGGTGAGCTTCGCCCAGGTCCGGAGCATCCTGCCCGTCGCGAAAGCAGGCGATGCGCTCGACATCGAAGCCGTGAGGCAGTTGACGGAAAGATGTTGCAACGTTCCGTGACCTCGATGGACTCCTGCGTGCCAAAGTAGAGGCCGCACAACAAGGAGTTGAGGGCATGAGGGCGCGCAGGCTGGTGACTTTCGCTGACGCGCTCGTGCTTCTCGGGGCCGAGCCGCCGCGGCTGGCGGCGCTTGACCGGGCGTTGGGCGGGGCCCTCAACCTGGCCACCGGCGGGGTCAGCGGCACGGTGATCGGAATGGCGGACGCCAATGGCCGCCTCATCGGGCTCGGCCGCGACGCTGTACAGGGCGTCGGCACGCGGCTCGGCCGAGTCCAAGGCCGGTCGGAGCGCACGGAGCTGTTGCGCGCCGCGCACACCGTAATTGTGGTGGTGGCGTTCTTCGAGGCAATGACGGAACTGGAGCTGCCGTTCGGCTTAGATCAGGTGGAATTGACGCTCAGCGAACAACTGGCCCTCGCTTCGCTGGACTCGGCGTCCGCTGCCTCGACATCCGAGGCCACGGGCTTTGTCGCCCTGCTCCTGGCTGCCGACCTGCCCTGCCCGGCGCCGCACACCGCGCCAGACGCGGTGTGGGCGGCCCTGTTGGTCAGGTACGGCGAATACGCCGACAGGTTTCTGTGCTTCCTTGAAGGATTGACCCTCTGGGAAGGGCTGAACCAGCGCCAGCGCGAGGGAGCCCGTGGCAGTCTCACCCGGGTCCTGCCGAGAAGGGCTCAGGAGCGCTATCAAAGTCTGTACACCCAACTCGTCGCGCAGGCACCGGAGTTCGCGTTCTGGACGATGCAGCTGGCGCAGCAGGCCACGCATGCGGAGGTCAGCCGCGCCTTGGCCGGTGTGGAGACCCTCCTCGCCCGCACAGCCGAGGCGCTGCACCCGCCGATCGACGTGGCCGCGGCACTCGCTCGCGCCCACCGGGCAGCGCTGAGCCGTACCGTCCTTGACGCCCAGACCGCGCCGGACGGCATCCGTATTCCCACCATGGAGGAGCTGTATCTCGACCCGGACTTCAGGGTGAGCGACGTGCCCGGATCGAGTGAGCCGACTGACGAGCAGTGGTGGGGGCGCATTCCGGTGCGGCGCGACCTGACGAGGTATCTCGCCGGCGCACTCACGGCCCCCCATCTGGCCGAAGCGCCACTGCTCGTCCTGGGACAGCCCGGTGCGGGCAAATCCGTGCTCACTCGCGTGCTCGCCGCTCGGCTTCCGTCCGTCGGCTTCCTCCCCGTGCGTGTGCCGTTGCGGGATGTCCGTGCCGAGGACGATCTCCAGGAACAGATCGAGCAGGCGACCAGAGCGGCCACCGGCGAGAGGGTGAGCTGGCCAGAGCTGGTGCGCTCAGCAGGCGGCAGCACCCCCGTGCTGCTCCTCGATGGATTTGATGAGTTGCTGCAGACCACTGGCGTGCACCAGAGCAACTTCCTTGAGCGCGTCTCGCAGTTCCAGCAGCGCGAGGCGGATCAGGGCCGCCTCGTCCTGGCGCTCGTGACCAGCCGGACCGCCGTCGCGGACCGGGCTCGTTTTCCCGACGGGATGGTCGTACTGCGTCTGGAACCCTTCCGGCCCGAGCACATCAGACAGTGGCTGACCGTGTGGAACGCGGCCAACGCGGCCGGGTTCTCTGCCTCCGGTCGCTCGCCGCTGGCCTGGGAGCACATCGAACGGCACGCGGAACTGGCCGCCCAGCCACTGCTGTTGACCATGCTCGCGCTGTACGACGCCACCGAGGGTACGCTCCAAGGTGCCGCCGACACCCTCGACGTGACTCAGCTGTATGAGCAGTTGCTCTCCTCGTTCGCCCGGCGCGAGGTGGGGAAGGCAACCCAGGGTGCGATACCGGAGGAGGAAACGGCCGCGCTCGTCGAGCGAGAGCTGCAACGCCTGTCACTCGTGGCCTTCGCCCAGCTCAACCGCGGCCGCCAGTGGGTGTCGGCTGGAGAGCTGGAACAGGACCTCACGACTGTGTTCGGGCGACAGCAGGTACAGGTCAGTGAGTTTCGCACCCCGTTGACACCCGCCGAGGTGGTGCTCGGCCGGTTCTTCTTCGTCCAGCGCGCTCAGTCAAGGCGGGACGGACAGATACTCGCCACATACGAATTCCTGCATGCGACCTTCGGCGAGTACCTCGCGGTGCGACTGGCCCTGCATCTCCTCACGGACCTGCTCTCCTCCCGCCCTGCGCTCGCGCTTGGCGGCAGTCGCATCCACGACGACCTCGCTTACGCCCTCCTTTCGTACACCTCTCTGGCATCCCGCCAGATGCCGCGGTACGCACGCTCCTTGACCGAGTCGATGCCCGACGACAAGCGCCGTAGTCTCGTACGACTGCTCGTCCAAGTTCTGGCTCAGCACCAGACCCGCACAGGCGATCAGCTTCCCGCCTATCAACCGACGGTGCTGCGCACCACATCGCGCCACGGCCTCTACGAATCGAACCTCGTCCTGATGATCATTCTGCTGGCACGACAATGCCCTGTGTCGGCGCTGTTCCCCGAGGCGGAGGATCCGGTGGGAACCTGGCACCGGCATTGCCTGCTGTGGCGTTCGGCGATGGACGAGAGCCAGTGGACGGACTTCGCGGGGTCACTGCACGTCCGTCATCACTGGGACAGTGGCGGGCGGGCCTTGAACATATCCCTGCGTGCCCACGCTGCCAGGCCGCCGGAACCGCTCGACATGAACTGGCTCTTCCGCTACCCGCAGGGGCATGGCGGTCCGGGCTGGTCGCGCTCCTACTGGGAAGAGCTGTGGCTCAAGATGGCCATATCCGGAGGTACGAACGACTCGGTGGCACGGCATACTCTCGACCCGGTGTTCCGATGGCTCGGGCAGGCAGTGACGGTCTTCACGCCGGTCGAGGGGGCGCCCGCCTCGTCGCTCGCCCACGACTTACTCGAATTGCTGCTCGCCGATCGTGGGGCGGTGACCGACGACCAGCTCAGCGAGCTTCACACGCGCGCGCTCCAGGGGGTACGGCTGATGTTCCCGACGGCGTCGAAGTACCTGGTACGGACCGTCGATGCACTGTTCATGGCGTTCTCCTGGGACAGGGAGCGGCTGCCGGGAGAAGCATCCGACGGTTTCGGTGAGTTCCTGAGAAACGACTTGGTCCCCCTACTGTTCGGTGAGCATGAAAGAGTGCCGGCGCCACCACCGTTCGTCAGTCATGCTCTGTTCCAAGTGTTGTGGCTGCATGAGCGTGTACTCTCCGGTCTGGTTCCGCCGGACCTTCTGGATCGTCTGAACGAGTACCGGCTGAGGCACGTTCCGGTCCCCTTGCCTTCGTCCGATTGAGGTTTGTCCTACGGCGTGGCGCAGCAATACGGACCGAGCCCTCCGGATAGTGCGCTCCGCCATGTCCGGCTGACCGCCGTGAGACCGGGCTCCCCCTGTCCTCGGCACCAAGACGACGCTGATCCCGAGCGGAGGGCCGTGCGCTGCGATCCGCGGAGTCGTGGACTCCTATCCCTGCACCACCCGGCGGCACACGACCTCGATGAGAAGGAAGCTCACCGACCAACCTTCAGAACCCGTCTCTGAACCTCATAGTCGGTCGCACCGAGGTTCTGCGGCACCGGAGTAGCGATTCCTGGTACGGCGTTTCGTGAACATCCGGCGGGTCTGGCTGCGTAGTGGCAGGGTGTCGTTGGTGACGGCTGAGCGGGTGGGAATGATTCGCCAGGAGCGACTAGCGGGGACACGGCGAGCAGCGTGGCGGGCGGAGCCCATAGAGCGTGAACGAGTCGGGGGATTGCCTGGAGTTCTCAGGCCGTGAGTACACCACCGGTCCCCGCGCCATCAGCGCCTCCGTGGCCGTACTGCGCTCACGGTGCGAATCCCACCATCGACCCCGTCGGCTGCACCGGCATCCACGTCCCGGGCCACACCGTGTGCCTCGCCCACCTGAGCGGCACCGACCGCGACGCCTACCTCGCCGGCTTGGCCCCCGGCGTCGACAT
Organism: Streptomyces sp. NPDC040410; assembly: GCF_055595715.1. Lineage (NCBI taxonomy): Bacteria > Bacillati > Actinomycetota > Actinomycetes > Kitasatosporales > Streptomycetaceae > Streptomyces > Streptomyces sp. NPDC040410. The sequence continues at coordinate 60,948 of NZ_JBVIVK010000027.1, forward strand.
CGACCACCGAGGCACCCGCTTCAGCGCGCGTCTTTTCAACGCCCTCCGCCGAGCCCTCCGGGACCCCGCCTCCAGCAGAGTCCGATTCGGCATTGCGCGGTTCGAGGGTGCGCGGTTCCTCGGACCCGCCCGGTTCGGCGAGGCGCAGTTCGCTGGCGAGGCCCGGTTCGACAGGGCGCTGTTCGTCGGCGAGGCCCACTTCGACAAGGCGCAGTTCGTCGGCGAGGCCCACTTCGACAAAGCGCAGTTCTCTCGTCCCGCCTGGTTCCTCGATGCGCAGTTCTCTCGTCCCGCCTGGTTCCCCGATGCGCAGTTCGCCGGTGACGCCCGGTTCGAGAGGGTGCGGTTCTCCGCCGACGCCTGGTTCGGGGAGGTGCAGTTCTCCGGTGACGCCCGGTTCGGCGAGGCGCAGTTCTCCGGTGAAGCCGGATTCGACGGGGCGCAGTTCGCCGCCGACGCCGGATTCAGGGCGGCGCGCTTCTCCGGCACCGCCTGGTTCAGGGAGGTGCAGTTCTCCGGCACCGCCTGGTTCAGGGGGGTGCAGTTCTCCGGTGACACCCGGTTCGACTACGCACAGTTCTCCGGCGACACCCGGTTCGAGGCCCAGTTCTTGGGCTATGCCGGATTCTCCGGGGCTCAGTTCGCCGGCGACACCCGGTTCGACAGGGCTCGCTTCTCCAGCGCCACCTCGTTCAGCGGGGCGCAGTTCTCGGTCCCCGTCCAGTTCATGGATGCGCAGTTCTCCGGCGACACCGACTTCAACAGGGCGCAGTTCTCCTTCAACGTCCGGTTCGAAAGTGCCCAGTTCTCCCGCACCGCCTGGTTCGTGCAGACACAGTTCAACGGCCACGCCCAATTCGCCGGGGCGCAGTTCGCCGGCGACACCGAGTTCGGCGCGGCGAACTTCGCCGAGGCGCAGTTCTCCGGCGGCGCAGGATTCCGCGGGGCGCAGTTCTCCGGCCGCGCCCACTTCGACAGGGCTCAGTTCTCCGCCGACACCCAGTTCGACTACGCACAATTCTCTGGCGCCGCCTGGTTCATCGAGGCGCAGTTCTCCCGCATCGCTGAGTTCCACCTGACGCGGTTCTCCGGTACCACCCTGTTCCACCGGGCGCAGTTCTGCGGCGACATCGGAATCGGCGGGGCGCAGTTCTCCGGCGACGCCCAGTTCAATCAAGCGCGCTTTGTGGTGCTGTCGCGGTTTGGACCGGTGGTGTGTTCGGGGATGGTTGATCTATCCGGCGCTGTGTTCGAGACGCCTGTGACGCTGGAGATCGCGGCTCGTACGTTGCGCTGTGACAAGACCCGGTGGGACTCGACGGCGAGCATGCACCTGCGCTACGCCACCACGGACCTCGGTGACGCGGTGCTGTCCTTCCCCACGGCGGTCACCGCCCATCCAGACCCCTTCACCACGAGCGTCGCCCGGCCAAGGGCCGACACGGCGGTGGACGAGAGCCTGCTGGCAGGCTCTGACAACAGGGTGCGGGTGGTCTCGGTACGCGGAGTGGATGCCGCGCACCTGGTCCTGACCGACATTGACCTGAGCGACTGCCTGTTCTCCGGTGCCTTCCATCTTGACCAACTCCGCCTGGGAGGCAAATGCACCTTCGCTCCTACCCCAACCGGCTTCCACCGCCGCCACTCCATATGGCCGTACCGGTGGACCCGTCGGCGTACCCTGGCCGAGGAACACCACTGGCGCGCGCTGACGGCCAGTCCACCCGCCACGCCTTCAGAGGAACGCTCACCCCGCGACTGGCGCGCCGGGCAGCACCACCCCAATCGCCGCCTCACACCGGCTCCGGAGGAGGTGGCCGCGCTCTACCGGCAGCTGCGCAAGGCCTACGAAGACGGCAAGAACGAGCCCGGTGCCGCGGACTTCTACTACGGCGAGATGGAGATGCGCCGCCACGACCGCTCCGGCACCCCGCCAAGCGAGCGAGGCCTGCTGTGGGCGTACTGGCTGCTCTCCGGTTACGGACTGCGCGCATCGCGCGCCCTGGGCTGGCTGCTGGCCGCCATGGTGGCCACCGTCCTGCTGATGATGGGGCTCGGCCTGCCCGATTCTTCCCCTCGGCAGATAGCCACCGGTACCGTCCCGGCCGGCGGCGGGCAGGTGGCTTTGACCGTGGACAACAAGCAGGACCCCCGGCTGACGCTGCCCGTTGGCGACCGGTTCACCAAAGAACGCTTCGACAAGTCACTGCAAGTGGTGCTGAACTCGGTCGTATTCCGGTCCAGCGGCCAAGACCTCACCACCTGGGGCACCTACACGGAGATGACCAGCCGCTTCACCGAGCCTGTCCTGCTCGCGCTGGCCATCCTCGCCATGCGCAGCCGTATCAAACGATGATGCCTACAGCCCTTCCCTGCCTCTTTGTTGAACAGACCGAATGCCTTACAGGTGTTTCCTGGCGCGCCGCGTTTCCAGAGGGCACTGATCACGCCGCCTTGACAGGTGTAGTCGGCTGTGGGGTCCCGGCGACCAAGGTGCCCCTCGACGACGGGGAGTTCACCGTCGTGCTCCAGCCAGGCCGAGCGGTGGGTCAACCTCGGGTGGACCCGGTCCCACGGTTGGGCTTCGGCCTTGCCGTAGTTGGCGGTGTCGGTGACGGTGGTGATCGCCGCCTCGGGCCAGGTCTCGGGTTTGGCGAAGCGGAACTCCTTGCCGTGCTTCGGCGGTCGCCCACCCTGGGGATAGGCCAGGGCGTACTCCTTGAGCGAGGGCTTCGGCAGCCGCATCACCCGGTCACTGCGAATCCGCCCGACCAGCTCGACAGGAAGATCCCGCAGGACCCAGGCCAGGCGGGTGACGTCGTAACCCGCGTCCATGACGATCGTGATGTCCGGGTCGCCGGGCGCCCACTGGCCAGCTGAGATGAGCCGCTCGGCCACGGCGCGGAGTTGGGTGGCGGTGACGGCGGTCGCATCGTCTTCGGGTCCGAGCCGGACCACGACCAGGATCGACGTCCACGAGGTGGCTCCCGGTTCGAGGACGGCGACGAAGGAGTACGGCCAACCTGGGATGAACTGGGAGGCGGACTTCGCCCGGCCGTAGACGTGGCAGAACAGCCGGCCGGCCGAGCACGGCGCGTCCGAGCGCAGCCACGGTGACACGTCGACCGCCAGCACCAGGCGCCCGCCCTCGAACCGGGGCAACGGCAGCCCGGCGAGCAAGGTCCGCAGGCTCTCGACGTCGATCCGGCCCCGGTTGAGAGCTCCGTACAACGCGCCGTGCCCACGCCGGTGCTCGGGCACCATCGTCAGGTCCACCGGCGAGGTGACCGGCCCGTCGACGCACAACAGCGCGTCGGCCAGTTCGAACATTTCGTCACGCCGGGCGGTCAGACACTCGTAGAACTCTGCTCTGGCAGGCTTGGCGGCTTGGGATGGTGCCTAACTGGCATGCGCGGGAAGTCATGGAGGTGGCGGTGGCTGCGCCGCCTCGGTGAGGGGGGCTTGATGAATGGCAGAAACGGGTCTACGACCGTGGGGGTCCAGGGCGCGTCACGGCTCAGGGACGGACGCCCGCTGGTATTCAAGTTGCTGGTCACGGTGGTGGCGGGCGCGGGCTCGTTCATCCTGGCGAGCACGCTGGCCCAGGACGCGGGCCAGGTGTGGACGCTGGTCGTGTCCGCTCTTGTCGCCGGCTCCACACTGATCGGGCAGTATCTTGTGGACTTCGAGAAGCGGCTCATGACGACAGACCGGCGCTTCGCCGATGCCCTCGCCGCGACGGAGCTGTTCAGCCAAGTGGACGGCTCGGTGCTCCGTTCCGACGAAGTCACCCGGCTGATCCTCGGGTACACAAAGGTCCGTCACCAGGGTGGCGACATCGCGCAGTACTTCGCCGAGAAGGAGCTGTCCCGCCTCGCCAAACTGCTGGAAGGTCTCGACGGCGGTAGCGCTGACTGCCTGGGCGAGAACCGCGCATGGCTGATCGACCTCACCGACTGCGTCAGGATGACTCTGGACGCCGTCAGCACCGCCGTGGACCGGGACTTCTGGCGCAGCGAGCCCGCGGAGCGGTATCTCGCCGCGCAGGAGAGGGCGGTCAAACGGCGGGGTGTGGAGATCCGGCGCCTGTTCGTGGTACAGGAACCACACGAGGTCACCGAGAACCTCAAGGAACTCTGCGAGGAACACAAGCGGCGTGGCGTCGACGCGCGCATCGCGGTGCAGTCGTTGATGGCGTCCAACCCCAGGGTGAACGACTTCGTCCTCTTCGACGGTGAACTGTCCTACGAGATAACGCCGGATCTGCGGTCCAATCCGGATGGTACCTGGCTACGGACGGAGCTTGAGCACGTCGAGGACCGCATTAACCAGTTCAACGGGCTGTGGGTGGCGACGGAGCCGCTGTGGCCGGCGCCGGAGCCACGGCGTCCGAGCGTCCCTCGCGCTTTTCCCCCGCACCTGTCCCCCGCCGGCTGCCGACTTGTCCTGACCTTGCTGGACGACCACCTGGTCGCGCGGATTCCCGCAAGAATCCGGCTGCACCTCCAGCCGGGGCCGGAACATCCATGGTCGAGGCCGGGCGCCGAACTCCCCCGGCTCACCGCCATGGCGACCCCGCTCACCCCGGCACGCGTCGAGCCTGTCAGCGTCTCGCTACGGCCCTCCCCGTCAGGGAACAACGGCACCGCCGAGGTCCTCTTCACCCCCGAGAAGCCCGGTAGGCACCGAATCCGCGTCACCGTCCACGACCGGACCACTGGCACCGTTCTCCAGCAGGTCGAGACGACAGTCCACGTCGGCACACCAGGTGAACTCCCCTCCGTCACGCCCCCCTTCACCCTGCGCACAGAAGGGGGGTGAGCACATGGCCCACGACCTCGAAACGGCCGTCCTCCAAAACCCCAGTCATGACTACACACGCTTCCCCACCCCCACCACACACCACCCCGACCTGGTCGTCGCCCTGAACCAGTACGGCCTGGAGGGGATCTTCGTCCGCCTGTACGGCCCCGCCGTACCAACCTCACCGCACGGCGACCCCTGCGCGGTGCTGCACGTGAAACAAGCGACGGTACGTGGTCTGGGCACCCGCCTGCGCCGGCGCTGGAAAGCGGAGTTCGTCGACGCCCGGCCGCCGACCGGACAGGGACCGCCTGTCCCCGGTCGCCCCGACTTCCCATACGCCGCGCAGGTGGACCTCACGGGCGAACCCGAGGACGAACTGCATTCGGCGCTCGACGAACTGGCCGCTCAGGGAGCCCACTTGCTGTTCGACGTACTCCTCGGCGGCAGGGACCGCCCCGTCTCAAGGGTGCGTCAGGTGCTGACCGAGGTGCTGTTCCGCAAGAACCTGCGCATCCGCTTCGACTCCGATGTGCTGTACCTGCCCTGGTCCCTGCTCTGTCTGCCCGGGAACACGATGCGGAGCGCCGGACTCGACGCACTTTTCGGGCGCTTCCTCGGCCATCGCCACCAGCTCGAGCAGACGGGCGGCTACTACCCGGAACTCCCGGATGCCCGGGCGCCCGCACCGCTCCCGGCTCATCCCTGCGTGAGTCTGAACCACGACACGGAGCTCGACGTCGCGGGCAGGACCAAGGCGGCGCAGGTGGCGGCCCTCCTGGCCAAGGACACGACATTCCATGAGCGCCGCAGCCGTCAGGAACTGGTGGACGACATCGCGGAGGGACGGCTGGACGAGCAGTTCATGTACTTCTGGTGTCACGGCCATTTCCGAGCCGAAGCGACCGAATCACCCTTTCTGGTGGTGCAGTTGAGCGACGGACGCGACATCGACGCACAGACCGTACTGGCCCGTTGCGCCGCGCACGCGGGCACGGTGCTGCACCGGCACCCACTCGTCATGCTCAACGCCTGCTACGGCGGAATGCCGGGCACTGCCGAACTGGCCCACCTGGGCGGCGCGCTCATCCAGGCGGGCGCCGCCGGAGTGCTGGGGCCGCAGATCGAGATGCCGCAGCTCTTCGCGGCCGAGTACGCGCTGCAGTACGTGACGCGGTACCTGGGCGGACAGGACACCGCAGGGGACATCGCGCACGCCCTGGCACGCCATTTCGCGGACACCCACCGCAACCCGCTCGGCCTCGCCTACACACTGCACTGTGGAATGGACAGCCGCATGGAGCTCGCCCTGTGACGCCGACCGTCATCGATCTGGATCCCACCGGCTGGCTCCTGCGGGAAACCCGTACCGGCCCCCGTCCCGTCCCCGCGCACCGCCTCGACGACCACTTCGCCGCAGCGCTCACCCCGCCGGACTGGGCCACCGACCTTCTGGTCTACGCCCACGGGTGGCAGACGAAGCCGCAGTCCGCGCTCTTAACGGTCCACCGGCTCCTCGCCCTGATCGCGGACCAGTACGACCACGGACCCTACCCGAACCTCGAACCCTGGCGGCCCTGGACCGTCCTGATCCGCTGGCCCTCCCGTTCCCGCCCGTCCCTCGGCGGTTACCGCAGCATCCGCGACCGTGCCCACACCATGAGTACCGAGGGCCACGCCTCACAGGTCATCGGCCGCCTCCTCGGCTACCTGGACGCCCACCGCACCGACCCCGCCGCACCGCCCGTCCTCGCCAACCGGCACGGCCAGTACCTGCACCTGATCGGCCATTCCTTCGGCTGCCGGCTGCTCTGCGAGGCCGTGCAGTGGGCGGCCGGCCAGAAACCGCTCATCCTGGGGTGGAGCACGCCGAAGCCGCACGGGCGGCCCTTCACCGTCGACTCGATGCTGCTGCTGCAGATGGCGGCCCCTCGGGATGCCTTCGCGTCCCGCTTCACCGCGCTGGCCGAGGCACCGCTGCGGGGGCCGGTCGTCGCCACGTACTCCCAGCACGACCGGGCGACGGGCTTCTGGCATCTGCGGGCGGAGAAACGGGCCGGCATCGGCTACGCGGGCATCGGTACGGCCCCCTCGCCCGTCTCCGCCGTACGGATGCTGCCACCCCGGCAGCCGTACCCCCTCACCGCCCTCGACCACCGCTTCGTGAGCGTCGACGCGAGCGAGGTGTTCGTGCGCGGCAACGGCCCCGCGGGTGCCCATTCCGACCATCTGCGCCCGGAGACAGCGCACCTTCTGCTGTCCCTGGCAGACCACTCCCGTTGAGCGGCCATCAGTCCTCGTACAGGTCGGTGATCCGGATGTTGCAGCGCCTTTGCGGGAAAGTCGGGGCCCGGCACGCAAGAGCGAGTCTTGGTATTGCCACGGCATCGAGGAGACCCGCCTCCGTGAACGCGGATGTCCCGTACCGCCTGCTGCTTGCCAAGGCTCTCGGCGCGCTGCCTCTGGCGGTTGTTACTCGCTGTGATCGTTGTGTGAGTCGGAGAGGGTGCCCTCGGAGGTGCCTGCGAGGAGGCAGGTCGCGGCCGTGATGGTGTGGTGCTGGTTGCTGACACGCCGGGTTGATCCGCTGGTGGCGATGTCCGATGCCGCCCGGCTTGGTCGCCCGCGTCATGTTGGGGTTCGTCATCGGTGTCCGTAGAAGTACGCATTCTCATCACCGGTTCCGCGCTCCGAAGTCGTTCGGGACAGGCAGGTGTCCGTGGGTGCGGTTACCGTGCCCGCCATGTCTGACGATCTTCAAACCAACAACACACAGCAGGAATCGGCAGCGGCGGGTTGGCGGTGGACTGACCCAGAGTGGCTGGTGCATGCGGATCCGGCGCAGGTGCAGGCCGCGATGGATGGTGTCAGGGGCCGGGGCGAGGTACTGGCTGCGGCGGGGTACCGAGCGTCGATGCGTCTGCACAACTACAACGGGCAGGCCGCCGCCGGAGGTACGGCGGCATCTGCTGGCCCTTGACGCGGCCCGCTACGGGGATCGGGAGCTGTCGGCTCGACTGGCCGCAGTCCCGGTCAAGGACACCAAGGGCTATTGGACAGTGGCCTGGTGTACGGGGTCGGAGACAGACCCCCGGCTCCGCCTCACCCAAGTGACCGATGACCCCGCACAGTTGCTGGCGGCGGTGGTGATCGACGGCCGCCCACGTATCGTGGCCGACTATGGCAAGGGCGTTGGGGTGTGGGATCTGGCCACCGACGCAGCCGCCGACCACGAGAGACGGCGGCATCCCGCCACCGTGCGAATCCGCCGCCCCGCCCTCCGCCCCAGCCCTTGCGTCGCCTATCGAATGTCGATAGGTTCCCATCGCAACTCGATGGAAGGGTGGGTCGTGGGGAAGCTGACAGTACGTGCGCTGCGCGCCGTGCTCGTGGTGGTGCTCGCCGGCACCGTGTTCGTACAGGCATTGATGGTGTGGGCGTTGGCCACCGACCCGGAGGACGGGTCGCTCCCGCTGACCCCGCTCCGCGTGATCACGATCCTGGGCATGATGTCGGCCCAGGTCGCGCTGGTCTGCGTATGGCGGCTGGTGACGATGGTGCGACGCGGAACCGTGTTCTCCCACGCCGCCTTCCGGTACGTGGACGGCGTGATCGGCGCGATCGTTGCGGCTGCCCTCGTGTGGTTCACGGTCACGGCCGTCAACGCGCCGGGCCAGCGGGACGACCCGGGCGTCACCGTCATCATGGGCGGGGTTGGCGTGGCCATCCTGGGGGTCGCACTCATCGTGCTCGTGCTGCGGATGCTGCTCGCCCAGGCCGTCGCGCGCGACGTCGAAGCGACGCAGATGCAGGCCGAGTTGGACGAGGTGATCTGATGCCGATCGCCGTCGACATCGACGTGATGCTGGCCAGGCGGAAGATGTCCGTGGGCGAGCTCGCGGACCGCGTAGGGATCACGCCCGCCAACCTGGCGGTACTCAAGAACGGCCGCGCCAAGGCGGTACGCTTCGCGACGCTCGCCGCGCTCTGCGAGGTGCTCAAGTGCCAGCCGGGCGACCTGCTGCGCTGGGAGGCCGAAGACGCCGCCGGCGGATGACGTGCCCTTCCAAGATCATGGAGTTCACCACTGACCGGAGCCGTGGAACGCGGCGCCCACCCGGCGTGACAGCCGGGCCTCCAGCCTGCCCGAGATCAAACCGGGCAGCCCAAATTGCCCGCCGGAGAACCCGACAGACCATCACGAAAGATCGAGGCTGAGAACCCGCGCGAATAGGCGCGGGCTTTGGTGATCGACCGGGTCTTGCCGTGGCCCGGCAGCCGTGACTTGCTGTGACCGTGTTCGCGCCGTCGAGTCGGTTGCTGTTGTGGTGGGAGGCGCGGCGCGGCCCCCCACCACCGGAACCAGCCCCGCCACCCACCCGGGCCGCCACGTCCGGCCACACCTCAAGGGCCGTGGCGCCGTGACCGCCGCGGCCTGGCCGACCGGACCCGAGTCCGCGTCGGCGGCCTCGACAAGTACCTCCAGCGTCCGCCCAATGCCAACGGGGTGGCCTTCGGCGCGCTGGAGGACGAAACCGGCATGGTCAACCTCGTCTTCTCCCCATCCTGGGCGCCGGTGTCGGCGCGCAGCGCCAGCGCCGCGCCGCGGCCGTCCTGCAGATAGAGCAGGCCGTCGTACCAGACGGGCGGGTACTGCTTGGACGCCGAGTCCAGGTTCACCGACCACTTCTCCTGTCCGGTGGCCGGGTCCCACGCGACGATCGTGCCGCGCGACAACGCCCGCGACGCCCGCTGACAAGGACCACCGACGAGGGCCGCCGACAGGGTGTCGGACGCCATCCGCGATCCCGTCATCGCCCTGGTGCTTCCGGGCCGGTCCCCGCATCCGCGTGCCCTGACGGGAGGCGCGGGTGCGGGAACCCGTCGGCCCTCAGTAACTGCTCCCGAGGGTCCGCGTGGTGTAGGCGCACTCGGTGTAGATGTACCCGGAACGGAGCTTGGCTGTGTCCGAGGCGGGCGTCCCGGTGCTGTCGCCGTGCGGCTTGTGCACGAAGTACGTGGTGCCGACGGGCAGGCTGATCGTCCGGTGCGGGTAGTTCTTGCTGCTGCTGCAGGGCTTGAAGCCGATCATGAGCGTGTCGGCGAGGGTGTACGCGTTGCAGCTGCCGCACCCCTTGAGAGTGAAGCTGCCGGTGACCGGGCCGGTGTAGAGGACTGTGATGTCGTCGGGACTGTCGTTCTTGACCGTGACGGAGATGCTGCCGCCGGAGGCGTTGGTAGGCAGCTTCTTCCCGGCGGCCGGGAGCGTCTGCGCGACCTCGGCGGCGATGGAGATCTTCTTGGCGCGGTCCCGGTTCTCGCTGTGCTTGTTGTCGGCGACGAACTGATCCAGCGTCTTCTGGGCCGTCTCGAAGTCGCCGTCCTTGTACTGGCTGACCCCGCAGGCGTACTCCCCCGCATCGCCACTCCGGCCGGCTCGGTCGGCGGCCTTTTCCAGGCCGTCGGCCGCGTCCTCCGCCGCCTGCCCCGACAGGCCGGTTATCTGGGTGTTCAGGCTGCGCAGCTGCTCGACGGCCACGCAGGGCTCGTCACCGCTGACGGCCTTCTCCGTCGTCTTCACCGCCGAGTCGACAGCGGGTACGACGTTGCCCGCCGGATCGGACTGGGGGAACGTGCCCAGCAGGTCGCCGAAGCGCGTGACCCAGTCCGCCTCCCCGGCCGCCAGGCTGCTCGATCCGCACTCGTACAGCGAGGCGGCGAGCCGGTCGTCGGGCCAGCGCGTCAGGGAGCCCAGCGCGTCCTTGGGCATGGTCTCGGGCACCGTACGCAGGTACTTCAGCGGCTCGATCGCCTCGCAGTAGTCCTTTTGGCCGTAAGCCGCGCCCACCGTCGTGTAGTAGCTCCTCATCCGGTCGGGGACCTGGCCGGCCGCGCGGGAACCGGGGTGGTTGACCGCGAGGTCCCGGTAGACGTCCAGGGCCGTCCGGTAGTCCGGCCTGCCGGTGGTGAACGTGTGCCGGCCGGCCGCCGTGACCAGGTGGTCGGCCGTGTCGAGACGGTCGAGGAGCGACTGCTCCACAGCCTCCGCGTGGGCGTCGTCGTACCAGACGGCGCCGCCGGCCGGTACGGCGAGCAGCAGCACACCCAGCAGCAGCGCGAGGGGCGGTCTCCCCGGCCACGTCAGCCGCGTGCGCAGTCCGGCGACCGCGCCGTGCACGGCCGCCAGCAACAGGACGACGGCGTAGACGGCGAGCGCGAACGCCGGGACGCCGTCGGCGTCCGCGGGCAGGGCAACGAGCAGCAGCACGACCGTCGCCGCCAGGCAAGCGGCCATCGGGACCCATCTTCGGATGAGCGCATACCCGAGACCGAGGCCGCTGAGATTGAGCAAAGCGACCGCGGCCGCCCGCAGGCCGTCGGGCGGCGCGGGTGGCGGACTCGAAGGCATCGATGGTACGGCGAATCCCTGGCTCGGTCCGTACGAGTTACCTGACACGGTGGTTCCCCCCTCAAAAGCGCCCGCATGTCTGCGGGTTGGCAGTGTAAGGCCAGGGGGACTGACTCGGCAGCAGGGGTCCACCAAGACGGACCGGGACGCGGTGCGACGTGGCGATCAGGCTCGCGCCGGGCACGAACCGCCGTCGCCGGGCACCGGGTTCACGCGGGGCCCGGTGGTGGCGCGCGGTCACCGCTGCCGCGGCCGGTGGGCGTAGGCATGCCGCCAGTGGTCAGCGGCCGGAGTTGCGGACGGACCGGTCGGCCTACGCGGTGTCCGCGAGCTCTACGAGCGGCCGCGCCGCAGCGCGCGCACGCGGCACGGACGTAACACCGAGCCGAGTGCGGGGATCATCGACTCCCAGTGGGCGGACGGTTCCGAGACCGTCGGCGAGGAGAGCCGCGGATACGACGGCGGCAAGATGCACGACGGGCGCAAGCGCCACGTGTTGACCGACAGCGAGGGCCTGCTCGGGCGGCGGCCGCCTCCGGCGGCATCCGGCACGCCGGGCAATATTGTCCTGCGGCTGGCTCGTGGATGAAACTGCACCGTAGGGGCCTGGCCAGCTTGTGTGTGCTGGGTGTCGGCCTTCGGCTACGAACTCCACTATGCAGCTGCTGAAGTGCCTCGTGGACGCCTTGTGTCGGTGCGTGCGGTTACTCTGCCGGTCATGCCTGATCATCTGAGTGCTGACGGCCTGGGGGCTGACCCCGACGTGGCGAATGAACCGGCTGGCGGTGCCATGCATGCCGTGGCCCGTTGGCGGAAGTTCGAGAGGCTACTTGTCGGGAGGGGGCTCGGGTGGGGGTTGCACTACGCCCCGGCCCAACTGCGCTACTGCGAAGCCCAGCTTCGTGGCGCCGGTCTTGTTGCGTGACCAGCCCGCCTCGTCGCTGGACGGGGTGAAGTGGTCCACCACCCCGTCCAGCCCCAGATCCCGCCCCACTGCTCGACCCCTTCCGCACGCCCCCGTGATCACCTGTCGGGGCTCGACGGCAGATGCGCCGCCGTACGACGTGCGCAGGTATCGGCGAAGTGCTCCAGCGGGGCAGACAACCCTGGTAAAGGCGCGGCCGGCCGGCCGGAGCGTACGGGGGTTGGGCCAGGGCGGCAGGGTGGAGGCGTCAGTGCGGAGGCTGCGGATTGCGGCGTCGGTGAAGTACAGGCATGCCACAGCCGCCCTCGTCGTCGGCACGCTGTACTCGTCGAAGCGGCAGCAGAACGCGCTGACCTCGGCGGTCGGCCCACTGCGCCCAAGGCTCGGCGATCACGGTGATTCGTTGGTGTCGTTCTGGCTGGGTTTCGGTTCGGGCATTCGCAGGTAGAGGTTGCCGAGTACCTTTCCGGCTTTGAGCCAGCCGATCTCCTGCTCCTCCAGCGCGGCGATCGCTTCCTCCTCGCTGGCGAACTCGCGGTCGAGCCGGGCACCCTGGAGTCCGGTCGCCCAGTTGCTGCCCCACACTCCGACGGCGGACTCGCCGCTGTACCTGCGCATGACGGAGCCGCGTCTGGGGTCGGACCAGACCGGAACCCGCCGGAACGACCGCGGCAGGGAAGCGGCGAAGTCCTCGACCAGTCCGGCCGCTTCCTCAGTTGTCGGCGGGGACAGCCAGACCGAGTAGTTCATCTCGGCCTGACCGCGAGACGTGTAGTAGGTGCCCCCCACGAACAGCACGTGGCGCCCGTAGCGCTGCGCCGCTCGATAGTTGTGCTTGCCGGAGAAGGCCACTATCTGCTGGTCACATCTGGTCGCGTCGGCGACGAAATCGACGTCGCTTTCGGGATTCAGGGTGAACGGCACGGGCGAGGCGATGATGGACCGGCCGTCGAACACGACCACACTTGAGCGAAACAGGTCGATGTACCAGACCCGGTTGGCACCACGCTGGGCGAACACCCGAGAGCACGGATGGTGCTGTGCGGTGACCCACGCGACCAGCTTGACGTCCTGCTCCGGCCAATCGGCGGCCGGACCACCCGCGTCAAGCAACTCGGCAGCGGCCTGGTCGAAACCGCCACCGGCGAGCCGGTCCATGTCGCGAACGCAGTCCGGGCAGTCGTCGACACCGCCCTCCATGAACGTGTAGAACCCACGGTGCTTGCGAAGCGGCCGGCCGGTCTTGCACCGACGCCACAGCGAATACCACGCGGCCGCCCGACCCCGGTCGTACTGACGCACCGCAGCCTCGACCCCGTACCCGAGGACGCGCGCGGCCAGCTTGGAATCGGTCCCCTCCACCCATCTTTCAACCCAGCAATCGGTGGCCTCCATGACCTCCCGATCGTTGCGCAACTCCGTCTGCCGTCCCGACCGCTCCGTCCCGGGCGTCTTGTGGATACCGAAAACATACTTGTCGACGCTGCGCGTCCTCGGCCCGGACCCGGCCCGCAGCCGGGCCATCACCGATCTATGAAGCTCGGGCGTCCACACCCGACCCATGCCCGCCGGCATGCGGGCGTCGTCATCGAATAGCGCCTCAACGTAACGGTCCAGATCGCTCATCGGGCTCTCTCCCCGCCCGACGCCCGCGCCTGCGACCGCCGGGACACAGAGTGGTCAACCATCATGCAGTCCTTCTTGCTGGAAGCGATGCGGCTGCGGGGCTTGTCCGACGCCGCGAATGTGTACTCGATGGGTCCGCACAGGGTCCAGGCCCTACTCCGACCGACGGATCCCAGCACCGCCATACAAGCCGACACTTGGTAGGCAGCGAGAACCTGCACCAACAGGGCCGACGGAACCTTCAGTGACGCATCATGCCTAGCACCCTAGATGCCTTCACTGACACCGCCCGCCCCCCAAGCCTCTACCATCACAACCCGCCCGGTATCACGCTGCCCGATCCGGCCCGCATTGCCAAGGCCGATTCCTCGTACGCCCATACTCGGTAGGCGCCCGGCCTGTCCGTGGGCGTTCAGACGTGGTCAAGGCCCCACATAGGTCCTCAACCCCCGAAGGACTTCCGACGTTGACCTCTGAAGTCAACACGCTGCTGATGCAGGAGGTCCTGGCCCATCCGAAGTGGGCGGACAAGCTCACCGACGCGGACCGCCGGGCGCTGTCCCCGCTGTCCTGGACCCATGTGAATCCTTATCTGGACACTTCAGGAGGTGCTGATCCGTGTAGCGCAGCGTTGGCCCTGGCGACGAAAGCGTCGCACGCTGCTTGAGCTGCGCTGCCACGCTGGAGCATCTCTGCTTTGTCGTCAGTCCGGATGATCGCGCTGGTGAGCTCCAGCACTGTGCTGGCCTGATCGGCAAGCTGTTGAAAGTCTCCCTGGCTGCTTATGAGCTTGAGGCGAGAGGCACTGCTGCGTGTCTCCACGTAGAGCCGGTAGGACTCGGCCCGCGCAGCCGCAGCTTCTTCACCCATCGGATCGGCATCCCAGCGTGACCATCGATCGTACTGCGCGCGGCGATAGTCTTCGACGAGGGCAATGAAGGCAGCACAGTTGTCGAACAGGCGCTGTTGTTGCTGGTGAGAGTGGGCGCGGGCCTCGGCTCGGCGGGCGGACTTCTCCTGGTAGTGGTGCGCTATGACAGAGCCCAGCAATGTGCCCACGACGGCTATGGCGCCAGCAATGATCCCCTCCACGCTGGTAGCGCATCACGTTGAAGTCCTGACGCGCGAGCTACCTTTCGGTCGTTTCTGCAGGTCGGAATTGCGTCGTCATGACCCAGCCTCCTGGTCGTGGCAGGTCTCGCCAAGGTCTGCAAGGAGGCTGCGGATTCGGCCAGCGATGGCGTTGTACCGTTGGACCTCGCGGGGCCAGCCGCGTTCAACGGCGTCTTGGGCGAGTTGCTGCTCGCGGGACGAGCCGCGAGCGCAGGCGCGGGGCGTACTCACTGGTGGTGAGGAACTTCGAGCAACGGAGGTAGAGATCGCACTCGCAGGGCCCCTCAGCCGGTGACCGCAGGCAGTGGCCGAGTTCGAGTTCGGTCTTGAAGAAGCTGGTCCTGAGCCAGTTCAGGGTGTCTTCGCCGATTCGTCCGCTCAGGAGCTCCTCGGCGGCTGGCCCGGCGATCCGTCCGCCGGCGGCGATGACTTTCTCGTACTGCTCCTTCAGGACGGGGTCGCTGATGTGGGAGTACGCGGCTGACATCTGCGCGTTGCCGTGCCCGAGGACCGCCATGATGGTCTGGATCTGGGCGCCGCCCTCGGCGAGCTGGGTGCCGACCGTGTGGCGAAACCGGTGGGCGGTCACGGTGGGGTTGCCGTCGCCGATGTCGACGCGACCATGCTGTTCTTCGGCGGCGCCGAAGTGAACAGCTGATCAACTTTACGACCGCTGATGGCACGATCTCCATCGCCGGAAAGACCGAGTGCCCCCTCGTCATCTACGACGAGGGCGACCTCAACCTGACCAGCACCGGACACATCCTCTGCAGGCGGTACGACGGCCCTGCCGAAACGCCCGACCTGGAGGACGCTGGCGAGGACGACGATGAAGATCCCGGTTGGGGATGGCCGCGTATCACCCTGACCCGGGCCGAGGTGCCGGAGGCACTCGTCGAAGGCCTCTACGACGAGCATCACTGGGTGGACGATCGGCTCGCCCTGGCACTGGCCCGCGAAGGTAAGCCGCTGCTACGCCCTGCGTATGAAGGGCACGCGTAATTCTGCGCGCTTGGCGGCGGGAAGCACGGCTCCAGGACTGGTAAACCCAGCCGCACCCGCTGTATCCACACGGGGCCATCTCCAGAGCGACCCACGGTTCCAAGAGACGCCCTCCCATGCCGCTGTCCGCGTCAAATGAGAGATGGAAGAAAGAGACCCATGGCACAGGCGACCTGGCTGCAACTGGTGAGCAGCGAGGAGATCAACGAACTCCGGCAGAATCCGACCAGCATCAACAGCCTCGACAAGCCCGACTACTACCACACCCACTTCGGCGCCGCGCTCAGCTACTTCCTCACCGGGAAGGCTTGGCCCGGCCCTGAAGATCACGAGCTGTGGGCCCGTGGTCGGCGGCGCCGAAAGCATCGCCTGCCCGACCCTGGAGAACGCCGTCTTCATGGTGGTGACGCCGGATCAGGCGGCCCAGGTCGCTAAACGGCTCGCCACCGTAGACCTGGCGGCCGTCGCAACCGCCGTCGGGCAGGCAGATTTCAACGAGCTGATAGACGATCAGGAACTCTACGAACTGGAGCTGATCACGCCCGATGAGGCTCCGGAAATCATCGTCGAGGGGATCAGGCAACTCACCGACCTGTATGCCACGGCCGTGGACTCCCAGCTCGGCGTCGTCATGTACACCACCTGACCATGGGTCGATTTCGCCGTTGACAAGGACCTGGCGGCTGCCGCCCCGAGCCGCTCGACGCGTTCGAAGGACGCGCCGTCGAGGCCGAGCTCCGCCGATCACCCCTGCCGAGCCCGCCATGCCCACTACCGCCCGTCGCCGCCGCTACCCCTCCGACACCTCCGTCGCCGAATGGGCGCTCCTGGAACCCCTGCTGCCCATCCCGGCCTGCAAGACCAAGACCGGCGGACATCCGGAGAAGTAGCCGCGGCGGGAAATCGTCGACAACGGCGCGAAGTGGCGGGCTCTGCCTGCGGAAATTCCCCCGTGGAGACGGTTTACGGGTTCTTCTGGCGGTGGAACCGGGCCGGGTTCTTCACCTACATCCGCGACCAGCTCCGCCGCCGGATCCGTGCCAGCAAGGGCGCTGTCCCCAGCCGGTCACGCTGATCGTGGACTCCCAGTCGGTCAAGGGTGCCTCCACCGTCGGCAGGAACAGCCGTGGCTACGACGCCGCGAAGAAGACATCCGATGCGGAAGAACTGTCAAGCGGCAAGGGACAGGTGGGGTTCTCGAAAGGTCGGGAAGGCCACGGCCTCATCGAATGGGACGCGGTGAGTTAGACAGTGGTGCAGGCAGCCGATCATCCAGGGCCCCGGCGTTTGCCCGGCTCGTCCGGTTTGATCATGTGATGCCGTGGAGAGTGAGGACGCGGGGGCGGTCGGTATGGGCTCGGCGTCCGGCGGCGGTGTTGACGTATCCGGCGAGCTTGAGTGCTGCGGATCAGGTCACGGACGGCAGCGAGTACGGCGGGCGCGTTGCGGGATCTGACCTGGGACTTGTCCTCTTCGAAGACAACATCCCGGACCCAGTGGACGGTGTTTTCCACCGTCCAGTGCCCGCGAGCCCATGACGTAATCTCGGCTGCGTTCGCCTCCTCCGCGGTCAGGTCGGTGATGGCGTAGACGGTCTCGCTGGACCACTTCTTCGCGCCGTAGAGACGGCGACGGCGCTGGATCCGCAGGACCTGGGCCGCGTACGGAAAGAGCAGGCCCGCGACGGTGACGACCTGGACGATCCGTTGCTCGTGGCGGCCGTGCCCTCGCGCGTCGTCGCGGTGGATCACGGGGATGTCCTTCCAGGGCAGAGCATGGAGTTGACGGGCCTGGCCCCGCTGGTTGTTCTTGATGGTCAGCAGGTAGTGGGCGCCACGTTGGTGCCGATAGGTGGCGTGGTCGCGTTGGGCGTGGAGGGCGTCGGCGGTGACGACGGTCCCCGCGAGATCCGTGTCGTCGATCTGGTCGGGCAGGGGTGCGAACTCGGGGATCTCGTTGGTCTTCGCGCCGATCTCGCGCGAGGCGAGCGTGACGCCGTCGCCGTGGCGGACCGCGGACAGCACGAAGACCCGGCTGCCGTCCGGTCGCTTCGCGCCGCGCAGGCACTTGCCGTCCACCGCGATCGCCCGGCGTCTGGACCGCACCGGCTCGGCACGGGTGGCCGCCCGATGGGCTCGGCGCCGTTCGCGCTCGATTCCACCGTCGGGCATCACCGGATCCGGCCGGCGGGGCTGCGCGGACAGCAAGGGCCGGAGGTAGTCGTAGCCGGCCGCGCTGATCTCACCGGGACCCAGACGCCCCAGGACACTGCGCAGGGTCTTCT
>NZ_JBVIVK010000028.1:0-73833 GCF_055595715.1 Streptomyces sp. NPDC040410
CCTCCTCCACACCCTCACCACCCACCCCGACCAGCACATCAACACCCTCGACATCCTCCAACCCGACGAACGACACCAGGTACTGGAGGAGTGGAGCACCGGGCACACCGTCGAGCCCGCCCCGCACACCCTGAGCCACCTGTTCGAGGCGCAGGCCGCCCGGACCCCCGACGCCGTCGCCGTGTCCTTCGAAGCGGAGGAGCTCACATACGACGAGCTCAACATGCGCGCCAATCGTCTGGCCCGGTGGTTGATCGGGCGTGGTGTCGGTCCTGAACAGCGGGTGGCGTTGGTGCTGCCGCGTTCGATCGAGCTGATCGTCGCGGTCCTCGGCGTGGCGAAGGCGGGGGCGGCGTTCGTCCCGGTCGATCCGGACTATCCGGCGGAGCGGATCGCCTTGATGCTGGATGACGCCGCCGCCGCCGTGGTGCTCGACCGCCCGGAGACGGTGGCGAAGGAGGCCGGGGAGAGGGCGGGTGACGTCACCGACGCCGAGCGGGTCAGGCCGCTGCGTGTGACGCATCCCGCGTATGTGATCTACACGTCGGGTTCGACCGGCCGGCCCAAGGGGGTCGTGGTCACGCACACCGGTCTGGCCAATCTCGCCTTCGGTCAGATCGAGCGTCTGGCGGTGACAGCCGGCAGCCGGGTCCTGCAGTTCGCCCCGACCAGTTTCGATGCCGCCGTCTCCGAGATCTGCATGGCCCTCTTCAGCGGTGCGGCCTTGGTGCTGGCGCCGACGCGGCGGCTGCGTGATCCCGGGCAGCTGCCCGAGGTCCTGGCGGGACGGGGCATCACGCATGTCACGCTGCCGCCGGCGTTGCTGGCCGCGCTGCCCGACGGTGCGCTGCCCGAGGGCATGACGCTGAACACCGCCGGGGAGGCGCTGCCCGTCCAGGCCGTGCGGCGCTGGGCGCCCGGACGGATGATGATCAACGCCTATGGGCCCACCGAAACGACGGTCTGCGCCACCATGAGCGATCCTCTGTGCGCGGATACGACCGGCGTGCCGCCCATCGGCCGTGCCCTGGGCGCGTCCCGCCTGTATGTGCTCGACGGCGCGCTGCGGCCGGTCCCGCCGGGTGTGGCCGGGGAGCTCTATGTGGCCGGTCCCGGTCTGGCCCGTGGCTACCTCAACCGTCCGGACCTGACCGCCGAGCGGTTCCTGGCCTGTCCGTTCACCGGTCCGGGCGAGCGCATGTACCGCACCGGCGACCTGGTGCGCTGGCGCGCGCAGGGCACCTTGGAGTTCCTCGGCCGGGCGGACGACCAGGTCAAGGTGCGCGGCTTCCGGATCGAGCCGGCCGAGGTCGAGGCCGCGCTCACCCGCCACGCTCCGGTCGACCAGGCCGTCGTCGTCGTCCGGGAGGACCAGCCCGGTGACCGACGTCTGGTCGCCTACGTCACCGCCCGCGCCGTGATCGACCCGGCGGGCACACGCCGCGACCTGGCCCGTGTTCTCCCGGACCACATGGTCCCTTCCGCCGTGGTCGTCCTGGACGAGCTGCCCCTGAGCCCTGCCGGGAAGGTGGACCGGCGGGCCCTGCCCGCCCCCGACCTGACCGCCCTGACCACCCACCGCTCCCCCCGTACCCCGCGCGAAGAGGTCCTCTGTGGCCTCTTCGCCGAGACCCTCGGCATCGAGCGCATCGGCATCGACGACAACTTCTTCGACCTCGGAGGCCACTCACTCCTGGCGATGCGCCTGGCGGCCCGAGTCGAGGAGATGCTGGGGATCGAACTGCGCGTCGCGGATGTGTTCGGCGCGCCAACCGTCGCGGAACTGGCGGAACGGCTCGGGATCGGTGACTCCCTGGCGGCACTGGAGGTGTTGCTGCCGCTGCGTACCGGCGGCACCCGGCCCCCGCTGTTCTGTCTGCACCCCGCGACCGGCCTGAGCTGGGCCTATGCCGGCCTGTTGCCGCATCTGAGCAAGGACCAGCCGGTCTACGGGCTGCAGGCCCGCGGTATCGCGCGCCCCGAGGAGTTCCCCTCCTCCGTGGAAGCGATGGCTGCGGACTACGTCGAGCAGATCCGCGCGGTCCAGCCGTCGGGTCCCTACCACCTCCTGGGGTGGTCCTCAGGAGGCTGTACGGCCCAGGAGATGGCCGCCCAACTGCGTGCGGCCGGGGAGGAGGTGGCGTTGCTGGCGCTGCTGGACACCTACCCGCCGGGGGACGAGACCGAGAAGGCCCGGACCATGCGCGACGCCTTCGCTCCGCTCCTGACGTCCATGGGCTTCGACCTCGGTCCGGACGAGGACGCGCCGCTCGACATTCCTCGTGTCCACGCCTTCCTCAAGCAGAGCGGGCACCCGCTGTCCAGCCTCGACGAGCGGGGACTCGAAGCGCTCGGGCTCGTCTACGAGCGACAGGCCGTGCTCCTCAAGGAGCAGCACGGCAAGCGCGCCGACGTGGACCTGTTGTTCTTCATGGCAACGCTCAGCCATCGCGACGACCCCGATTTCGCGCGGCGCTGGGAGTCGTGGACCGACGGGCGGATCGATGTACGGCGTGTTGACTGCACGCACGAACAGATGCTGGACCCCGGCCCGTTGAGCGAGATCGGCTCGATGGTCGAGAAGGAGCTGACACGGCTCGAAGAGCAGCGCCGTTCGGCGACGCGATGAGTGGGAGAGGAACGAACAGAGGATGCCCATGACCACGGAGGAGTTCGATGTCGTCGTCGCGGGGGGTGGGCCCGCCGGCTCCACCACCGCGGCCTTCGTCGCCAAGCAGGGACACCGCGTTCTCCTGCTGGAGAACTCGGCCTCCTGAGCACCGCGTTGTACTCCGGCCCGGCGGTGACGGCACTCGTGACGATCATCCTTCCGGCCGTGCCGGCCAACCCACGGGTGCGCGAACACCGGACCCGGCGGACACACGCGCCCACCCCGCCGCCCCGCTCCTCCGTCTCACCGCAAGGACAAGAAGTGACTTCCAAGGCTCAGATCCCGTCGTTCGCCGTGATCTCCGGTGCCCAGGTGCACCGCGCGCTGTCAGGGAACGAACAGCAGACCGTCGACCTGGTGGAAGCGGCCTACCGTGCGCACGGTACCGCCCAGACGGTGAATCCGCCGTCGTACTTCCTGCGCTTCCCGGACCGTCCCGACTCCCGGATCATCGCGCTGCCCGCCTCGATCGGCGGTACGACCCATATCGACGGCCTGAAGTGGATCTCCAGCTTCCCCGGCAACGTGGCCACCGGTCTCCCCCGCGCCTCGGCGGTGCTGCTGCTCAACGACCAGACGACCGGCTATCCCCTGGCATGTCTGGAGAGTTCCATCATCAGTGCCGCACGCACCGCGGCCTCGGCCGCGCTGGCCGCCGACCGGCTCACCCGGGCACGGCCGGAACGCCCGCGCAGGGTCGGCTTCGTCGGAACCGGCCTGATCGCGCGGTACATCCACACGTATCTCACCGGCACGGGCTGGACGTTCGACGAAGTGGGCCTGCACGACCTGTCCGCCGATCACGCCGACGGCTACCGCGACTACCTGGAGCGCTCCGGCGCGCAGGGCCGCGTCACGGTGCACGAGCGGGCCGAGGACCTGATCCGCTCCAGTGACCTGGTGGTCTTCGCGACCGTCGCCGCCGCCCCCCACGTCACCGACGCCTCCTGGTTCGCGCACAACCCCGTGGTGCTCAACGTCTCGCTGCGCGACCTTGCCCCCGAGGTACTGCTCGCCTCCGCCAACTTCCTGGACGACATCGAGCACTGCCTGAAAGCCGACACCTCCCCGCACCTGACCGAACAGGTCACCGGCGACCGTGAGTTCATCGACGGAACCCTCTTCGACGTGCTCACCGGACGCGTGCCGGTGCCGGCGGACCGTCCCGTGGTCTTCTCACCGTTCGGACTCGGGGTGCTTGATCTGGCGGTCGGCAAGTACGTGTACGACAAGGTCCGCGACGGCGGTGAACTGGTCGTCATCGACGGCTTCTTCCACGAGGTGGAGCGCTACGGCGCGGCTACGCCCCCGGCGACCGTCCCTGAAACGAGGTAACCACTGTGCCCGTGTTCCGTGCGCCGGAGGAGTTCCACGCCGATGACGTCTACCTGGACCTCCGGTCGTCCCTCGGCATCCCGCTGTACCTGAAGTGCGAGGGCTTCAACTTCGCCGGCTCGATCAAGCTGAAGGCGGCCGCGGCCATGGTTGCCGATGCGGAGCGCAGAGGGCTGCTCACCCAGGACTCGATTCTCGTGGAGTCCTCGTCGGGGAACCTCGGCGTGGCGCTGAGTACCATCGCCGCCGGGAAGGGCTACCGGTTCCTGTGCGTGACGGACACCCGGTGCAATCTGGCCACCCGGCGCCTCATGGAGGCCATGGGCGCGCAGGTGCACACAGTGACCGAACCGGACCCGCAGGGCGGCTTTCTCGGGGCGCGGCTCGCGTACGTGCGCAGCCTCTGCGAGTCCGACGACCGCCACGTATGGCTCAACCAGTACAGGAACCCCAACAACTGGAGAGCGCACTACGACACCACGGCCCCCACCATCGCCCGGCAGTTCCCGGACCTCGACGTGCTGTTCGTGGGCACCGGTACCGCCGGAACCCTCATGGGCTGCGCCCGCTACTTCAAGGAGGCGAGGCACCCGCCCACCATCGTGGCCGTCGACGCGGTGGGGTCGGTCACCTTCGGCGGTACGTCGGCCCCCAGGATGATTCCCGGGCTGGGCTCCGGCGTGCGGCCGCAGCTTCTGGACATCTCGTATGTGGACGACGTGGTCCATGTACCGGAGCCGGACACGGTCCGTGCCTGTCACCAGCTGGCCGCCAAGGGCTTCCTGCTCGGCGGTTCGACCGGCACGGTGGTCGCGGGCGCGACCGCCTGGCTCGCCGAGCGGGGGCTGGCGGAGGAGGTCACCGCCGTGGCGATCTCTCCGGACCTGGGAGAGCGGTATCTGGACTCCCTCTACCAGAGCACGTGGGTGGCCGACATATACGGCCCGGGTGTGATGCGCCAGAGCCCCGCCCAGCCCTCCCTAAGCCGTCCGTGACCGGCGGCCGGTCGGCATTGCCCGCCTGACGGGCTCCGGAGAGAATTCGGACGGTTCCGGCCGTCGGGCCGGACAGCACGCACACTTGGTGCCGACCGGCCCCGTCCGGGCGTCATCCAGAAAGGACAGAATGTCGTGGAAACGATATTTGCTGCATCGTTCCCCGTCCTCGTCTGTGCCTTGATCGCACTCGCCGTCACTGAGTGTGCTTTCAACTGGTTCACCGGGCTCGGCCTGATTCCCAGGATGAGAAGGCGGACGGGCCGGAGCCTGTCCGCCTCGGTGTTCGACGACTTCACCACGGTCATGCACGGTTCCAAGGCGGTGGAGCTGGAACACCGGCAGAGCATGACGATGCTGCGGGACGACGAGGGCGACGGTGCTCCCCCCATCAGCAGGATCGACCTCGACGGCGGGACCGCCCACATCGTCCTGCCGGAGCCCACCAGCGAGGCCCGCCACGAGCGGCACGACCCACGGCAGTGACCTGGCGGCTTCCGAAGGCGAGCGCCTCCGGTCCTCACCGGGCAACCGCCGGGCGGCGTCGCGCAGTCGACTGCACACTGGGGGACGCGCCTCCTCGCGCCCGCGCCTCCAAGTCCGAAAGAAGATCGTCGAGTACTGCCTCTTCCTCGACACGAACACGGTGTTCCCACCGCGGCGATGCTGCGGGCGCCGGGCCGCGGAGCGGATTCAGGGAGTCCCAGCGTGGTCGTGGAGAGCGGGGCCGATGTGTCCCTGCGACCTGATCCAGGCGACACCCGCGAACTGCTTGACCCTCACCTCCGTACGCACGAATCCGACGGGTGACAGGCCCTCGTACCCCTGCGCCACCAAATCCTGGTACGTCCGGTCGGAGAAGGCGACCACGAGATCCGTGGACTGGTCGTCGGCCAGGAGTGCGCGCAAGGGGCCGCAGTCCAGCATGCGGAAGAGCTCCACAACCGCGGAACCCGCGTAGCCGCTGTCCGCTTCGTGGACGATCCCGTGATGGAAGGCCGCCCGCATGCGGGTGCGCACGTGCGACCGGGAGTCGCTGCTCCCGTGCAGCTCCCGGTTCACCGCGGCCAGGGCCTCGGCGAGGCCGGCCAGCAGACGGGGGACGGCACGGGTGTCGTCGGTGTCCGGCGGCAGCACCAGCAGATAGCCGTCCCCCTGCGCCTGGCGGCCGCAGGCGTACCAGTCGACTGCCGCCCGTGCGCAGGCGGCGCGCACGACGCGCAGCAGTGCGCGCTGCAGCCGGATCATGTCCGCGTTGCCGCGGGTGCTGTACTTCTCGATGTCGATGGCCAGGCACAAGCGGCGCCGCCCGGGAGGCAGTTGGTCGTCCGGTGGGCCGGCACTCTCGAATCCGGTGAGTGCCCAGGCACCCGGCCGCGGTGTCTGTTGCGCGAGGGGCGCCCCGGTCCAGACGTCCGCACGGGACAGGAGGAAGGGCACGTCGTCACGGGTCTGCACCTCGCCCTCCGACCGGGTTCCGCTCAGCAGCGGGTGCTCGATCACCCCCCGTACCTGGATGTGGCCCGACAACTCAGTGAACGGCGACGGCGACGCGAGGACGGCCTGGGTCCAGCGGCCGTCCGGAGACAGCGTTCCGTCGGCGTGAGGCGCCTGGAAGATCCAGCGCAGCCGGTTGCGGCCGAGCCCGAAGGCGGTCACCCGCGCTCCGTCGGGGCCGGCCCACCCGGGTCCGGGTTGCAGGTCCAGGGCCCTCAGGTGCTCGTCGTCGAAGGTGACCGCCAGCTCGATCTTCCGGTAGCCGCACCCGGCCGGCATTTCCTCCAGGTCGAACGGGAAGCACAGCAGCAGCGTCGTCGTGTCGGCCGTCGGAAGGGTCCCCGCGGCGGCGGGGAGGGCGTAGGCCAGGGGGCGGGCGAGTGCAACCCCGGGGCGCAGTCGCCGGTCCCTGGCCTTCAGTGCGCCGCCGGCCACCAGGGCGGTGGTGGACAGCAGGTCATGCGGCACCTGGCTGCGGGAGATTTCGTGTCGTACAGGCGGGTTGGCGCCCACTGGCTCGCCCATGCCCTGCGCTCCTCGGCTCTCGTACACGCTTCAAGATGACGGCGGCTCGACGGTGGTGTGCCAGCCGAACACCCGGTACCGCAGCCCTTCCGCGGTGATCGACAGGCGTGGGTCCCTGACGCCCTCGCAGACCCCGTCCAGCAACGCGCTCAAAGAGGCGGGCTCCGACCGGCGACGGCGTGCGGCACCGCCCAGCGGGCTCAGGTCCAGTTCACGGTCGCCGACCAGCAACAGCACACTCTCGGGACGGCTGCCCACAGCCGGTACCTCCTCGGGCCACCAGACGTCCACCGGCGCGGACTGCCATACGAACTCGCCGTCATGCCCGCCCGCCGGTTCCACGGGGATGCCACTGGGCTGGTCGTGGGTCACCACATAGGTGCGGCCGCTCAGTCCCACACCCAACAGCCAGACGTACAGCGGCGTGCGGGTGTGGCCGGCGACGAAGACCCGGTAACGGTCCCCCGCACGCAGCCCGTCACCGTTCCGGAACTCACGGAAGTCATGGCTGCCCGGCCTGGTCTCCACCTCCATCCGGGCCCGAATGTTCCTTGAGGGGAAGCCGTCCGGCCCTGGGTCCGCGAGTCCGCGCAACCGCTCACCCCGGGCGATCGTCTCCAGCAGGCCGACGATCTTCCGGGCGGTGGACGGTGTCTCCGCCGGGCCGGGCGTCTCCTCCGGAATGCGGTAGGGACGCCCTGCGCTGTCGGCCACCTCAAGCCTTCCCCGCCCGATTCGGACCAGGCTCCGGACCTCGTCGTCGGCCTCCGTCAGCCGTGGGGACGACGCCAGCCGGTTGCGGAGGGCACCGGCCAGGGGACCGCCCACCTCGACGCGTACGGGATGACGCGTGTGGACCTGTACCGGAAGCGCGTACGAGCCGGGCGGCAGCGGGGACACGGGCGCGCCCGGCGGCGGGTCCAGCAGGGCGTCCGCCGCGTCGACCGTCGTCACCCTCGCCTCTGCCTCGCAGCGGGGACGGGCTCCGTCAGCGGGGAACACCAGCCGCACGCGATCCATGGTTTCCAGCCCGAACAAGGCACCTCCGAGCACGCGCAGTTCACCGCCGTGTGCCCGGAGCGGCAGCCGCTCGGGCTGTGGGGGCACCTCGAGCGAGAAGGGCAGACGGCCTGACGGCCCGCCCGCGTGGGGGCGTTGGAGCACCTCCGACATCTGGACGCGGTCGCGGATCCGCGCGATCAGCACCGACCAGGGCACAGGCTGTGAGCGAAAGTCCTCCAACGTCCGCGCCAGCGCGGCTGTGAACAGGCCCTGTCGCTCGTTCTCGTATGCGAAGCCCAGCCGCTGGCACGCGACCAGCCGCACCACGTCCGGATCGGGCAGGCGGGGTGCGGTGGCGAGTCGGGCCGACCGCTCCACACCTGCCTCGACGGGTACGTGGCACCTCACGGACTTGATCCGCCATCTGCCCGGGGCCCGAACCATCCCGCCGGAGTGGCAGCAGTCCAGGATGCAGGTGACGTTCGGGGTGATCCTCGTCAGACGCCGCAGTACCGCGGTGAGTTCCTCGGCCAGGTAGCCGCGGAAGTCGGTGGCAGTGCCGGCCTCGTGGTCGCTGGGCACCAGATACTGTAGGTGGGCGGGTCGGCCGGGATGGTGCTTGCGCAGGGCCGGGGGCAGTGGGAGGAGCGCACCGTGGCCCGAGTAGTAGACGACGACCGCGTCGCCCGTCTCCGTCTCCTCGGCCAGTTTCGTCAACGCCTCGTTCATGCTGTGGTAGCCCGTATCCGCGGCCTCCCGGCAGACACGCAGGTCCGTGAAGCCGCGGTCGGCCAGAAGCCGTTCCATGACGGACACGTCCTCGGCCACGCCGGTCAGGTCGTAGGACTGGGCTCCTATCAGCAGGGCACGCATCGTCATGCCGGTTTCCTCACCTCTCTGCCGCGGGTTGCCGCTCCTCATGTGCCCACGTGGATGAAGGGCGCCCAGTGGAACGGGTGGTGCGGGTCGGTCCCGGCCTGAGCGGGCCGGGGGCCGCTGTCGCGGGCCCGTATCCGTCGGGCGGTGGGATCCGGGGTCACGTCGGCACGCTCGGCGAGCCGGGCGTACTCCTCCTCCCGCTCGTCCGGGGAAGCCCTCATGACCTCGCGCTGGGCGCGGGCCAGCGCGGTCCCCACCGGCGGGCGGTCCGCCGACGTGAGGTGCCGGTACATCCGCGTGATCACCAGACACGCCGTCACGTCGTCGACCGGCCAGAGCGACACCACCGCGTGCCGGGCCCCGCTGATGACGGCCGTACGGGTCAGCCCGAGGACGTCACCACCGGCGGTCGCGGTGCCCCGTCCGGTCTCACAGGCGGACAAGACGAGGAGTTCGGGAGTGAGTTCCGGGCTCAACAGGTCGTCCACGCCGAGGTGGTCCTGCCCGGCGAGCGCCAGGCGGCTGAGGTAGGGAGTCAGCTCCTGGACGTCGCCGTGAGTCGCCAGATGCAGCACGGAGCAGCCCGCGGCCTGTTCCAGGATCCTCTCCCGGTCGGCGTCCGGCCCGGTGAGCACCCGGCACCTGGGGAGCAGCCGTTCGACGGTGGCGACCTCCGTCACGGTGCCGGGCAGACAGGCCAGGCGACGCTCGGGAGCGGTGGCGGGCGCGCCGACCAGCAGCGCCGTCGCCTCCCTCCAGTCAGGCTCCGGCGAGCTGTGACCGGACCGGGTGAGCAGGGACACCGCGGGCAGGTAGGAGACGTCGTGGGTCAGGCCGAGGACCGCATCGCCCATGGGCAGGGCGTGGAACGGCACAAGGGAGAGCCGAGCGGGAGGTACGACCACGATCCTGCGGTAGCGGGACAGGAGCGGCGCCCAGAAACCGAGCAGGGCGTCGGACAGTACCCGTCCGGCCTCCGTCCCGTCGGCGCCCGACGCGCACGCGGCGTGGAAGCGGCGGGCCGTTGCCACCAGGTCGTCCGCCGGCCGCTGACGACGGTCGGCGAGCAGTCCTTCGCGGGTCACCGCCCAGCTGACCAGGTCCTGGTCGAGGAGGTGGTACTGGAGGAGCACGGCGTCCGGTGGCAGTGCGCGTGCCACGGCGGCAGCGTCGGGCACCGCGCCGGGCTCCCGCCGGGCGGTGAGCGCACCTGGAGCGAGCCGGCGCACGTCGGCCTCGGCCGCGCCGAGGGTCCGTTCGGCCTCGGTGAGGCAGCGCCGCACGGAACGCTCATCGGCCGCGCCCGCCGGCTCCGCGGGCTGCTGCCCGGCCCAGGCCGGATCCCCGCCCCGCAGAGCGGCTGCCGCCTCCTCGAACCGCGCGGCCCACCGGGCTTCCGCCTGGAGCCAGCCCCGGACCGCTCGTCGCGCGGAGGGCCGTCCTCCGGCGCTGTCGAGGGCATGGACGGTGTCGAGGAAACCGGACCGGGCGCGCTCCGCGGTGGCGAACGTCATGGCCTTCCCACCGGGCAACTCCCACTGGGCCAGCACGGCGGTGTGATAGGCGCGGGCCACCACCGGGTCGTCGGCCGACGCCGCCCGCAGGGAGTCCCGTCCCATCCTCGACCGGTGTTCCTCGTAGGCGGTGACCGCTTCCAGAGCCCGCTCGGCGGCGCCCCGTGGGTCGCCGAGGGCGAGCAATGCCTCCGCCGCGATCGCGGGCCTGTCCCAGGGCTTCTCCGGCTCCGCGCCGTCCGCCCCGATACGTCGTTCCGCCTCGGCGGCCCGCTCGGGCTGTCGCAGTCGTAACCGGAGCGCCGCCGACTGCAGTTCCGTCAGCGCGCCTCGTGCCTCCAGCCCGTCGGCCTCTGTCTGCGCCTCCTCGATGCGGCCCAGCTCCACCAGGAGCGCACAACGCGCGACGGAGGGCGGTGCGCCTCGCTCGACGAGCGCCTCAGCCTCCCTTGCCGCCCGTTCCGCCAGGGCCGACAGACCTGCCGACCTGTGCCGACGCAGCCGGTGCAGTTTCTCGACGACGTGTGTGGAGTGCAGTCCGGCCTGCATCCCCTCCAGAAAATCACGCAGGACATGCGCCGCGGCCGCGGATCCGCCCTGGCCCCGCAGCAGTCGCTCACCGAGACCGATCACTCGCGCAAGCCGGGGCCGTGCGGCGGCGACGAGTTCCGGATCACCCAGCCCCACCGCCTCGTTGAGGAAGAGCTCGGCCGCGACCGCCGTGGACAGCCAGGTATTGACCATCTCGACCGTCACCTGCGACCGAACGGAACCGGGCCCCGTGGCCTGCCCGTCAGCAGCCTCCCGGCACTGGTCCTCCAGCTGTCGCTCCCGGGTGCGCAGTTCGATGTCGGCGAGTACGAGGGAGGCCAGCCGGTGGCGGGCGTGGTGGTACGCCCCCTCCGGGCTCGTCATCGGTCCGGTCGTCACGTGAACGGCATCAGGCACGGGCGCTCCCGTCGGCCGGTGCGACCGGTTCCGCGAGCCGCTGTGCCAGGTCGCCCGCCTCCCGGCCACGAACGATGTGGCTCTGCCGGGTCCAGTCGCCGGCCCGCACGGCGGCGAGGTGGGCCATGCCCCGAAGCCAGGAACCGCTGCCCAGGGTCGCCGCCCAGCGGCGGACCTCCTCCACATCGTCAAGGGGCAGTGGTCGGCCGTCCTCCACCGTGTCCAGCATGCGGTGCACCTTGAGCAGCGCCACGCACGCCCGGTCATCGGCGGCTGTGGCCAGAGCCAGCGCGCGGTCAACGCATGTGGCGCGGTCGGCCGGTTTCCGGCGGAGCCGGGCGACATGAGCCAGGCGCAGCACTGCCGCTGACCGGCCCCGGGCCGCGCCGGCCTTCCGGAACAGCGCATCGGCCGCCGCGTAGTGCTTCGCGGCGCGATCGAGTGTCCTCCGCCCGGCGAGGAGGGGCAGACAGCGTTCCGCGGCGCCGGGCGTCCCGAGTTCCGCGTCACCCGCCAGCAACGACGACATCGCGGCGAAGACCGGGTCCCCGGGCACGAGCCGCAGCGCTTCCCGGCGCAGCGCCTCACCCCGGCGTCGGTCCCCCACCCGCGCCCGCACGTCTCCCGCAACGAGCAGGTGGTAGGCGACCGGGGCCGCGAGGCCGCCCTCGGCGATCTCCCGTGGCACGTCGTCGAACCGCCGCACGGCCTCACCGACCTCCCCGGCTCCCCCGACCGCCGCGATCACATCGGGCGGCTGAGCGTTGAGGATCTCCCCGCTTCCCAGCACGGCACGGGCGACGAGCAGGTCGGGGAGGTACCGGGCGGCGAGGAAGGCCGCGAGCCGCAAACCGGGGTCCACGGCCAAGATGGTCAGGCGGGCGTGCGTTCCGTCCATGGCCTTCAGCAGGGCCGACTCGTCCTGGGCCGGCAGGGCCCAGCCGACCAGGCCGCCTGGACTCCAGTTGACGTCCATGGCGGTGGCCGCGGTGCGCAGGGTACGCGTCACCAGGTCGTCGTATGTCTCCTCTGGTTCGGGATCGTCCAGTACGGCCAGCGCCCGTCTGGGCTCACCGGCGGCGAGGGCGGCCCCCGCCGCCAGCCAGCCGCGCACGGGCTCGGCCCAGAGGTCCGGACTGACGGCGACGGGATCGACGCCCCGCAGGTCGGTCATCAGGAGATGCACGAGCAGACGGATGCCGTCCACCGTGTGCCGGCCTTCGTGGGTCACTTGAGCTTCCTGATGACCAGGACCACCAGGACGGTCAGCACGATCGCTCCGGCGGCTCGCGCCAGTCGCCGGGGCCGGCCTGGTGCGGGATGTCCCGTTCCGCCGCCGCGAGCCGGCTCAGGAGATACAAGAGCCTGTCCGCCCTCTCCCAGTACGGTTCCAGCTTGTCGACCAGTGCGCACACCGAGGGCCGACCGGACAGCGGACAGGGCCGCTGTGGCGAGTCGTCGGAGGCACGATGGGTGACGACCCTGGCGGGTCGTCGGAGTGCTCCCTTCCGTGAGGTACGGGTCGAGGTCCACAACCCGTACGCTCTCGCCGGTCTCCGGAGCGCCGAACGACGGGAAGGGGCTCACCGGACGGGTGGTCGTGTCGGCCTCGAAGAAGGCTCGTATGTCCGCTCCACATCGGCGATGCACTTCGGCGAAGAGCTCCTGTGTGGCGGGCGGCTCGGGAGACGTCCGGCAGACGACTCCCTCGATCAGGGGTGTGCGCCGGGGCCCGCTCATCGCGTATTCGCCGTCCAGGCCGACGTCGGAGGCCTTGAGGTAGACGACCCGGTACAGCAGGCACAACGACTCGGACCCACGCACCCGGTACTCGCGTCGGTAGACGGCGTCATCGGTGGGGTCGCCCGCAGTCACGTCGTGGAGCAGGGAATACCTGCCCTCGTCGATGAGGAAGTCCGGGGCGGCCACGATCCGGAAACCGGTGTTGACGGACCGAGTGAGAGCGAACGGCCATACCTGTGCGGGCGAGGAGTCTTTCATGCCGTGGTCCACGACGATTCCCCCTTGATGAGCCGCGAGCCCGGATGCTCGGCCTCGAACTCGGCGAGCTTGGCGTGGAACATTGCGACCAAACCGTTGAGCGCCTCCTTCTCGGACGTGGCCCGCAGCATGCGGTCCCGCAGCTGGGTGATGTCCTGTTCGACCCGGTCGCTGTAGGCGGACACCTGTGTCTCCACGAACTGGAGAAAGGCCTCGGCCATGTGGTCCCGCACCAGCCGCATCACGGGCGACGTCGTTGCGGCCGTGCGCAGGAACACCCGTACCAGCGGCATCCTGTCCTTGACCATGCGCACCCATGCAAGTCGCTGGCTGCTCTTCTCGATCTGCTGGGATTCGGGTGCGGCCTGCCGTGCCATCTCCTTCAGCTGGGCTTCGAAGAGGTCCATCAGCACCGCCATGAACGGGATCTCCACGTTCAACGGTGCGGGGAATCCGCCCTTTTTGACCATCGTCATGCCGTCGGGTCCGAGAGCGGCGAAGTCCAGCCCCACGGAACTGACCGGAATGAAGCGCACCCCCTTTGCACCGCCCGGGGACCGCAGCAGGGTCTCGACCGCGTCCCTGAAGTCCGGGTGCCGCAACAGGCAGTCCATGACCGCCTGGACGGTGTGCCCCGCCGCCGCGAGGACGTCCCACTTGGTGATGACGAAGTGCACGATCCCCCGGCTCTTCATCATGTGGCTGAAGATGGCGACGAGATCCTCAGTCAGCCGCGGGTCTCCGTCCAGGAAGCGCAGCACCTTGACTCCGTCCAGCAGGATGAGGAGGAACTCGGACTCCTCGATCCGGCTGAGGACCCGGTTGCCTGCTTCCACCCGCCCGTCCGGCTCGGTGAGATGCTCACCGGAGTAGTCCAGGTAGGTGATGGAGAAGGGGCTGTAGGTCTCGTTGCGCGCGGTGCGGACGGAGCACGCGAACTCCCACTCCGATATCTCGGACCGGCGTTGGGGGTCCGGCCAGGCGTCGGGGCTCGTGATCTGCTGGTAGATCCTGTTCAGCCTGGTCGACTGCTCCGGTGGCAGCTGGACGTGGAACCCCAGGTCCGGTCGCGGGATCGCGAGTCTGCGGAACAGACTGGCGAGGTAGACGGTCTTGCCGGACTCGGCGGGGCCGAGCACGGTGACGGGAATGGTCGGCATGCAGTGCCTCGCAGTGGCTTCACATGGTGGTCTCGCCTGACGCACAAGCGAGTACGGCGAACCGTGCGCGGCGCTCCCCCGTACCCCTGCCGGTAGTCAAGCGTTCCGATGGCCGTCCGAACCGGTCGCAGTGCGGGTTCGGGAGAACATCGGCCAAAGAAACGTTCCGGCCACACGCACCCGAGGGACTCGTCGCCGGCCGGCCCCCGGTCAGTGAGCGGCAGCGATCCTCCGCAGTGCCGGAACCGAGTGGACGGTGAGGCGGCAGCGTCCGTAGCTGACGGCTCGCACGGCCCTCAACTCCTGCAGCGCGTGCTGCACACGCCGCTCCCGCGCTCCTATGAACTCGCCCCATTCGGCGTGGGTCAGCCCGGGCCTGACGGACAGACCTTCTGGTGTCCGGGCACCGTACTGCTCTGTCAGATCCAGTACTGCGCGACACAGACGCGCGATGACGGGGCCACGTGTGAACTGGGTGCGGCGACGGACCGCGGTACGGCTGCGATGGGCCAAGCTCCGGCTGGCAGCCAGACCGGCGGCCCGGTACCGGGCCAGCCAGCCCAGCCACTCGTCCTGCGACACCCGCCGGACGGACACCCGTTCGGCTGCCGTCACCGTGGCCGAACGGGGCTCGTTGTCGAAGGCCGCGGTCTCCCCGATGACGTCACCGGCGGCACGGATGTCCACGAGGGCGGTCGTGCCCTGATCATCGGCCGTCGTCACTTTGGCGAAGCCATCCAGCAGTACGAGCACGAACGTGTCCGTGGCACCTTCGAGCAGCATGATCTCGCCGGCCTCGTACGTGCGCGCGGTGCCGGCCTGCAGCAGGGCCGACCGCGCATGGTCGGCGGATACCGGGTCCGTCCCGGCCACGCCGTTCAGCTCCCACAGCAGGGTGCCTCGCGGATAGTCGGTCCGTGCCGGACGAATCTCCGACTCGTGCCCCCCACCTGGTTCCCGCGCACTGAGCACACCGTCCCCCTCCCGGATGTCCAGCCTGCGCGAAACCTACCCAGACAGAGGGACATACGACTCAAGGTGTGAACTTGCCTATGAATTGGTGGGGTTCTGTCTACACGTGGCTACGACGTCGACCGATACTGATCACCTCGTGGCGGTCACCGCCAGCGCTCCGTCCCTGTTTCGCATGGGCCCCCGGTACCCCGGGCCGGCGGCGCGGGCGTCGTCGCCGTGCGCTCTGCCGGCCCTCACGACCGTTCCACCCACGGCGTCATCGGAGAAGGCCGTGGCGGTCGCCCACGCCCGCCAGGCAGCCGCCGACGCGCTGAGCGTCAAGACGCCGCGGCAGTTCCCGACCGCCCCAGCCCGCACACCCGCTTCGCTGAGACGCGTCGACCGCCGAAAACGCGGCTCACACCCGCTTCGCGACCGGCTCAAGAATCGCCACGCACTCCACATGATGCGTCATCGGGAACAGGTCGAACGCCCGCAGCGTCCGCACCCGGTATCCCCCGTCCCGGAAGTACGCCAGGTCACGCGCCAGCGCAGCGGGGTCGCACGCCACGTACGCGATCCTCCGTGCCCCGAGGGACGACAGGTGCTCGACCGTCCTGCGGCCCGCGCCGGCCCGCGGCGGGTCCAGGACGATCAGGTCGACCTCGGTGATGCCGGTGCGCGGGAGGACTGACTCGACCTTGCCGTGCTC
Organism: Streptomyces sp. NPDC040410; assembly: GCF_055595715.1. NCBI lineage: Bacteria > Bacillati > Actinomycetota > Actinomycetes > Kitasatosporales > Streptomycetaceae > Streptomyces > Streptomyces sp. NPDC040410. The sequence goes on from NZ_JBVIVK010000028.1 coordinate 16,194, forward strand.
GATGCGGACTCGTTCGAAGTCGGCGAGGTTGTGCCGGGCGTCCTCCACGGCGCGCTTGCCGGACTCGACGCCGAGCACCGCGCCCTTGTCGCCGAGCCGGTCTGCGAGCGCGCCCGCGAAGAGGCCGACGCCGCAGTACAGGTCCAGCGCCATCTCGCCCTTGCGCGGCAGCAGGCCCTGCATGACCGCTGTGACCAGGGTGTCCGCCGCCTTCGGGTGGACCTGCCAGAAGCCGCCGCTGGCGACCCGGTGGGTGCGGCCGTCGGCGCGCTCGCGGACGAAGGGGCGGCCGTGGACGCGGTGGATGCCGCCGTCCTTCTCCTCGACGCGCATGACGGAGACGGGCCTGTCGAGTTCGACGAGGGGCAGGCGGGCGCCGGGCCGGGGCTCGAGGATCACCATGCGGTCCTGCGAGCCCGTCGCCGCGATCGCCTCGACGGACGCCATGCCCGTCCAGTCCCGCTTCTCGATGCCCAGCTCGCTGACGCCCTCCGCCGCGATCATGCAGTGGTCGATCGGCTCCACCTCGTGCGAGCGATGACGGCGCAGGCCCGCCCGGCCGGTCGAGGCGTCGACCGCGTACTGCACGCGCGTCCGCCACGGCGGCACCTGGCCAGCCGGCAGCTTGTCGCCCTCGGCCGGCATCACGGTTCCGTCCCAGCCGGCCTCTTCGGGAGTGAGGCCCGCGAGCCGCTGGAGCTGTTCGGCGATCACCTCGCCCTTCAGGCGGCGCTGGGCGCCCGGCTTGGCGTGCTGCCAGTCGCAGCCGCCGCAGCGGCCGGGGCCGGCGTACGGGCACGGCGCCTCGACCCGGTCCTTGGACGCCGACAGCACGGTCACCGCGTCCGCGCGCAGGAACCGGGCACCCTCCTCGCCCTCGGTCACCCGCGCCACGACCCGCTCACCGGGCAGCGTGTGCCGCACGAACAGCACCTGCCCGGTGGACGTACGGGCGATGCAGTGCCCGCCGTGGGCGACGGGGCCGACCTCGACCTCGTACTCCTCCCCCACGAGCGACCCCGCCTGCGACTTCTTCGGTTCTGCCTGCATGGCGGGGTGACTCCACAACATCAAGAGGGATACGGCCGGACAACAGCCCACCAGTCTACGTGCTGGCGGGGCACGTCAGTTCTTCGCGCTGGGCTCCTTCGGCCGCTCCTGGGCGGGCCCCCGCCGCACCGAACCCGGCGCGTTCCAGTCCTGCCGCTTGCGGGCCCGGTTCTTCGCCGCCTCGGAGGACTGCAGCTGGTAGGGCACCGAGGTCACCATCACACCGGGCGTGAAGAGCAGCCGGCCCTTCAGGCGCAGTGCGCTCTGGTTGTGCAGCAGATGCTCGTACCAGCGGCCGACCACGTACTCGGGGATGATCACGGACACCGCGTCGCGCGGCGACTCCTTGCGCAGACCCTTCACGTACTCGATGATCGGCCGCGTGATCTCGCGGTACGGCGAGTCGAGCACCTTCAGCGGTACGTCGATGCTCCGCCGCTCCCACTCCTCGCGCAGCGCCTTGGTCTCCGCCGGGTCGACGTTGACGCTGAGCGCCTCCAGCGTGTCCGAGCGCATCAGCTTGGCGTAGGCCAGTGCCCGCAGCGTGGGGCGGTGGATCTTCGAGATCAGTACGACGGAGTGGACGCGGGACGGCCTTACGCTGTCGTCGCTCGGGCCCTCGGGGGCCGCGATCTCCTCGGCCACCCGGTCGTAGTGGCGCCGGATCGCCGTCATCGTCGCGTAGAAGATCACCATGCCGAGCAGCGCGACCCAGGCGCCGTGTGTGAACTTCGTGCCGAGGACGACGACCAGCACCAGTCCGGTGAAGAAGGCACCGAAGGTGTTGATGGCGCGCGAGCGGACCATGTGGCGGCGCTTGGCCTGGTCCTTCTCCGTCCTCAGGTGGCGGTTCCAGTGGCGGACCATGCCGGTCTGGCTGAGCGTGAACGACACGAACACGCCGACGATGTAGAGCTGGATCAGCCGGGTCGAGTCGGCGCCGTAGATCCACACGAGGAGTACGGCCGCACCCGCGAGCAGCACGATGCCGTTGGAGAAGGCGAGGCGGTCGCCGCGGGTGTGCAGCTGGCGCGGGAGGTAACGGTCCTGCGCGAGGATCGAGCCGAGCAGCGGGAAGCCGTTGTACGCGGTGTTCGCGGCCAGGAACAGCACCAGCGCGGTGGCCGCGGCCAGCACGATGAACAGGAAGCTGTCCTTGCCGAAGACGGCTTCGGCGACCTGGGAGATCACCGGGTTCTGGACGTAGTCGGCGCCGACCGCGACGCCGTTGTGGATCAGGTCGACGGCCGGGTTCTCGGCCATGCGCACCTTGGTCACCATGGCCAGCACGATGATGCCGCAGAACATGGTGACGGCGAGCAGGCCCATCATCGCGAGCGTGGTCGCCGCGTTCTTCGACTTGGGCTTGCGGAAGGCCGGGACGCCGTTGGAGATCGCCTCGACGCCGGTGAGCGCGGCACAGCCGGAGGAGAAGGCGCGCAGCAGCAGGAAGACAAGCGCGAAACCGGCCAGCCCCTGGTGCTCGGCCTTGATCTCGTACGACGCGGTGGGCGCCCGCATGGTGTCGTCGAGGACGAGCCCGCGGAACGCGCCCCACGCGACCATGATGAAGACGCCGGCGACGAAGACGTAGGTCGGAATCGCGAACAGCGAACCCGACTCCTTGACCCCACGCAGGTTCATCAGCGTGAGCAGCACGATCACGGCGACCGCGCAGAACACCTTGTGCTCGACCACGAAGGGGACCGCGGAGCCGAGGTTCTCGATGCCGGAGGAGATCGAGACGGCGACGGTGAGGACGTAGTCGACGAGCAGCGCGCTGGCGACCGTGAGGCCCGCCTTGGGGCCGAGGTTGGTGTTCGCCACCTCGTAGTCGCCGCCGCCGCTCGGATAGGCGTGGACGTTCTGCCGGTAGGAGGCGACCACTGTGAACATCAGCACGACGACCGCGGCGGCGATCCAGGGGCTGAAGTGGTACGCCGACACGCCCGCGATGGACAGGACCAGCAGCACCTCTCCCGGCGCGTACGCCACGGAGGAAAGCGGGTCGGAGGCGAAGACAGGCAGTGCGATGCGCTTCGGCAGGAGCGTTTCCCCGAGCCGGTCACTGCGCAGTGCGCGCCCGATCAGGATCCGTTTGGGCACGTCGGTCAGTTTGGACACAACAGAGGATCGTAGGCCTTCGAACAGGGGAGCGCCCACCCGCCACCCTGCATCTGCCCTTCCTCTGCCTGAAGAGTGAATTAACCGACGGTCCTCGCTGCGGATTCCGCAGGTGCGCGGGCGCCCATGCCTATATGACAAACCCCGCCTCTACCCCGCCCTTCGCCGCCCCTCGGAGGTTCCATGCACACGACCGCAGAGCTGATCGGCGCCACCGCCACCCTCGTCGGCCTCGGAATCCTGACTCTGGCCAGCGTCCGCAGCATCAGCCGCCGCTGACCACCCCGAACGGATCCGGGAGCAACCGTGCACGGGGGTGCCGTCGTCCTACCGCGCGTGTGTAGCTTGGGCGTCGGTCTGAGACCCTGATGTGGCTGAGCAGTAACTCTTGACACCGGAAGGACGGTCGTGCACATCGTCATCATGGGCTGCGGAAGAGTGGGTTCCGCTCTTGCCCAGACCCTGGAGCAACAGGGGCACACGGTCGCCGTGATCGACCAGGACCCCACCGCCTTCCGACGACTGGGCTCCGGGTTCGGAGGCCGTCGCGTCACCGGCGTCGGCTTCGACCAGGACACCCTGCGCGAGGCGGGCATCGAGGAGGCCGGCGCCTTCGCCGCCGTCTCCAGCGGTGACAACTCGAACATCATCGCCGCACGCGTGGCCCGCGAGATGTTCGGCATCGAGAACGTCGCGGCCCGCATCTACGACCCCCGGCGCGCCGAGGTCTACCAGCGCCTGGGCATCCCCACCGTCGCGACCGTCCGCTGGACGGCCGACCAGATGCTGCGCAGGCTGCTCCCCTCGGGCGCCGAGCCGCTGTGGCGCGATCCCACCGGTGGCGTCCAGCTCGCCGAGGTGCACGCCTCCGCGTCCTGGGTCGGCCACAAGATCAGCAAGCTGCAGGAGGAGACGGGCGTCCGGGTCGCGTTCCTGACCCGGCTCGGCGAGGCGATCCTGCCCACCTCGCAGACCGTGCTGCAGGAGGGCGACCTGGTGCACGTGATGATGCGCACCGACGAGATCGACAAGGTCGAGGCGGCGTTCGCCAAGGGTCCCGAAGAGGAGGGCGGTCACTGATGAGGGTCGCCATTGCCGGTGCCGGCGCGGTCGGCCGCTCGATCGCGGGCGAGCTGCTGGAGAACGGCCACGAGGTCCTGCTGGTCGACAAGGCGCCGACCGCCATCTCGGTCGAGCGCGTCCCGCAGGCGGAGTGGCTGCTGGCCGACGCCTGCGAGATCACGTCCCTGGACGAGGCGGCGCTCCAGCGCTGCAACGTCGTGATCGCCGCGACCGGCGACGACAAGGTCAACCTGGTCGTCTCGCTCCTGGCGAAGACGGAGTACGGCGTTCCGCGCGTCGTCGCCCGTGTGAACAACCCGAAGAACGAGTGGCTGTTCAACGAGTCGTGGGGCGTGGACGTGGCGGTCTCCACTCCCCGCCTGATGTCGGCCCTGGTCGAGGAGGCGGTGAGCGTCGGCGACCTGGTCCGTCTGCTCCGCTTCAGCCACGGCGACGCCAACCTCGTCGAACTGACCCTGCCCGAGGAGTCGGCCCTGGCCGGCACCCAGGTCGGCGACGTCGAGTGGCCCGAGGACACGTCCCTGGTCACCATCATCCGCGGCACGCGTGTCCTCACCCCGTCCCAGGAGGACTCCCTGGAGGCGGGCGACGAACTCCTCTTCGTGGCCGCCCAGGCCCGCGAGGAACAGCTCGAGGACCTGCTGTCGGTGCGCCGGGAGGATGCGGCGGGCTGATCCGGCCGGGGATACGACGGCGAAGGGCGCCCCGAAATCCTGGGGCGCCCTTTCCTGTCAGTCCGGCGTTCCTGTCCAGCCCGTACGGCGTTGGGGGAACAGGCCCGTTCAGGGCCGAAGCGGGGTCCGGGGGCGGCAGCCCCCAGGGACGGGAAGGGCAACCGGGGGACTGGCGCGAGGTGACCCGAAGCCCCACGCGCGCGCCGGGTCCTACGCCTCCCGACGGTGACGCCCGCCCGCCGCCTCGCGTCCCTCGGCCGCAGCCTTCCGCTCCTCCTCGGCCGTCTCCCGCGCCTCCATCTCCGCGAAGACGTCGATCGGCGGCGGCGCCTTCGCCAGGAAGACCCAGGTGAGCCAGACGGCGAGCAGGAACGGCGGGATCTTCAGGGTGACCAGCACCCAGCCCAGCTGCGCGGTGTTCGCCCACCAGTACAGCGGGAAGAGGATCGCGCACTTGGCGAGCAGGATCAGGCCCCAGGCCCAACTGGCCTTTGCGTACGCCTTCTTGCGGCCCGGGTTTCGCTTGCGCCAGGAGAGGTTCTCCTTGAAGACGGGCCCGAGGATCAGGCCGATCAGCGGTACGCCGCACAGGGTCGTGATGATGTACGCCAGCGCCAGGCCCAGCGTGTAGAGCATGCCGGGCAGGTAGAAGTCCTTGGCGTTGCCGGTCATCATCGCGAAGACCACACCGAAGGCGACGCCGAAGACCCCGCTGAAGGCGTGCTTGACGGTGTCCTTCCGCACCAGCCGGACCACGACCAGGACCAGCGACACGGCGAGCGCTGCGATGGCCGACCAGTGCAGGTCCTTGTTGATCGTGTAGATGGTGACGAAGAGGAGACCGGGCAGCACCGTCTCGACCATGCCCCGCACTCCGCCGAACGCCTCGAACAACGCGGCCTCGGTCACCGCCCGGGCGTCATGCTGCTGAGTGTCTTCGGTCGGCTTGTCGAGCGACGTCACCGGCTACTCCCGTCCGAGGGGTCTCAGTTCGTACTTCGGATTGAACAGCACCCGGCGGCCCCGGCTCATCGAGACCCGGCCCGATGCGATCAGCTTGCGCCCGGGCTCTATCCCCACGATGGAGCGTCTGCCGAGCCACACCACGTCCAGGGCGGCGGAGCCGTCGAACAGCTCGGCCTCCAGGGCCGGGACCCCGGCCCGCGGCCGCAGGGTGACGGTGCGCAAGGTACCAGTAACCGTCACGACCTGCCGGTCATGACAGTCGCCGATGCGTGTACAGCCCGCGGTTTCGGCGTCCTCCCGCAGCTCCTCCGACTCCAGGTCCTCCTGCGACGAGGAAAGCCGGTCGAGCATGCGCCGGAACCGGCCCGCCGGCTTTTCGGAACGAGGAACAGCACTCATGTCTGAAGCGTACCGGGGTGCACTGTCAGCAACGTACCCGTGGGCCCCGCGCCCGAACCGGGCGGCCCCAGGCCCTGTCCCCACCTGCCCCGCCCTCCGGGCGGACGACGGGAACGGGCCGAGTACACCGGGCTAGCGCTCGAACCGGTAGCCCATTCCCGGCTCGGTGATGAAGTGCTTCGGGTGCGAGGGGTCCGCCTCGAGCTTGCGCCGCAGTTGGGCCATGTACACGCGCAGGTAGTTCGTCTCCGTACCGTACGACGGCCCCCACACCTCCTGCAGCAGCTGCTTCTGGCCGACCAGCCGGCCGGTGTTGCGCACCAGCACCTCCAGCAGGTGCCACTCCGTGGGGGTGAGCCGTACATCCTTGCCGTCCCGGCTGACCTTCTTGGCGGCCAGGTCGACGGAGAACCCCTCGGTCTCGACCACCACGTCGTCCTCGCCGCCCCCGGTGGGCTCGGCGCGGCGGACGGCGGCCCGCAGCCGGGCCAGCAGTTCGTCCATGCCGAAGGGCTTGGTGACGTAGTCGTCGGCGCCCGCGTCCAGCGCCTCTACCTTCTCGTCGGAGGAGTGCCGGGCGGACAGCACCAGGATCGGCACCCGGGTCCAGCCGCGCAGGCCCCGGATCACCTCGACGCCGTCCATGTCCGGCAGGCCCAGGTCGAGGACGACCACGTCGGGGTGGCGGGCGGCGGCGAGCCGGAGGGCGGTGGTGCCGTCGTGGGCCGCGTCGACCTCGTACGCGCGCGCCTTGAGGTTGATCACGAGGGCGCGCACGATCTGCGGCTCGTCGTCGATCACGAGCACCCGGGTCATGAAGCCTGCCTTTCCGGTTCAGCCGGGGAAAGCTCCGGCCGCGTTCCTGCCGCCCGGAGGGTGAGGACCATGGTGAGGCCGCCGCCGGGCGTGTCCTCGGCGGTGAGGGTGCCGCCCATGGCCTCGGCGAAGCCGCGGGCGACCGCGAGGCCGAGTCCGACGCCCGCTCCGCGCGGGGCGTCCCCGTAGCGCTGGAAGGGCTCGAAGATGCGTTCCTTGGCCTCGTCGGGGACGCCCGGCCCGCGGTCGACCACTCGTACCTCGACCCGGTCCGCGATCGCGCTGGCGGACACCAGGACGGCCTTGCCGGACCGGTTGTACTTCACGGCGTTCTCGACCAGGTTGGCCGCCGCCCGCTCCAGGAGTCCGGCGTCCACCCGGACCATGGGCAGGGCCTCCGGGATGTCCAGGTGCACGCTGTCCTCGGGGACCCCGCCGAGCGCCATCGGCACCACCTCGTCGAGGTCGGTCTCGCGGATCAGCGGGGTGACCGTGCCGGTCTGCAGCCGGGACATGTCGAGCAGGTTGCCCACCAGGTGGTCGAGGCGGTCGGCGCCCTCCTCGATGCCCGCCAGCAGTTCCGCCTGGTCCTCCGCGGACCACGCCACGTCGTCGGAACGCAGGCTGGAGACGGCCGCCTTGATCCCGGCCAGCGGTGTGCGCAGGTCATGGCTGACCGCGGCCAGCAGGGCCGTGCGGATGCGGTTGCCCTCGGCCAGCTTTCGCGCCCGGTCGGCCTCCTCCTGAAGGCGGCTGCGGTCCAGGACCACCGCGGCCTGGGCGGCGAAGGCGGCCAGCACCCGGCGATCCTCCGCGGGCAGTACCCGGCCGGTCAGCGCGAGCGCCATGTGGTCCCCGACCGGCATGTCCACGTCCGCGTCCTCCGGCCGCTCCACCGGCCGCCCCGGTCCCACCCGCGCGGCGCAGGTCCAGGGCGCGACGTCGCTCTCCCGCTCCAGCAGGGCCGCCGACTCCATGCCGAAGGTCTCGCGCACCCGTTCCAGCAGCTCCTCCAGGCCGGTTTCACCGCGCAGCACGTTGCCGGCGAGGAAGGAGAGGATCTCCGACTCGGCGCGCAGCCGGGCCGCCTGGTGGGTGCGGCGGGCGGCCAGGTCGACCACGGACGCCACAGACACGCCCACCGCGACGAAGATCGCGATGGCGACGATGTTCTTCGGGTCGGCGATCGTCCAATGGTGCAGCGGCGGTGTGTAGAAGTAGTTCAGCAGCAGGGAGCCGGCCGCCGCCGAGGCCAGCGCCGGGAAGAGCCCGCCGAGCAGCGCCGCCGCCACCGTCACCGTCAGGAACAGCAGCATGTCGTTGGCGAGGCCGAGGTGGACGGTGTTCAGCAGCACCGCCAGGACCACCGGCCCCACCACGCCCACCAGCCAGCCCCACACGAGCCGGGACCGGCCGAGCCGAGCGCCCCGCACCACCGGCAGTCCGTGCCCCTTGGCGACCTCGTCGTGGGTGACGATGTGCACGTCGAGGTCGGGCCCCGACTCGCGGGCGACCGTGGCGCCGACGCCCGGTCCGAAGACGTACTGCCAGGCCTTGCGGCGCGAGGAGCCGAGCACGATCTGGGTGGCGTTGACACCGCGCGCGAAGTCCAGCAGCGCGGCCGGTATGTCGTCGCCGACGACGTGGTGGAAGGTGCCGCCCAGGTCCTCCACCAGCGTGCGCTGCACGGCCAGTTCCTTGGGCGAGGCCGAGGTCAGAGCGTCGCTGCGGGCTATGTAGACCGCAAGCACCTCGCCCCCGGCGCCCTTCTCCGCGAGGCGCGCGGCCCGGCGGATCAGCGTGCGTCCCTCCGGACCGCCGGTCAGCCCGACCACGATCCGCTCGCGCGAGCCCCAGATCTTCGACACCCGGTGGTCGCTGCGGTACTGCTTCAGGTGCTCGTCGACCCGGTCGGCCACCCACAGCAGCGCCAGCTCGCGCAGCGCGGTGAGGTTGCCGGGCCGGAAGTGGTGGGACAGGGCGGCGTCGACCTTGTCCGGCTGGTAGACGTTGCCGTGCGCCATCCGGCGACGCAGCGCCTGCGGCGACATGTCGACCAGCTCGATCTGGTCCGCCCGCCGCACGACCTCGTCCGGTACGGTCTCCCGCTGCCGTACGCCCGTGATCGACTCGACGACGTCACCCAGTGACTCCAGGTGCTGGATGTTCACCGTCGAGACCACGTCGATGCCGGCCGCCAGCAGCTCCTCCACGTCCTGCCAGCGCTTGGCGTTGCGGGATCCGGGGATGTTGGTGTGGGCGAGCTCGTCCACCAGGGCGACGGCCGGGGCGCGCCGCAGCACGGAGTCCACGTCCATCTCACGGAAGGCTGCGCCGCGGTACTCCAGTTCCCTGCGGGGTGTCTGCTCCAGACCGTGCACCATCACCTCGGTGCGCGGCCGGTCGTGGTGCTCCACGAAGGCGACGACGCAGTCGGTGCCCCGCTCGACACGGCGGTGCGCCTCGGACAGCATCGCGTACGTCTTGCCGACGCCCGGTGCCGCACCCAGGTAGATCCGTAGCTTGCCGCGTCCCATGGCCCCATTGTCTTCCGGTCACTCCTGCCTACGCAGCGTCGACCTTACGGCCGGCATTCGCGGCAAAAGGCTGCCTGGCGCGGCGTCACCGCCGTCTTTGACGCAACTCTGACGCCCGGGACCGTCACCGCGGGAGGATCTCCCCTCACTCGGCTCCAGCACCCGGTCGGCCAGGTCGAGCAGGGTCGCGTCGTGCGGGGCGACCAGCGCGGTGACACGTTCACCGGGTACGACCGCGCACAGCGGCTCCATCACGGAGTGACCGGTTTCCGCGTCGAGCCGGCCCGTCGGCTCGACGGCGACGAGGAGGGCGGGGAGGGCGGGGAGCTCCAGCAGCACCTTGAGGGCGACGAGTGCACCGCGCGGGACCTGGCAGGAGACACCGCGCAGCGCGTGGACCGCGGCGGTCAGCGACCGTACGCCTTGCGGACGTTCTCTTCGCTGCCGGCCGGTCGGTTCCGGTTCGGTCGGCGCCTGGGTGTTGGTCATGGCGATGCCGAGGCGGTTCTGCAGGGCGTCGCAGCCGACCCGGGTAACGGGTCCGGGACCCGGTCCCAGCGACCCGCCGCACACCGGAAGCGCCTTTATGAACAGACGCGTCGGGCGGTGACCGCAGGTACAGACCAATACGCCGTCAAGGGGTCGTGTACGCAAGCAGCCGCACCCGTCGGGGTGCGGCTGTCAAACGGTTCTCCCGGCGCAGCGCCCAGGCCCTGTCGCACATTCCCGCCCGCTCGCGACGCCGATAACACACACTCGCCGCACCTGGCCCTTGCCCGCGTACAACCGGTACGAGGGCCAGGGCCCGGCACGCCGAGAGCACGCACCTGACGCCGCGGGGCCCGCCCTCCGGGCGGACGACGGGGATGTGACGACAGGACCTAGCGGACCTCGGTGATCTCCGGTCCGCGCTGGAGCTGTCCCATGCCGCCGGAGAAGCGGGAACCCTCCTCCTGCTGGACACCCTCGGGCACCATCTGCGCGTCGTTCGGCAGCTTCAGGACGATCGGGTCGCGGGGCGCCATCGGGCCTTCCCCGCGGACCACGACCGTGTCCCGGAAGATCTGCTCCAGCAGGCCGGCGGCCTGCGGCTGCACCGCGCCCTGGCCGGAGATCACCCCGCGCAGGAACCAGCGGGGACCGTCCACGCCGATGAACCGCACGACCTGGAAGCCGCCCGTGCCGTCCGGCAGCTGCACCGGCACCTGAGCCCTGAGCTCCCAGCCCAGCGGACCCTCGACCTCGTCGACGATGCCGCCCTGCTGGGTGATGCCGGAGCCGATCTCCTCGCGGACCTCGCCCCAGATGCCCTCGCGCTTGGGGGCGGCGAAGGCCTGCAGCTGAACGGCGCTGTCGCGCAGCACCACGGTCGCCGCGACGATCGCGTCGCCCGCTACCTCGACCCGCAGTTCCATGCCGTCGACGCCCGGCACGAACAGACCGCCCAGGTCCACCCGGCCCTCGGCCGGGTCACGGACCTCGGTGCTGTCCCAGGGCCCGTCGGGCCGCGGCTCCGGCTCGAGCCGCACGCGCTCACGCGTCCCGTCCACGTCCGCCTCAGTGTCGACGCTGTCGACGACCTGCTCGGCCTCGCCGGCCGCGCCCTCGGCGGCATCCGTCTTCTTGCGACGTCCGAACACGTCACTGTCCTTCCCGGTCGGATACGACCGAAGCGTATCGATTCCCACCCACCCCGCCGCCCGCGGCGGCCGGGCCACTTGTGCCGCTTGCGCCGTCCACCGCGGCATGCCCGCCGGTGGACCCGAAGCCCCCCTCGGCCCGTGCCGAGCCGGGAAGCTCCGCGACCTCCTGGAAGCGGACCCTCTCGACCTGCTGGACGACCAGTTGGGCAATCCGGTCGAAGCGCTCGAACCGCACGGACTCGCGCGGGTCGAGATTCACCACGATCACCTTGATCTCCCCACGGTACCCGGCATCAACCGTCCCCGGGGCATTGACGAGAGCGACACCGCAGCGCGCGGCAAGACCGGATCTTGGGTGCACGAAGGCCGCGTACCCCTCCGGGAGCGCCACAGACACCCCCGTGGGCAGCACGGCCCGCTCGCCCGGCTTCAGTTCACAGCTCTCGGTGGTCCGCAGATCGGCTCCCGCGTCGCCGGGATGCTCGTACGCCGGAAGCGGTACGTCCGGGTCGACGCGCCGGATCAGCACGTTCAGGGGGGCACCGCTCACGGGTTCACCTCGAAGGCCCGGGCACGCCGGAGCTGGTCCGGGTCACTCATGGCCGCCTGGATCTCCTCCTGACGGCCGTTGTCGATGAAGTGGTCGACCTTCACCTCGACGAAGAGCGCGTCGGCGCGGACGGCGACGGGCCCGTCGGGGCCGCCGATGCGTCCGGTGGCGGTCGAGTAGATCTTCCGCCGGGCCACCGCCGTCACCTCGGCCTCCAGGTAGAGGAGGGTGTCCACGGGCACCGGCAGCACGAAGTCGGTTTCCAGCCGCCCGGTCACGGCGATCGTCCGCAACAGCCAGTTCAGGGAGCCGAGGGTCTCGTCGAGAGCGGTCGCGAGCACACCTCCGTGCGCGAGGCCCGGAGCGCCCTGGTGGGCGGGCCGGACGGTGAACTCGGCGGTGAGCGACACGCCCTCCCCGGCCCGTGCTTCCAGGTGCAGCCCGTGGGGCTGCTCGCCGCCACAGCCGAAACACTGGCCGTAGTGCGCACCGAGAAGCTCACCGGGCGCGGGAGCGTCGGGGTGTCGCACCGGTTTCACGGCGTCGGCGGGAGGCTGAAGAGCGGCGGAAGTACGACTCACAGCCGCAGACCTTACCCGCGCGTCGGCAACATCCGGACACCGTGCCAAGCTTGGCTTCATGCAGCTCTCCGCCACCCCGTACGAAGAACGTCTCACCGCCCCCCGTTCCTGGTGGCTGATCTCGTTCCTGGTCGGGGTCTCCATGGCCCTGATCCTGCTGCCCTTCGGCACCCTGCCCCTCCTCGGCGGCCTGGTCGGCGGCACCGCGGCCGCGGCGGTCGTCGCCAGCGCCTACGGCTCGCCGCGCATCCGGGTCGTCGGCGGTTTCCTGATCGCGGGCGACGCGAAGATCCCGGTGACGGCGCTCGGCGACGCGGAGGTGCTGGACGCGGAGGAGGCCCGCGCCTGGCGGACGTACAAGGCCGACACCCGCGCCTTCCTGCTGCTGCGCGCCTACATCCCCCGGGCCCTGCGCGTGGAGGTCACCGACCCGGACGACCCGACGCCGTACCTGTACCTCTCGACGCGGGAGCCGGAGCAGCTCGCCGAGGCACTGGAGAAGGCCCGGACGACGCCGTAGACCGTGCACGTGGGCGTCGCCCGGCGGGCCCGCGGCCGGGTCAGTGCCCGAGGTCCTTGGGCCCGGGTCCGAGTTCCTTGGCGATGTCGCCCAACTGCAGCGGGTCCGCCGGACGTTCCAGTGGCGGAAGTTCGGGAAGGGCGTCCCACGGCACCTGGATCCGGCGCAGATCGGCGCGGATCCGCGCCGCGAGTTTCCTGGTGTCCCGGCGGTTCATCACCGCCCCGACGGCGGCACCCACCAGGAAGGGCATCAGGTTCGGCAGGTTCCGTACCGTCCGCTTCATGATCTGCTGGCGCAGTTCGCGCTTCATGTGGCCGTTCAGCGCCGCGCTCACCGTCGACGGCTTGGTCACGTCGATCCCGCGCTCCCCCGACCAGGAGTTCAGGTACGCGGTGCTGCGCTCCTTCAGATTGCCCGGCGGCCGCACGCCGTAGACCTCGTAAAGCTCGGCGATCAGCTTCAGCTCGATCGCGGCCACGCCGGTGATCTCGGCGGCCAGTTCCGTCGGCATCGCGGGCGGCACGGGAAGCATCGCCGCCGCCCCGATCCCCGCTCCGACCGTCGACGTCGCGTTCGCCGCGCCCGCCACGAGCTTGTCCGCAAGGTGCTCGGGGCCGAGGCCCGGGAACTGCCGGCGGAGCGTCGCGAGGTCCCGGACGGGGACGCGCGGGGCTATCTCGATGATCCGGTCGGCAAGGTACGCCAGGCCCTCCCTGGCGCGGCTGCCGCCCTTGCGGACGCCTTCCCTGACCTTGTCCCGGATCACCGCCGCCCGTCGTCCGGCGACGGGCGCGGGGGCCGATGACGGGAGCTCGCCCCGGCCGGCCGCCGGTTCGAGCGAGGCCGCTCCGGTACCGGATGAGCCCCGCTCGTCGTCACGCGCGCCGTGAGAGCCGTCGGACGGCCCTTGGTCCGCCTTCCGCAGGGGAAAGCGGCGCTTCCGAGGAGGGGTCGAGCCAATCACGGCCGACCCGTCCTCAGTCGCAGTCGCGGCAGATCGGCTGGCCGTTCTTCTCCCGGGCCAGCTGGCTGCGGTGGTGCACCAGGAAGCAGCTCATGCAGGTGAACTCGTCCTGCTGCTTCGGCAGCACCCGGACGGCCAGCTCCTCGTTGGACAGGTCGGCACCGGGCAGTTCGAGACCCTCGGCGGCCTCGAACTCGTCGACGTCCACCGAGGAGGTCGACTTGTCGTTCCGCCGGGCCTTCAGTTCTTCAAGACTGTCCGAGTCGACGTCGTCGTCGGTCTTGCGTGGGGTGTCGTAATCCGTTGCCATGTCGCTCTCCCCCTCTGGGTGTCTGCGGTGTCTCCAGCGCACGTAACGCGTGAGAGGCCGGACTTGTGCCCGACCCGAGGCGGAGATTTTGCCTCACATCAAGGTCTGTTACTCAATCGACACCCAACCGGACTCCTCAAGAGTGATCGGCTTGGATGGCGAACGGGACCGTACACGGTCCCTGTGCCGCTCTTCAAAGGCGTCTCACCCTGTACTTCCCGTGATCAGGACCCCCGAAAACCCGGATTTTCCCGGCTTTCCGACCGCTCGCATGATCACGGAGAGTGGATGGCTGGAAAATCGCCCTTGTGATCGATCACACACGGAGTGCCCATTTCGGCAGACTGAAAATTCCGCGCAAAGCGAACATCCCCGTATGTCGGGGCAATGATCTCAGATGGGCAGGGTGACCCTCATCAGGAGCCCACCCCCTTCGCGCGGCTGGGCCGAGATGTGCCCGCCGTGCGCCCGGGCCACGGACCGGACGATGGACAGACCGAGTCCGACGCCCTTGTCGCTGCCCGTGCGCTCCGTTCGCAGCCGCCTGAACGGCTCGAAGAGATTGTCGATCTCGTACGCCGGCACGACCGGCCCCGTGTTGGCCACCACGAGCACCGCCTGACCGTGCTGGACGTCCGTGTTCACCTCGACCCAGCCGTCCTCGGGCACGTTGTACCGCACGGCGTTCTGCACGAGGTTCAGCGCGATCCGCTCCAGGAGCACGCCGTTGCCCTGCACGACCGCGGGCTTCTGCTCGCCGCGGATGACCACGCCCTTGGCCTCCGCCTCGGCGTGCACCTGGTCGACGGCCTGCTCCGCCACCTCGGCGAGATCGACCGGCTTGCGCTCGACGATCTGGTTGTCGCTGCGGGCGAGCAGCAGCAGGCCCTCGACAAGCTGCTCGCTGCGCTCGTTGGTGGCCAGCAGCGTCTTGCCGAGCTGCTGCAGTTCCACCGGCGCGGTCGGGTCCGACAGGTGCACCTCCAGAAGCGTCCGGTTGATCGCCAGCGGTGTTCTCAGCTCGTGCGAGGCGTTGCCGACGAAGCGCTGCTGGGCGGTGAAGGCGCGCTGCAGCCGCTCCAGCATGTCGTCGAACGTGTCGGCCAGCTCCTTGATCTCGTCGTCCGGGCCGTCCAGCTCGATACGGCGGGACAGGTCCGAGCCCGCCACCGCGCGCGCGGTGCGGAGAATCCGGCCGAGCGGGGCCAGCACGCGGCCGGCCATGGCGTAGCCGAAGGCGAAGGCGATGATCGCGAGGCCGAGCAGGGCCAGCAGCGAGCGGCTGAGCAGGTTGTCCAGGGCGTGCTGGCGCTGCTCGTTGACGCACTCGCTCATCGCGCGGTTGAACACGTCGGGCGAGGCCTGGGAGGGCAGGTCGCAGACCTGGCTGGTGACCTTGCCCTCCGTGATCTTGAAGGGCAGGTCACTGCCCACGTTCAACGCCTGCGCGGCCAGCAGATAGATGATCGACAGCAGCAGGATGCCGGCGATCAGGAACATGCCGCCGTACAGCAGGGTGAGCCGTATGCGGATGGTCGGGCGCAGCCACGGGAAGGGCTGCTCCGGCCTCCGGGGGTCCCAGGTGGGCTTCGGGGGTGCCTGGGGAGGCGCGGGTGTCGTGGCCACGGCGGTCAGATCCGGTAGCCCGAGCCGGGCACAGTGACGATCACCGGGGGCTCGCCCAGCTTGCGGCGCAGCGTCATGACGGTGACCCGCACGACGTTCGTGAACGGGTCGGTGTTCTCGTCCCACGCCTTCTCCAGGAGCTGCTCCGCGGAGACGACCGCGCCTTCACTGCGCATCAGCACCTCCAGCACGGCGAACTCCTTGGGCGCGAGCTGGACCTCCTTGCCGTCCCGGAAGACCTCGCGGCGGTTGGGGTCCAGCTTGATGCCGGCGCGCTCCAGGACCGGCGGCAGCGGCACGCTGGTGCGTCGGCCGAGTGCACGCACGCGTGCCGTCAGCTCGCTGAACGCGAAGGGCTTGGGCAGATAGTCGTCGGCGCCGATCTCCAGGCCCTCGACACGGTCGCTGACGTCACCGGACGCCGTGAGCATCAGCACGCGCGTGGGCATGCCGAGCTCGACGACCTTGCGGCAGACGTCGTCGCCGTGCACCAGCGGGAGGTCACGGTCGAGGACGACCACGTCGTAGTCGTTGACGCCGATGCGCTCCAGGGCGGCCGCACCGTCGTACACGACGTCGACGGCCATGGCCTCCCGGCGCAGTCCGGTGGCCACCGCATCGGCGAGCAGCTGCTCGTCCTCGACGACGAGTACGCGCACGTCGCTTGTCCTTCCTGTGTCCACCCGCGTAGCGCTCTCGGGCATGCGCGGGCAGGGGTCTTTGGTGAGTGTGTAGACCTCCATCCTGCCCTTTTCGGCCATAAGTCGGCTGTAAGACGGGTGAGCGGGCCAGGAAGGACGGGTGTGAGGCCCGGGAATGCGAGATTTTCTCGTGCGGTTGAGGTTTCCGTGGAAGGGACCGGGGGGAGGACGGCTTTACACCCCGCGATCACGCTCTGCATGTACCGCACCACCATGCGGTACACCGCGATCTGCTTCCCGCAGAGTGGGCGTGGGTGTCCGGCACCGTCGCCGCCCGGCAGGGCGGCGCTGGGCACCTACTGGAGACGTGATCGCCTCTTCCGAACGGCACACCCCCGTGCCACCGACCCACGACCCAGGACGAGGGGGCGCAGCATGGACGCATTCACCACAGGACTTCTGCAGCGCATAAGGGCGACCGAGTCCGACCTGACGCGGGCTCGCGACGAGGGCGACGACTTCCTCGTCGAGGTGGAGCAGGGCGAGCTCGACGACCTGCACCGCCTCGCCGCCGAGCACGGTGTGGAGGTCGGCGCGTTCTAGCGTCTGTTCAGCTTGCTCGCATGGCAGCGGGGCCCGGCGAATCCAGCGCCGGGCCCCGCTGTTTTGCTCGTTCGCCGGCGGGGGCGCACGAGCGGCCGACTCGTGGGGACAACGGGCCTTGGCGGGCCCTCACCGTCACCGCCGGACCGTCACCGCCGGTCAGGCGGTGTCCGGTCGGCGTCAGTCGTGCCAGGCACCGAAATCCTCCAGGAGGCGCTGGAGGGGCTCGAAGACGCCGGGGGTGGCCGCGACCGCCAGATCGCGTGCCGGGCGCTCTCCGGGGCGTCCACCGGTCAGTGCGCCCGCCTCCCGGGCGATCAGGTCGCCCGCGGCGAGGTCCCAGGCGTTCAGGCCGCGCTCGTAGTAGCCGTCGAGGCGGCCGGCAGCGACGTCGCACAGGTCGACGGCGGCCGAGCCGCTGCGCCGGATGTCACGGAGGAGGGGAATCAGTCTGCGGGCGACCTCGGCCTGGTGGGCGCGGACCTCCGAGACGTAGTTGAAGCCGGTCGAGACCAGGGCCTGGTCCAGGGGTGGTGCGGGACGGCAGGCCAGTCTGCGTTCGCCGTCCCGGGCTCCGGTGACCCAGGCGCCCTCACCCCGGACCGCGTGGTACGTCTCGCCGCGCATCGGGGCCGCGACGACGCCGACGACGGTCTCGCCGTCCTGCTCGGCGGCGATGGAGACGGCCCAGGTGGGCAGCCCGTACAGGTAGTTGACCGTGCCGTCGAGCGGGTCGATCACCCAGCGGACCCCGCTCGTGCCCTCCGTGGAGGCGCCCTCCTCGCCGAGGAAGCCGTCGTCCGGGCGGTGCCCGGAGATCAGGTCGGTGATCAGCTTCTCCGCCGCGATGTCCATCTCGGTGACGACGTCGATCGGGCTGGACTTGGTGGCGGCGACCGCGAGGTCGCCCGGGCGGCCGTCCCTCAGCAGTTCGCCCGCGTGGCGGGCGGCGTCCCGGGCCAGCTTGAGCAGGTCCGTGTGCAGGGTGTCGGTCACTTGGGTCCTCACGCGTAGGGGCTGTCGGCGCCCGCGGCGGCGGGCCGGGGGGCGCGGGCCGGGCAGCAGCCAACGGGGCAGAGGTTGTGGCCGGCGCCCAGCGCGCCCAGGGCACACGGCGTGACCTGCTGCCCGCGCTCGACGGCGGCGCGCTCCAGGACGAGGTCGCGGATCGCGGCGGCGAACCGCGGGTCGGCGCCGACGGTGGCCGAGCGGCGTACCGGCAGACCGAGCTCCTCGGCCCTGGCTCTGGCCTCCGTGTCGAGGTCGTAGAGGACCTCCATGTGGTCGGAGACGAAGCCGATCGGGGCCATCACGACGGCGGGGGCCCCGGCGGCGTGCCGCTCCTCCAGGTGGTCGCAGATGTCGGGCTCCAGCCACGGGATGTGCGGGGCTCCGGAGCGGGACTGGTAGACGAGCTGCCAGGGGTGGTCGACGCCGGTGCGCTCACGGACGGTGTCGGCGATCAGCTGCGCGACGCCCAGGTGCTGCTTCACGTACGCGCCGCCGTCGCCGTGGTCCTCGACCGGGCCGGAGGTGTCCGCGGAGGCGTTCGGGATCGAGTGGGTGGAGAAGGCGATGTGCGCGCCGTCGCGGACGTCCTCGGGGAGGTCGGCGAGGGACTGGAGGACGCCCTCGGCCATGGGCTCCACGAAGCCCGGATGGTTGAAGTAGTGACGGAGCTTGTCGGTCTTCGGCAGCTCCAGGCCCTCGGCCTCCAGGGCCGCTAGCGAGTCGGCGAGGTTCTCGCGGTACTGGCGGCAGCCCGAGTACGAGGCGTAGGCGCTGGTGGCGAGGACCAGGATGCGACGGCGGCCGTCGGCGGCCATCTCGCGCAGGGTGTCCGTCAGGTACGGGGCCCAGTTGCGGTTGCCCCAGTAGACCGGCAGGTCCAGGCCGTGGTCCGCGAAGTCCTTGCGGAGCGCGTCCAGCAGGGCCCGGTTCTGGTCGTTGATCGGGCTGACCCCGCCGAAGAGGAAGTAGTGCTGCCCGACCTCCTTCAGGCGTTCCTTGGGGATGCCGCGCCCGCGCGTCACGTTCTCCAGGAACGGAACCACGTCGTCCGGGCCTTCCGGGCCGCCGAACGAGAGCAGGAGCAGGGCGTCGTAGGGGGTGGCATCGAGCGCGTCTGGCATGAGTCGATCCTGCCACCCGGGGCTGACAGCCGGGAAACGGCGGGGTGCGGGGCGGGATTCCCGGGCCGTTCGAGGGGGTGCATTAGGGTCACCTAACTCGTAAGCTGTATCGGGCGCATTCACGCCTTACTGAGCCTGCCCAGCCGCCGCATTCCCCGCCCGACGGAGACCCACGTGCCCAGCCCCTATCCCGCCCTGTTCGCCGCCCCAGGCTCCAAGGGCTTCTCCGCCGCAGGCTTCGTCGGCCGGATGCCGCTGTCGATGATGGGCATCGGCGTCGTCACGATGGTGTCCCAGCTGACCGGACGTTACGGGCTGGCCGGTGTCCTGTCGGCCACCATCGCGCTCGCCGCCGCGGCGATCGGCCCGCAGATCTCCCGGCTGGTGGACCTGTACGGGCAGCGGCGCGTGCTGCGCCCCGCGACGCTCGTCGCGCTCGTCGCGACGGCCGGGCTCCTGTTCGCCGCGCACTACGGGTGGCCGGACTGGGTGCTCTTCGTGTGCGCCGCCGGCATCGGCTCGGTGCCGAGCCTCGGCGCGATGATCCGCGCCCGCTGGGCGGCCCTGTACCGGGGGACCCCGAAGCTGCACACCGCGTACTCCTTCGAGTCCGTGGTGGACGAGGTCTGCTTCATCTTCGGGCCGATCATCTCCATCGGGCTGTCGACGGCCTGGTTCCCAGAGGCCGGCCCGCTGCTCGCCGGATGCTTCCTGGCCGTCGGTGTCTTCTGGCTGACCGCACAGCGCGCCACGGAGCCCGCCCCGCACCCGCGCGAGGACGACGGCGGTGGCACGGCGCTCCGCTCCCCCGGTCTCCAGGTCCTGGTGGCCACGTTCGCGGCGACCGGCGCGGTCTTCGGGGCGGTCGACGTGGTCACCGTCGCCTTCGCCGAGGAGCAGGGGCACAAGGCCGCCGCGAGCGTCGTGCTCGCGCTGTACGCGGCGGGCTCCTGCGCGGCGGGGATCGTGTTCGGGCTGCTGCACTTCAAGGGGGCGCCCGAACCTCGCTGGCTGCTGGGCGTGTGTGCGATGGCCGTGAGTATGATCCCCCTCCTACTGGTCGGAAGCTTGCCGTTTCTGGCCGTGGCGCTGTTCGTTGCGGGTCTGGCCATCGCTCCCACGATGATCACGACGATGTCCCTCATCGAAAAGCACGTACCACGCGCGCAACTGACCGAGGGCATGACGTGGGTGAGCACGGGGCTCGCGGTCGGGGTCGCGCTCGGCTCCTCCGTGGCAGGCTGGGCTGTCGACGCGGCCGGGGCGCGCGCCGGGTACGGGGTTCCGGCGGTGGCCGGGGCCGTCGCGGTCGCGGTCGGTTTCCTGGGGTACCGCCGGCTCAGCAGGCCGGCTCCACGTCGGGGAGGCACCGTTGAGCAGCACAGCGAGCGGGAAGAACGGCACGTGGCGTAACTGGGGAGGCAACGTCGCCGCCCGCCCCGCGCGGGAGGTCACTCCCGCCTCGGTCGACGAACTCTCCGCGGCCGTACGGAGGGCCGCCGAGGACGGCCTGAAGGTGAAGGCCGTCGGCAGCGGGCACTCCTTCACCTCCATCGCCGCAACCGACGGTGTCCTGATCCGCCCTCAGCTGTTGAGCGGTATCCGCAACATCGACCGTGAGGCCGGCACCGTCACGGTGGGGGCCGGCACCCGGCTCAAGAGGCTCAACATGGCTCTCGCGCGCGAGGGCCTGTCGCTCACCAACATGGGCGACGTCATGGAGCAGACGGTCTCCGGGGCCGTCAGCACCGGCACCCACGGCACGGGCCGCGAATCGGCCTCCATCGCCGCCCAGATCAAGGCCCTTGAGCTGGTCACGGCCGACGGCTCGGTGCTCACCTGCTCCGAGAAGGGGACCGAAGAAGAGCGCGAGGTGTTCGCGGCGGCCCGCATCGGCCTGGGCGCCCTCGGCATCGTCACCGCGATCACGTTCGCCGTGGAGCCGGTCTTCCTGCTCACGGCCCGCGAGGAGCCGATGCCCTTCGACAAGGTCCTCGCGGACTTCGACGAAATGTGGGCCGAGAACGAGCACTTCGAGTTCTACTGGTTCCCGCACACCGGCAGCACCAACACCAAGCGCAACAACCGCAGCGCGGGCCCGGAGAAGCCGGTGGGGCAGCTGGCGGGCTGGTTCGAGGACGAGTTCCTCTCCAACGGCGTCTTCCAGGTGGCCCAGTGGGTCGGCCGCGCGGCGCCCGCGACCGTCCCGGCGATCGCCCGGGTCTCCAGCAAGGCCCTGTCCGCGCGGACTTACACCGACATTCCATACAAGGTGTTCACCTCGCCGCGCCGGGTGCGCTTCGTGGAGATGGAGTACGCCGTCCCGCGCGAAGCCGTCACCGAGACGCTGCGTGAGGTGAAGGCCATGGTCGACCGCTCCCGCCTCAGGGTCAGCTTTCCGGTAGAGGTGCGCACCGCCCCCGCCGAGGACATCACTCTTTCCACGGCAACGGACCGCGACAGCGCGTACATCGCCGTCCATATGTTCAAAGGCACCCCCTATCAGGCGTACTTCACCGCCGCCGAACGCATTTTCACCGCGCACGAGGGCCGGCCGCACTGGGGCAAGGTGCACACCCGGGACGCCGATTACTTCGCCCGGGTCTACCCCCGCTTCGGCGAGTTCACAGCCCTGCGTGACCGGCTGGATCCTGACCGGCGGTTCCAGAACGACTACCTGCGAAGGGTGTTGGGGCCGTAGTTCCGTTTCCGGCGATTGCGTGAAGTACACCACTTTCAAGATCTCGAACACCCCGCCGGGAACGGCCGACTACCGCCTCTTGCGAGAATTCGGACGGCGTGCCAATCCACGCACGTGGTCCGAATGGAGTACTGTTGCGAGCCCTGGGTCCGGTCTCCCGCCAGGGCGTCCGCGACCTTCAAGGACCGCCGGGAGGGAGCTAGTTGCACAGGGTGACGGAGTTGGTCACTTAGCGTTGCGAATAGGTAACCGTGCCATAACGGCGATCCAGGGCCCGCGCCCGACACGCCGGGCAACTCGGCAAGGTTGTGGCAGGCTGCACCCGGGCAGGCCACACTCGACTAGCGGAAGCAGCGACGCACGTGACGTCGGCAGGCACCACCCGGGAGGTCCCCATGCCCGAACTGCGTGTCGTGGCCGTCTCGAATGACGGCACACGGCTGGTGCTGAAGGCTGCGGACAGCACGGAGTACACGCTTCCGATTGACGAGCGTCTGCGCGCCGCCGTCCGCGGCGACCGTCCCCGCCTCGGCCAGATCGAGATCGAGGTGGAGAGCCATCTCCGCCCCCGAGACATCCAGGCGCGGATACGTGCGGGTGCGACCGCGGAAGAAGTCGCCCAACTCGCCGGTATCCCCGTCGATCGCGTACGGCGCTTCGAGGGCCCCGTGCTGGCCGAGCGCGCCTTCATGGCCGAGCGGGCCCGCAAGACCCCGGTCCGCCGGCCCGGCGAGAACACCGGGCCGCAGCTCGGCGAGGCGGTCCAGGAGCGGCTGCTGTTGCGCGGCGCCGAGAAGGACACCGTCCAGTGGGACTCCTGGCGCCGCGACGACGGCACCTGGGAGGTCCTGCTGGTCTACCGGGTCGCGGGCGAACCGCACTCGGCGAGCTGGACGTACGACCCGCCCCGGCGGCTCGTTCAGGCCGTCGACTCGGAAGCCCGCTCGCTGATCGGCGAGTCCGAGGACCTCGCCGCGCCGGAGCCCAGCTTTCCCTTCGTACCGCGTATCGCACGGCTGCCGCGCGACCGCCCGCTCGACCGCGCCCTGGAACGCCAGGAGCGTCCCGTCCTGCCGTCGCCGTCGCCGGAACCCGCCGAGGAGAGCACGGGCGAACGGGACTCGCTGACCAGCCTGCTGGAGGCGGTGCCGAGTTTCCGGGGGGACCTGGTGGTCCCGGAACGCCCGTCGGAACCCGTCGCCCCGGAGGAGCCCGCCCCCGAACCGGAGGCGGAGGAGCCCCCGGCGCCCGCGGCCTCGGCCGGTTCCGCGTACGCGGACGTCCTCATGCCCCGCTCCGTCGGCAGCCACCGCGACCGTCTCATCGGCGCGACCGACCGTCAGGCCGAGGCGGACGGCGTCCGCCCGGGCCGCCGCGCGGCGGTCCCGAGCTGGGACGAGATCGTGTTCGGGACGCGGCGCAAGAAGCAGGAGTAGTCGGCTCCGTGTGACAGGGCCCGCTGCCGGTCGGCAGCGGGCCCTGTCACACGGGCTACGGCTACTGCGGATCGGGCCCCACGGCAACGGGCCGCTCCGGGTCCGACGACCACTCCGACCACGACCCCACGTACAGCGCGGCCGGAATCCCTGCCACTGCGAGCGCCAGCACCTCGTGCGCGCCGGAGACGCCGGAGCCGCAGTACACGCCGACGTCCGCCGCGTCCGACACCCCGAGTTCCTTGAAGCGCGCCGTCAACTCCTCGACGGGCAGGAACCGCCCGTCCGCCCCGACGTTCTCCGTCGTGGGCGCGGACACGGCCCCCGGGATGTGGCCGCCGACCCGGTCGATCGGCTCCACCTCACCCCGGTACCGCTCGCCCGCCCGAGCGTCGAACAGCACGCCGGACCGCGCGAGCGCCGCGGCCCCGTCCGCGTCGAGCAGCCCCACGGCCCCCGGCTCCGGCTCGAAGTCGCCCTGCGCCGGTGCGGGCACGGACGTGTCCAACGCACCCTTCCAGGCCGGCAACCCGCCGTCGAGCACCCGCACGTTCGGGTGACCCGTCCAGCGCAGCAGCCACCACGCGCGCGCCGCCCCCCAGCCCTGCCCGCCGTCGTACACCACCACCGGCGTCCCGGACGACACGCCGGCCCGGCGCATGGCAGCGCCGAACTCCGCGACGTCGGGCAGCGGGTGCCGGCCGCCCGCTCCGGCAGGAGAGGCCAGTTCCCTGTCCAGGTCGACGAAGACGGCCCCGGGGATGTGCCCGGCCTCGTACTCGGCCCGGCCGTCGAAGGGCGGCTCGCCGGCCGCCTTGGCCACGCTCAACTGCCAGCGGACGTCGAGCAGCACCGGCCGGTTCTCACCGTCCAAGTCGCTCGCGAGTTCGGATGCGGAGATGATGGCGTCCATGGCCATCATCCTTGCGTACGGGTAGCCGCATCGTCCATGTCCGGCTACTGTGCTCGGCCGGACGGCACCGATCACGAGGCGTACGGGACCGGGCACGTGCTGTACAGCCGGACGACACCCGTCGGCCATCGCACGGAAACGGACGAGATACCGCACACGGGGCATTCTCCGGTCATGGGCCCCCGCGCACGTGCGGCGCGCCCGGAGCGCGCGGCACCGCGGTGGTGCGAGCATCTGCTCGGGGTCCGGAGAGCGGACGCAACACGGCCACCGCGAGGGCCGAGGAGAGAGAGTGGCGATGACCGAGGCACGGGGGCCGGCCGGCATGAACGGCGACACGCACGCTCGGCGCCCGCCCGGCACGCCCTGCTGGGTGAGTCTGATGGTGCACGGGATGGCCGCGACCCAGGACTTCTACGGATCGCTGTTCGGCTGGGAGTTCCAGCCCGGCCCCCAGCAGCTCGGCCCCTATGTGCGGGCACTGTTCGACGGCCAGGACGTGGCGGGCATCGGGCAGCTGCCGCCCGACCGCCATCTGCCCATCGCCTGGACCCCGTATCTCGCCTCGGACGACGTCGACCTGACAGCGGAAACGGTACGCCTGTGTGGCGGCACACTCGGCGTGGGCCCTCTCGACGCCGCCGAGGCGGGGCGCCTGGCGATCTGTTCCGACCCGTCCGGCGCCGTCTTCGGCATCTGGCAGGCGGCCGCGTACCTGGGTACGGCCATCACGGACGTGCCCGGCACTCCGGCCTGGAACGAACTCCTGACGTTCGAGACGGCCGGCGTCACCAAGTTCTACGAGACCGTGTTCGGCTACGAGGAGGAAGCGGTGGTCTCCGCCGACTTCGACTACGTGACCCTGCACGTCGGGGGCCGCCCGGTCGCCGGCATCCACGGCGTGGGCACCGCCCTTCCCCGCGACCGGGGCCCGCACTGGATGACGTACTTCGAAGTGGCCGACACGGACGACGCGGTCACCCGCGTCGTGGACCTGGGCGGGCACGTCCTCAAGCCGCCCCGGGACAGCGCCCACGGGCGTGTGGCCGAGGTGGCGGACCCCGAAGGTGCCAGGCTCTTCCTGCTCCAGAGCCCGCACTGACCGCGGCGGAGCGTGACCCCGGGAGTGGCTCCGGCCCGGGACCGGTCCTAGAGGGCCGACACCGGCAGCACGTCCGGCGAGAGCGCCGCAGCCCGTGCCGTCGTGGCCGTCATACGGCGCCGGTGGTGCCGTCGGCACAGCACCTCGTAGCCGATGGCCTCCGCCTGGTTGACGTCGCCTACGACCACCTGCGCGCCCTCGACGACCATCTCGCCCCCTATCGTGCGGGCGTTGTGCGTGGCGCGGGCGCCGCACCAGCACAGGGCCTCGACCTGGAGCACCTCGACCCGGTCCGCCAACTCCACCAGGCGCTGGGAGCCGGGGAACAGCTTGGAGCGGAAGTCGGTCGTGATGCCGAAGGCATAGACGTCGAGGCCCAGGTCGTCGACCACGCGCGCGAGCTGGTCGATCTGGGCCGGCGCGAGGAACTGCGCCTCGTCCGCGATCACGTAGTCCGCGCGCCCGCCCTGCGAGAGGTGGTCGACGAGGTAGGCGTACAGGTCCTGCCCGTCCTCGACCTCCACCGCGTCCGTGACCAGGCCGAGGCGCGAGGAAAGCTTGCCCACGCCCGCCCGGTCGTCCCGGGTGAAGATCATGCCCACGAGGCCGCGCGCTGAGCGGTTGTGCTCGATCTGGAGAGCCAGCGTCGACTTCCCGCAGTCCATGGTTCCGGAGAAGAACACCAGCTCGGGCATGGGGAGTTGAGCACCTTTCGGCAGGCAGGTCGCAGGGCGGGCTTCAGGAGCGTACTTCGAGCAGCGGGACCAGCTGCTCGGCAGGGGTCATCGAACCGTGGTTGCCGACCATCGCCGACTCCTTCGGCTCCCGCTCGGAGGCGATGATCAGGACGTCGTCACGCGCCGCGGCGACCACGTCGCCGATGCGTGCGTACACACGGTCGTCGACGCGCGGCCCGAACCAGCCCGCCGCGATCGCCTCGTCCCGGGAGGCCACCCAGAACTGCTCGCCGAGGACCTCCCGCCAGCAGGTCAGCACGTCGTTCTCGGCGCCCGGCACCGCGTAGACGTGACGGGCGCGACCCTCGCCGCCCAGCAGGGCGACGCCGGCGCGCAGCTCCCAGTCCTGGTCGAAGTCGATGCGGTGCTGCTCGTCGAAGGGGACGTCGACCATGCCGTGGTCGGCGGTGACGTAGAGCGCGGTGCGCGGCGGGAGCTGTTCGGCCAGGCGCTGGACCAGACGGTCGACGTACATGAGCTGGCCGACCCAGGTGTCCGAGGCGACGCCGTAGCGGTGGCCGGCGCCGTCCAGTTCGGCGTAGTACGTGTAGACCAGGGAGCGGTCGCCGGCGGCCAGTTGTTCGGCAGCGAAGTCCACACGGTCCTCGCCGGACAGCCGCCCGTGGAAGGTTCCGCCGCTGAGCGCCACCTGGGTCAGCGGGGTGTTCTGGAAGGTGGGCGACGACACCTGCGCGGCGTGCACACCCGCCGCATCGGCCAGCTCGAAGACCGTGGGATACGGCTGCCAGACGCCCGGCGGGGTCCAGGGCTGCCAGCGCAGCTGGTTCATCAGCTCGCCGGTGGCCGGGTCGCGCACGGTGTACCCGGGCAGGCCATGGGCGCCCGGCGGCAGGCCGGTGCCGACGGAGGCGAGGGAGGTCGCGGTGGTCGCCGGGTAGCCCGCGGTCAGGGGGCGGCCGGTGCCGCCGCGCGAGCTGCCGAGGAGCGAGGTCATGAAGGGGGCCTCGTCCGGGTGGGCCCTGAGCTGCTCCCAGCCGAGACCGTCGATCAGGAACACGCAGTTCCGGTCGGCGGGGGTCAGCTCGGCGATCGCGGGGGTCATGTCCGGTACGGCCATGCCCGCTGCCAGTGTGGGCAGCAGATCGGCGAGGGAGCCGGAGCCGTACTCCGGCACGGGCGCGGAGTCGACGGCGAGGGGTTCCGGGTGGGAGTCCCAGGTGGTGGGCTGCGCCATCAGCGTGTGACGTCCGCGGTCGCCTCGGAGATGGCCTGCGCGAAGACGAGCGTCTGACGCACCGTCTCCGGGCCGTCCCCGGCCTCGCTGACCCGCAGGCTGAGGTCGTCCGCCGTCGAGTTGCCGGTGTAGCCGTGGTCGGCCTCGCAGTTGGGGTCGCCGCAGGCGGCGGGCTCGAGGTCGATGCGGGAGACGGCGCCCCAGCCGATGGTCAGCACGACCTCGCGGGGCGGCGTGCCCGGGGTGTACGACTCCGGGTTGGCAACCACGCGGCTGACCACGACGGACGAGATCCGGCCAAGCTTCACGGACTCCGTGGACGTCGTGGCGTACGGCGTCGGGGAGGTGGTGTCCGCGGCCTGCTCGTCGGTGTGGCTGACGATGAAGCGGTTACCGGTGAGAACGAGCACGGTCACGTGCCGCCGCACCTCGTTCTGGTCGAACGTCGTCTCTTGGTGGACCAGGTACGACCGGATGGGCTCGCCGCCCACAGCGGCCTCCACCGCCTCGGCCACGAGGGCCGGGTAGTAGCCGCTGCGCTCGATCGCCGCTCGCAGCCCCTGGGTCGTCGTACTGGTCTTGGCCATGACGTCCATCCTACGGGGGCGCACTGACTGCGAGGCACCGCTCCGTGCACAGGAGGCGTCGCTCGGTAGATCACTCAGTAGACCGGCAGCGTCCTCGGGCCGAGGTCGTCGCGGGCGGGCGGCTGTGCCAGGCGCACGGAGGCACCGAGCACGCTCAGCCCGTGCGGGGCGACGACGACCGGCTCCAGGGTGACCGCGACGACCTCCGGGTGGTCGTCGACCAGCCGCGACACGCGCAGCAGCAGGTCCTCCAGCGCAGGCGTGTCGACCGGCGTCGAGCCGCGCCAGCCGAACAGGAGCGGTGCCGTGCGGATCGACCGCACCAGCGAGGCGGCCTCCCGGTCCGTGACGGGAACCAGCCGGTGCGCCATGTCCCCGAGCAGCTGCGAGGCGGCCCCGGCCAGCCCGAACGAGACCACCGCGCCCGCCGCCGGGTCGATGACGGCCCGCACCACCGTGTCCACTCCACGCGGGGCCATCCCCTGCACGACCGGACGCAGCTGTTCCGGCTCCCCGAACAGCTCGGTCAACTCGGCGTAAGCCCGGTGCAGTTGCTCCTCGTCCGCGAGATCCAGGCGTACGCCGCCCAGGTCGGCTCGGTGGCGCAGGTGCGGGGAGGTGGCCTTGAGGGCCACGGGATAGCCGAGGGTGCGGGCGGCTTCGGCGGCGGCTTCCGGGGTGGGGGCGGGCAGGGCGCGGTGCACCTGGATGCCGTACGTGCCGAGCAGGTCGCACGTCTCGTCGCTGCCGAGCGTGAACCCCTGCCCGCGCGCGAGCAGCCCGCCGATCAGCTCGGCGGCCCCCTTCTCGTCGATGTCCTCGTACTCGGGCACCTTCCCGGGCTCGGCGGCCTCCCGCCGCCA
The DNA here is from genome assembly GCF_055595715.1 of Streptomyces sp. NPDC040410. Taxonomy (NCBI): domain Bacteria; kingdom Bacillati; phylum Actinomycetota; class Actinomycetes; order Kitasatosporales; family Streptomycetaceae; genus Streptomyces; species Streptomyces sp. NPDC040410. The sequence goes on from NZ_JBVIVK010000028.1 coordinate 44,950, forward strand.
CTGCGCGTACTTCACGGCTTCGGCAAGGGCCCGAACGGCGCGCTCGGCGGCGGGGTAGGCGGGGATGAGGCGAGAGCAGAAGGGTGGCCCTTCCCCGCCGGCCGGCTTCGCCGCCGACGCGGCGGGCGGTCGTTCCGCAGGGCGGATCAGGTGGGCACCGCCCGCGGCGCCGGGATGGGAAACCGCGCCGGGTGCGTGGGAAACCGCGCCCGGTGCGTGGGAAACCGCCTGTGGTGCGGTACTGGCCGCAGCCGACAACGCCTCCGCAAGCCCCCCGAGCTCCACATGCACCACCAGCACCGGCTTCCCGGGAACCTCGTCCGCGGCCGACCTCAGAGCATCGGCCAACGTCGCGTCTCCGGCCGACCCCTCCCCCACCGCCGGTATCGCCGTGATGACCACCGCGTCGCACGAGTCGTCCCTCAACTCCCGGAGCAACGCCGCGTGGAAGTCCTCCGCGGACGCCCCCGTCGTCAGGTCCAACGGCGCCAGCGGCCTGAGCCCCTCGGAGAGGCACGCGTCGTACGTCAGCAGCCCCAGCGACTCGGAGTTCCCCAGGATCGCCACCCGGGGCCCCGCCGGCAGCGGCTGCCGCGCCAGCAGCAGCCCCGTGTCCACCAGCTCCGTGATCGTGTCCACGCGGATCACCCCGGCCTGCCGGAGCAGCGCGGACACCGTCGCGTGCGGCAGCCGCGTCGCCCGGACGGCATGCCCCTGCGGAGCGGAGCCCGCGCCCTGCACCACGACCAGCGGCTTCGCCGCCGCCGTCCGCCGCGCGAGGCGGGTGAACTTGCGCGGGTTGCCGATGGACTCCAGGTACATGAGGACGACGTCGGTGTCCGGATCGTCGTACCAGTACTGGATCAGGTCGTTGCCGGACACGTCCGCCCGGTTGCCCGAGGACACGAAGGTGGACACGCCGGTGTCCCCGGTGACCCCTCCCCCGCGCCGGTGCAGCCGGGACAGCAGCGCGATGCCGATGGCGCCGGACTGCGCGAACAGCCCGATCCTCCCGGGCCGCGGCATCTCGGGAGCGAGGGAGGCGTTCAGCCGTACGTCCGGGGAGGTGTTGACGACGCCGAAGGCGTTCGGCCCGATGATCCGCATGCCGTACGTGCGCGCGTGGCGCACCAGTTCGCGCTGGCGCTCGCGCCCCTCGGGGCCGCTCTCGGCGTATCCGGCGGAGACGACGACGAGGCCCTGCACGCCGTGCGCACCGCACTCGGCGACGACTTCGGGGACGTGCTCTGCCGGCACGGCGAGGACCGCAACGTCCACGGGTCCGCCGATGTCGCCCACCGAGCGGTACGCGGGGACCCCGTCGAGCACCTTCTGTTCCTCGGGGAAGGCCTTGTTCACGGCGTACAGGCTGCCGGTGAACCCGGCGTCCCGGATGTTGCCGAGGACGCTGCGGCCCACGCCGCCGGGGGCGCGGCCGGCCCCGATGACGGCGACGGAGCCGGGCGCCAGCAGCCGCCGTACCGACCGCGCCTCGGCGCGCTGTTCCCGCGCGCGCTGCACGGCGAGCGAGCGGTCGGTGGGTTCGAGGTCGAACTCCAGGCGTACGACGCCGTCCTCGAAGCTGCGCTTCTGCGTGTACCCGGCGTCCGTGAAGACCTTGATCATCTTGGTGTTGGCGGGCAGCACCTCGGCGGCGAAGCGGCGGATGTCGCGCTCGCGCGCGACGGCGGCGATGTGTTCGAGGAGGGCCGAGGCGACCCCGCGGCCCTGGTGGGCGTCCTGCACGAGGAAGGCGACCTCGGCCTCGTCCGCGGGCGCGGAGGCGGGCATGCCGCCGGCACCAATACGGTCATAGCGTACGGTGGCGATGAAATCGCCGCCGATCGTGGCCGCGAGTCCCACCCGGTCCACGAAGTCGTGGTGCGTGAAGCGGTGGACGTCCTTGGCGGACAGACGAGGGTAGGGCGCGAAGAAGCGGTAGTACTTCGATTCGTCCGAGACCTGCTCATAGAAGCTGACCAGGCGGTCTGCGTCATCGACGGTGATCGGGCGGATGTGTGTGGTGCCGCCGTCGCGCAGCACCACGTCGGCCTCCCAGTGGGCCGGGTACTCGTGCCTGTCCGACGGGGTCTGCATGGGCCCCAGAGTACGGCTCGCGTACGACAACGGGGCGAGGCAGTCTGTGGAGAACGGATGCCGGACCGAGGCCGCGGTCCGACGCCACCCGGGGCGGGACGAGGGCCCGCTCCGGCATGCTTCACGATGTGGGAAACTGGTCTAGACAACCCTGAGACAGTGAAGGGCAGCATCACATGGCTGAGCGCCGCGTCAACGTCGGCTGGGCCGAGGGCCTCCACGCCCGCCCCGCTTCCATCTTCGTCCGGGCCGCCACGGCCGCAGGTATCCCGGTGACGATCGCCAAGGCCGACGGCAACCCCGTCAACGCGGCCTCCATGCTGGCCGTTCTGGGCCTGGGCGCCCAGGGCGGCGAGGAGATCGTCCTCGCCTCCGACGCCGAGGGTGCGGACGTCGCGCTCGACCGCCTCGCGAAGCTGGTCTCCGAGGGCCTCGAGGAACTCCCCGAGACCGTCTGAGCACCCCACGCAATTGATGGCCGCGGCCGTCGCCGATTCACAGAAGGGCTCGTCCGAATTACCGGGCGAGCCCTTCGCATTTCCCTCTCACGGGCAGCAAAAATAATCCCCCTCGAATTACCCACCTCTTTGTATACGGCGCCCGTGTTAATGCCGCAGGCCCGACATGTTTACGGGATGTTGCGAGTTCCTCACACGGTCGGTCCGGTCCCCTCCCCCGTTGAAGCGCAACCGGTGCGCGGCCGTCGAGCGCTCCGTGTGCAGCGTCGTGACCGACCGCGCGCGCTCACTGTCGCCGCGCGCCACCGCATCCACGATCGCGCCGTGCTCCACCCAGGACTCCACCGGGCTGGCGGGCGCCTCCACCGTGTACATCCAGGCGATCTTGTGGCGCAGCTGGGTCAGCATCGAGGACAGCGCGGGGCTGCCGGACGCCTGGGCGAGCGTCTCGTGGAACCAGCCCCCCAGGGAGCGCAGATCCTCGCTGTTGCCCCTCTTGGCGCGCTCCTGGCCCAGCCTCACGAGGCCGCGCAACACCTTGAGATGTGCCTCGGTGCGCCGCTGGGCGGCGCGCGAGGCTCCGAGCGGTTCCAGAAGCATGCGCATCTCCAGGAGGTCGGCACCCTCCTGCTCGGTCGGCTCCGCGACGCACGCGCCGGCGTGCCGCCGGGTCACCACGAAGCCCTCGGCCTCCAGCGTGCGCAGGGCTTCGCGGACGGGGACGCGGGAGACGCCGTAGCGGCGGGCGAGCAGTTCCTCGGTGAGCCGGCTGCCGCGCTCGTAGACACCGGCGACGATGTCGTCCCGGATCGCGGTGCATACCGAGTGCGCCGGAATACGCATGACCGACCTCCGCCTTAATCCCCGTGAAACGTCGATGATTGACGTGTGTTCAATGACTCTATTGCAACGAGCCGGAATATCCGACGGCGGGCCTGAATCCAGGCCTATTTTTTGGACAACGCGGCCCCCGAAACGCCGAAAGCCCCGGCTCGGTGAGCCGGGGCTTCGGGATGCCGTGCCGTGGGTCGTCAGATCTTCACACCGTGCGATCGGAGGTAGGCGACGGGGTCGATGTCCGAGCCGTACTCCGCGGTCGTACGGGCCTCGAAGTGCAGGTGCGCTCCGGTGACGTTGCCGGTTGCGCCGGAGAGGCCTATCTGCTGGCCCGGGGTGACCTTCTGGCCCACCGAGACACCGATGGACGACAGATGGCCGTACTGGGTGTACGTGCCGTCGTTCATCTTGATCACGATGTTGTTCCCGTAGGAGCCGCCCCAGCCGGCCTCGACGACGGTGCCGGAGCCGACCGCGTGCACGGAGGTGCCGCTCGCGGCGTGGAAGTCGACACCGGTGTGGCTGCCGGAGGACCAGACGCCTCCGCCCGCCTTGTAACCGGTCGAGACGTAGGAGCCGGAGACCGGGGCGACGAAGGTGTTGAGGCGCTCGCGCTCGGCCTCGCGCGCGGCACGCTCCTTGACCTCGCGCGCCTCCTTCGCCTCCTCGCGCGCCTCCTTCGCCTCCTCGCGCGCCTTCTCGGCCTCCTCCGCCGCCTTCCTGCGCGCTGCCTCCTCGGCCGCCTTCTTGTAGGCGGCTTCCCGGGCGGCCTCCCGCTGTGCGTCGGCCTGTGCGTCGATCTGCTCGGCGACCGTGTCGCCGATCTTGATGACCGGGGTGAGGCCGGTCTGCTCGGCGGAGGTCTCCGCGGCGAGCGCCGGGGCGGCGATAGTGCCGATGGCGCCGGTGGTGGTGAGGGCCGCGACGCCCGCCACACGGGCGGTGGTGCGGTGCATCCTGCTGGGACGACGGTGCTTCCCGGTGGCGCGGGTGAACGCCATGTAGTGGCTGGTCCTTTCCTTCCTTCTCGCCTACCGGGTTAGCTGACGGGTTCGGAGCAGGAAGGTCTCCTACGGACACCCTCGCGGTGCGCGCGGGCGTCCGATTCACCCCAGGGACTGCGTGGGTCCCCGGCTCCCCTGGCTCGCGCCGTACGGGGACTCGGCGATGACTGTCCGGTGCCGCGGGCGCGGCGCACTGCCTGACGAACAGCCGGACCGACGCTAGACGCGGCGTCTTTCAATCCCCAAACGGATCACGCCTTTTGTAGCGCACGCCACAGGGCAGACAGGCAACCACTCCCTCAATTCGGACATACGCGGGCCCTGATGACGCTTCAGTCACCAGGGCCCCAGTGCGCGTGTGCTTCTACTCGGCCGACACGACGGTGACTTCACCGATGCCGAGGGCCTCGACGGGCTCCTTGATCTGCGCCGCGTCGCCGACCAGGATCGTCACCAGACGGTCCACCGGGAAGGCGCTCACGGCCGCCACGGTGGCCTCGACGGTGCCGGTCGCGGCGAGCTGCTGGTACAGCGTCGCCTGGTAGTCGTCGGGCAGCTGCTGCTCGACCTGGTCCGCCAGCGTGCTCGCCACGGCAGCGGCGGTCTCGTACTTGAGCGGCGCCACACCGACGAGGTTCTGCACGGCGACGTCGCGCTCGGCGTCGGTGAGGCCCCCTTCGGCGAGCGTGCGCAGCACCGTCCACAGGTCCTGCAGCGCCGGGCCGGTGTTCGGGGTGTCGACCGAGCCGCTGATGGCGAGCATGGCGGCGCCCGTGCCGTCCGGGGCGGACCGCAGGACCTGGCCGAACGCCCGCACGCCGTAGGTGTAGCCCTTCTCCTCGCGCAGGACGCGGTCCAGGCGGGAGGTGAGCGTGCCGCCGAGGCAGTATGTGCCGAGCACCTGCGCGGGCCACACGCGGTCGTGCCGGTCGGGGCCGACGCGGCCGATGAGCAGCTGCGTCTGGACCGCGCCGGGGCGGTCCACGATGACGACCCTGCCGGTGTCGTCGGCGGTGACCGGCGCGACCGGCCGCGGCTGGGCCGAGGAGCCGGTCCAGGCGCCGAGGGTGTCGCCGAGCAGCGCGTCGAGGTCGATCCCGGTGAGGTCGCCGACGACCACGGCGGTGGCGGTGGCCGGGCGGACGTGCTTCTCGTAGAAGGCGCGTACGGCCGCGGAGTCGATGGCGGCGACCGTGTCCTCGGTGCCCTGGCGCGGGCGCGACATGCGCGCGGTGGCCGGGAACAGCTCCCTGGAGAGCTCCTTGGCGGCCCGGCGGGACGGGTTGGCCAGCTCGTGCGGGATCTCGTCGAGCCGGTTGCGGACGAGGCGCTCGACCTCGCTGTCGGCGAAGGCGGGCGCCCTGAGGGCGTCGGCCAGCAGGCCCATCGCCTTGGGCAGGCGCGAGGCCGGCACTTCCAGGCTCAGGCGGACACCGGGGTGGTCGGCGTGCGCGTCGAGGGTGGCGCCGCAGCGCTCCAGCTCGGCGGCGAACTCCTCCGCGGAGTGCTTGTCGGTGCCCTCGGAGAAGGCCCGCGCCATGATCGTGGCCACGCCGTCGAGGCCGGCCGGCTCGGCGTCCAGGGGAGCGTCCAGGAGTACCTCGACGGCGACTACCTGCTGGCCGGGGCGGTGGCAGCGCAGGACCGTCAGACCGTTGCCGAGCGTCCCGCGCTCGGGGGCCGGAAACGCCCACGGCCTGGCCTCGCCGGCCTGGGGCTGGGGGTGGAAATGCATCGTGGCGAGCTCGGTCACTTGGCCGCCTCCTCGTTCTCGTCCTCGTCGGCGGTGTTGTCGGTGCTCTCAGTGCCCTCGACGGGCTCGTAGACCAGGACGGCTCGGTTGTCGGGGCGCAAGCGGGCCTGGGCGACCTCCTGGACCTCCTCGGCCGTCACGTCGAGCACACGCTGGACGGCGGTGAGGGCGAGCTGCGGGTCACCGAACAGGACGGCGTAGCGGCACAGTTCGTCGGCGCGGCCCGCGACCGTGCCGAGGCGGTCCAGCCACTCGCGCTCCAACTGGGCCTGGGCGCGCTCCATTTCCTCGGCCGTGGGGCCCTCCGCGGCGAACCGGGCGAGCTCCTCGTCGATGGCGGCCTCGATGACCGGCACCTCGACGTCGCCGGAGGTCTTCACGTCCAGCCACCCCAGGGACGGCGCGCCCGCCAGCCGCAGCAGGCCGAAGCCGGCCGCGACGGCCGTACGGTCGCGTCGTACGAGCCGGTTGTAGAGGCGGGAGGACTCGCCGCCGCCGAGGACGGTGAGCGCCAGGTCGGCCGCGTCGCACGCGCGCGTGCCGTCGTTCGGCAGCCGGTAGGCGGCCATCAGGGCGCGGGCCGGGACCTCCTCCTCGACGACCTCGCGCAGCTGTTCGCCGATGATCTCGGGCAGCGCCCCGTCGCGCGGGGCGGACTTGCCGTCGTGGGAGGGGATGGAGCCGAAGTACTTCTCGATCCAGGCGAGGGTCTGCTCGGGATCGATGTCGCCGACGACCGACAGGACGGCGTTGTTGGGCGCGTAGTACGTACGGAAGAACGCGCGCGCGTCCTCCAGGGTCGCCGCGTCCAGGTCGGCCATCGAGCCGATCGGGGTGTGGTGGTAGGGGTGGCCCGCCGGGTAGGCGAGGGCGGTCAGCTTCTCGAACGCCGTGCCGTACGGAACGTTGTCGTATCGCTGCCGGCGCTCGTTCTTGACGACGTCCCGCTGGTTCTCCATCGACTCGTCGTCGAGAGCGGCGAGCAGCGAGCCCATGCGGTCGGCCTCCAGCCAGAGGGCGAGCTCCAGCTGGTGGGTGGGCATGGTCTCGAAGTAGTTGGTGCGCTCGAAGCTGGTGGTGCCGTTGAGCGAGCCGCCCGCGCCCTGGACGAGCTCGAAGTGTCCGTTGCCCTTCACCTGGGCGGAACCCTGGAACATCAGGTGCTCGAAAAGGTGAGCCAGGCCGGTACGGCCCTTGACCTCGTGGCGCGAGCCGACGTCGTACCAGAGGCACACCGCCGCGACCGGGGTCAGATGGTCCTCGGAGAGCACCACGCGCAGGCCGTTGGCCAGGCGGTGCTCGGTCGCTGTCAGGCCGCCGGAGCCTGCCTGGGCTGTGGCCGTGTGACCCATGGGCATGTCGTCCCTTCGATCGCGGATGCGGTTGTTGAAAACCGCGGTTTTCCTGCTGTCCTGCCACTGTATGCAAGCGCGCGCGGCCTCGGCGAAGTTCCCGCAGGACGTACGCCGACAGCGGATCGCGTAGCCTGCGGACGTGCCGTCCCGCCGAACGCGGGGGGGGCACCTGCGAACGCCGGGCGGGACAGCTGAGGTCGGGTCGTCGTCCGGGTTGTCAGTGCCGCGGTCCACAATGGTCCGCGTCAGATCCCGTCACACGCTTCAGCACGATCAGAAATCAGGAGGAGCCGGCAGCGATGGCCCGCCGCAGCACGAAGACCCCGCCGCCCGACGACTCGTACGAGGAGAAGATCCTCGACATCGACGTCGTCGACGAGATGCAGGGCTCCTTCCTCGAGTACGCGTACTCGGTCATCTACTCCCGCGCCCTGCCGGACGCCCGCGACGGCCTGAAGCCGGTGCACCGCCGCATCGTGTACCAGATGAACGAGATGGGACTGCGCCCCGACCGCGGGTATGTGAAGTGCGCCCGCGTGGTCGGCGAGGTCATGGGCAAGTTGCACCCCCACGGCGACGCGTCGATCTACGACGCGCTGGTGCGCATGGCCCAGCCCTTCTCGATGCGCGTGCCGCTGGTCGACGGCCACGGCAACTTCGGCTCACTGGGCAACGACGACCCGCCGGCCGCCATGCGGTACACCGAGTGCCGGGCGGCCGAGCCGGCCAGCCTGATGACGGAGTCGATCGACGAGGACACGGTCGACTTCGCACCCAACTACGACGGCCAGGAGCGGGAGCCGGCGGCTCTGCCCGCCGCCTTCCCGAACCTGCTGGTCAACGGCGCGTCGGGCATCGCTGTGGGCATGGCGACGAACATGCCGCCGCACAACCTCGCCGAGGTCGTCGCGGCCGCCCGTCATCTGATCCGCCACCCGAACGCGGACCTCGACGCCCTGATGAGGCACGTCCCCGGCCCCGACCTGCCCACCGGCGGCCGGATCGTCGGTCTCGCCGGCATCCGGGACGCGTACGAGACGGGCCGCGGCACCTTCAAGATCCGCGCGACGGTGTCGGTGGAGACGGTGACCGCGCGCCGCAAGGGCCTCGTCGTCACCGAGCTGCCCTTCACGGTCGGCCCGGAGAAGGTGATCGCCAAGATCAAGGACCTGGTCGGCTCGAAGAAGCTGCAGGGCATCGCCGACGTCAAGGACCTGACCGACCGCGCGCACGGTCTGCGCCTGGTCATCGAGATCAAGAACGGCTTCGTGCCGGAGGCGGTCCTGGAGCAGCTCTACAAGCTGACGCCGATGGAGGAGTCCTTCGGCGTGAACAACGTGGCGCTGGTCGACGGCCAGCCCCTCACGCTGGGCCTCAAGGAACTCCTGGAGGTCTACCTCGACCACCGCTTCGAGGTCGTACGCCGCCGCTCCGAGTTCCGACGGGCCAAGAGGCGCGACCGTCTGCACCTGGTCGAGGGCCTGCTCACCGCGCTGGTGGACATCGACGAGGTCATCCGCCTCATCCGCTCCAGCGAGAACTCCGCGCAGGCGAAGGAGCGCCTGATGGAGCGCTTCTCGCTGTCGGAGATCCAGACCCAGTACATCCTCGACACCCCGCTGCGCCGCCTCACCAAGTTCGACCGCATCGAGCTGGAGTCGGAGAAGGACCGGCTCAACGCGGAGATCGCGGAGCTGACCCGGATCCTGGAGTCGGACGCCGAGCTGCGCAAGCTGGTCTCCGGGGAACTTGCCGCGGTCGCCAAGAAGTACGGCACCGAGCGGCGGACGGTGCTGCTGGAGTCGGCCGGCGCGCCGGTCTCCGCCGTACCGCTCCAGGTGGCGGACGACCCGTGCCGGGTGCTCCTGTCCTCGACGGGACTGCTTGCGCGTACGGCGAACGGAGAGCCGTTCCCCCAGGACGTCGACGCCCGGCGCGCCAAGCACGACGTGATCGTCTCGGCGGTGCCGGCGACGGCGCGCGGCGAGGTCGGCGCGGTGACGTCGGCCGGCCGCCTGCTGCGGCTGAACGTCGTCGACCTGCCGCAGCTCCCGGACACGGCGACGGCGCCGAACCTCGCGGGCGGCGCACCGCTGGCGGAGTTCGTCTCCCTGGAGGACGACGAGACGGTGGTCTGCCTGACCACCCTCGACGAGTCGTCCCCGGGCCTGGCGCTCGGCACCGAGCAGGGCGTCGTCAAGCGTGTGGTCCCCGACTACCCCGCCAACAAGGAGGAGTTGGAGGTCATCACTCTCAAGGAGGGTGACCGGATCGTCGGCGCGGTGGAGCTGCGCACCGGCGAGGAGGACCTGGTCTTCATCACGGACGACGCTCAGCTGCTGCGCTACCAGGCGTCACAGGTGCGTCCCCAGGGCCGCCCGGCCGGCGGCATGGCGGGCATCAAGCTCGCCGACGGCGCGAAGGTCATCTCCTTCACGGCGGTCGACCCGGCGGTGGAGGCGGTGGTGTTCACGGTCGCCGGCTCCCGCGGCACACTGGACGACTCCGTCCAGACGACGGCCAAGCTGACCCCGTTCGACCAGTACCCGCGCAAGGGCCGGGCGACCGGCGGCGTCCGCTGCCAGCGCTTCCTGAAGGGCGAGGACTGTCTGTCCCTGGCCTGGGCGGGGGCGACCCCGGCACGGGCCGCCCAGAAGAACGGCACCCCGGCCGAACTGCCGGAGATCGACCCGCGCCGTGACGGGTCGGGCCTGTCCCTGGCGAAGACGGTGTCGGTGGTGGCGGGGCCGGTCTAAGGCCCTGTCGGAAGATCCTCGGGATCCGGCTCCTCCGGCTCCCCCACGTAGCGCAGGACGCCCCACATGCCGTGTTCGTCGGCGTGCGGGGCGTCGCTCGTGCACGCCTCGAGTTCCTTGGCGAGGGTGGGCGCGTCGATGCCGGAGCCGATGAGGACGAGCTGCGTGAGGCGTTCGACGCCGGGCGCCCAGGCCTCCGGGTAGAAGCGGAGGAACCGCCCGACGGCGTGGACGGCGTACCGGTTCCCCCGGTCGTACGGGCCGAAACCGGCGTACCCCTTGATCCGGTACAGGCCCTCCGGCCTGCTGTCGAGGAACTGCATCAACCGCCGTGGGTCCAGGGGGACCTCGGTGGTGAAGGACAGGCTGTCGTAGGCGGTGTGAAGATGACCGGCGTGCTCGTGGCCGGAGGCCGTGGCGCGGTCGTGCAGGTCGTCGAAGGACAGCTGGCCGATGCGCTCCTCGCTCGGCTTGCAGTCGAAGAGAAACCCGGGGTCGATGCGTCCGTAGGAGGCCGGCACGACGGCCGCCCGGTCGACGAGGGACCGGACGAGTCCGAGGACCCGTTCGCCGTCGGCGGCCCGGTCGACCTTGTTGACCACGACGAGGTCGGCGAGGGCCAGATGCCGGTCGAGTTCGGGATGCCTCGCCCGGGTGTCGTCGAACTCGGCGGCGTCGACGACCTCGACGAGGCCGCCGTACACGATCCCCGGATGTTCACTGGCGAGGACCATGCGCACGAGTTCCTGCGGCTCGGCAAGACCGCTGGCCTCGATGACGATCACGTCGACGCCGGCCGAGGGCCGGGCGAGCCGCTCCAGGTAGACGTCCAGCTCGGTGGCGTCGACGGCACAGCACAGACACCCGTTTCCCAGGGAGACGGTGGAGTCGCCGAGCGCGCCCGCGACGGCCATCGCGTCGATCTCGATGGCACCGAAGTCATTGACGACGGCTCCGATGCGGCTGCCCCCGCTGCGGTGGAGGAGGTGGTTGAGGAGAGTGGTCTTGCCGGAGCCGAGGAAACCGGCGAGGACCACGACCGGGATCTGCCGGCTCAATGTGCGACCTCTCACGATGTGCGACCTCTCTCACGCCGACGCGTGCACCGGATCGCGGGTTCGGCGCACGTACGGAGGTTGAATGCCGACCCAGGATACGAGCAGGAAGAACCACTGCGAAGTGAACGATTGTTAGCAGCACTTGCGGGGCAGACGTTGGGCAAGGCGCCGGTGCGTGCGACCCTCGCTTCCCTCCGTGCGCCTCCTCTCCGCCTCCCTGCCGATCAGAGCCGCTCGGCATCCTGGGAGACGGCAAGCGCCGCCCACCGCTCGCCGGTCCGCTCCCCGTTGCCCACACCGACGACCGGCGGACGGCCGCCTGACTCGGGGGTTGACATGTCCACTTATGGAATGAGGGGGTGGGGCTCTGCGGCGACGGCAGGCCTCGCCTTCGCAGCGGGGGCTCTCGCGGCACTCGCCGTGCAGCGCCTGCACGGGGAGGCGCTGTTGCTCGCGCGACTCGAGCTCATGCACGAGGAGCAGCGGCAGCACCACTGGCGCACCGACATGACAGACAAGCACCGGCTCCACTTCGACCTGTTGTGCAAAGCGGTCCAGGATCCGGACCTGGCGGCCGTGCTCGACACCTACGAAATGGAGATGACTCCGGCCCAGTTGAAGCGGTATCTCTTCGCGAACGCCCTCTACGGGAACCTGTTGCACGCCTTCCGCATGGGCACGGTGAGCCTCGAAGAAGCCCTCGGCCATATGCGCGGCATATGCCAGAGCTCGATCTTCCGCGAGTACTGGGAAGCCACGGGACACCACCGGCAGAGCCTGCCGGCCGATTCGCAGGAACGATTGCTCGCCCGACACGTGGACGAGATCGTCGCCCGAGCCGGCGACGAGGACGACCAGTGGTGGGTCGCCTGACGACTCCCGGCGGCCAGGGATGGCTTCACCCGCTCTGGCCCAGGTTACGCACCCTTGCGGCTGAAAAATGTCGTCACATGCCACATGGTCAATTACCTTTGGTCAGAATTCCTTTCGGGGCAAATGCCCACAAGTCGGCACAACTCACCCGAATGGAACTCCCCCGTTGAAAATCGTCCGCAGAATCGGCGTCCCTCCCACGGCAAGGGGAAGCATGTCCGGGCAGACCTGCCCCGACATCTTCGAGCTCAGCGATGGAAATTTCGCCATTATCGGCACAGACGCCACGGAGACCCTGGACGGGAAGCTTCCTCCAGACGCCGCGCGAGCCGATTACGAACGCATTGTGGTCATTGACCGCAAAACGCTGATTCACGCCAAGACGGACATCCCCGATGTGTGACCGGCCGATCAAGGCCAAAAGCCGTCCGCGGCAGACAGAGGCGCAATGACACCACCGGACGTCGAGGTCCGCGTTGCTTCCTTTCGAGACGTCACAACGTCATGGCACCCCTCGCGGGAGCCGCTCCAGGCCGTACTCCTGGCCGACTTGAAGACCTCCGTGGGGTCCGCACCTGATCGGTGCCGGGCCTCGCAGTCATTTCAGGCCAACTTTCAGCCTCGCGGGTGGGGTCCAGCGAGGGCCGCACGCCCGCCCCGTCAGGCCGCCTCCGGGACTACCTGAGGCGCGGGAAGCCCCACATACCGTGCCGCAGGCCTGATGATCTTCGACTCCGCCGCCTGCTCCAGGATGTTCGCGCTCCAGCCCACGACACGCGCCGCCGCGAACGTCGGAGTGAACATCTCGCGCGGCAGGCCGCACAGTTCCATGACCACGCCCGCGTAGAACTCGACGTTCGTGTGGAGTTCGCGGCCGGGCTTCAGTTCGGCGAGGATCGCCTCGACGTGGCGTTCGACCTCGACGGCGAACTCCACGCGCGGGCCGCCGAAGCCCTGGGCGACTTCGCGCAGCATCCGGGAGCGCGGGTCCTCCGTGCGGTAGACCGCATGGCCGAAGCCCATGATCCGCTCACCGGCGAGGACACGCTCACGGATCCACCCGTCGATGCGGTCGGGCGTGCCGATGGCGTCCAGGGTGTCCAGCGCGCGACTGGGAGCGCCGCCATGGAGCGGACCCGAGAGCGCCCCCACCGCTCCCACGAGGCATGCCACCACGTCCGCCCCCGTCGACGCGATGACGCGGGCCGTGAATGTTGACGCGTTGAATCCATGGTCGATGGCGGAGATCAGGTACTGCTCGACCGCCCGGGCCTGCCGCGGACCGGGCTCCGAACCCGTCAGCATGTAGAGGTAGTTCGCCGCACAGGACAGATCGGCGCGCGGCTCCACCGGGTCGAGCCCCCGGCCCAGCCGGTGCAGCGCCGTGAGCAGCGTCGGTACGGCCGCGGCCGCCACGAGGGTGTCCTGCCGCCGCCGGGCCACGTCGATGTCGTACACCGGGCGGAAACCCTTCGCCGCGCCGAGCAGCGACAGCGCGGTGCGCATGCCGGCCAGCGGGCCGGACCGTCCGCTCGCCGCGGCGATGGCGGGCAGGGCAGCCCGCACCTCGTCCGGCAGTCGGCGCAGCGCGGCCGTCTCCGCGGCGAACGCGGCGGAGCGTGCCGTGTCCGGCAGCTCACCGTGGACCAGCAGATGCCAGACGTCCTCGAAGCCGCGGGTCCGCGCGAGTTCGACGGCCGAATACTGGCGGTAGTGGTAGAAGCCCTCGAGCCCCCGGACGTCGCCGATTTCCGTGTCGGCGACGACGACACCCGCGAGTCCCCGCGGCACGTCGACAAGTGTGGCTGCGGACCTGTTGACGGACATGATTTCCTCCCTGGACTTGATTTGACTGTCCATGCTTGACTGTTCTCCTGTCAATATTGATTGAGTCAATGCATTGAGATGCGGATACGGTGACCTCCATGCGCGATCAAGAGCCCGTCCCCGGCGACACGGGGCGGCGGCTGAGCACCAGAGAGGCCGCCGAACGCCTCGGCGTGAAACCCGAGACCGTGTACGCGTACGTGAGCCGCGGCCAGCTCAGCAGCCGACGTGCGCCCGGTGGCCGGGGCAGCACCTTCGACGCCGCAGAGGTGGAGGCGCTCGCCCGGCGCAACAGACGGGAGAGCGGAGGGAGTCCGGGCGGCGGCGGTGAACTGTCCGTACGGACCCGGATCACGCTCATCGACACGGACCGGTACTACTTCCGCGGCGTCGACGCGACCGAACTGGCGGCACGCCACTCCTACGAAGAGATCGCCGAGTGGCTGTGGACGGGCCGGCTGCGCCCCGGCATCGCCTTCACCGCGCCCGACGCCTCGGTCACCGTCGCCCGCCGCGCCGTGGACGCACTGCCCGAACACACCAGCCCCACCGACCGGTTGCGAGTGGCCGCGGTCGCCGCGGCGGCCGCGGATCCGCTGCGCTTCGACCTGTCCGAGGAGGCCGTGCTCGGCACCGCGCGCGTGCTCATCCCCACGCTCGTCGCCGCGCTGCCACCGGTACGGCCCAGCCACCGCGACGCCGGCCCGCTGGCCCACCGGCTGTGGGCCCGGCTCAGCGGGAAGCCCGCCGACGAGGCGTCGCTGCGCGCACTGGACACCGCGCTCGCCCTGCTCGCCGACCATGACCTGGCCGCCTCGACCCTCGCCGTGCGTGTCGCCGCCTCGGCCCGCGCGCACACCTACGCGGCCGTCTCCGCCGGGCTCGGCGTGATCGAAGGCCCCCTGCACGGCGCGGCCAGCGGTCTGGCCCACCGGCTGCTGCTCGACGTGCTCGACCACGGCGACGCGGCACCCGTGATCGCGGACGAACTGCGAGCGGGCCGCCGCATCCCTGGGCTCGGCCATCGGCTCTACCCCCGGGAGGACCCACGCGCGCGTGCCCTGTTCGGTCTCCTGGAAGAAATCCCCCACGCGGCGCCCGCCCTCGCCGCGGCACGGGACATCGTGGCCACCACCGCCCGGCACACCCCGTTGCACGCCAACGTCGACCTGGCTCTCGCCGTCTTCACCGCGTCGTCGGGCATGCCCGCCTCGGCGGGCGAGACGATTTTCGCCGTGGCCCGTACGGCGGGCTGGATCGCGCACGCCCTGGAGGAGTACGGGGAACGCCCGCTGCGCATGCGCCCGAGCGGCCACTACGTGGGCCCGAGGCCGCCGCAGCCACTGCCGGAGTAGGACAGACCCACGGTCGGACGCCGCCCTGCCTCAAGTCAGGTTAGGCTCACCTCTGTGAGTACGTGCTCAACCGTCTCCCGGGGCCTCGACGAGCCCATGTCGGGGACCGCGGCCACCGCGAGGACCTGGCTGCTGCTCGAGCAGCCCGGCCCCTGGGGCGCCAAGGCGCTCACTTCGAGCCACCTGGACCCCGTGCTGGGCCGCGCCCTGGAGGCGGCCGCCGAAGGCACCGGCGTACGCATCGCGCTCATCCGCCGCCCGGGGCGCCACGCCGACAGCGGCACGCCCACCGCGCGTCAGGTGTACGCGGCCCACACCACGCCCGGAAACGCCTGGCTGCACGGCGCCACGACGAGCGACCCCCGCCGGCTGCTCGACCTCGACTACGCCGCACTCGGCACAGGTGACCACCGCACCTTCGGCTCGGTGCTCCAGGGCACACCCCATGCCGGCGATCCGCTGGCGCTCGTGTGCACCAACGGCAAGCGCGACCGCTGCTGCGCACTCCTCGGCCGGCCCCTCGCGGCCGAGCTGGCCGCCTCCGGAGTGGAGAGCACCTGGGAGGTCACCCATCTGGGTGGTCACCGCTTCTCGCCGACACTGCTCGTCCTGCCCTACGGCTACGCCTACGGCCGGGCCCAGGCCCACGCCGTACAGAAGGTCCTGCACGGCGTCCAGGAGGGCCGGATCGTCGTGGAGGGGTGCCGCGGGAGCTCGGCGTGGGAGCGGCCCGGTCAGGCGGCCGAGCTGGCCGTGCGCGCGTCCGCGGGCGAACACGCGGCGGACGCCCTGGCCGTCGTACGGACGGAGGGTGCGGCTCCGCGCTGGGAGGTGACCGTCGCCCACGCCGACGGGCGCCACTGGCGCGTCGTTGTGGCCCAGGGCGCGTCCCTGCCGCCGCGCCCCGAGAGCTGCGGCACCTCGGTTCTCGGCTCGCCCGCGCGGATGGACGTCGTGGCGGTGCACGAGCTGACGACGGCGGCGCTCGCGAGCTGATCAGAAGATCCGGGCCACACCCCTACGGCAGCTCGGCACACCCACGTACCGTCATGGGTATGAGCCCCACTCCCCCCGCTCGCCGCCTGCGCCTGGGTCTGCCGCGGCGGGTCTTCTCGCAGGTGCTGATGATGCAGCTGGCGATCGCGGCGGGAGTCGCGGTACTCGCCACCGGGTTGTTCCTGGCGCCGCTGAGTCACCAGCTGGACGACCAGGCGATGCGCCGCGCGCTCGCCATCGCACAGACGACCGCCGCGGAGCCGCAGATCGCCGAGGACGTCAAGACCACGCCTGCGACGGCCGACGGGCCCGTCCAGGAGGAGGCGGAGCGGATCCGCCTGGCCACCCGTGCCGAGTACATCGTGGTGATGGACCGACGGGGCATCCGCTGGTCGCACACCGAGCCCAGGGAGATCGGCAGGAAGGTCTCCACCGACCCCCGCCGGGCCATCGCCGGCGAGGAGGTCATGGAGATCGACAGCGGCACCCTGGGACGCTCCGCGCGCGGGAAGGTGCCCCTGCGCGACAGCCAGGGAGACATCGTCGGCGCGGTCTCGGTCGGCATCGCGTACGACAGCGTGCGGGCCCGTCTGATCCACGCGATCCCGGGGCTGTTCGCGTACGCCGGCGGCGCCCTGGCCGTCGGCGCGCTCGCCGCCTGGCTGATCGCCCGCCGGGTCCAGCGGCAGACCCGGGACCTGGCCTTCTCGGACATCTCGGGGCTGCTCGCGGAGCGCGAGGCCATGCTGCACGGCATTCGGGAGGGCGTCGTCGCCCTGGACCGCAGCGGCCGCGTCCGCCTGCTCAACGACGAGGCACAGCGCCTGCTGGGCATCGGGGACGAGGCCGTCGGCCGATCCCCCGACGAGGCCCTCGGGGACGGTCGTACGGCCGACGTCCTGGCCGGCCGGGTGACGGGCACCGACCTGCTCACCGTCCGCGGCCAGCGCGTCCTGGTCGCCAACCGCATGCCCACGGACGACGGCGGCGCCGTGGCCACCCTGCGCGACCGCACGGAGTTGGACCAGTTGGGCCGGGAGCTGGACTCGACGCGCGGCCTGATCGACGCCCTGCGCGCCCAGGACCACGAGCACGCCAACCGCATGCACACACTCCTCGGCCTGCTCGAACTGGAGATGTACGACGACGCCGTGGAGTTCGTCGGCGAGGTGGTCGGCGACCACCGGGCGACCGCGGAACAGGTCACCGAGAAGATCCAGGACCCCCTGCTCGCCGCTCTCCTGGTCGGCAAGGCGACGGTCGCGGCCGAGCGTGGAGTCGCCCTGTGGGTCTCGGACCGGACCCGGCTCCCGGACCGGCTGGTCGATCCCAGGGGGCTCGTCACGGTCGTGGGCAACCTGGTGGACAACGCGCTGGACGCCGTCGCGGGCACGCCGCACGCGCGCGTGGAGGTCGAACTGCGCGCGGAGGGACGTACCGCCGTCCTGCGCGTGCGGGACACGGGTCCCGGGATACCGGCGGAGCAACGCGAGCTGGTCTTCACCGAGGGGTGGTCCACGAAGGAGCCGCCGGCACACCGGGAGCGTGGCATCGGGCTCTCCCTGGTGCGCAGGCTCGCCGAACGTCAGGGCGGCAGGGCAACCGTCTGCGAGGCGGCGGGCGGAGGCGCCGAGTTCACCGTGGTCCTGCCCGAGGCGCTGGCCGGTCAGGACCTGGAACCGGCCCTCACTGTTCCGCCCGCCCCGCAGACCGTCATCGAGGAGGAGTCGGGATGATCGAGGTCCTGGTCGTGGACGACGACACCAGGGTCGCGCGGGTCAACGCCGCCTATGTCGAGAAGGTGCCGGGCTTCCACGTGGCCGGGGAGGCGCACAGCGCCGCGGAGGCGCTGCGTCAGCTGGAGACGCTGCCCCGTCTGGACCTGGTCCTCATGGACCACTATCTGCCCGACGAGACGGGTCTGGCGGTCGTCCAGGAGATGCGCCGGCGCGGCCACCAGACCGACGTGATCATGGTGACGGCGGCCCGGGACGTGACGACCGTGCAGGCGGCGATGCGGCACGGCGCCCTGCAGTACCTGGTCAAGCCGTTCGCCTTCGCGGGGCTGCGCGCCAAGCTGACGGCGTACGCGGAGCTCCGCCGCACCCTGGACAGCGGCGGTGAGGCGGAACAGGCCGAGGTGGACCGCATGTTCGGCGCGCTGTCGACGCCGTCGGAGCCCGGACTGCCCAAGGGGCACTCCCCCACCACCGCGGAGCTCGTGCGGCAGTCCCTGATGAACGCGGTAGGCCCCCTGTCGGCCCAGGAGGTCGCCGAGCGGACGGGAGTGAGCCGTCAGACCGCCCAGCGTTATCTGAAGCTCCTGGAGCGCACGGGCCGGGCCCGGCTCACCCTCAAGTACGGCGACGCGGGCCGCCCGGAACACCGTTACGTGTGGGCGACCCGCGCCTGAGGCACGGCCCGTGGGGGCGGGGAAGGGACTGTGCCCTCCCCCCATACGGATGCGGGGCGTCAGGTTGTCAGCCGGCCGCCTTCTCCACGAACTCGGTCGTGTACGTCTTGCTCAGGTCCACCTTGGCGTTCTTGATGTTGGGGTTGAACGCCCTGAGCACCTTCTCGACCGTCTCGGGGCCCTCCTTGGGCATCACACCGTCCCTGGTGAACATCGGCAGCGTGCTCTTGATCGCCGCTGCGTAGAGGAGCTTGTTCCCCTGCGAGTAGTCGGCCGGCATCTTGTCGGCGATCTCACTCGCGCTGTGCGAGGACATCCACCTGAGCGTCTTGACCAACGCGTTGGCCAGCTTCTGGACGGTGTCCTTGTGGCTGTTGACCCAGTCCGTCTGCATGTACAGGCTCGACGAGGGATAGGGTCCGCCGAGCGCCTCCTGGGACCCCCGGGGCGTCCGCATGTCGAGGAGGATCTTGCCCGCCTTCTTGTCCAGGATCGTGGCCACGGTCGGGTCGGTCGTCATACCGCCGTCGATGGCGCCCTGCTGGAGCGCCGAGATGAAGGTCGGTCCCGCGCCGACGGCGACCGGGGTGAAGTCGCTGACCTTCACCCCGTTCTTGACGGCCAGGTACTTGGTGAGGAAGTCGGTGGAGGAGCCGAGGCCGGTGACGCCGAGCTTCTTGCCCTTGAAGTCCTTGGGTGACTTGATGTCGCCCGCCGCCTTGGCGGAGACGATCTCCACCTCCCCCGGCGCGTGCGAGAACTGCACGACGGACTCCACCGCCTTGCCCTTCACCTGCAGGTCGAGGGTGTGGTCGTAGAAGCCGACGGTCCCCTGGACCTGGCCGGAGACGAGTGCGGTCTCTGCCTGCACACCGGCGGGCTCGCTCAGCAGTTCCACGTCGAGGCCCTCGGCATCGAAGTAGCCGAGCCGCTGGGTGAGCATGGCCGGCAGGTAGATGACCTTGTCCAGGCCACCGACCATGATCTTGACCTTCTCCCCCTCGCCGTCGCCCTTGCTGCCGGAGGAGGCGGTGCTCGCCGCGTCGTTGGCACAGGCGGTGAGCGAGGAGAGGGCGAGCAGTCCGGAGGCGGCCAGCGCCGCGTATCTGGCGATCTTGCGCATGCGGTTCACGTCCTTGTGAGAGGGCGGTGCGGGGATGACAAGAGGTGCTGCGAGATGCGGGTCAGCTGTCGGAACCCGACGGCTTCCAGCGGAAGATGCGGCGCTCGGCGAACGTCAGCAGCCCCTCGGCGAAAAGCGCGACGACGGCGAGGATGACCATCGCGGCGTACACACCGGCCGCGTTGAAGGTGCCCTGCGACTGTGCGACGAGCAGGCCGATGCCCTTGGTCGCGCCGATGTACTCGCCGACGATGGCGCCGATGAGGGCGAAGCCGAAGCTGACGTGGAGGCTGGTGAAGATCCACGAAGTGGCGGACGGGATGACGACCTGCAGGGTCACTCTGCGATCGGTCGCACCGAGGATCCGTGCGTTGGCGACCAGGTTGCGGTCGACTTCACGGGCGCCCTGGAAGGCGTTGAAGAACACGGGGAAGAACACCAGGACGACCGCCGACGCGACCTTGGAGGCCGGCCCGAGCCCGAACCAGATCACGAAGATCGGGGCAAGGACGATCCTGGGAATCGAGTTGAGCACCTTGATGTATGGACCAAGGACGTCGGCGAGCAAGGTGATCCGCCCCAGTGCGATACCGAAGACCACACCGGCGACCACACCGATGACCCAGCCGAGCAGTGCCTCGTACAGCGTGTACCAGATCTGTTCGCCCAGGGATCCGAGTGCGGTGCCATGCGTCAGCCAGGTGTGGATCTGGTCCCAGATCTTCGAGGGCATCGAGAAGTTGAACGGATCGATGACCTTCGCCCGGGCGAGCACCTCCCACAGGCCGAGGACTGCGACCAGGAGAAACACACGGGAAACCGCGACGACGATCTTGCGTCTGCGGACGGCACGCGCGCGTGAATGGGCACGGTTGGGGGTCTTGACCGTGTCGACGACCGGCGTGCTGAGGACGTCAGGCGACATGCGCGGCACCCCTCTCGCGGGTGATGCGGACCTCTTCACCGAGGGACTCCCAGATCTCGCGGTAGATCTCGATGAACCGCGGCTCCAGCCGCACCGACTCGACCTTGCGCGGCCTCGGGAGGTCGATGTCGAAGACCTGCTTGACGGTGGCCGGCCCGGCGGTCATCACGACGACCCTGTCGGCCAGCGCGATGGACTCCTCCAGGTCATGTGTGACGAAGACCACGGAGGCCCGTGTTCCCTCCCACAGTTCGAGCAGTTCGTCCGACATGAGGGCTCTGGTCTGGACGTCGAGTGCGGAGAACGGCTCGTCCATCAGCAGGATCTCGGGGTCGTTGACGAAGGTCGCGGCGAGCGCGACCCGCTTGCGCTGGCCACCGGAGAGCTGGTGCGGATAGCGGTCCTCGAAGGCGGCCAGGCCGACCCTGGCCAGCCACTCACGCGCCTTGGCCCTCGCCTCGGCCTTGGGGACGCCACGGAAGCGCGGGCCCGCCATGACATTGGAGAGGACCGTGCGCCAGGGAAAGGTGGCGTCCTGTTGGAAGACGAAGCCGACCTTGTCGCCGACGCCGCGGACCGGCTCCCCGACGACCCTGACGTCGCCCTCGCTGGGCTCCTCCAGCCCGCTGACCAGTGTCAACGTGGTCGACTTACCGCAACCCGTGGGACCGACGACGGCCACGAACTCCCCCCGGCCGACCGTGAGATCAAGTCCCCGGACGGCCGTGTGCAGACCCCCTGACGGGGTCCGGAACGTCTTGCTCGCGCCCCGCAGCTCTATGGCGGGGCTGGTGTCTGCGCTCATGGCCAGGACCGTAGAAGTGGCGCGGGCCACAGCAGCAGTCTTCTGAGCACATGCCGTTCTTTTGCCTGCAACGGCCTGTTGTGCTCTTTTTGCTCGCGCTACAAAAACGAAGCCGAAACATGGGCTTTTGTATGCCCGCATGGCCTTGACGGAAAGAGGCCCGATGATTGACGTCCTGGTGGTGGACGACGACTTCCGTGTCGCCGAGATCAACACCAAGTACGTGGGAAGGGTTCCCGGCTTCCGGGTGACCGCCCGCGCGCACAGCTCTGCCCAGGCACTGGCCGCCGTGCAGCGCGGAACCATTGATCTGGTACTGCTCGACCACTACCTGCCCGACGGGACGGGCCTCGAACTCGTCCACCGGATGCGGGAGCAGGGCCAGGGCACCGACGTCATCATGATCACGGCAGCCGGCGACGTGGCGACGGTGCAGGCCGCGATGCGCCTGGGCGCCCTGCACTACCTCGTCAAGCCGTTCACGTTCGCCGCGCTGCGCACCCGCCTCGACTCGTACGCCGCCCTGCGCCGCACCGTCGACCGGGTCGGCGGTCGCGGCATCGCCGGCCAGGAGCAGGTCGACCGGATCTTCAGCGCCCTGCGCACCTCACCGGCGCCCTCCTCGCCCGGGCTGCCGAGCGGCCAATCGGAGCCGACTACGGACCTCATCTGCCGCGTCCTGCACGGCGCGGACCATCCGCTCTCGGCCCACGAGGTCGCCGCCGAAACGGGCCTCAGCCGCTCCACGGCCCAGCGTTACCTCCGCCACCTGGAACAGGCCGGCCGGCTCCGCCTCTCCCTCAAGTACGGCGACACGGGACGCCCCGAACACCGCTACGCGTGGGTGGCGCCGTAGCCGGCGAGGGCCCTCTACGCCGCCCCTGCCCCCGTCAGCGAGCGCACCTCGGTCTCCGCGTGCTTGGCCTCGTCGGGCACCTCCGCCGAGATGACCGTGCCGAGCCAGCCGGCCAGGAAGCCCAGCGGGATCGAGACGAGACCGGGGTTCTGCAGCGGGAAGTACTGGAAGTCCACACCCGGGAACAGCGATTCGGAGCTCCCTGACACCACCGGCGACAGCACTACGAGCACCAGGGCCGGGACCAGACCGCCGTAGACGGCCCATACGGCGCCGCGGGTGGTGAAGCCCGGCCAGAACAGCGAGTAGAGCAGCACCGGCAGATTGGCGGACGCCGCGACAGCGAAGGCGAGGCCCACCAGGAAGGCCACATTGAGGTCGCGGGCCAGCAGACCGAGTGCGATCGCGACCACACCGACGCCGACGGCGGCGGCCCGCGCCACGGCCACCTCGCTGCGCGGCTTGGTACGGCGGCGACGCAGGGACGCGTAGAGGTCGTGGGCGACCGATGCCGACGAGGCGAGCGTGATCCCGGCGACCACCGCGAGGATCGTGGCGAAGGCGACGGCGGCGACGATCGCAAAGAGAACCGTTCCTCCCGTGGAGTGCGCACCGCCGCCCAGACTGAGGGCCAGCAGCGGGACGGCCGTGTTCCCGGCCGCGTTCGATCCGCGTACGGCGTCCGGCCCCACGATCGCGGCGGCGCCGAAGCCGAGGACGATGGTCATCAGGTAGAAGCCGCCGATCAGCCCGATCGACCAGACGACCGAGCGCCGTGCGGCCCGGGCGGTGGGCACGGTGTAGAAGCGGGACAGGATGTGCGGCAGCCCGGCCGTGCCCAGCACCAGCGCGAGCCCCAGGCTGATGAAGTCGAAGCGAGCGGTCCAGTCCCCGCCGTACTTCAGCCCCGGCGCCAGGAACGCGTCGCCGTGGCCGCTGCGCTCCGCCGCCGTGAGCAGCAGCCGGTCGAAGTCGCCGTGGAATCGCATCAGGACGAGCACGGTCAGCGCGACTGTGCCGCTGAGCAGCAGGACCGCCTTGACGATCTGAATCCAGGTGGTGGCCCGCATCCCTCCGAGCGACACATAGATCACCATGAGCGCGCCGACGCCGACGACGGTCCAGGCCCGCGCCGCCTCGTCGGTGCCTCCGAGCAGCAGCGCGACCAGACTGCCCGCACCCACCATCTGCGCCACCAGATACAGAACGGACACGGTGACCGACGAAGTTCCCGCCGCGATCCGCACGGGCCGCTCGCTCATCCGCGCCGCCACCACGTCGGCCAACGTGAACCGCCCGCAGTTGCGCACCAGTTCGGCGACGAGGAACAGCACCAGCAGCCAGGCCACGAGGAAGCCCACCACATAGAGCATCCCGTCGTAGCCGAACAGCGCGATGAGCCCCGTCACACCCAGGAAGGAGGCGGCCGACATGTAGTCGCCGGCGATGGCAAAACCATTCTCCATCGGCGAGAAGAGCCGACCACCGGCGTAGAACTCCTCCGCCGAGCCCCGCCGGTTGCGGCTCACCCATGTCGTGATCGCCAGCGTGGCGGCGACGAACGCGCTGAACAGCAACAACGCCAGTGTCTGATGGTCACCCGTCACAACGCACCGCCCCGCACCCCACGCGCCAGTTCCTGTGTCTCCCACCGCAGTTCGAGTGCGACTCGATCCCTGCGCAGCCTCGCGTGCCGGGCGTATGCCCAGGTGAGCAGAAAGGTGGTGAGGAACTGGCCGAGCCCCGCGAGCAGCGCCACGTTCACTGCGCCCGCCACGGGCCGCGCCATCAGTCTCGGCGCGGTCGTGGCGGTCACCACGTAGGCCACGTACCAGGCGAAGAACAGCGCAACCGCCGGCACCACAAACCTCCGGTACTGGCTGCGCACCTCCTGAAAGGCAGCGCTGCGCTGCACCTCGAGGTAGACGTCAGCCCGCTCCTCGCTCTCTCTGCTCGTCGGCACGGCAGCGGACACGGGCCCGCCCGCCACGTCCGACTCGCCCCATCCGGAGGCGAGTGCGTCGTACCACGGGTCGTCGTATCTCACACTGCCGGGCGCCTCGGCGGGAAGCGATCCCTGATCTTCGTGGGGCTCGGCCGAATCCTCGGCACCGCCCCCGCTTCCGCGGGGACGGACGTTGCTTGACTGCATACCCAAGGATGGACAGAACGCGAAGGTCTCCGGCTCTCCTTCCCTGTGCTCTTCACCCCATCAGGTGACTCACCCCGTGGAGGGCCGCACGAACCCTTTCCCTACGCGTAACGCACTGCTTGAGCACGGCCCTTGAGGCCTGTCGTGCGAAGAGACTGCTGTTGTGGTCTTCACGGTCGCCGTGGAGACGTGGAGCTTGCGGGCGGCCTCCTCATGGCTCAGCCCCTCGGCGATCAGCACCAGCCCCTCGGCCTCCCGCGCGGTGAGCCCGTCCGGCGCCGCGGCAGGCGCCGTGGGCCTGGGCCCGGGCTCGGACAGCCGCTCCAGCAGCCGACCTTGGATGCTCGGCGACAGCCCGGCGTCCCCGTTGACCGCGGAGTACTCCGCGCGGGCGACGGAGGTCATCGGCAGGGCGGCCAGGATGGGCAGCCGTTCCACAGCGGTGACGGCGCAACCGCACCAGATGACGAGGGCGGGGACCTGAAGCCGGCGGCCTGGGCGGCGACCACGATCCCCAGGAGCATGCCGAGGAGCGCCAGGGACGGCCGGAGCCCGTGAGCCCGCGTGGTCCTGAACAAGGCCCGGGTGACGAACGCACCCGAGAGTGCGCCCACTGCTGCCCCGACGGCACTCCAGCTAGGGACGTGGCTGGTGAACGCGCCCCGCAGGAGCATTCCGAGGACCAGCGGCCGCACGGCCCAGGCGAGCAGTCTCCGGGGTGGTCGCGAGATTTCCGTGCGCCCGAGAGCCTCGCGGGAGGGCCAGCGTGTCCAGGCGGCGGGAGGGCCAGCGTGTCCAGGCTTCTCTGAACTTGGGGCCGGTCCGTCCCAAGCCTCTGATTCGTAGCTCTCTGAAACCCAATCGGTGATGCCCGATGGTCACAGCGAGATGTTCCGGAGAGCGAGAGCCCGCTCCGTCTGTCGCCTTAGTACTGTGACTTCGCATGACCGACACCGAGATCGAGATCACCGCAGACCTGGTCCGCGACCTGCTGCAGGAGCAACATCCAGACCTTGCGGGGCTGGCCATCCGCGAGGTGGCGGGCGGCTGGGGCAACCAAATGTGGCGCCTCGGGGACGAGTTGGCCGTGCGCATGCAGCGCATGGACCCCACCCCGGAGCTCCAGCTCAAGGAACGGCGGTGGCTCCCCGTGCTGGCCCCGCGCCTGCCGCTCCCGGTGCCGACCCCGGTGCGGTTCGGCGGTGCCCGGCCCCCGCACTGCGGGCGATGGGGAGTTGGCCGAGGAACGTACGGAGGCGTGAGCGTTGCCATTCCCGCGCGCTGGTCTGCTCGTGCCGGTCTGCGATGTGCGACCAATCCGCCGCGTCGTACCCGGCCGCCATGGCGAGCTGGTCGATACGGTCGCCGAGCGGCTGCCCGCGTTCTCCAAGCCCGCGTTCTCCATGCCCGCAGCGTAGACCGGGCCGCCCGGCCCAGGGTGGTCCTGGCCTTCCCAGGGAACGGCAAGCTCTGGTTGGCCGTCCCGAGCGGGCGCAAAGTGGTCCGCATCCGCCCACCGCACCGGCCGGGCCGGTCCACCAGGACCGGCCCGCGCAGCAGACCCAGGAGCACCCCATGAGCTACCCCGCCCTCGCCGCCCGTACCGCTGTCGTCACCGGAGCGGCCAGCGGCATGGGCGCGGCCACCGCCCGCCTGCTCGCGGCGGGTGGCGCCCGTGTCGCCCTGTTCGCCCGGCGTACCGACCGGCTGGACGCGCTGGCCGCCGAACTCACCGCTGCCGGAGGCCAGGCCCTCGCTGTCACCGCCGACGTCACCGACCAGGCATCCGTCGACGCCGCCGCCAAGGCCGTCCACGATGCCTACGGCCGGGTCGACCTGGTGGTCAACAACGCGGGCGTGATGCTGCCCAATCCCCTCACCGAGGGTCGGCTCGACGAGTGGACCCGCATGATCGACACCAACCTCACCGGCGCCCTGCGCGTCATCCGCGCGTTCACTCCCGACCTCACCGAGGCCGCGGCCGACGGCAGCACCGCCGACCTGGTCAACGTCTCCTCCATCGCCTCCCACGTCCTCTTCCCCGACTACGCCGTGTACGGGGCCACCAAGGCCGCCCTCACCCAGCTGTCCGCCGCACTGCGCACCGAGCTGGGCCCACGCGACGTCCGGGTCAGCACCATCGAGCCGGGCCTGACCGACACCGAACTCGGTGAGCACATCGACAACCCGGAACTGCGCGAGCAGCTCGGCGGGATGTTCACCGCGATCCCCGCCCTCACCGCCGAGGACATCGCCGACCTCGTCGCGTACATCGTCAGCCGTCGCCGGCACGTCAACCTGCGCCAGTCGATCGTCCTGCCGACCCGCCAGGCCTGACATTTCCCGGTCACCCACCGGGGCCGCCATCCCTGCCTCCTGACCAGTGGGTGTGCTGCCTGGCCCCAGCAGGGCCAGGCAGCACACCGCCGTGATCGGCCACAATCGTCGTATGAGCACCGCAACCAGCCTGAGCGACTTCCTCCGGACCCGCCGCGCCCGCCTTCACCCGCAGGATGTGGCCCTGCCGGACTTGGGCGGCACGCGCCGGGTCGCCGGCCTGCGCCGCGAGGAGGTCGCCCAGCTCGCAGGGGTCAGCGTCGACTACTACACCCGGATGGAACAGGGCCGCGTGGCCAACCCCTCGGACACCGTGCTCGACGCCCTCGCCCGCGCACTGCGGCTGAACGACGACGAGAGCCGGCACCTGCACCAGCTGGCCCAACCGCGGCAGACCGCCCGTCCGGCGCGCAGGCACCAGGTCAGCCGGCAGCACGTACGGCCGATGCTCCAGCGGCTGCTGGACGAGCTGAAGGACATGCCAGCCATGGTGATGGGCCGGCACATGGACATCCTGGCCTGGAACCCGGCAGCGGCCGCCCTCTTCGGCGACTACGCCGCCGTGGACCCGGCCGAGCGCAACATCGCCCGGATCACCTTCCTCGACCCGGCGTCCCGAGACCTGTACGCGGACTGGTCCTCCTGCGCCCGCGAGAACGTGGCCTACCTCCACCTGGAGGCTGGACGGAACCACCCCAGCGACCCGCGACTGGCACACCTGATCGGGGAGCTGTCGTTGAAGAGCGAGGACTTCCGCCGCTGGTGGGCAGAACACCCGGTCCAGGACAAGACCTCGGGCATCAAGCGGTTCCACCACCCGTTGGTCGGCGACCTGGAACTGACCTACGAGACCCTGCGCGCTGCCGACGACCCCGACCAGGCACTGATCACGTATGCGGCCCAGTCGGACACCTCGTCCCACGACGCCCTTCACATGCTGCTTGCGTGGACCGCCCCAACAGCCACTGGTGCTCATCAACCGACCGATTGATGAGCAAGATCGAGAAGTGGCGGCGCGCGACCGGATCGACACCGGATCATGCCCATAAAACGGTGTCAGAAAGTCGATGTGCTCAAGAACTTGAGGAGCACCCTTTTCTGTACGATCTGGCAGGTGCAGCCACCCCAGGACAACGACACCGCCGATCTCCTCGCCCCCGTTCCGGCCGTACGGACCGGCAGCCTCGTGGGATACGCACGCGTGTCCACCAAAGGCCAGTTGCTCGACCGGCAGATCCACGCACTCACCGAAGCAAGGTGCATCCGGATCTTCTCCGACAAGAAGTCCGGCAAGAACGCCGAACGCGAGGAGCTGTGGAAGGCCCTCGACTACCTGCGCGAGGGCGACACCCTCGTCGTCCCGTCGCTGGACCGGCTCGGCCGCTCCATCCAGGACCTCATCGCGATCGTGTCCGGCCTGCGCAAGCGCGGCATCGGGTTCACCTCGCTACACGAGGCGCTCGACACGACCACGCCCGGCGGGCGCCTGGTCTTCCACGTGTTCGCGGCCCTGGCGGAGTTCATCCGCGAACTTATCGTGCAGGGCACCAACGAGGGCCTGGACGCCGCCCGCGCCCGCGGCGCCCGACTCGGCCGCCCGCCGGCGATGACCGAGGAGCAGGTACGTCACGCCCGCGACCTACTCGCCCGCCCGGAGAACACCGTCACCTCGATCGCCAAGCTCCTCGGCGTCTCCCGCAGCACCATCTACAACTACGTGCCCGAACTCAAGGGTGGTCGCCTCGCACTCGCTGAGGCGACGAGCATGCCCGAACTGCCCCAACCCACCAGGTCAGAGGACTGATCACCGCCGTTTGCGGCTGGTGACAGAGTTCTTACCGGCACGACGGCCGTGGGTTCAGCGTGACTGAGGGACGTTCATCGGAAACCCACGGTCTCTGCGG
>NZ_JBVIVK010000029.1:0-70147 GCF_055595715.1 Streptomyces sp. NPDC040410
GCGACACAACAGACCACCACTCCCACAGGATCATCGAGACTACGCCCGACCAGCGAAAACGCTGTCCTCAAGCCCGGAAAGACAACAGCTTCTCACTGTCCACCAGATGAGGGATGCCACCACGTGTCAGACGGGGCACGTTGTCTTGAGAGGTCAGAATGGCCTGACGGCATCTGAGACTGAGGGAAGGTCCTGTTCCGCCCAGATGATCTTTCCGGACCGCGTATAGCGCGTGCCCCACCTCTGGGTGAGCTGCGCAACGAGGAACAGACCGCGGCCGCCCTCATCGGTGGTGCGGGCGTGTCGCAGGCGCGGCGTGGTACTGCTGGTGTCGGAGACCTCGCAGATCAAGGCCTCGTCTCGGATCATGCGCAGGAGGATATTGCCGCCCCCGCCGTAGCGGACGGCATTGGTGACCAGCTCGCTGACGACCAATTCCGTGGTGAACAGCAGCTCGTCGAGCCCCCATGCCACGAGCTGGGCACACACGTGCTCCCGGGCATCTGCAACGACGGCCGGGTCGGCGGGCAGGGGCCAGGACGCGACCCGGTCGGCGTCCAGCGCGCGGGTGCGTGCCACCAGCAGGGCGACGTCGTCGGTCGGGTGGTCGGGCACCAGGGCCCTGATCACGTTGTCGCAGGTGTCCTCCAAAGTGGCGCCGGGCTGGGCGAGAGCGTCGGCCAACCGGCCCAGTCCGGTGTCAACGTCCTGCTCGTAGGGCTGTATGAGTCCGTCGGTGTAGAGGGCCAGCAGGCTTCCCTCGGGCACTTCGAACTCGGCGGACTCAAAAGGCAGCGCTCCGAGGCCGATCGGCGGCCCACTGCCCAGGTCGGGGTAGGACACGGTGCCATCCGGACTGACGACGGCGAGTGGCAGGTGGCCGGCCCGTGACAGTGTGCAACGCCGGGTGATCGGATCGTAGACGGCGTAAAGGCAGGTGGCGCCGGTGGTGGCGGCGGCGACCGGACGTACCTCGTTCCCGCTCTCACCCTCCCGGCCGACCGAGGCATCAACGTGCTGGGCCCTGAGGATGAGATCGTCCAGGCGGGCCAGGATGTCTTCGGGAGGCAGATCCTGGAAGGCCAGGGTTCGCACAACAGTTCGGGCCCGCCCCATGATGGCGGCAGCGGTGAGCCCGTGTCCTACGACGTCCCCGACCACCAGGGCCACGCGCGCCCCGGAGAGTGGGATCGCCTCGAACCAGTCGCTGCCCGGCCCTGCGACAGTGCTCGCCGCGACGTAGCGCGATGCCACTTCGACGGCGGAGCCGTCGAACCGGAGGCGCGGGAGGAGGCTGTGCTGCAGGACCCGTGCCGCCGTCTGCTCGCTGGTGAAGCGCTGGGCGTTGTCCACGCAGACACCGGCACGGGCGACGAGTTCCTCGACGAGGAGCACATCGTCTTCCTCGAAGGGATCCGGGCATTCCCACCGCGCGAAGTGCACCACGCCCAGCGTCACGCCCCGCGCGCGCAAAGGCGCGACCATGACCGAGTGGATCCCGCACTCCTGTGCCTTGAGCCACGGCTCCGTGACCGCTTCCGCGATCACCCTGCCTTCGGCCAGGCAATCGGCCGTAGGGGTAGCGGGCAGGGCGCGGACTTCCTCCCCGACCTGCACGCCCGACTCCGGGCAGTGCTCCTGGACCGAACGCATCACTGCCCGGTGCAGGACCGGGTTGCCACCGACCGGATGGGGAACCGGCTCGACTACGGCCTCAGCGGAGCCGAGGAGGTCGACAGCGGCGAAGTCGGCGAAGCGCGGTACTACGACCTCGACCAGTACCTGCAGCGTCTGCTCCACGTCCAGCGTGCTGCCGATGCGGGCGCCAGCCTCGTTCAGAAGGAGGAGTCGTTCCCGCGCCCGCCAGCGGTCGGTCACATCAGTCGCCGTGTACCACACCCCACGGACCTGGCCGGCCGGGTTCTCCAACCGGAAGAAGGAAAGGCGATAGATGCTCTCTCGATACTTCTTCGCCGGGATGCGCACGCGGAACTCGTGGTCGACCACAGGGACGCCGGACTCCAGCACCTGTTGCAACAGCGCCTCAAGGTCTTCGGTCGGCACACCAGGCAGAGCATCGGCGACCCGCTTGCCCAGGCGCCGCTCGCGCGGCACGGCCCCCTGGTCCTCCAGCGCTTCGTTCACCCAGACGTACCGCAGGTCGCTGTCCAGTACGGCCACGCCGACCGGCGAACGGGTGACGAACGGCTCGAACATCAGCCGGTACATCTCCGCGTCCGGCGCCTGCTCCTGCGCGACGACGATCCAGCAGTTGCGCCCGGAGGCGTCGAGCATCGCGGAGACCTGCACGATCGGCTCCAGACGCCGACCGTCTCGGTGCCGCAGCGGCGCGGTGCCCCGCCAACTGCCATGTGCCACATACTGCGCGCGCACGTCGGCTGCCATTGCCTCATCCACACCCCGTGCCAGAAGCACGGTGGCCGGTCGTCCTAGGACGCCCTGTGCCGACTGGCCGAGAAGCCGCTCGGCCGCCTTCGTCCAGCCGATGACCACACCTGCCGGGTCCAGCATCGCTGCGGCCACGCCCGCCAGGTCGAAGGGGGCCGTCGGATCACCGGGCACGGCCGTCTCAAGGGCCGCTGGTGCTGCCAGGTCCTCACTGTGTGCTTCGCCATGACGATCTTGACTGTTCTTCACGGCTCTGTACCGTCCCACCAGAAAGGTGCTGCCGCCGACTGGGCACGAGATCTAGTTTTCCATAATCGACCAGAGGTGCCGTGGACGAGGAAGTCCCTCACGCGGTCCAGCCCCTTACCCACGCGCACAGGCTTGTCCTCGGTGTTTGATCAACAAAAGGCGAACCCGGCGTCGACCTGCTCAGACGCGGCCTTCATCGATGCTCGTGGGACCCCGGACCGCTGGAGACAATCTCGACGGGCCCCGGCGACAGACCACACCTCATTCAGCGCTTGTCCCTGTCCCATGGGACGACCCGCAGCAGAATCCACAGATCAACGACGCGAGGCGGCTCCCGCCAGTCCCGGGCGAGGAGGGCTCGCGAGTGCCGAGACGCTGGTACAGCGGGTTGACGAACGCCGACCACCTTCGCGGTTGGCGCAGCGCGCCGGCCCTCCTCGAGATGTGCCTCGAGTGTGGCAAGCAGAGGCACGCTGCGCCACTCCTGCTTCTCGGGCTACTTCGCCGAGCAACGCGTCGAACTGTGCAGGCAGCTCCTCCCGTGCGGTCGGGTTCAGGAGAACTGCGGACTTGGAACGGCGGAAGATCCTCGAGACCATCAGCACTTATCTGGACACCGGCAGCGCAGGAGCCACTGCTCGGGTGCTGCGCATCCACCGCAACACTGTGCTGAACCGGCTGCACGCGTTCAAGAGATACACGAGCCTCGATGTGCAGCGACCCCACGACGCCGCTGCCGTGATCATAGCCCTGCAATGGCAGGGATTCCTTCCCTCACCTTGACTCTGTCGGGGATCTTGGGGTGGTCGAGGTCAGCTCCCGAGGGTTCGCCAGGACTTCGAGCGGGGGATCTGATGCTGGTCCAGGAAGGTCTGGAAGGCGGTCGGCGGGCGAGGGCAGGGAGTTTCCTCGGCTGCTGTTCGACCGCTGAGTCGTTCGATGTTCACGGCGATGGCCGCAAGTACGTGTTGCAGGTTGGCTTTCGGCTGTCCTCGGTAGCGGCAGTGGCGCATGCCGTGTCCGTGGGCGAACTCGTTGATGGTGCCCTCCGCTCCGGAGCGGACCGCGTAGCAGTCTTCACCACCGAGATCACGCCCGCGGCCGGAACCCAAAACGGAAAGAGCCCTCCAACCGAACCGCTGACCCCGGAGGGCAGGCCGGGGAGCACGTCAGGGCCTGGCGAGTTCCGCCAGGGAAAACGGCGTGTCCTCGCGGAGGCTGCGCAGCACGCGGTCTTCGAGGGCCGCAACGCAGGTGTCGGGGAACTGCTGGTCCGGACGGAGTCGTTGAATGAGGCGTTGGAGGCAGAGGGCGAGCCAGTGCGCATCGGTGAATTCCCCGCCGAGTTCGTTGCGGTTGAACAGCCAGGTGAGAAGGCACGATGCCGCGGCATGGAACACGCAGTGCTCGTTGGCTGCGGCCAGGGCGTGTGTGGAGTTGCTGTCCCAGGTGCCGTCCTTGGCGATGCCGGCATAGCAGCGCTCCCGCATTGAGTCGATCTCCGCCACGAGTTGGCTCACATCGCGATGGGCCGGTGGGCACTCCGGATCGGCGGCCAGGTCCGCCATGTGCCGCTTGATCTGTTCCCAACTGTGAGTGACCTCGTCCCGGCCCTCGTTGGTCAGCT
This sequence comes from Streptomyces sp. NPDC040410, assembly GCF_055595715.1. NCBI lineage: Bacteria > Bacillati > Actinomycetota > Actinomycetes > Kitasatosporales > Streptomycetaceae > Streptomyces > Streptomyces sp. NPDC040410. The sequence continues at coordinate 4,286 of NZ_JBVIVK010000029.1, forward strand.
GCAGGCTGGGCCCGTCGGGCTGCCATTCAGGTGCATCTTCGGTGCGGGAGAACAGGGCGGCCAGCAAATCGTTCCCGTCCGGGTTGCCGGTGCGGTCGCCGTGGTCTGCCAGGACGAACGGGAGTTGGTGAGCCACGGCGTGGAGATTGACGTGTGTGGTGCCCTCGAAGATGCTGGCGATGGCGTGGTCGCGCCGGAGTTTCTGGAAGATGCCGTCAGCGACTCCTTCCGCCAGATAGCTCTGGGCGCCGAGCACACCGGCCATTCTGGAGAGCACCTCCTCGGCGATGACCGGGGTGAAGTACTTCGCGATCGAGGACCACAGGCTCAGACGTCCTGGGGCGACGGCAAGGGCGCGTGCGACTGGCACGGCGAGGCATTCGCTGATGAGCACGTCTATATGGGCCTTGAGCAACTGGTCCCTGATGGTCGGCAAGGAGTAGATGGGCCGGCCGTACAGGTGTCGCTGGTGGGCGTAGCGCAGGGCGATGCGTACGGAGGCATCCATGGTGCCCAGGGAGAGGGCAGCGACAGCGGTGCGGGTGATCTGCAGCAGTTTCAGGGTTTGTACCAGTCCCGCCCCGTGACTTCCGATGACGGCGGAGGCGGGCAGGCGGCAGTGGTCGAAGGTGATGCCGCTCAGGTCGTGGCCGCGCAGCCCCACGGTCTTGACAAACGGCAGGTTGGACCAGTTGTCGGGGTCCAACTGCTCCTTGTCGACGAGAAGAAGGGAAAAGTTGCTCGCGCGTCCCGTGCGGGCGAAGGTCGTGACAAAGCGGGCCCGGGTGGCGTTGCCGGCCGGCCACTTGGCTCCGGTGAGCACCAGGTGGTCGCCCTCGGGCCGGGCGGCCATCTCATTGGCGCCGATGTCGCTGCCGTGATCGGCCTCCGACGTGGCGAACGAGGCGAGGCCGCCGCCGAGGATCTCCTTGGCGAGTATTTCCTTCTGGTGCCTGCTGCCCCACAGCCACACCGGCAGTGCGCCGAGGAGGGTGGAGCCGTACATCACGGCGAGGGTCAGGTTGCGCCGGGAGAGGGCGCGAGTGGCGAGGAAGAGTTCTTCGAAGGTGTTCAGACTGCCACCGATTTCGGTGGGGACGAGATGTCTGGGCAGGCCCCACTGCCGCAGGGCTTCGACCGCTCCGGGCGGCAGTTCGCCGCGCTCCTCGCTCTCGACGATGTCGCGATAGGAGAACGGTGTGCCGGGTCGGAGCGGATCTCCCAGGAACCGGTCCAGGTCGGCAGCTGTGGTCTGTGCTGCCGTGAGCGGCGTCGCGGCCGGCGCGTCGAGGGGATTGCCGGGGGCCATCACGAGCTGCCCCGGGCCTGCGGTGCCGTCCCGGCGGGGGCCTGGCCGAGCAGTTCTTCGAGGTGGCCGACCAGAGCGTTGATCGTGGCGTACGCGCGAATGGCCGTCGCGTCGATGTCGACGTTCAGCTGGTCCTCGATGTCGCTGATGACGTTCAAGGAGTACAGCGAGTCCATGCCGTACTCCGCGAGTCGGACGTCCGGGTGGATTGCCTCGGCCGGTCGCTCCAGATAGAAAGCCACCCGTTCGACCAGCCAGTCAGTCAGATCGAAGTCCTGCAGTGCATTCATGTTGTCGGTCATTTGTTATCTCCATGCCGGGCGCCGCAGCGCCTGTGTGGTAGCGGCCAGGTCCTCGTGGAACGTATCGAGCTCGGCATCGAGAAAAAGTTGACGCACGAGCGAACGGCGGACCTTTCCGCTGGTGGTCTTCCGTACGGCGCCGGGTTTCGCCAGCACGACGCTCGGCAGCTGGATTCCGAACTCTTCCACGAGCGCGCTTCGGATCTTCCCAATGAATTCCTGGACGGCATCGGCGGAATGCAGTGCCGCTGGCCTTATCTCCTGGACGACGACGATGTCCTCGCAGGTGTCGGACAGTCGGAAGACGGCTGACGCCCCGGTGAAATTGTTCGCGGCTACGTTCCGTGTCGCCATTTCCAGGTCCTGTGGGTACAGATTACGGCCGCGTACCACGATCATGTCCTTGAGGCGTCCGGTCACGTACAGCTCCCCGTCGCGCAGTACGCCCAGGTCACCCGTGCGCAGGAAACCGGTGTCGCCCGTGCTCGTCGTGGCACGGAACGTTTCCGAGGTGAGGTCGTCGCGCCGCCAGTAGCCTTGCGAGACCGAACTGCCCCGTACCCAGATCTCCCCGATCCGGCCTTCACCCAGTGGACGCGCTGTGGCCGGGTCGGCGATGACGATCTGGCAGCCTTCCGCCTGGCCACTGCTGACCAGGGGGCGAGACGGAGCGCTCTTTTCGGCTTTGCGGAGCTGCCCGTGCGCGAGGGCATCGGTGTCAGCCTTGAGCGTCACCGGAGTGCGGCGTCCGGTTCCCGTGACCAGAACAGTCGCCTCTGCCAGACCGTAGCAGGGCGCGAACGCTGATGCCCGGAATCCCGCGGGTGCGAAGCGTTCCGCGAAAGCCGCAAGCGTTTGTTCACGGATGGGTTCGGCGCCGTTGAACGCGACCTCCCAACGGGAGAGGTCCAAGTTGGCGATCTGCTCGTCCTTGATCTTCTGGACACATAGATCATAGGCGAAGTTCGGCCCGCCCGCGTAATTCGCGCCGAACTCGTCGATGAGCTCGAGCCATCGGTGTGGACGCCGCAGGAATTCGCTGGGCGGCAGCAGCAGAAGCCGGCCTCCCAGATACGCGGTCATGAGCAACTGCGAGATAAGACCCATGTCATGGACTGGCGGAAGCCACCCGACCTGCCGGAAACCGTCCTTGATGCCCGCACAGCGGCTTATCGATGCCAGATTGTCCAGCAGATTCCCGTGGGTGACCTTCACGCCCTTGGGATCGCTGGTCGATCCGGAGGTGTACTGAAGGAACGCCAGGCCGTTTCTGGACAGGTGTGGCCAGCGCCAGTTCCCGGGATCGCCGGGCATGTCGTCCACTGCGCCGCAGGGGACCTGACGGCCCTGCTTCGACAACCAGTCGGTCACGAAGGGAACGTTTCCGCCATCGCTGAGGACCGCGGACACCTCGGCGTCATGCAGGATGCCGACTGTCCGGTCGATCGCCGTCGTGAAGCGGTCCGGCAGCGGCGCGGGTACGGCTACCGCACCTGCATACAGGCATCCCATGAATGCCTTGAGGAAACCCAGCCCCGCAGGGAAGAGCACCAGAACTCGATCGCCCGCCACCACCTTGTGGTCGGTCAGCCAGACGGCGATCCGGCGAGCGTCCAGGTCGAGTTCGTGATAGCCCAGAGAATCGTCGATGATGCCGCTCCTCGTGTTTCCCATGTAGGAGTACGCATCGCCGTCGGGACCGGCCGACTGTCGCTGGACGACCTCGACGATATCCGACGGTGGTATTCGGTGAACAACCATTTCTCCCTGCCGAGTTCGGGGATGTGCCGCCTGATGTGATCGATGAACCCATGGTGTCAAGACTGTCTCGAGAACCGCAGGAACCGCGTCATCAGCCGCAACCAGGAGAGCGGCACTATCCGCCACAGTGGAGCACCGGCCGACAGCGGGATCCTCGCGCGGATCACAGCGCCGTAGTCGAGCGACCGATCATGCGGAAAGTAGTCAGGCTTGCAGGCCTCAATCCACTTGAAACCCTTCTCGTAGTAGTAGAAGAGCTGCGGATCGAGCGGCAGGTGGTTCTTGCGTTTTGCGTGGACGTAGGTCTCCACCGGCTCATCAGGATTGCGAATTTTCCAGGCACGCAGACCCGGAAGAGGGGACCCCAGATAGATCTCACGGCAGCCGCCCTTCAGGGCTATCGGCCAGAAGAATCCGAGAATGGCATCCACTGCTTCCTGCTCGGTACTGGTCAAACTGATACCAAACAAACTCCGGGTGTGTCCCGGAGTGGAAAGATCTACGTTCGCGCAGTCCGCCCACGTGTCCGCAGCACGTAGCTGCCCGATCGTGATCGGCTTCGCGAACATTGAAGCCAGCGCCTCACCTGTGTCTTTCGAGAAAGCTCCGAAGCACAACCCTGGGTACGCCTCGATCCGACGCGCTATGTCCTCGCGTCGGGCCGCCTGGTTATCGGTCCACTTTTTGTGCTCCAAAATCAGGAGAGGCTCTATATCGTCCGGTCGCAACAGGCGAACTTCGATCGCGGTGGGCGCTGGTTGGTGCTTCACATTTCCTTTTGGTGAGGTGACAGGGGCGGCCATGCTCTTTTCACGGTATGCGGTCACGCCCGAATTCCTCCGAAAATGATCGTGAGAGTCTGTCAGAACGAACGTAGGTCGGCCGCTCACCGCTTTGGTCGGATCTGCAGCCGCACCTACTGTGGCAGCGGGCGCACCGGCCTTCCAGTGAACCTTTGCGAGCAATATTCATCGAGAAAAGCAATTGATCATGATTGTTCATTCAGCGTTCACCTGCTTTTTCGGAGAATGCAAGCGCCGGAACAGTCCTGCTGCACAGTCACCACTCCCCATAGCTCCCGGTCCCGGAGCCGGGAACCGGTGCCTCCCTTCCGTGCCTGTGTGTTCGACTGGCTCGACGGGCGGTGGGAGGGGCACACAGTCACCAGGCCTCCTCGCCGGGGCTGGGAGGGTGCCGAGTCGGGCCAGGGCTTCCTGCGGCAGCAACCAGACGAGACGCCAAGCCAGCACGCATGACCCCGATCGCCATTACCATGGGCGACCCCTGCGGAATCGGCCTCGAGATCACCCTCAAAGCGTGTGCCGATTCCCGGCGCACCGTCCCCGTCGTCGTCATTGGCGACACGGACGTCCTCGCCCGCGCCAACAAGATCGCCGACACCCACCTCGCAATCCGCCCCATCTCATCAGTCGACCAGGCGAAGTTCGCACCTGGCACGGTGGACGTCCTTGCCGAGAACGGCCTTCCGGCAGACCTGCCCTGGGGCACACTCGACGCCCGAGCCGGAGCGGCGTCCATCCAGTACGTCCGCCGCGGTACCCAGCTCGCGATGGCCCACGAGATACGAGCCCTGGTGACCGCGCCGATCAACAAGGAAGCACTGCGCATGTCCGGCGTCCCCTACCCCGGGCACACCGAGATCCTCGCCGACCTGTCCAGCACCACGGAATACGCGATGATGATGGCCACCGACGAACTGAGGATCGTCCTGGCCACGTGCACCAGTCACTCCGCACTGCAATCGACGCGATAACCACAACCCGCGTACTCGACATCATCCGCCTCACCCACCGCACACTCCAGCGCAGCGGCCCGCATTGGTCGGCACTCTGCTGCGTAGTCGGTGTGGGCGGCAGGGGGTGGTCGGCGATGGTCTTGGATCCGTGTCGATGGTCGGAACTGCGGCGGTTTCGTGGGCTGTTGGAGTCCGGGACGATGAGCCTGTCAGAGATCGCCCGGGAGACGGGGCTGGACCGCAAGACGGTCCGCAAGTACCTCGCGGGCCCGGCGACACCACCGCGCCGCTCGGCCAGTGGCCAGGTGGTTCCCAGGAAGATCGACGAGTTCGCGCCGCTGGTCGACGCGATGCTGCGGGCCGAGATCCTGATGAAGGCGTCGGTGATCCAAGAACGGCTGGCCGCGGAGTACGGGTTCCGGCAACTATCAGCGCGTCAAGCTCTACGTTCAGCAGGCCCGCCCGAGGATAGCCGACGAACTCGGCATTACGCCCAACGAGTTGGCGGGCTTGCACCGCCGTTTCGAGGTCATCCCAGGTGCTCAGGCCCAGGTCGACTGGGGTGACGAGGGCAAGATCCTCGCTCACGTCGGCATCCCCAAGGTCTACTCGTTTCACATGGTGCTGTCGTATTCGCGCGATCCGTTCTGCTGTTTCACCATCAGCCAGGATCTGCAGACCTTCTTCGACTGCCACCGCCGGGCGTTTGCGCACTTCAGCGGGGTGCCGATGACGATCGTCTACGACCGCACCAAGACCGTCGTGCGCCGGCACGTCGCCCCGGGCGAGGCGGTCCCGCTGCACCCGGAAGCGGTTGGCTTCGCCGGCCACTACGACTTCGACATCGACGTCCTGGCCGCCTACCGGCCCACAGGCAAAGGCCGGGTCGAGCGTCAGGTCCTCATCGTTCGTGACCACGTGCTCTCCGGGCGGGCGTTCTCCTCGCTGGAGGAGATGGACGCCGCGTTCGCCGCCTGGGTGCCCAGGCGGCGGGACCAGATCCACAAGACGCACCGGGAAGTCATCGGCATCCGGGCCGCCCCCGACCACGCGGCCCTCAAACCGCTGCCCCCGACTCCGTACTTGGTGGCCGAGCGGCATCTGCGGCCGGTCGGCAAGGACTGCCTGGTCGCGTTCGGCGGGAACCTTTACTCGGTTCCCGCCCGCAAGGTCCGCCCGCGTCAGCTGGTCGAGATCAGGGCGACGAAGTCCCAGGTCATGCTGCACTCAACCGTCCCCGATGCCGGCGGCGAGACCCTGCTGTCCACCCATCCTCGGGCGGTCGGCCGTGGAGCCGTCATCAAGCAGGACGAGCACTGGGACGGCCTGTCGGCCGGCAAGAACCGCCGCACCACGACGGGCGACGTGACATCACCACCGCGTCATGAACCGTCCGCGGGCGGCCAAGTCGGGCCACTGCAGGCCTTGTTGAACCGGGCCGCAGCCACCCGCGTTGAGGTCGGGCGGCGGCCGCTGTGGGTCTATGACGAACTGACCGGCACCCGGCCCTTCACCACCAACTCCCCCACGAAGGAGTCGTCTTGAGCGAGCTGACCGGCAACCGCATCCGCACCACGGGCCTGCCCCACCTGGCGGAAACCATCAACGAGTACACCCGCCGCGCCGACGAGGCGAAGATGGGCTACCTCGACTTCCTCGACCTGGTCCTCTCCGAAGAGCTTGCGGTCCGCGATGACCGACGTTTCCGGCAGGGCCTGCGACTGTCGAAGCTGCCGCACCACAAGACGCTGGACGATTACGACTTCTCGTGTGCGACACGAAGTCGCTCCGATTGAGTAAGGACGGTCACATGAAGGATGGATAGGACGGCCGCCCTTCGGGCCAGTATTCGGGCCCGTCTCCGCGCTCACATGCGTCGCTGGTAACGGCGGGGGTGAAGCTGAGCGTTCAAGCCCAAGGGCACCCTGGCCATCGGGGAGCCACAGGCAAGGAGAAGGCTGGACGGGCGAACGCAAGTGAACCCCTGATGATGCCTCGTCATCGTAAAACCACTGGATGGCACGCAATCCATGGTCAAGGACCTGGTGCTGAGATGCACCAAGCGCCCCCAGGGCAATGAGACCCAGGGTGGGAATACCTCTGGTCCCGGGGTAAAGGGGGCGCCCACCCCAGCCGTCTCTCAACGGAGTGGAACGTGGAAACCCCGTCGAGGTCCAAGCCAAGGCTTGGTAGGCCGACCGCAAGGAGAGCTGAACCCCCCGGCGGGAGAAGGATGATCCAAGAAGCGAAGGCCGGCAGGCCGAAGCCAGAAGAAACCGGGAGACGAGGCACTTCACTCGTTTCGCGCATAACTCGTCGGATACGGGCCCTGGTGGCCGGCCCGAAAGGGCGCCCACGTGGATCAGGTGAGCCTTTGAAGCCACCACCGCAAGAGCGCTGGAACCGAGGGGCAAGTTAGACGCCGGAGGTGCACATGGGAGTCACGACTACCGTCGCGGCACTCGCGCCTGCGGTGAACGGACCCGAGGACGCGAACTAGCTCGTGCACGCTGCCCTTTGAGGCTTTGCCACAGGAACACAGCAGGGCGATGCCCACGGCGTCGGGGGGCGAAAGGAGGCCCGTCCTGCAGCGCAGCGCCTTGACCGCGGCGAGCATTGTGATCTACCACGCAGGTGGATACGCTGGGCGTCCTCTCGCGCACGAAGAGGAGCACGCCAGGGTGTTGACCATGGACGCGCAGGCGCAGGCTCACTTAATCCTTGCGAATCTCCGTCTGCTGCACCGCATCGCTTGGTATCGCGACGACTGGGGAGGTGCACCGCAGCAGCAGGTGGTCCTCCACGAGCACGACGCCCCCCTCGTCGAAAAGCTGATCGAGGAAGGCTTGATCAAGCGGGGGCTGTTCAGATCCACACGCCTCATCCTGACCCCTCTCGGGGAGCAGATGCGGATGCAGGACTTTTGGCGAAACCTCCCCTATGAGGTGCACTGCGCCGCCCTACGTTTGGATATCCTCTGGTGGCTTTGGCAGTACGACCGGGACGAGACCGACCCCGTACTGACGCGTGAGCACTATGGAAGAGCTCGTCTCATCCAGGCCTCCAACGGTGACCTGGGCCGGGAACTACGTGAACTGCAGAAACTGGATTTCATCACGGTCGCACACGACGACTACGGCGTTCCACGATATGCGCTGGCCACACGCGGAAAGCAGTGCTTAGAAAATGGAGGCAGTGTGAGCGAACAACCGGAACCCGCCAGCCACGCAGGGCCGGTGACCCATTTCCACGGAACGGTGCACTCCGTCGGCACCGTGGGAGTCAGCCATGGCCACACCACCATCAACAGTGAAGCGGTCCAGTACATCACGCTCGACCAACAGCAATCGCAAGCACTGAGAATCTTCGGCGATCACCTCAACGATGTTCTGGCACAGCTTCCCCACGACGCCGAGTCACGGCCAGCGTTGGCCGAGATGCTTGCCTGCCTGGGCCACCTCGCTCGAGGCGAAACAGTGGAGCAAAGCAGCTTCCAGACGATCTACCGGCGCGGCTTTGAGACACTGACAGTTCTCGGCACTGCAGGCGCCGGCATCGCCGGCATCCAGCAAGCGATCGAGGCCTGCCTACACTTCGCCAACCTGCTCTGATACAAACGTTCCATCATCCCTCCCGAAGCGGCCACACCCAACGCCCCTGGGTGGGTGAACCATACGAAGGGCTCACCGCCTCCCGCAGAACAACGTAGGGAGCTCTTTCAGCGTTGCCACTCCAGGGTGAGAACGGCCGCGGCGATTGACGTCCTTCGATTCGGGCTGCATCGCGCTCTGCGGAAGATCCGCCAGGACTTCAGACGGGCGACTGGGGATCGGTGACCACCTGCACGTTCACCCCGTGGCGGCGGTGCTTGGCCGAGTAGTCGGCCCGGCTGTCGCCGACCCGGTCGCACTCAGCGAGGGCGCCGTCGAGCAGGCCCCCTTCGAAGCCGGCGGGCGTCAAGGAGTAGGGAGCAGCCGCGGTGACTTGAGGCAGAAAGGCCGGAATTACGTACCTTCTGCCGGCGTGGCTTGCAGGCTGGATGGGCAAGCCTTCTCCGATGGTTTCTGGCCGAGCGCGGTTAAGGCCTGGGGGGTTGGTGTGGAGGAGTCCAGCGACGCGACGGAGTTGTGGCAGGCGATCGAAGCGGTGCGGGAAGGACTGCAGCGTGCTACGGACGCCGGGCGCGGCGCCGAACTTCGCTTTGTCGTGGAGAGGGTGGAGCTGGAATTCGCTGTCGAGTTGAAGCGGTCTGTTGGCGGCGATGCGGGGGTCAAGGCATGGGTGCTCACCGCTGGCGGAAGGGCGGAGAGCTCGGCGGGCCGATCGCATCGGGTGACGGTGGAGCTCGGTCTGGTGGATCGTCACTCCCACCCGGTTAACGCTGTGGGGCAGTCGGACCAGTGGCGTCAGGCCGGTCCCTCGCACAGTGCAGGTGTGAATTAGGCATGGAGGACTGGACGAGGGTCGCGGAAATCCGGTCCTGCGCGCCGGCGGCGCCGGTCCGGTTGGGCTCCGGATACCGGATCACGCGGTCGTTGGTCTTGACCGCCGGGCACGTCGCCCCTTTGGAGGGCAGCGATTGCCGATATCAGGTGCGCTTCATGGACGGGCCGGCGCGTGCTCCGGTGGACGCCGAACTGGTCTGGCACAGTGCGGGTACCTGCCCGTTGTGCAGGGACGGGTGTGCGGACTCGCGCCAACTCCTCACGCGTGAGCTTGACGTGGCGCTGCTGCGGCTCACCCCAGCGCAGCAGGGTCCAGTGGCAGCCTCTGCGGAGGCCGTCCGCTGGGGTGCCATCGTCGCGAGCGACGAACATGACGTCACCACGGTGTGCTTCCCCGACGTGCAACGCCACCAGGGAGCATCCGACTCGTACGGAATCCGGGGCACGATCAATCCCGCCACTGCCCGAGGCGCCTTTCATCACGAGCTGAGCGTCGTGGCTGAACCGGTGGGCGAGCACCGTGATCCGTGGCGTGGTGCCTCGGGCGCCGCGGCGTTTTGTGACGGGCTGCTCATCGGCTGCATCCAGGCGACGCTCAACGACGATGGCGCCTTGTATGTGATGCCGGCCGCCCGGTTCCTGCTCCATCGGTGCTTGCGCCGTTTGGTGCAGGAAGACTCGGACGTCGCTCCGGTTCTCGAACCGGTCGCTTTGCGGCCGTATCTGACGGCTCCTTTGACGACACTTCGCACCCCGGCCCAGCTCCTGGAGCCCGAGGCGGCCATCGTGCCGATGCGGGGAGGTGCACCGGACAAGCTGCTGGACTGGTGTCACGGACCACGGCTCGCCGCACCCTGGCCCGGGCAGCGAGCCGACGTCGGGGTGCGGTTGCTGACGGCGCCGAGCGGCTGGGGTAAAACCCGTGCCGCCGTAGAGGCGGCCCGCCGACTCACGGCGCTCGACGACACAGGGCGGTCAGACTGGACGGCCGGTTTTCTGGCCGCGGACCCCGAGCAGGCGCCCAACTGGCATCAGCTGCTGCGCCATCTGACGCAGTCGTTGCTGCTGGTGGTCGACCACGCCGAAACACGCGGTGACCAACTGTCCCCGCTGCTCAACGCGCTGGACGCCTACCAGGGAAGCCGTCAAATCCGCGTCCTGTTGTTGGCTCGTTCCGAAGGGCACTGGCTCGGGGAGCTCCCGGCGACCTGGCAGGACAGACTGGACAGGCCACAGCCCGACAGCCTCTCGGAGTCGTGCGCCCCGAGCGACACCGTCTCAGAGTTGTACCGGGAGGCACTGCTCGCCTTCGCCGCACGCCTGCGGCACCTGGACGGCTACGGCCCACCCGGTCCGGGACAGCCGGACTGGACACGGCTCGCCGAGCGGCAGCTGCCCCTCCTGGGGCGGCGCGCACCGCGACGGCGCACCTTCATGGCCGAGGTACAGCTGCAGGCGCTGGGCGACCTGCTCAGGGCCGGAGGACGAGGAGCCGGACTTGACCCTCGCCTGGTGTTACTGGCCCAAGAACGCGACTACGTCCTGCGTGCCCTACGGGCCCGCCACCTCCCGGTCGACCACGACCTGGTCACCCTGATCCTCACCGCGACGGCCCTGTTCGCCGCCCCGGACGAGCAGACGGCCGTCGCCGAGGTGCAGGCGGCGATGGGCTACCGCTATCAACACGTCACCGGCAGCGCCCAGGCCCTCCACAGCTGGGAAGCCATCCGCCTCGCCTCTGACATCACCGACACCCTGGCCGAGCTCTACCCCTCCCGCGAACACGCCCACCGCGGCACCCTGCCCGAGGCCGTCGCAGCCGGGCAACTGGCCGACGCCGAGAGCAACCACCGCGGGCGTGGCTTCGCCCGGCGCGCGCTGCACAACGCCACCATCGCCCAGCGAAAGCAGGCGCAGCCCATCCTCGCCTCTGCCCACCAGCTCTACCCCGCCCAGACACGCGGCGTGCCCAGGCCCGGGAACACGACACCGCCGACCCACCCGGCGACGCCGGCCACCCAGCGCCCCCCGTCGGTCCCCACAACACCACAGCGGCCATCCACCTCACCGCCTTCCCCCTCCGCAGCACCCTCGAGAACTTCAGTGACCAAACGCCCCCGGCCACAGCGTGTGAGATTGCGCAGAGTGCCCAACTCCCCGTCAGTCACGACGCCTCCTACGCCCTCCGAGGCGGACTCCCCGTCACCGCAGCATCCGCACAACCTCCCCTCACCGCCCCAGCCCCCCTCAACGCACAGTCCGCAAACCCCCAGCGGACCGTCCCTCCCGTAGCGGGCAAGACGGGATGAATCCAGGGACTTTGATCCGGCTCGAGCTGACGCAGGCCTCAACAGCGGCGCGGTCTGCCGGCGGGATTGCAGCAGGCCAGTTGACGATCGCAGGAACAGCCCACATCACGCGCTGGAGCCGTGCATGGGCGGCTACCGCACCACAGTCCGCGAGGGTGCGGCAGCCTGAGTCATTGCGGTCCGGACGGACGCTGAAGGATCTTGTGTAGCCGTGGCGTGCTCTGCCAGCTCATGGACCGCCGGGACTTGTCGACAACACAGCGCTACTACCGGGTCGGCGACCAGCGCCGCCGCGAAGCCGTCGACAGGGTCACCAGCATGCAGTTCGACCGGCACGGCAGCCGCATCTGGCGCCAGGCCCAGCTCGTCCTTGACTCCGAGCACGCCCGGCGGGGCATCGGGGAGGTCCAAGTCCCCTACGGGCTCTGCACCGAACCGACCAACGTGGCAGCCGGCGGGCAGGACTGCCCCGTCCGCTTCAGGTGCGTAGGGTGCTCCCACTTCCGCACCGACGTCTCCTACCTCCCCGACCTGGAGGCGTACCTCGCTGATCTCCTGCGTGGCCGGGAGCGGCTCGCTGCGTTCGCGGCCCACTCCTGGGCGAAGGCCGAGGCCATGCCGTCGGACGAGGAGATCACCCGGGTCCGCCGCCTGGTCCACCGCGTCCGTCACGACCTCGAAGAACTCACCGACGAGGACAAGCTCCACATCCAGGACGCGGTCGCTCTCGTCCGAACGGCAGATCGCCCTGCTTGAACAGAACCTCGCCGACACAAAGAGCGAGCTCGACGAACGGACGGAGGAGCTGGACGCGGCCCGGGCCGCGAACCGGGAACTCACCCGGTCCGTGAACCGGCCCTAACGAGCGCGACCGCCAGCCAGCAGCTCCATCCAGGGGAGCCGCCACCCGGAAGGAACCGCCGATGAGCACCTCTCAGGCCCCAAGAGCACCCGCGCTCACCTGTACACCGCCCCAGATCGGACCCTGCGCGAAATGCCACCGCGCACAGGATCCGGTCTGGCTGGTCTGTCGGCTCAGGCCAGGACTTCGGCTGCGTCCTGCACTTGGTCGCTGAGGGCGGCGAGGTAGCGCTCGGCGTCGAGGGCCGCGGCGCAGCCGGAGCCGGCTGCGGTGATGGCCTGGCGGTAGGTGTGGTCGACGACGTCGCCGGCCGCGAAGACGCCGGGGATGTTCGTGCGGGTCGCGGGCGAGGCGACCTGGATGTAGCCCTCGTCGTCGAGGTCGACCTGTCCGGTGAACAGTTCGGTGCGCGGGTCGTGTCCGATCGCGATGAAAAGGCCGGTGACGTCAAGGTCGCGGAGCTCGCCGGTGAAGGTGTCGCGCAGGGCGACGCCCGAGAGCATGCCGTTCGTTTCCTTGATCTCGGCGATCTCGCTGTCGAAGGCGAAGGAGATCTTGTCGTCGGTGAAGGCTCGGTTCTGCATGACCTTGGAGGCGCGCAGGGTGGAGCGGCGGTGGACGATGGTGACCGAGCGGGCGAAGCGGGTGAGGAAGGTGGCCTCTTCCATGGCGGTGTCGCCGCCGCCGACCACGACGATGTCACGGTCGCGGAAGAAGAATCCGTCGCAGGTGGCGCACCAGGACACTCCGCGGCCGGAGAGCTCGTCTTCCTTGGGGAGGCCGAGCTTGCGGTAGCCGGAACCGGTGGCGATGATCACCGTCTTGGCGCGGTGCACGGTGCCCACGGAGTCGGTGACTTCCTTGATCTCACCAGTGAGGTTCACGGAGACGATGTCGTCGTCGATCATCTCGGCGCCGAACTTCTCAGCCTGGGCCCGCATGTTGACCATGAGGTCCGGGCCGTCGATCCCGTCGGGAAAGCCGGGAAAGTTCTCCACCTCGGTGGTCGTGGTGAGCGAGCCGCCGACGAAGATGGAGCTGCCGAACAGCAGCGGCTTCAGCTGCGCGCGGGCCGTGTAGAGGGCGGCGGTGTATCCGGCAGGGCCGGAGCCGATGATGATGACGGCGCGTATGCCGTCATCGGTGGTCACGTCGGTCACGGAATCAGCCCTGCTTCTTGGCGTCGATCTCGGCGATCAGGCCCTCGATGAGGCCCTTGATCTCGTCGCGGATGGGGCGGACGGCCTCGACGCCCTGGCCAGCGGGGTCTTCGAGCTGCCAGTCGAGGTAGGTCTTGCCGGGGAAGTACGGGCAGGCGTCGCCACAGCCCATGGTGATGATGTAGTCGGACGCCTGAGCGGCCTCGGGGGTGAGGACCTTGGGCTTCTGGTCGGAGATGTCGATGCCCAGCTCGGCCATCGCAGCAACGGCGGAGGGGTTGATCTGCTCACCGGGCATGGAGCCGGCGGAGCGGACCTCGACGCGCTCCCCGGCGAGGTGGCGCAGGAATCCGGCGGCCATCTGGGATCGGCCTGCGTTGTGGATGCAGACGAACAGCACGGATGCGAGCGGGGTGGAGGACATCGTCTCTGCCTTCAATCCATTGACTCAGCCCGGACTGGTATCAGCCCTGAGTGATGTGACAGTATCAGCACATGATGACGTCAGTCGACACTGATCTGATCCGGGTTCTGGCCGACCCGCTCAGGCTCCAGATCGTGACCCTCCTGGCCAAGGAGACGCTCTGCACCACCCACCTTGTGGAAGAGACGGGCGCCAAGCAGACGAACCTCTCGAACCACCTGAAGGTGCTGCGCGAGGCGGGTGTCGTGGAGACGGAGCCGTGCGGGCGGTACATCTACTACCGCCTGCGCCCCGAAGTCATCGAAGCCATCGCCGGTCAGTTCGCCGACCTCGCTCAGACCGCGCGCGCCACCGCCGAAGCGAACCTCAAGCGGTCCTGCCCGTAGCCCGTAGTCGCTCTTTTGCCTCACCTGCCCGAGGAGAACCTGTCTTGACCGCCACCGAGCCCGTCGCCGCCCCCGCAGCGGAATCCGTCATAGCCGCCGACGCGCCCCAGCCCGCGCCCGGCGCGACCCCGCTCATCGCCCGGGCCGCCGCCGAGCTGGTCGGCACGGCCGCGCTCGTGGCGGTCGTCGTCGGCTCCGGCATCCAGGCCACCGAACTCACCCAGGACGTAGCCCTCCAGCTCCTGGCCAACTCCACCGCCACGGTCTTCGGGCTCTTTGTGCTGATCGCCCTCCTCGGTCCGATCTCCGGCGCCCACTTCAACCCGGCCGTCACTCTGGCCGAGTGGTGGACCGCCCGCAGGGGCGGCGCCGGAGTCAATGCCCGCGAGCTCGCTGTCTACGTGCCCTCCCAGATCGTCGGCGCCATCGCGGGCGCGATCCTTGCGGATGCGATGTTCGGCGAGCCGCTGGTGAAGTGGTCCACTCACGACCGCTCCGCCGGGAACCTGCTCCTCAGCGAGGTCGTGGCGACCGCGGGCCTGATCCTTCTGATCTTCGGACTGGCCCGCACCGACCGCCTGCGCTTCGCGCCCGTCGCGGTCGCCTCATACATCGGCGCCGCCTACTGGTTCACCTCCTCCACCAGCTTCGCGAACCCGGCGGTCACCATCGGCCGCGCGTTCACCGACACCTTCGCGGGCATCGCCCCGTCGTCGGTCACCGGCTTTATCGGCATGCAGCTGATCGGTGCCGCGGTGGGCCTGGCCCTGGTGGCGGTCATCTTCATGCGCGGCAAGACCGACAGCGGGCAGCCCGTCGCATGACGCAGCACGCGGATGTGGTGGTGGTCGGCGGCGGCCAGGCAGGGCTCGCCGCCGGCTACTACCTGCGCAGGGCGGGCATCGACTTCACCATCCTCGACGCCCAGACCACCCCGGGCGGAGCCTGGCAGCATGCCTGGGACTCACTGCACCTGTTCTCCCCGGCCGCCTACTCCTCCCTGCCCGGCCGGCTCATGCCGGCGCAGGCGGGCAAGACGTTCCCGGACGTCTCCCACGTACTGGAGTACCTCGCCGACTACGAGAAGCGGTACGAACTCGCCATCCAGCGGGGCGTCCGCGTCGAGGCCGTCCGCGACCAGGCGCCTCTCCTGCGCGTCGAAACGGACTCCGGCGCCTTCACGGCTCGCGTCGTGATCAGCGCGACCGGCACCTGGTGGCGCCCCTTCCTGCCCGCCGTCCCCGGCCGCGAGCACTTCCAGGGCCGCCAGCACCACACGGTGGACTACCGCAGCCCCTGGGACTACGCGGGACAGCGCGTCATCGTGGTGGGTGGCGGCAACTCCGGTGCCCAGGTCGCAGCCGACCTCGCGCCGCACGCCACCGTCCGCTGGGTCACCCAGCGCCCGGCTCGCTACCTCCCGGACGAGATCGACGGCAGCGCCCTCTTCGAACTCGCCACCCGGCGCGTCCAGTCCGGCGGCCCCCGCATCTCCGACCTCGGCGACATCGTCGCCGTCCCGCCCGTACGCGCCGCCCGCGACGCCGGCCTCATCCCGGACCACCGGATGTTCGAGAGCCTGCCGGCCGACGGAGCCCGCTGGGCGGACGGCAGCGTCTGGCCCTGCGACGCGGTCATCTGGTGCACGGGCTTCCGCCCCGCCCTCTCGCACCTGGCCCCGCTGGGCCTTCGTAGCGAGGGCGGCCGCATCCCCACCGAGGGCGCCCGCGCCGTCGCCGACCCGCGCATCCACCTCCTCGGCTACGGCGACTGGACCGGCCCCGCCTCCGCCACCCTGATCGGCGTCGGCCGTACGGCACGCGGAGCCGTCCGCGAGATCGCGGAATTCCTCGGCGCCTGAAACAGCCCCGGGACGGGAATTAATCACGGTGGACGGGCCCGGGGCGATGAATGAGATGGCGATGGACCGGCAGGCCGTGTACGCGGACTACGAGCGCGCACGGCAGACCTTCCACGACCTGCTCGGAAATGCCACGGAAGCCGATCTCGCCCGCCCCACCCGCGGTACCCGGTGGACGAACGAGCAGCTGCTGTGGCACATGTTCTTCGGCTACTTGGTCGTGCGGGTTCTGCTGGTCCTCGTCCGCGCCTTCGCGCACCTGCCCCGCAGCGCCGGCAGGGCCTTCGCCCAGGCGCTGAACGCCGCGACCCGGCCGTTCGACTGGGTCAACTACGCCGGCCCGTGCGGGGCAGTGAAGGTCTTCGGGCCGCGCCGCACGGGCGCCGCGTTCGACCGCGTCATCGACTCACTGCACCGCCGGCTCGCAGCGGAAGCCGATGCCGACCTGGCCCGCGGCATGCACTTCCCCGTCCGCTGGGATCCGTTCTTCCAGGACTTCATGACGCTCGCCGACATCTACCGCTACCCGACCCGGCACTTCGACTTCCACCGCCGCCAGCTCACCCTGGACGGCGAGCTCAGCTGATCCGCGGGCTCCGACGCTCCAGCAGGACCACGTCGCGCCACACACCGTGGTGCCGGCCGATGCGCTCACGGGTGCCGATGACACGAAAGCCCGCCCGCTGGTGGACGGCGAGGCTGGCGGCGTTCTCGGGGAAGATCCCGGACTGGATCGTCCAGATCCCCGCGGCCTCCGTCGACTCGACCAAGGCCGCAAGGAGCCGGCCGGCGACGCCGCAGCCGCGAGCGTCGGGGTGGACATACACGGAGTGCTCGACCACGCCCGTGTACGCGCACCGGTCCGAGACCGCGCTCGCCGCCACCCAGCCCAGCACCCGGCCGTCGCCCTCGAGGGCGACGAAGCGGTGGCCGGGCAGCTTGGCCTTGTCGAACGCGGCCCAGTCCGGGGCCTGCGTCTCGAAGGTCGCGTTGCCCTCCTCGATCCCGGCCTGGTAGATCGCCAGCACCCGCTCGGCGTGCGCGGCCGTCATCGCAGCGATGCGGATCTCAGCACCCATCGGCGGGCGCCTCCTGGCCGAGGATCGCGCGGACGGCGCGGGGAAAGACGCTCTGGCAGGTGTGGTTGACCGTGTAGGAGGTCGAGGTGCCCCGCCTCTCGGCCAGGACGAACCGCACCTCGGCCAGGATCTTGAGGTGGTGGGAAACCGTCGACTGCCCGACCTCGGCGCGTTCCACGATCTCGCCCACGCTCATCGCCCGACCCTCGCCGGCCAGCAGGTGCAGCAGGCGCACGCGCGTGGGGTCGGCCAGGGCCTTGAACCAGCCCGCGTACATGCGGGCGTCATTGTCACTGAGCATCACAGCCCCCTTCATCGTTCATCGACGATAGTCGATGAACGATGAAGGGGGCCACCCTCCGGGTCCAGCCGGAAAGGACAGCTCCCTACGCCTCCCGCGCAGCGCCCGCCAGCAGTGCGCCCATGGCGGCGAGGACGGCGGGCTCGACCCGGTAGTACACCCACGTGCCCCGCCGCTCGGAGGACAGCAGGCCCGCCTCCTTGAGCTTCTTCAGGTGGTGGGAGACGGTGGGCTGGGAGACGCCGACGTCGGAGATGTCACACACGCACGCCTCCCCGCCCTCGTGGGAGGCGACGGCGGAGAACAGCCGCAGCCGGACGGGGTCGCCGAGCGCCTTGAACATCTTCGCGGCGGTCTCGGCCTCGTCGGCGGACATGGGGCGCTCGGTCAGCGGCGGGCAGCACGGCACGACATCGGGCTCCAGGAGCGGCAGAACCTTCGCATTCGACATAGGTCTATGTTGACACATGTCGAATCAGTCGGGTAGTGCGGGCCTCAACGGCAGGACAGATGTGCGGCGAGGCGGCGGGCCGCCAGGCCTGCGTCCCGGCCCACACCGCGCAGGCTGTTCGAGGACAGGCTGCGCTGCCACTCCAGACCGACCAACGTTAACCCCGGGTGAGCGGCGGAGGCGCCGTCGCGGTGCCGGGGGCGCCCGGCCGCATCCAGCGCGCCGTCCAGGCCGGTGAGGTAGGGAAGGTCGGGCCGGTGGCCGGTCGCCAGGATCACCGCATCCACCTGCTCCACCGTCCCGTCCGCCCACGTGAGGGTGTCGCCGTCCAGTGTGGTGAACATCGGCCGGCGCTCGGGCAAGCCGCGGCGAGCGCGGCGCGGTAGCGGCCGTCGTCCAGGACGGGCTGGGCCGGCGGGGTGCGCAGCAGTCGGCCGAGCGGGGCTGCGTCCAGGCCCGGGCGCGTCAGCCAGAAGTGCAGGTCCCGGCCCAGCAGGTGCTGGCGGGCGAACTTCCTGGCGTCCGGGTCGCGAGCGTGGCCTGGCAGGTGCGGGCGAGCTCGGATGCGACCTGGACCGCGGAGTTGCCCGCGCCCACCACCACGACCCGCTGCCCGGCGAACACCTCGGGGCTGCGGTAGTCGGCCACGTGCAGAAGGCGGCCGGTGAAGGACTCCAGGCGGCCCGCAAGCGCCGGCCGGTAGGGATTGGCGAAACTCCCCCACGCCGCAACCACGGCCCCGGCCGTCAGGGCGGCCCCGCCCTCCACCTCGACCCGGAAGTGGCCGCCCGCCTCCACTGTCACCCGGGCCGCGCGCCGGCCGGTGCGGATCTCGGCGTCCAGGAGGGCGGCGTAGTGGTCGAGGTAGCCGGCGACCTCATCGCGGTGCGGGTAGCGGTCCAGGTCCCCGCCGAAGGCCAGACCCGGCAGCGCACTGAACCGGGCCAGGGAGAACACGAGCCGGCCGCCCGGTCCGACGCCTCCAGCACCACCGGCTTCAGCCCTGCCCGAACCAGTGCATGCGCGGCCGCCAGCCCGGACTACCCGCCGCCGATGACGCCGCTTCCACGTGCTCCATCACAATCCCACTAAATTGATGAATGTCTATGTTGACGTCTATCGATACAGCTGGCATGCTGATCGTGCAAGCCATAGACAAACGTCGAAACACCGAGGGAGTCGTCATGAGCGAGCAGCTCACCCCCACCATCCCCAACCACGCCGAGACGCAGGGCTCCTGTTGCGGCCCCGCCCCCGTACAGCCCGCCGCCGAGGCGGCCCCCGCCCAGTCCTCCCCGTGCTGCGGCACCAGCGAGGACGCGGAAGCAGCCGGAGCCTGCTGCGACCCGCAGGCCAAGCGCGAAGCGTCACCACCGGCGCCGGCTGCTGCTGACCACCCGAGCCCCGCCACCGCCCGCCAGCCTGCCTGTACGAAGACCCCGGAGACCTGTCATGAGCGAGACCACCACCGAGCTGCCCGTCGTCGTCATCGGGGCCGGCCCCGCCGGCCTCGCGGCCGCCGCCCACCTCCTCGACCGCGGCATCGAACCCCTCGTCCTGGAAGCCGGCCCGGTCGCCGGGACCGCGGTGCGTGAGTGGGCGCACGTGCGGCTGTTCTCCCGCTGGGGCGAGGTCGTCGACCCGGCCGCCGAGAAGCTCCTCGCTCCGACCGGCTGGGTCAAGCCCGAAGAGGACACCTACCCCTCGGGCGGGGACTGGGCCGCCCTCTACCTCCAGCCTCTGGCCGACGTCCTGGGCGAGCAGATCCGCTACGACGCCCGCGCCGACGGCCGCGAGCAGCGCATCTTCGCCCGCGCGGTCATCGACGCCTCCGGCACCTGGTCCACCCCCAGCCCCGCCGGCGGCAGCGGACTCGCCGCCCTCGGAGAGAAGGCCGCCGCCGACCGCATCACCTACCGCGTCCCGGACCTGAAGGACCCCGCCGTCCGGGCCCAGTACGCGGGCAAGCGCACCGCGGTCATCGGCTCCGGCGCCTCCGCCTTCACCGCCCTCGCCTACCTCGCCGACCTCGCCAAGGCCGACGACGGCGCGGACACCCACGCCACCTGGATCCTGCGCCGCGGCATCTCCGGCTCCACCTTCGGCGGCGGCGAGGCCGACGAGCTGCCCGCCCGCGGCGCCCTCGGCCTGGCCGCCAAGGCCGCTGTCGACGCCGGCTACGCGGACGCGGTCACCGGCTTCCGCACCGACACCATCGAGCGCACCCAAGACGGCCGGGTAGTCCTCATCGGTGAGGACGGCCGCCGTCTCGACCCGGTGGACGAGGTCGTCGTCCTCACCGGCTTCCGCCCCGACCTCTCCTTCCTCGACGAGCTCCGCCTCGGCCTGGACGAGCGCCTGCAAGCCCCGGTGGAGCTGGCGCCGCTGATCGACCCGAACCAGCACTCGTGCGGCACGGTCTACCCGCACGGCGTGAACGAGCTCGCCCACCCGGAGAAGGACGTCTACCTCGTCGGCATGAAGTCCTACGGCCGCGCCCCGACCTTCCTCGCCATGACCGGCTACGAGCAGGTCCGCTCCATCGCCGCTCACCTCGCAGGCGACCAGGAGGCGGCCGAGCGCGTCGAACTCACCCTCCCCGAGACGGGCGTGTGCGGCGGAGCAGGCCTCTTCGACGAGCCGGAGGCCGCCGAGGCAACCAGCGGCGACGGCTGCTGCGCAGCCCCGGCCACCCTCACCATCGGCGCCGCGCCTGCCGCCTCCGGCGGCTGCTGAGGTGAGCGACCTTCAAAGCGGCGTGACCGCGACCGGGACGGGGGTCCGGTCGCGGCCACGCGCCGTACTGCCCGCCCTCTGCCTCACCCAGATCACCAGCTGGGGCATCGTCTACTACGCCTTCCCCGTCCTCAACCCGGCCATCACCGCCGACACCGGCTGGAGCCCGGGCGCGACCACCGCAGCGTTCTCCACCGCCCTCGTCGTCTCCGCCATGGCCGGGATCTATGTCGGCCGCGTCCTGGACCACCGCGGACCTCGCACCGTCATGACCGCCGGCTCCGTCCTGGGCGCGCTCAGCCTGCTGGTGATCGCCGCAGCCCCCGACCTGGCCCTCTTCTTCGCCGGGTGGCTGCTCGCCGGAGCGGCGATGGCCGCCGTCTTCTACCAGCCCGCCTTCGCCGCCCTCACCCGCTGGTGGGCCCCCGACCACATCCGCGCACTCACCATCGTCACCCTCGCCGGCGGACTCGCCTCCACCGTCTTCGCACCACTGACCGCGATACTCGCCGACCACATGTCCTGGCGCGCCACCTACGTAGTGCTCGCCAGCATCCTCGCCGTCCTGACCATCCCGGCGCACGCGATCGCGCTGAAAGCCCCGTGGCCGCCAGCCCCGCCGAGCCCGCCGCACGTCACTGGCGGCCACGAGGGCGTGGTGCGCAGCCGGGCGTTCCGGATGCTGGCCGTCACCTTCACCCTCTCCGCGTTCGCGATGTACGCCGTCGTCATCGGCCTCGTCCCCCTCCTCATGGAGCGCGGCTACACCACCACCCAAGCCGCATGGGCCCTCGGCCTCGGCGGGGCCGGCCAGACTCTCGGCCGCACCCTGTACGCGACCCTCGCCCGCCACCTCGGCGTCACCGCCCGCACCGTCACCCTGATCGCACTCGGCGCCCTCACCACCGCCGCCCTCGCCACCGTGGCTGGCCCGTACGCCCTGCTCGTCACCGTATGCATCCTCGCCGGGGTGATCCGAGGCAACCTCACCCTCCTCCAGGCCACCGCCGTCACCGACCGGTGGGGTACCACCCACTACGGCAGACTCTCCGGACTCCTCGGCGCACCGGCCCACGCAGCCGCAGCACTCGCCCCCTTCGCCGGCGCGGTCCTGGCCGGACCCCTCGGCGGACACCCCGCACTGTTCGCCCTGCTCGCCGTCCTCTCGGCCACAGCCGCCGTCACCGCCCGCGGGGCACGCCCTCAACCGGCCGAGGGAGCGACTCACCCGAACCGGCGATAGCACCACACCTGTTGCACCAACTACGGTGAGAAATCCGCGCGTCGAGCTGCACAGACGGTCTGTCCACTGCCTCGCGCCGCAGCCGCAGCCCCAGAGAAGGGACCGGGACGCCCGCGGCCTGACCGGGCTGGTCCAGTTGCGCGCTCACGCCCACTTCGGCCTGCGCAGCGCGGCGGGGTGCGGCCCCAACCGGATGCTCGCCGCGATGGCCTGCTCCCTCACCCCGCCCGGGCAGCGCACCGTCGTCGACGACTCCCCCGAGGCGATCGCCGCCTTCCTGCGCCCGCGACCGGTCCACGAGTTGCCCGGTGTGGGAGCGCGGACCGCCGCGACGCTTCGCGAGTACGGTCTGCACACCGTCGGCGACGTCGTCCAAGTCCCCCAGCTCACGCTGCGACGTCTGCTCGGCGCCCGGGCCGGACGTGCCCTCCACGAGCACGCCCAGGGCCGCGACACCCAGGTCGTCGACCCCATCCCGACCCCGGCGAGCATCAGCACCGAGCACCGCTTTGTCCGCGACGAGCTCGACCCGGCCAGCACCGGCGCGCCCTGCTCGCCCTCGCCGACGACCTCGGTGCCCGCCTCCGCGCCTCCGGCCAGATCGCGAGCGGCCTGACCTGCACCATCCACTATGCCGACCAGAGCTCCACCCGCCGCAGCCGTGTCCTGCCCGAGGCGACTCAGCACACCGTGCTCCTGGCCCGCGCGGCGTATACGGTGTACGACTCCCTCGGGCTCCCACGCGCCGGCTGCTGGGCAACCTGGCCTTCCACCTCGACGACCCGGCCGGCGCACGCATCCACCTGGGCACCGCAGTCTCCTACGCCAACCGGTGCGGCGATACGGCGCTGGCGGCCTGGGCGTACGGGGCGCAGAGCATGGTGGCCCGCCACACCGGCAACCTGGCCGCCGCGTACACGTACGCCGAGCGCGGCGCGGCCGCGGCCCCCGCCGGCCTGGTCCGTGCCCAGATCCACGCCTGGGCGCTGCTGCCCACCCTCGCCCAGCAGGGCCGCGACCGGGAGGCGGCCGCCGCCCTCGACGTCGCCTTGACTGAACTCGAAGACGACGCGGTCGGCCAGGCCCCGGGCCGTTTCGGCTTCGACGAGCCCGAACTCGCCCTGCACCAGGCGGAGGCGCACCTCACGCTGGGCCGCACCGAGCAGGCCCGCACCCGCGCCGAGGCCGCCTGGACCCCCGGCACCCTCGGATGGGCCGCCGCCACCCTCGTCCTCGCCCAAGCCGAGGCCTCCGAGCAACCCTCCGATGCCGCGCAGCGCGCCCTGGACGTCCTCGACCGGGTACCGCCGAGCCGCTTGCGCGCCACCGCCCGCACCCGGCTGGGGCGCCTGGACGGACTCCTCGCGGCCCGGCCCGCCGAGAACGTGGCCGATCTGCGCGAACGCCTCCGCACCCTGCCAGCCCCGGTCGACGCCTCCGGCGCTGCCTCCGCCTGACGCGTCCCCTCATGTAGAGCGACGCTTCCTCACGGGCTTGGTGGAGATAGCGGTGCGCCGGGCCGCCCTGTCGGTCAAGTTACTGTAGAGGGCGTCAGAAAAGCCTGTCAGCGGGCAAGTTGCCTGTTATCGGGGTGGTGACGCACTTTCGGGGGCTGGGGTGTGCGGGCTGCGTACCCGTTACTCGACGGATCTTTCTGGTCCGGAGTGGGAGATCATCCGTCCGTTGGTTCCGGCGCGGTCAAGAGCGGTGGACGACCGGCGAAACACACCTGGCGGGAGAACTTCAACGCGTGGCGTATTAGGCGCTGTTTCTCGGATCATGTGCGGAGCCAGATGATGAGGGCTGCGAGGGTGACGGTGCCGAGGTAGGTGTAGGCGCGTTTCTCGTAGCGTGTGGCGACGGCCCGGAAGCCCTTCAGCCGGTTGATGGCGCGTTCAACGGTGTTGCGCTTCTTGTAGCGCTCGCTGTCGAACCCGGTGGGTCGGCCGCCCTGGGAACCGCGGTTGCGCCGGTGCTTTTGCTGGGCGAGGCGTTCGGGGATGGTGTGTGAGATTCCGCGTCGTCGCAGGTAGCGGCGGTTTCTGCGGGCGATGTATGCCTTGTCGGCCAAGACGTGGTCGGGCCGGGTGCGGGGTCGTCCGACACCGGTGCGGGGCACGGAAACCTGGTTCAGGACGCGTTCGAGCTGGGGGCCGTCGCCGAAGTGTCCTGGTGTCAGCAGGAGGGCGAGGGGCCGGCATCGTCCGTCGGCGGCGAGGTGGATCTTGGTGGTGTAGCCGCCGCGGGAGCGCCCCAGACACTCGCCGATCTGACCACCTCCTCCAGTCTGACGACCAGTTTCCGAAGCACCGGATCGACCTGGTTCGTCCCTCGGTCGATCCCCTTTTGGGAAACCGGGGCCGGGGGTGCTTTCCTCGCACCGGCGGCATGTTGGTGGGCCCGCACCGCAGTCGAGTCCACCGACACGTCCCAGTCGATCCGGCCCGCAGCGTCCTCGGCGGCCTGGACCTTCGACAGCAGCATCTCCCACGTCCCGTCGGCTGACCAGCGACGATGGCGCTTGTAGACCGTCTCCCACGGCCCGAACCGCTCCGGCAGATCCCGCCACTGCACCCCCGTCCGCACCCGGTACAGCACTCCGTTGATCACCCGCCGGTGATCACTCCAGCGCCCCCCACGGGCACCACCACGAGGTAAGAACGACTCCAGCCGCTCCCACTCCGCGTTCGTCAGGTCTCCACGTCCCATGCAGCCAGCCTGGCCCCAACACCCCACGCATGTACGGAGATCCGAGAAACAGTGCCTAGACCTCTGAGCTCAGCGGAGTCGTCGGGACTTCGGGAGCGTGGGGGTAGGCGGCTGACCGGTGCTGGAAGGAGAGGATCTTTGGGTTCTGGACGACGCCGTCGCGGATCTCGATGGCCTTTCTGATCGTGACGTCGGTGTCCCATGCCGCGGGGCCGTTCATGACCTTGCGCAGGTAGGGAAGGAGCGCCTCGCTGATTTCCCAGGTGGCGGAGTTCCACAGGTGGGACGGGCTGTGATCCACCGCGTAGTAGTGGCAGCCCGACCCCACCGAGGGCATGGGCTCGCCGAAGGTGGTCGGGTGGGCCCATGCGAAGCCCATGCCCTCGTCGCAGGCGACGTCGATGAAGAAGGTTCCCGGCCGGAAGAGGGCGAGTTCCTCGTCGGTGACGAACATGAGTGGCGCGTCGGTGTCCTGCAGGACGCAGTTGACGATGATGTCGAACCCGGCCAGGTACTCCGCCAGCGGCTCGGAACCGGCCGCGGTAATTGCCCGCAGGTGCGACGGATCGTCCTCCTGCTCCTCGAAGTGGCCCATCACGACCGAGGGCATCGGTGACGCCACCGCTGCCGCGGCGCGTTGGGTGAGCACGGTGACGTCGGTGACCCCCATGGCGCCCAGGCCCGTGACCGCTCCGCGCGCCGTGGCGCCGAAGCTGATGACCACCGCCCGCAGGCGGCGCCCGTAGCTACCGGTCAGCCCGCCGAGCTGCAGGGCGTGCAGCACCGAGCAGTAGCCAGCGAGCTCGTTGTTCTTGTGGAACACATGGACGCTGAAGGCGCCCGTGGAGGTCCAGTGGTTCATGGCTTCCCAGGCGATCAGGGTCAGCCGTCGGTCGATGCCGATCTGGGTCATCTTCTCGTCCTGCACGCAGTGCGGCCATCCCCACAGCACCTGGCCCTCGTGCAGCGCGGCGATGTCGTCGTGCATCGGTTTGGGCAGCAGCACGACATCGCACTCGGCGAGGAGTCGCTCGCGGGAGCGCAGTCCGGCCACGAGTGGTCGCAGCGCGTCGTCGGCGACGCCGAACCGTCGGCCGTAGCCCTGTTCGAGGAAGATCCTCTCGCGTATGTCCGGGGCGATCCGGTCGAGGTGGCGGGGGTGCAGCGGCAGTCGGAACTCGTTCTCCTTATGGGAGGAGGCGAGTACTCCGAGGCTCATCAGGCTCATGTGGGGCGGCTCATTTCCGACCGGACGCGATGTGCTCCGGCCTTGCCGATTCCCGAGGGTGACGCCGAATTGGATGGCGGCGTGCGAGGTGCTCTCGGTACCGCCACGGTACTCCGGTGCCAGCCGCTCAGCGCCCGCTGCTCGTTTGCGCTCGAAGGATCCACAGGTCCAGGTCCGGAGGACGTCTGAAAGACTTGTCAGCGGGCTGGTCTTGCGAGGCGGCGCACGAGGCGCATGGCCATGGAGAGGTAGATGGCGTTCTCCGAGCAGACGCGCAGGTACTCGTAGTCCTTCGCCAGGCGCCGACACCGTCCCAGCCAGGCAAATGTCCGCTCCATCACCGCGAAGCGTGGGCACTGCCGGAGGCGGTGTCCCTGCCCTCGCCCAAGTCGAGCGGAATCCCGTGACCGACACGATGGTGCCCCCTCCACGACTGCTGTGAAGGGGGCACCATCGTCACATGGTCGAGGACCAGCTGCGACAGCTGCTGCGAGGCACGCTGGACCAGTTCACCCACCGGTTCCTGCGCTGTGTTGCCGGCGTGGGAGGAGCACATTCGGGCAGACCCAGTGCTCGGTCACGTAGCCGACGCGTCGCCGCCGCAGCAGACGGGGCGCTACGCGGACCAGGGCGGCCGCGGCCAGCCCGATCACGCCGCCGGCGACCACGTCGGTGGGATAGTGCGCGCCGCTGTGCAGCCGCTCTGCGGACACCAGCACCGCAGGCCCCGCGCAGGCGGCGCCGGCGGCCGGTCACACCGGGGTGACGGCGCCGACGACCGCGGCCACGGCCGCGGTGTCCCTGGGGGCACACCGCGGCCACGGCCGCGGTGTGCCCCCAGGGAAAGGACGAGCTGTCCGGCCGGTTCTGAAGTTCCTCAGACACCATCCCAAATGAGAGCTGCCTTCAGCGTCGCGGCAGCACCCCGACTTCGACGCCGAGAATCCGGGCCGCCCACGCCCGCAGCCGGCACGCGCACACCACCTGAGCGCGCCCCGCCTGTCCAGCCACCAGCCCGCTCCAGGCAGCAACGCCCGCCTCCGCCCGCGCGATCAACTGACGCACGACTCAGAGCGGTTGAGCCCTGGGACGGCGCTCTGAATCGCCTACGTTCCCGCAGGTCAGAGGGCATCTAGCTCCCCACCGAAAGCAGCGCATCCCAGCTGCAGGAAGGCGTCCAGGGTGAAGGCGGAGTCCCTAATCCAGCTGAAGCGGTAGTCCCAGTTCCTCTCCCCACCCAGTTCCTCGGGCAGGGAGGTGGTCGCGGCAGCGGCGACCGCGCCCGAGGGGGCGAACACCAGCAGCTTCAGAGCGAGGGCGCTGCGCAGGACCGCCTCGCGCCATGGTCCGGTGTGGGTGCGGTCCGCGCTCCATCGGCGCCAGGTGGCGGTGGTGTGGTCCAGGCGCGCCTCGCACTCTGTCCGGGTGGGTAGGACCAGCGGTTCTTGGTGTGCGCATGCCAGCGCGATGACGGCCGGGGTACCGGCCTCGTCCGGAAGCTGGATGCGACGGCATCGCCGGTGAGCTGCGGATTTCCCGCGTTCCAGGCGCAGACCGCGACGGCATCAGGTCCAAAGGTGGCCACCGGGACGCCGGCACGGTGGGTCAGGTGCGGTGCCTGGGTGCCGTAGCCGAAGCGCGGCTGGACGCTCCAGCGCATGGGGACGCTGCCGGCGAGGCCCTCGATCCGCCGGACCAGTTCCCGTCCGGGCGCCAGGGAAGTGTTGTCGGGGAGAGTCAGCGCATCGGTCAGCCGGACCGTGCCGTGCACGGTGGTGAACGTTGTCTCCAGCACGTTCGTGCCGGGCAGGTAGCGGCGGCTTGCGGTGTACTGCACGTCGGGCTGGAGAAGGAACCGGCCGCCGCGGACGGGGTCGAGCACGGCGGCGAACAGGCTCGGCGAGTCCAGGTCCGGCCAGGCCAGCCAGTCCACCGAGCCGTCGCGGGCAATGAGCGCGGCGCAGCGCCCGTCCCCGATCACCGCGTAGTCCCGCAACTGCGCATACCCGTCGGCCCGTACCGGCTGCGTCCCATCCGGGGCCTGGGGTGTGCGACCGGAGGCGGGAGGCGTGGCAGTCACCTTCACACCATCTTCTGGCGGGCTGTCACCCAGCCGTGTCGGGGCGGTCGAGAAGGTCGCTCAGCGGGACGTCGGGGTCAGCGAGCCTCGTCGCGTCGACCGGGCGCCCGGAGGTCACGAGGTCGCGGATCGGGTCGGTGACGTCCCAGACGTTGACGTTCATCCCGGCCAGTACCCTGCCCTGGGCGAGCCAGAAGGCGATGAACTCGCGGGTGTCCCTCCGGCCGCGGAAGACCACCTGGTCGTAGCTTCCGGGTTCGACGTAGCCGGTGTACTCCATGCCCAGGTCGTACTGGTCGGTGAAGAAGTACGGCACACGGTCGTAGGCCACATCATGGCCAAGCATTGCCTTGGCCGCGACTTGCGGCTGGTTGACGGCGTTGGCCCAGTGCTCGACACGGATGTGCTTGCCGAGCAGCGGGTGGAAGGCGTTGGCGACATCCCCGGCGGCGTAGATGTCCGGGTGCGAGGTGCACAAGTGGGCGTCGACGCGGATGCCGTTGTCGACCTCGAGGCCGGCTGTCTCGGCAAGACCGCTGTTGGGGGTGATGCCGACCCCGACGATGACGGCGTCGGCAGTGATGCGGCTGCCGTCGTTCAGCAGCACGCCGCTCGCTCGGCCGCCGGCGCCGGTGATCTCGGCGACCTGGGCGCCGAAGCGCAGGTCGACCCCGTGATCGGTATGCAGGTCGGCGAAGATCTGGGAGACCTCGCGGCCCAGTACGCGCAGCAGCGGCAGCTCCGCCCTCTCCAGCACGGTGACCTCGACACCGGCCGCGCGGGCGGCTGCCGCGGTCTCCAGACCGATCCAGCCGGCGCCGATCACCACGATGCGGGATGCGGACTCGAACGATCCCTTGATGCGGTCGCTGTCGGCGAGCCGGCGCAGGTAGAGCACTCCGTCGAGGTCGGCTCCGGGCACGGTCAGGCGACGCGGTGAGGAGCCGGTGGTCAGGAGCAGCTTCCCGTAGCCGATGCGGCTGCCGTCAGCGAGCGTCACCTCGTGTCCGGGCGGGTCGATCGCGGTTGCGGTGGTGCCCAGGCGCAGGTCGACGTCGTGCTCGGCGTACCACTCAGGGGGATGGACGTAGACGGTGTCACGCTCGTCCTTGCCCAGCAGATAGCCTTTCGACAGCGGGGGGGCGTTCGTAGGGGCGCTCGTTTTCCTCTCCGAGCAGCACGATCGGGCCGTCGAAGCCCTCTTCGCGGAGGGTCTGTGCTGCCTTCGCACCGGCCAGGCTCGCTCCGACGATCACGAAGGCTGTGTTCGCGGCCATGTTCTCTCCTCTGCTGCCCAGGCTCGGCCCGCAGGCGATCCACTCCCCGCCAGGCGTCGCCCGTGGCCAGGCCATCGTCATCGACAGCTCTGCCCTGTCAGCGGTTGATTTGTTCCCCGGTGTGTCTGTCGACCGGTCGTTGCCGGAGACCGTGCCGCTGGGACCGTTCGTCGGCGGCCGGCCGCATCAGGCGGCGGTGCGCCTGGCGTGCAGTTCGGCGTCCAGTTGCTCGAATAGCTCGTTGCCGGAGGCGGTGAACTTGGCGATGCCCTCGTCCTCCAGCACACGCACCACGTCGTCGTAGGACACCCCGACCGTCTCCAGGTCATCCAGTACCTGCTGGGATGCCGCGTAGGTGCCATGGATGGTGTCGCCCTGGATGCGGCCGTGGTCGGCGACGGCGCGCAGGGTCGGCTCCGGCATGGTGTTGACCACCCCGGGCGCCACCAGTTCGTCGACGTAGCGGGTGTCGGTGTAGGCGGGATCCTTCACCCCGGTGGAGGCCCACAGCGGCCGCTGGGGGCGCATCCCGGCCGCGGCCAGAGCCTGCCACTCCTCGGATGCGGTGGCCTGCTCGAAGTGCTGGTAGGCCAGGCGTGCGTTGGCGATCGCGGCCCGGCCGCGCAAGGCCAGTCCCTCCGGTGTGCCGATCTTGTCCAGCCGGCTGTCGATCTCGGTGTCCACCCGGCTGACGAAGAAGGAGGCCACCGACGCGATGGACGCCAGGTCACGCCCTGCCGCATGGGCCTTACCCATACCGTCGAGGAAGGCGCGAAGCACCTGGTCGTAGCGGTCACGGGAGAAGATCAGCGTCACGTTGATGCTGATGCCTTCGGCGAGCGCGGCGCTGATCGCTGGCAGGCTGGGCTGGGTGGCGGGGATCTTCACGAACAGGTTTGGTCGGTCCACCAGCCACCACAGGGCCCGTGCCTCGGCGATCGTTGCCGCCGTGTCGTGAGCGACGCGCGGGTCCACCTCGAGCGACACCCGCCCGTCCACCCGGCCGCTGGCCTCGTAGACCGGTCGCAGTACGTCGCAGGCCCACCGCACGTCGAACGCCGTCAGCAGCCTGACGGCCTCCTCCACCCGCACTCCGCGCCGAGCCAGATCACCGACCTGCGCATCGTAGCGGGCACCCGAGCGAATCGCCTTGGCGAAGATCGTCGGATTGCTGGTGATACCCACCACGTGCTGGTCACGCACCAAGTCGGCCAGCCCGCCACCGGCGAGCCGCTCCCGGCTCAGATCATCGAGCCAGACCGCTACGCCTTCGGCGGCCAGCCGGCCCAGGTTCTCACTCATGATCTTTTCCCTTGCGTCGTCGCGGGATGCCGTCTAGGTGTCGTCTGAATCCTCTGCGGGCCGGGCGCAGACCTCCTTCGCACACCCCGGCAGGGCCGGCATGCCACCGCCGGCTGCGGCGCGTAGTTCCACACAACACTGTCCCGGGCCAGGGGCGGGGACCTCGTCGATCCCAGATGCCTGCAGGCCGGTGAGGATGCCGTCTGGGCGATCCGAGGAGGGCGGCACGCGCGGGTGGATCCGTGAGGCTCCACCCGCCGGGTGGATTCGGTGCGCTCCGCGCCTGTTCACCGTTGCTGCTTGGCGTGGTAGCGCTGGGCAAGCCGTGCGAGCGCGACGGCGCCGAGGAGCAGTCCGAAGTCGCGCAGGGCAACGTCGTAGTGGCCCGGGATGGTCAGCAGGTTGACGATGATGCCCGCCAGCCATCCGGCCACGAGCCAGCCCCCGAAGCGCGGAGCCAGCGCCACGGCGAGGCCGGCCACGATCTCGATCACACCCACCGCGTACATGGCTGCCTGGGCGCTGCCGGGAACGATGTCGTCGATCCACGGCGCGAGGTAGGTGGGCCAGTCCACGAGCAGGTTGGTGAACTTGTCCAGCCCGAACAGGATCGGCGCCACCGTGAAGCCGATACGCAGGATCACGAACGCCTGGTAGCCGGGGTCGGTGAGCACCGCCCGCCGTGGGGTGGCGGAGGTGGTGCTTGTGGTTGCGGAGGACATGGCCCTCTCTCCTTCTATCGGCAAGGTTCATTAACAATAGAAGCCCCGCTTCGCTCTTTAGTCAATGGCTGTGGGTTTTACACTGGCCTTCGTGGACACCCCGAAGGAAGTACGCGACCCCGACGTCTCCGCCATCGCCGCCCTCGACGAGCCGACCCGCAGGAGGCTCTACGACCACGTGGTGCGCCAGCCGGGCCCCGTCAGCCGGGACGAGGCGGCCGCCGCCCTAGGGCTGGCCCGGAAGACCGCCGCGTTCCACCTGGACCGGCTCGCCGACGAATCACTGCTCGACGTCATCTACGAGCGCCGCAGTGGACGCTCCGGACCAGGCGCGGGCAGGCCGGCCAAGCTCTACCGCCGCTCGGCGAAGCAGGTCGCCGTCAACCTGCCGGACCGCCGCTACGAGTTGGCCGGACGGCTGCTCGCCCAAGCCGTGGAGGAATCCGACGCGACCGGTGAGCCGGTGCGCAAGGTGTTGCACCGGAAGGCCGAAGAACTCGGCACGCAACTGGGCGAGCAGAACGGGGCGAAGGTCTTCGAACTGCTGGAGCGGTACGGCTTCGAGCCACGCCACGAGGACGATGCCATCGTGCTGGCCAACTGCCCCTTCCACGCGCTGGCCCGGGAGCACACCCAGACGGTGTGCGGAATGAACCTCCACCTGCTGCGCGGTGTCCTCAGTGGCCTGGACGCGGCGGGACTCGAGGCATGCCTGGCACCCAGCCCCGGACGATGCTGCGTCCGACTGCAGCCTGCCGCCTGACCAGTTCGGAGCCCGCCGGAACGGGAGCGCCGTTAACGAACGAGACCAACCGACATGTAGCCGTGACGCACAGACAGTGGGTTCGGGAAACTGTCGTCCTGGGCGAGGATGTGCCCAGGGTGGCACCGAAGGGTGCTCGCCCTTGTTCTTGCGGGACGGGACAACGAGCTTGCGGGCGTTCTCGGGTATGGGGACTGTCTGCGTGCGTGGGCGCGGGCGTGGGCGACCAAGAGGCACGCCCACGCTCCCGTGCCGTACTGCTGGAGGTACGACTCGGTGCCCGGGCCGGCGACTGGATGGGCAACTCCCGAGGTGTTGACCGGGCTCATGGGGGGACGCGCCGGGCCCCGGCGCATTGCCCAGTCGGTCCAGTCGGTAGATGTTGCGCATCCGAATGGCGAAGGAGCGCAGCCAAGGCTGGAGTGGTACAGCGCGACGGCATCGGCCCGGAACTCAGGCGAGTACTTCGACGTCCCCAACGGGAACTCCTGTCCTATGGATCCTCACGATCCAATGATCAGGGTGTCCACGCTCAAGACATCTCAGGGGGTTAGGAAGTCAAGCCGCCTGCTCGGTCGGGGGTGACAGGAGCGGTGCGAAGGCGTGCTGTTCGTCGAAGAGCTGCCGGGTCTTGAGACAGTGATGGAGCTGGCCGAGGAAGCGGTTCAGCAAGTGCCGTTGTGCGGCTGCGTGCCAGTCCCCCTGTTCGCGTCGGCGCCGGTAGTGCGCGTTGGCTCCCGGTGAGGCGGTGAGGGCGGCGAAGGACCAGAGGAAGCCGGCATTGATGAGGCGGTTGTTCTTGACGAAGCGGCGGCCGACGAATCGCTTCTTGCCGGAGGCCCGCGTGATGGGCGCGGATCCGGCGTACGACTTCAGCGCCCTGGCGTCGGCGAATCGTGCCCGGTCATCGCCCAGCTCGGCGAGCACGCGGGCACCGAGCATGGGCCCCAGGCCGGGGAAGCTGAGCAGGATCTCGCTGTCGGCATGCTGGTGAAAGGCAGCTGTCGCCGCCTCCGCAAGGTCGTCCGCGGCCTGGCAGACGGCGTCCAGCTGCGTGAGCAGGGCCAGGAGCTGGTAGCCGAAGGCGTCCTCGACGCCGGGGAGCTGGTGGGCGTACTCGGCGCGGAAGACGTCCCGCAGCCGCTCGGCTTCGGTGTCGCCGCCGCGGAGGCGGCCGCTGCGTTTGAGGGCGGCCCGCAACTGGGCGAGGGTGAGCTTCGCAGCCTTCGCCGGGGTCGGGGCCAGGGTGAGGATGACGCGGGCGTCAGCCCTGGTCAGACCGCCTTGTTTGCCCTGGAAGGCCAGCAGAGCAGCAGGGTAGTACTCGCGCAGGAGCGAGCGGACCTGGTTGGCGACCTGCTGCCGAGTCCAGACGGCATCCTGCTGGGCTCGGGCCAGGACCGTGATGGCCTGGGCAAGCTCGGAGTCGGCTGGCAGGGGACGATGAGCGTGCAGGTCGGTGCGCAGGATGTTCGCCAGAACCAGGGCGTCGCCCGGGTCGGACTTCTTGCGGCTGACGCCGTGCCGGTCGCGGTAGCGGGCGGCGGCGAGCGGGTTGATTGCGAAGACACGGCGGCTGCCGGTGCGCAGGGTCGCGACCAGGAGGCCGTGGCTGGTCTCGATGGCCACCGGTATCGGATCTTCGGGGCTGTCGCCGTGTTCGGCGAGAAGGGCTAGGAGCTTGTGGTAGCCGGCCGCGTCGTCGGTGATGCGGGCTTTGGCGAGCAGGGCGCCGCCTTCCTCGACGAGGGCGACGTCGTGGTGGCGCTCCGCCCAGTCGATACCACAGAACACGGTCAAGCTGTCCTCCCAGATCCGTTCATTTGAGCAGGTCACGAGCACATGCGGGTCACGCGGCGCCCTAATCCAAGGACTCGTTGGTCCGCCATCTCAGTAGCCGTTCGCGACACCAGCGCACTCCAGGGGCTCGATCTGTCTGCAGAGCTCACGGGCTCGCGGATGAACAAGAGGTCGACCCTGGAGCGGGCTCGCGCCGTGACGATCAACGTCCGACCGGTCGCCGCGAGTTTCACGGTGATCACGGAGACGCCGGGCTGCGCCGCTCTTGACAGAGGCCTCAAGGGCCCGGGGAAACGGAGGCATCAGCCCGGCGCCCGCGTCATCAGCGTGACGGCGGGCGTGGGGTTCGTGGCGGTGCGGAGACGCCGGACGCCGCTTTACCGGTAGTTCGTTAAATCCGGCGGTAGAGGTCAATGCCGTGTCCGGTGGTGACCGCGTCGATCAGGGCCTGGAGGTCGGGGGGTGGGTCCTTGTCCGTCCAGGCTTGCCACCACCGGTGGAGGGTGACGGCGGGAGTGAGCCAGGAGCGGATGGCGCGTAAGGCCCTGGGCCAGCAGGGCTGTTGGGGCTGGTGGGCACAGGGCTGGTCCCCCTCTCTGGCCCTTCGTCGGGGCAGGGGTCCGGCGCGGTGGCATCCAGGGGTCCGGGTGGGGTGAACCATTGGTTCCAGCAGAAGGAGAAAGCGCAGTTGACGAGGGTCTGGTGGCGGCGGATCGCGCGGTCGGAGCGGACCTGGAAGTCGGCCCAGCCCAGTTCGTCCTTGATCTGCTTGTAGCTCTGCTCGATCCACGGCCGCAGTCCGTAGAGGCGGACGATCTCGGCGAGGTCGGCGGGCGGGTGCGGGCTGGTGGCGGCGTGGGGTGCGTCGGGGTGGGGCAGGCTGGTGGCCAGGTACCAGGTGGCCTTCTCCGGCAGGCTGGCTGGGTCGGTGGTGGCCACGACCAGCCGGCAGGGTGAGTCGGGGCCGTAGCCGCCCAGGCGGGCGTCGGCGGCCCACCAGGTCTCGGTGTGCCCGTCGCGGAAGTGACGCTCCACGGGTGTCCAGTCGCCGGGACGCTTGGCGTCGTGCCAGGTCAGGGCGTGGGCCGCTTCGATGGGGGTGTGTGGCTGGTCGGCCGGGGCCCAAGTGCCGCGGTGCGGCTTGAGCGCGACCACGTAGGCCAGGCCGGCCTCGCGCAGTGCGAGATACCAGTCGTCGCTGGCGGAGTAGGCGCAGTCGGCGACCACCGCCCGGCAGCCGAAGCCCGCCTCCTTGCCCCGGGCCGCGAGGGCAGCGGCCAGCTGCGGTTTCGTGCGGAAGGCCGGATCGGACCGGCCGCGGGCGAAGTGGTGGGCGGGGGTGTAGGGAGTTGCGTGCAGCGGGTAGTAGACGCGGCCGTCGGTCCACACCGTGGTCACCGTGACGATGCCGTTGTCCGTCTTGCCCAACCGGCCCAGCCACTGCCGGCCCACATGTGCGGTCGCGGTGCCGTCCTTGCGGTCCCCGGAATCATCTATCACGATCACCCCGCCCTCGTGTGAAGCCGTCGCCGGCTCCTCGCGCAACAGCTCAAGCCGCCGGTCGTTGACCCGCTCGGCCTCCCAGGGCGACTCGGACAGGAAGAACTGCAGTCGCTGCACCCCCGGCATCCCCGCACCTGCCACCGGCTCCGCCCCCGCCAGGCAGGTGATCGTCTTGTTCCGCTCCCGCGGCGCCAGCAGCCCGGTCAGATACTCGCGAAACCCCCGCCGCTGGGCCAGGCTGAAGAAGAGGTCGTCGAACCGGGCCGCGTAGTCCTCCAGCGGTCCCGGCGCGGGCGGACACGGACGGCGAGCGGTCATCTTCAGCCCCCAGCAAGGCAGTTGACTCCTACCACCGGCCTATGACCAACCCGACCTGCCGTCAACCCACGCCACCACCGGATTTAACGAACTACCGTTACATGACGATCCTTGAAAGGGGTTTCGGTGCCGGAAAGAGGTAGGGAGGGCCGGGCGGCCGTCAGGCGAGGTCGACCGCGAAATCCGGTTCCGTCCTCGCCCGCACCTGCTCCAACGTCACGTCTGCTGCGAGTTCGCGCAGGACCAGGCCGGATTCGGTGATGTCGAGGACCGCGAGGTCGGTGATGATCCGCTGGACCACCCGGCGTCCGGTGTAGGGCAGAGAGCACTTCCGCACGATCTTGCAGGCGCCGTCCTTGGCGTTGTGCTCCATGAGCACGATGACCTTCTTGGCTCCATGGACGAGGTCCATCGCCCCGCCCATTCCCTTGACCATCGAGCCGGGGATCATCCAGTTGGCGAGGTCGCCATCGGCGGACACCTGCATTGCGCCGAGAATCGCCGTGTCGATCTTCCCGCCGCGGATCATCCCGAAGGACGTCGCGGAGTCGAAGAAGGATGCACCCGTGCGCACGGTCACGGTCTCTTTGCCGGCGTTGATCAGGTCCGGGTCCTCGTCTCCCGCTCGGGGATATGCGCCGATGCCGAGGATGCCGTTTTCGGACTGCAGCACGATCTCGACGTCGTCGGGAACGTGGTTCGGCACCAGGGTGGGCAGTCCGATGCCGAGGTTGACGTAGTCGCCGTCGCGCAGTTCCGCCGCGGCGCGGGCGGCCATCTGATCGCGCGTCAGGGACATGGTTCAGGCCTCCTGGTCTCAGTGGTCGCGGGGATCCCCCGGCCATCGGAGGTGACCGCGTCGGGTCGGGTGGTGCGGCGCTCGATGCGCTTGGCGGATGCCTGATCGGGCATCAGGGGCAGCACGCGATGGACGTAGATCCCGGGCACGTGGACCGCGTCCGGGTCGAGGTCGCCGGGCTCGACCAGGTGCTCGACCTCGGCGACCGTGACCCGCCCGGCCATGGCACACAGCGGGTTGAAGTTCCGCGAGCTCCGGCGGAAGACCAGGTTGCCGTGCCGGTCGCCTTTCCAGGCCCGGACCAAGCCGAAGTCAGCAGTGATCGCTTCCTCGAGGATGTAGGTGCGAGTAGCCCCGTCGAGGTGGAAGTCTCCGGTCTTTTTCGGAGGCGAGGCCACGGCGACGCTGCCGTCCGGCTGGTAGCGCCACAGCAGGCCGCCTTCGGCGACCTGTGTGCCGGTGCCCGTGAGGGTGTAGAAGCCCGGGATGCCGGCCCCGCCGGCCCGCAGCCGCTCGGCGAGGGTTCCCTGTGGGGTGAGCTCGACCTCCAGTTCGCCCGCCAGGTACTGCCGCGCGAACTCCCTGTTCTCACCCACGTACGAGGAGACGATCCGGCGGATCCGCCGGTCGCACAGCAGGATGCCAAGGCCCCAGTCGTCCACGCCGCAGTTGTTGGAGATGATTTCCAGATCGTTCACCCCCTTCTGGTGGAGCGCGGCGATCAGCGCACTGGGGATGCCGCAGAGCCCGAATCCGCCGACCGCCAGGCAGGCCCCGTCGCCGATACCGGCGATTGCTTCGGACGCGGAGGAGACAACCTTGTCCACTACCCGTGCCTTTCACTGTGTCGTGGTCCCCGCGGCGCGGCGGCCCGGCCACCGCCCGGCGCCACCCTGCCTCTTACTTCGCCCAGACCGACGACGGTTCCGGCCGGGCCCGGCGCGGTCGCCGTGATGACCACTTCGTCGCCGTCTTCGAGGAAGGTGCGCCGACCGCCCTTGATCTCCAGCGGTTCCTGGCCGTTCCACGTGAGTTCGATGAGCGATCCCCGGCTCCGCTCGGTGGGGCCGCTGATCGTTCCCGAGGCGAAGAGATCCCCTGCCCGCAGGCGCGCGCCGTTGAAGGTCATGTGGGCCAGTTGCTGGGCGGCGGTCCAGTACATGTCCGCGAAGCACGGCTCGCTGACCTTGGTGCCGTTGACGCTGACCTGGAGCCGTACATCCAGCCCCCAGGGGGCCTCATCGCTGTCGTCGAGATAGGTGACCGGTCGCGGGGCGCGCGGCGGGGGTGCGGTGCGCGCCTCCTCCAGGGCAGCGAGAGGCACGATCCACGGCGAGATGGAGGTTGCGAAGGACTTGCCCAGGAACGGCCCGAGCGGGACGTACTCCCATGCCTGGATGTCGCGCGCGGACCAGTCGTTGACCAGGCATACACCGAAAACGTGCTGGTCGAAGGCGCTGAGTGGGACCTGCTCGCCCATGTCCGTGGGCACTCCCACGACGAAGCCGAGCTCGGCCTCGATGTCGAGCCGCAGGCTGGGACCCACCGTGACGGCGCCTTCGGCGGTGCGCCGCTGGCCCCGGGGGCGCGGCACGGGGGTCCCGGATACGACGACGGTCCCCGCACGGCCGTGGTAACCGATCGGCATGTGCTTCCAGTTCGCCGTCAGGGGATCGGTGCCGGGCCGGAACATCCTCCCCAGGTTCGCGGCATGGTGCTCGGAGGCGTAGAAGTCGACGTAGTCGGCGACCGTGAAGGGCAGGAGCATCGCCGCTTGCGCCGCGGGCAGCAGGAAAGCGTGGACGTGCTCACGTTCCCGCTCGTCGCTGAGCCACCTGGTGACGGCGGTTCGGACGCGGTCCCACACCGCGGGCCCAGCGGCAAGGAACCGGTCCAGCGATCCGGTGGAGAAGAGGTCTTCCTCGGCCGGGGCCAGCACCGGCCAGGCCGCCGACAGGTCGAGGACGTGGTCTCCGATCGCAACGCCGACCCGGGCGCGGCCGTCCGATCGCGTGAAGGACCCGTAGGGCAGGGTCTGGATGCCGAAGGGGTGGTCCTGGCGCATCGGCACCCAGGACCGTGTGGGTCGCGGAGTGGAGCGAGGTGGCATGTCAGTTCCTTCCCACCAACCGCAGCGAGCTGAGGTCGGCCAGGGGTTCGTCGATACTGCAGGTTCCGAAAGAGGTGAACCAGGCCCGGGCTGCGGCCCGTTGGTGTGGCGTGCACCTGCGGGCGACGCTCTGCGGATCCCTGTCGGCCAGCAGGGAGGCGAGGGTCTCCTCTCCCGCTCCCTCGTGAGCCGCGGCCACGGCGGCCATCACGTTCAGGAAACCGTGGTGCTCGAACCTCGTGCCGGGCGCGGTGTGGCGGACGGCGTGGTGCAGACCGGCGGTGAGCTTGAACGGGGCACGGAGCCGCACGGCGCAGACCAGTCCCCCGGCGAGCCGCATCTCGTCGGGGAAGGCGGCCGCCCTGGTTCCTCCCGTCCGGAACTTGACACGGAAACCGGCCCGGGCCACTGCCCGTACGGCCATCTGCACACCGGGGCCGAGTCCCACCTCGGCGTAGACGGTCACCGTCCGGGGAACCGCCGCGGCGACCGACCGCAGCAGCGCCGTCGGTTCACCGGGCGCGCCGACTGCGCCAGGCAGTTCCACCGCCCGGAGGCGGACACGTGGGTGGGCCTGTGCACGGGCCACGCTCGCGGCAAGGGACTGCGGACCACCGCCGACGGCGAGCGACAGATCGAGCACGGGCCCCTCACCGTCCAGTTGGCCGATGAGCTCGTCCCAGCGCCGGTCGGAGCAGACGAAGGTCCCCACTGCTGGCCCGTACCGGGCGGCGCGATGCTGCCAGTGACGGGCCACCGCCGTGGTCATGGGGGCGTTGCCCGGGGGGGAAGAGCGCGGCGTCGTCGAAGAATCCGCCGAACTCCTCCGCCCACGGCGTCCTCAGCCCGCCGGCGTCTGTGCCGGACGGCAACACGGTCATGACGCGGCCTCCCGCCCGGCCCACGACCAGGCGTACTTGCCGTCGTCGACGGCCTGGCCGCCCTCGCCCAGTTCCAGCGGCCGGAAGGTGTCCACCATCACCGCCAGCTCATCGAAGAACTCCGCCCCCAGACTGCTTTCGACAGCGCCTGGCTGCGGGCCGTGCGCATGACCGCCAGGGTGGAGAGAGACCGAGCCCTGACCGATCCCGGAGCCCTTGCGCGCCTCGTAGTCACCGCCTACGTAGAACATGACCTCGTCGGAGTCCACATTGGCGTGGTAGTACGGGACCGGTACGGCCAATGGGTGGTAATCCACTTTGCGAGGCACGAAGTTGCAGATGACGAAGTTGTTGGCCTCGAACACCTGGTGCGCCGGGGGCGGCTGGTGGATACGCCCGGTGATCGGTTCGTAGTCGGAGATGTTGAAGACGTACGGATACAGGCACCCGTCCCATGCCACCACGTCGAAGGGGTGATGCGGCAGGACATGGACCGTACCCGCGAGCCCACCGGCACCGTGGCCACGGTGCTTGATGTAGACCTCGACTTCCTCCTCGTCGACCACCCGAGGTGCTGTCGGCACGCGCAGGTCACGCTCACAGTAGGGGGCGTGTTCCAGGAACTGCCCGTAGCGTGACAGGAAGCGCCGGGGCGGGGTGATGTGGCTGTTCGCCTCGATGAAGTACAGCCGCAGCGGCGTTTTGCCGAGGGGCACCCATCGGTGGGTGGTGGCCCGGGGGAGGATGACGTAGTCGCCCTGCCCCACCGCCAGGTCACCGAAAACCGTCTCCACCACCCCTGAGCCGGACTCGACATAGACGCACTCGTCGCCGGTGGCGTTCCGGTAGAGCGGTGAGGGCCGGCCGACCGCGGCGTAGCCGAGCCGCACATCCGCGTTTCCCAGCACCAGACGCCGCCCGGTCACCGCATCGGTGGTCGTCCAGTCCTGGCCGGGGAACAGGTCGTGGAGTCGGAGGTGACGGGGCTTGAGGGGGTGGTTCGCCACGGTGCTCTGGTCCGGAAGCTCCCAGCTCCGCGCGTCCAGGACGGCCGACGGGATACCGGCGTGGTACAGCAGGGAGGAATCCGAGGAGAACCCCTCTTCGCCCATCAACTCCTCGTAGTACAGCCCGCCCGTGGGAGCACGGTGCTGAGTATGACGCTTGGGCGGGACCTGCCCGACACTGAGGTAGTGAGCCATCTGTCGCTCCTTCGATGATGGTGGCCCGGGCGCAGTCGGCCGCTAGAAGTTCCCCCGCCGCTCCTGCTCGCGCTCCAGTGCCTCGAAGAGGGCCTGGAAGTTGCCCTTGCCGAAGCCGAGGGAGCCATGACGCTCGATGAACTCGAAGAAGACGGTGGGGCGGTCCCCGATCGGCTTGGTGAAGATCTGCAGGAGGTAGCCGTCCTCGTCACGGTCGACCAGGATGCCGCGCTTGTGCAGCTCCTCGATGGGGACACGGACCTCACCGATGCGGGCGCGCAGCTCCGGATCCTCGTAGTAGGAGTCCGGGGTGGCGAGAAACTCGATGCCCTCCTGCCGGAGGCAGTCCACGGTGCGGAGGATGTCGTTCGTCGCCAGGGCCAGGTGCTGTGCCCCCGGGCCCTGATAGAACTCGAGGTACTCGTCGATCTGCGACTTCTTCTTGGCGATGGCCGGCTCGTTGAGCGGGAACTTCACTCGGTGGTTGCCGTTGGCCACCACCTTCGACATGAGGGCCGAGTAATCGGTCGCGATGTCGTCGCCGATGAACTCCGCCATGTTCGTGAAGCCCATGACGCGGTTGTAGAAGTCCACCCATTCGTCCATGCGGCCGAGTTCCACGTTGCCCACGATGTGGTCCAGGGCCTGGAACAGGCGCTTCGGTGCGCCCGGGCGCTTGACATACGACGAGGTCAGGTCGACATAGCCGGGCCGGTAAACGCCTTCGTAGCGCGAGCGGTCCACCAGGCTGTGACGGGTCTCGCCATAGGTGGCGATGGCCGCGACGCGAAGCACCCCGTGCTCGTCTGCGATGTCGTGGGGCTCCTCCAGGACCGTCGCACCCTGGCTGCGGGCGTGCTCGACGCAGCGGTCCACATCCGGCACCGCCAGAGCGATGTCGATGACGCCGTCACCATGCCTGCGATGGTGGTCGTGCAGAGCGCTGTCGGGGTCCACGCCGCCCTTGACGACGAACCGGACGGCGCCGCTCGTGAGGACGTAGGCGTGGTGATCGCGATTGCCGTGCTCGGGGCCGGAGTAGGCCACAAGCTCCATTCCCAGGGCGGACTGGAAGAAGTGCGCCGTCTGCTTGGCATTGCCGACCACCCACTCGACAGCATCCCATCCGGTCACCGGAAAGGGGTCTGCGGTGTCGTCGTAGGAGACCAGACCGACCAGTTGCTTCAGCTGGTCGAGGCCGAGGTCGGCCAGTCGCTCCTGGTCGGTGAGGGTCTGCTCGAGGCTCATGGCTATCTCCGCTGGCTCGATGTCGCCGGGCGACACGGATGGGCAGCGGGAGTATGAGCTGGCGGCCATGCAACTGCGCAACAGACCCAGCATTCGCTAGTCGATCTGCTAAGCCAGCCGGGAAGTATGCCGTGCTTGCTATACGCTGCGCCTACTTACGGCGCATGATCCCGGCACTGGCGAAAGGTACTGCCATGAGCGGCCTCGACGAACTGGACGTCGCCTTGCTGAACGCCCTCCACGAACACCCCCGCGCGGGACACCTGGAACTGTCCAGACTGACCGGCGTAGCGCGAGCGACGGTGCAGTCCCGAATCGAGAAGATGGAATCCGCCGGCGTGATCACTGGATACGGGCCCGACATCGATCTGCGTGCCGCGGGCTACGCCGTCCAGGCCTTCGTGACGCTCGAGATCGCACAGGGCGCGCTGCACGAGGTCAGCGAAGCACTCGAGCGCCATCCAGCCGTGATGGACGCCTTCGCGACCACCGGAACCGGTGATGTGCTCTGCCGCATGGCCGCCCGGAACCAGGACGAACTGCAGCAGGCTCTCCTGGCAGTCAACCGCTCCCCGCACATCGCACGCTCAACCAGCGTCGTGGTCCTTTCCACGGTGGTGGAGCCCCGCACGCTGCCGCTGCTGGCGACACACGCGCGGGGCGGTGGCAGGGCCCCGGCGTACCGCGACAAGAAGCCCACCGGGCGGCAAGGCTGACAGCCCGCGTCTGCCCGGCACGGGCCGCGCCGACGAGCCAGAGCACTGGGCAGCTGTGCGGACAGGCCGGCCATGCCAGAACGGTTGTGCAACGAGAACCTCCATTTCCAGCTGCCATACAGGAAATGGACTGACACCCGTGACCAAGCACTACCCCAACGCCGCCGCCACCGGTTTCGACTGGATCAAGTCGTCGTACTCCAGCGGTGACCAGAGCTGCGTAGAAGTGGCGAAGGTCCCGGGTGTGGTGCCCGTACGGGACAGCAAGAACCCCCAAGGGCCTGCCCTGGCGATTACGCCCTCGGCCTGGGCAGCGTTCGTCGGCCATGTGAGGACCCCCGGGTAAGGCAGCTGATCGCGCCAGGCATAGCGAGCACATCCGCCACGGGCCTGCCACTCCGTTTTGGGAGCGGCAGGCCCGTTCGCACGTCAGGAACTGTGTCTGAACCAATTTCCGCTGGCCACTGCACGTGAAGTGCGGTGGCGGCTCCGCATCGCTCCTGGCCGGGCTGTGGACCTCTCAGCTACACGAGGCTGGCCGCTCCTGCTTCGGCACGCCCTTCACCTCTCCGGGCGAGGCCGGAGGCACGCTCTGCCTCCACTTGGCGTGGGCATAGCGGCCCAGATCACCGACCAGATGCTCGATGAGCGCGTCGACGAGCGGGGCGGTGCGCATCGTCCACCGGATCCAGTCGAGCTGTATCCGCCACCGCGCTTCTCAGAGACAGCGCCCCCGACGGGCTTCCCGAGGCCTTGTCTGGTCTTCGCATCACCCCCCGGTCTCAGCTGGCTAATACCGCTCTTCCCTGGGCCGCATGAGCCAGCTGATGGCACCGAGAACGAGGCACGATTCCTGGACAGCTCGCGGACGCCGTCGTGGACGGTCGAAGTACGCGTCAGCTGACCCGAAGACCGACCGCCAGCGTCAGTTCAAGGACCCGGTGTGGCGATGCGAGATCCGGAAACAGCTCCCGCAGCTGCGACATCCGGTACCGGACTGTCTGGGGATGGACGAACAACGCCGCCGCCACCTCGTCCCGTCTGCCCTGGTGCAGCAGCCACGCCCGCAACGTCTCCTCCAGCCGCCGTGCGGTCGCGACAGGCAAGGTCCGCAACGGTGCGAGGGCTCGGGCACGCAGGTCTGCGAACGCGTCCACGTCGGCGCTCAGCACCAGCTCGGGCAGGTGGTCCTCGGTGTCGCGAATATCAGAGGAGAGGGAGCGGGCGCGTACGGCTCGTGCGTACGAGGCGGACGCTCGAGTCCATGGCCGGGCCGGGCCGACCACGGCGGTGCGGTCGGTTAGCTGCCGCAAGAGGTGTGATCGGTCGGCGTCGGGGACGAGCAGCACACCGGTGGCGTCCGGCAGATCGTCGAGGACGAGGGTGCTCGGGTCGAGCGCGCGGTAGGCAGGCCGGGCCTGGGCGGCGGGCAGCAGGACCGCGGTCAGCGAAACCGGAGGCTGCCATCCGGCCCGTTGAACAGAGGCCAGCAGCACGTCCGGGCTCGCGCCGGCGAGGAGGTCGCGGGCCAGGTGTTCCAGGTGGCGCTCGTGGGCCCTGCCCCGGGCGGCCAGTTCGTCGGCGTGGCCCGCGGCGCTCGCGGCGG
Organism: Streptomyces sp. NPDC040410; assembly: GCF_055595715.1. Lineage (NCBI taxonomy): Bacteria > Bacillati > Actinomycetota > Actinomycetes > Kitasatosporales > Streptomycetaceae > Streptomyces > Streptomyces sp. NPDC040410. The sequence continues at coordinate 48,935 of NZ_JBVIVK010000029.1, forward strand.
AGAGCTCGTCGATGTAGGCGAAGGTCAGCTCGGCGAACTTGGCGACCTCGGCGGCGGGCAGACCTGCGGGTACGGCACCCGCTGCCAGGCATCGCCAGGCCACGCGGGCGCCGACGCGGTAGGCGCTGAGTAGGGCGTCCATCGAACGGCCGTCGCGCACCTCGCCGCGGCCCAGCTCGTAGGCTGCGTCACCGGCGTCGCCGCCTGTGGCGTTCCCGCTCGCGAGGTCCAGGTAGTGCCCCAGGGCGGTGCGGACGGCTCGGCGGATGGTGGCGCCCATGTGGCCCGAAAGGGCGTTGGCGTAGGGAGGGACCTCGTCGATGATCGCCTGGACGACCTCGTCGGCGGTGGTCTTCAGCGCGGCCCGAAGTGCGGTGACCGTCGTCTCATCCAGGGCCAGTTCGCTGGCCCTCCGGATTGCATGGCTCACGTTTTGTTCCCTGCGAACAATTCAGCCGACCAGATTTACGTCCTGCGGTCAGGACTTTACGCCTTGACGCGCAGCAAGCTGGAGTCATGACGAGTGCAGCCCTCCGCAGCAGGGCGTGGAAACTGCTGGAGATGGTCACGACGCCGCTGCTGCCGTCGGACTACCTCGACCTGGTCAGCCCGCTGCGTGCGGGCGCTGACCTGCGTGGGCGCATCGAGGCCGTGCACCCCGAGACGAGTGACGCCGCGACTATCGTGATCAGGCCGGGACGGGGCTGGCGCGGCCACACAGCCGGTCAGTACGTGCGGATCGGGGTCGACGTCGACGGGGTACGCCTGTGGCGTGCCTACTCCATCACCTCGCCGACAAACCGCCAGGACGGCCGCGTCACGATCACCGTGAAGGCGATCCCGGACGGCAAGGTCAGCAACCACCTGGTCCGCAGGGCGAAACCGGGCACGCTGATACAGCTCGACCAGCCGACCGGTGACTTCGTGCTGCCGCAGGCCAAGCCCGCCAAGGTGTTCTACCTGACGGCCGGCAGCGGCATCACGCCCGTGATGGGCATGCTGCGCGACATCGAGTTCGACGACGTCGTCATGGTCCACTGCGCGCCACAGCCGCAAGGCGTGATCTTCCGCAACGAACTCCACGACCTGGTCGCGGACAAGAAGCTGCGGCTCACCGAGGTGCACACCGACACAGACGGCATGCTCGACATCGCCCGTCTCGACGAACTCGTGCCCGACTGGGCCGAGCGCGAGACCTGGGCTTGCGGGCCCGCGGGCCTGCTCGACGCCGCCGAAGAGCACTGGACCGAGCACGGCGTCCAAGAGCGCCTGCACACCGAACGCTTCCGCCCCAGCATCGTCGTCGCCGGCGACGGCGGCGAGGTCACGTTCAGCGTCACCGGCAAGACCGTCGACGCGGACGGCGCCACGCCGTTGCTGGACATCGGCGAGGAGGCCGGCGTGCTCATGCCCTCCGGGTGCCGCATGGGCATCTGCTTCGGCTGCGTCACGCCGCTCAAGGCGGGCGCCGTCCGCGACCTGCGCACCGGCGAGATCACCGAGGCCGAGCCGGGCGTCCTCATCCAGACCTGCGTGTCCGCCGCGGCGGGCCCCTGCGACATCGAACGGTAGGAGCACCTTGACCGCCACCGACCCCACCGCGCACCTGACCGCGGAGCAGATCGAGGAGCTCGGCCGCGAGCTGGACGCGATCCGCGACGAGGTGATCGCCGACCGCGGCGAGAAAGACGCCGCCTACATCCGTAAGGTCATCTCGGCGCAGCGCAAGCTCGAGCTGGTCAGCAGGGGCGTGCTGCTGTTCTCGATCTTCCCGCCCGCGTGGCTGCTCGGCACCGCCGGTCTGTCCGTGGCGAAGATCATGGACAACATGGAGATCGGCCACAACGTCCTGCACGGCCAGTGGGACTGGATGCGGGACCCGAAGATTCACTCCACCACCTGGGAGTGGGATCACGTCTCGCCGTCCGAGCAGTGGAAGCACTCGCACAACGAGCTGCACCACACGTACACCAACGTGATCGGCAAGGACAACGACCTCGGCTACGGCATCATGCGCGTCGACGAGGACCAGAGGTGGCACCCGTTCCACCTCGGCCAGCCGCTGTGGAACTTCCTCAACGCCTGCTTCTTCGAGTACGGCATCGCAGCGTACGACCTGGAACTCGGCAAGAACCTGCGCAAGCGCCGCCGCAAGAACCCGGAGTTCCGCGCGCGGGCCAAGGCCGTGGGCCGCAAGATCCGCAAGCAGGTGCTCAAGGACTACGTGATCCACCCGCTGCTGTCGGGCCCGTCGTTCCTCACCACGCTCGCCGCCACGTTCACCGCGAACCTGGTCCGCAACATCTGGTCCCACTCGGTGATCATGTGCGGGCACTTCCCCGAGGGCGTGCAGGTCTTCGAGCGCCGGTCGATCAAGGGCGAGACGCGCGGCCAGTGGTACCTGCGCCAGATGATGGGCTCGGCGAACATCAGCGGCAGCAGGGCCATGCACTTCATGACCGGCAACCTGTCGCACCAGATCGAGCACCACCTGTTCCCGGACCTGCCGAGCAACCGGTACGCCGAGGTCGCGGTGAAGGTGCGCGCGCTGTTCGAGAAGTACGAGCTGGAGTACGTCACCGGGCCGCTGCCCAAGCAGGTGTTCTCCGCGTGGCACAAGGTCTTCCGGCTCTCGCTGCCGAACAAGAAGCCCAAGGTCAAGACACCGGACCGCGAGCAGGAGCTCGTCGCGGCCTGATCCCGGTATTGGTTCAGATCTTTCGGCCGTACCGGCGGCACCGCCGGGTTCGGTGAGATCCGTTGCGGACGGTGGGCGGCCGCGACATCAGACCGTACGACACGGGATCCGGGGCATACCAGCAAGGCCCACATGCGAATGAATCGGGCATCAGCGGAGCAGGGCCGCGACGCTGACGCCGGAGCGGATCGAGCAGCTGTCCGCATCGGGATGCGCTGGTCGTAGCGGGCAGGCTCAGCGGCGGGTCGTGTACATGTGCAGGATGTCGCCCATGGGCTCTTCCGTGCCGTCCGGGTTCTTCCGGATGCCGGGGGCCGTGTTGAAGCGCAGCGTGGGCCCGCGCTTGGTGAGCTGAACCCTGTCGAGTGCTGTGGGCCGGTCCGGGTGGCCGACGACGACCTGTTCGCAGCTGTCCGCGAGGTCCTGGTTGCAGCTGATCACTCGGCTGAGCTTGACCTCTTCGGCGGATGTTCCTTGGCCGGGGATGAGCACGAGCTGGGCCGTGGGGCTGACCGGGAACCTGATCTCGTGAGCACCTTCCAGGCCGAACCCCCGGTAGGCGTCATCCGAAGTTTCCGGGCGCCAGAGTACGAGGGGCGCATCGGAGGTGAGGAAGATCGGCTTGCGGCTGGTCTCGCGTCGCCAGTTCCGAGCACGGTACTGCGGGATGCACACCCGGACGGTCTTCGTCGGCGTCGATGGCCTGTTGCAGGAAGCTGCGGGCGGTGGTGAAGGCTGCAAGGAGGGTAGGGCGGTCGGGGGCGTTGGCGGCGTCGGCAAGGTGGCACATGGCGAGCTCGTAGGCGGCGTCGCCGTGGACCGCGGTCTGGGTGAAGTGCTGCAGCGCGGCGATCAGGTCGCTGTCCCGCCAGTGTTCGTAGGCGGTGCCCAGGGCGCGGACGACGCGGCGGGCGTAGGCGGCAGGGGCCCTGGTGGCGCCGGGGTCGACGAGGCGGTCGAGGAGTCCGTAGCGGCGGGTGGTTCCCGGCAGGGCAAGGCGGAGAGCAGCTTCGAGGAAGAGGCCGGCCAGTTCGGCTTCCATGGGGGTGGTGTGGTGGCGGCTGCGTTCGAGGGCGAGGGTGTTGAGCTGGGAGCTCGCGCGCTGGAGGTAGCCGGGGTGTTCGAGGAGCTGGTCGAGGAGGTCGTCAGCAGCCGCAGGGCTGGTGGTTGTGGTGAGAGCGCGGGTAACGGGCCGGTCACCATACGGGCTCACCCGGGCCTGCGGCTTTCAGGCGGTCGGCGGGGATGCCCGTGGTGGCCAGGTCGCGTTTGGCGATGGCGGTGATGACTTGGAGGCCGGAGGTCTCCTCGCAGATGTCCTTGAGCTGGCTGAGGACTTCGGCCAGGTCGACGTCGATGGTTTCCTGTGCGCCGGCGGAGTCGAGCAAGAGCAGTCCCGGGTGGCGGCCGACGCCGGTTTCCTTGCCGACGCGCAGGAGGGCGAGGAGAGTGGCGATGCGTAGCCGTACATGCTCACCGGGGTGACGGCGGTGAAGGTGGTCTTGCTGTCGCCCTTGGCGATCTGAAGCGTGCCGTTGCCCAGTAGTTTGACGGCTTGGAGCTCTTTCATGCCCAGCCGGATCGCCAGTTGACAGATCTCCGCACTCAGGGTGCCCAAGAGCTGGTCTGAGGCCTTCTTCGCGCGTTTGTCGGCTTCCTTGGCAGCTGCCTCCAGGACGCTTTCTTCCGGTGACTTCCGATCAGGCTGCTCGGCGCGGCGTTCGGCGGCTTGGCGCTCTGCGAGGGCACCCTCGACACGGGCGACCTCAAGATGGGCGCGCAGAGAAGACTCGCTGGGCATGGCTGCCTGGGCTGCGGCGAGATCGGTGCGGGCCTGGGCCAGGCCGGCCTCGGATGCGGTGACGGTTTGGGCGGCCTGTCGGGCTGATTTCTTCGCTGCGGTGTGGGCCTCTTTGAGGGGCTGGATGGAGGCGGCGAGTTCATCGGCTGCCGACGGATCGACGGGGACTTCCGTGGGGGCGGAGCCGCAGATGCGGCAATGTGCCTCGTCGAGGTCCGCGTGGGGCAGCTGGTCCAGTGCGGTGGAGCAGCGCGGGCAGCAGGTGGGTTTCAGAGCCCCGAAGAAACGCTGGGCAGCCGCGGTCTCACGCAGGTCCCGCAGTCGGCTCTGATCCAGGACCAACGTAGCCCGCCCGGATCTCGCCGCGCGCCTGGAGCGCGAGGTGGAGGCCTCCGAGGTGGCGGTGAACTCCAGTCTCTCGGGCAGGTCGAACATCAGCGCCCTGTCCCGGCCGATCTGCCCGTACAGGAACCTCCCAGAAGTTGCCGTGGTGGGCGGAGACCTTCTCGATCTGCTCGTACTGCTGGGCGAACCCGCCGAAGCCCTCCACAATCTTCGTGACCGCGCCGAGCCCGCCGGCCTGCACCAGCAGGGCCTTCATCAGGGCAAGAACGGCCGGGGAGACCTCGCCGCCCAGGCGCCGGGCGACCTCCTCGACCGGCGCTCCTCGTCCAGGCCCTCAAGGGCGGCCTAGGAGTTGTCTTCAAATGACGCCCACATCAGGAGCGAGGCAAGGGGGACGGCTCCCTGGTAGGACTCGGCGGTCTTCTCGTAGCGGGTCGCGATGCCGCGCCACTGCTTGAGGCGGTTGAAACACCGTTCCACGACGTTGCGCCGCTTGTAGAGCTGCTTGTCGAAGGCCGGCGGACGCCCGCCGCGGCTGCCGCGGCGGAGCCGGTTGCGGACCTGGTCGGCCCGCTCGGGAATGGTATGTGGGATGCCCCGGTGCCGCAGCCAGGCCCGTATGGCGCGGGAGCTGTAGCCCTTGTCGCCCAGAACGTGCGCGGGCCGCACCCGGGGCCGCCCCACTCCCATGCGGGGCACCCGGATCGCCTCCATCACGGCGGTGAACTGCGTGCAGTCGTTGGTGTTCCCGCCCGTGACCACGAAGGCCAGCGGGCGCCCGAAGGCATCGCAGGCCAGGTGGATCTTGCTGGGCGGACCGCCCCGCGAGCGTCCGAGAGCCGGGCTGCGCGGCCCCCTTTTCGGGCCCCCGCCGCATGCTGGTGGGCTCGCACGACGGTGGAGTCGACCGACACCAGCCAGTCGACGTCCCCGGCCGCATCCGCCCTGGCCTGCGCGGCCCTCAGCATCCGCTCGAAAGTTCCATCCAGGGCCCACCGACGGAAGCGGGTGTGCAGTGTCTGCCACGGCCCGTACCGCTCGGGCACATCCCGCCAGGCCGTACCGGTGCGGAACTTCCACACCATTCCGTTGAGGACCCTTCGGTCGTCCAACCGCTTCCGGCCCCGTAGGGACGCGGGCAGCAGCGGTCGGACGAACTCCCACTCTGCATCGGACAGTTCATGGCGACGAATCACCAGACCATGATCCACTAAGACACCATCTCATTTGGCCGTGTTCGATAGCCTGCTGCCGTGGGAATCGTTGAGCGGCTGGTGCCGGACGAATTGTGGGAGCTGTTCCAGCGAGTGGTGCCGGAAGCGCCTACCCGGCCTCAGGGAGGCGGCCGGCGCCGGCACGGTGACCGGGAGGTGCTGGCTGCGATCGTGTTCGTGGCCACGTCGGGCTGCACGTGGCAGCAGCTGCCGTCCGCGTCGTTCGGGCCGTCGGGAGCGACGGCTCACAGGCGCTTCGCCGAGTGGACGAAGGCCAGGGTCTGGGCCAAGCTGCACCGCCTGGTCCTCGACGACCTCGGCGCCCGCGGTGAGCTGGACTGGTCCCGTTGCGCGATCGACTCGGTGAACATGCGTGCCCTGAAAAGGGGGACCTGACAGGCCCGAATCCTAATGGGCAGCGAAGCAGGTCATCGCTATCCGAATCCCGAGTGGGAGCTCTTTCGACAGACCGCGGGGCTCGCTTCAACACCGGACGCAGGGCTGAGTCCTTGTGCGCGTCCGAGCCTTCGAGCTCTGGATGCAGACGGGCCTGCCCTGCGTCCGGTGTCCGGTGTCCGGTGTCCGGTGTCCGGCAGCGGTTTCGGCCAGAACGGAGATCTCATCCGCCACCAGGGCGGGAAGTCCTCTACTGAGAGCGATCTGGTCAGGGGGGAACCGTTCTGCGTCCGACTGGTGAGCACAACTCCACCTCACGAAGACACAAACGCCTCGCGGTGGTCTCAACAGACCCAGTTCAGATCGCGCCACCCGGCGGTACGAACCAAGGGCTTCGATGGTCGTGGCCTGAGCCAACTGCAGGGAACACCTTTCATCGCGTCGCGAGCCCGAGAGCTCTCACGTAGACGAAGGACCGTGCAGCTCGCTGGGGTTGCGAACGGCTGGTGGGATGTTGTGCCTTGAGCACTTCCATTAGGGAGCACGCGCACCCTGCACAGGCTCTGGCCTGCGGAAACACCGGAACGAGGGAGAACACGATGGAGCTCGCAGGACTACCGGTGCCAGTGTTTTGCGGGGTGGACTGGGCGGAAGACCACCACGATGTCGCGTTGGTCGACGCCGGTGGAACACGGCTGGCCAAGCTACGAATCAGCGACGATACTGCCGGATTTACCCAGCTCACAGCCCTGCTGAGCGAACACGGCGACAGCAAAGATCACCCGATTCCGGTCGCAATCGAGACGTCCCGGGGGCTACTGGTCGCCTGCCTGCGCGCGACGGGACGTTCAGTGTTCGCGATCAATCCGCTGGCGGTGGCCCGCTATCGAGATCGGCACTCCGTCGCGAGGAAGAAGTCGGACGCCATCGACGCTGCTGCCCTGGCGAACATCTTGCGGACCGACATGGCCGCCCACCGACCTCTGCCGAAGGATTCCGAGCTGGCCCAGGCAATCGCGGTGCTGGCACGGGCCCAGCAGGACGCGGTCTGGGACCGGGCCCAAGCACACAACCAAGCTCCGCTCCCAACTGCGAGAGTTCTACCCGGCGATCCTTTCCGCCTTCGCCGACAAGCGCGAGGGCATCTGCTCGCCCGAGGCCCAGACCATCTTGGCCGCGGCCCCGACGCCGGCAGCGGCGGCCCGTCTCACGCGCCGACGTCTCCGGTCGCTGCTGAAGCAAGCCGGGCGCCAGCGCGGCATCGAAGCCGAGGCCGACCGGCTCCACGAGGTACTCCACCGCGAATACCTCCACCAGCTCCCCCAGGTGGAGGAGGCCTTCGGCTGGCAGACCACGGCCCTGCTGCGGCGGCTGGAAGCCGCCTGCACCAACGCCGACCAGCTCGAAGCCGCCACCAGGGAGGCCTTCGAACAGCACCCCGACGCTCCCATCATCTCCAGCTTTCCGGGCCTGGGGTCCTTAACCGGCGCCCGGGTCCTTGCCGAGATCGGCGACGACCGGGCCAGGTTTGCGACCGCCGGATCTTTGAAGGCCTATGCCGGCAGTACACCGGTCACCCGGGCGAGCGGCAAGAGCTGCACAGTGATGAGCCGCCGGGTCAAGAATCAGCGGCTTGCCGCCGTCGGCTATGTGTGGGCATTCGCCTCTCTGACCAGCTCACCGGGCGCCAGAGCTCACTACGACCGCCGCAAAGCAGCTGGTGACCGCCACGTCGCTGCCCAGCGCAACCTCTTCAACCGCTTCATGGGAATGCTCTTCCACTGCCTCCAACGCGGAGAGCACTACGACGAGACGAAGGCCTTCGCCAGCCAGCCTGTGGCAGACCTCCCCGCGCAGGCCGCTTGACGAAGTAAACGCGTGGGATGTCTGTCGACCGGGGCAAGTATGGTTCGAAGATTCACTTGATCACCGAGCGGACCGGTCTGCCCCTATCCGTCGGGATCTCCGGGGCGAACCTGCACGACAGCCAGGCGCTGATCCCGCTGGTGAAGGGCATACCGCCGATCCGATCCCGGCGCGGACGCCGACGGCGTAGGCCGGCCAAGCTCCACGCCGACAAGGGATACGACTACGACCACCTGCGGCGATGGGTACGCAAGCGGGGCATCAGACACCGCATCGCCCGCAAGGGCATCGAGTCCTCGACCCGCCTGGGCCGCCATCGTTGGACCGTAGAACGCACGATGTCCTGGCTCGCCGGATGCCGCCGACTGCACCGCCGCTACGAGCGCAAAGCCGAGCACTTCCTCGCCTTCACCAGCATCGCCTGCACACTCATCTGCTACCGCCGACTAGCCAAATGAGATGACGTCTAAGCAAGATCAATTTAGGCGGCTTCCATCAGCATCTCCTCAGCCACCGGTGGAGCGCTGTCCAGCAGCAGGGCGCGCCGGCAGAAGGGGGCGAAACGGCCGGCTTGTTCGAGTCCTACGCGCCAGCCCGCGGCGCTTGCCCGCACCACGGCAAGATCAATGGTGAGCGGCCGCACCGCGCGCCGGGTGACCTCACGGCGGTCGGCCTCGGCGGCGGCAGCCGGAAGCCGCCGTACCGCCGAACGCAGCCGTGCGGGCAGCGAGGCGAGGCCGACGGGCTCGTCGACGGGCAGCTCCAGAAGAGTCTGCAGCACATCGAGACTGTCCAGACGGGCCGCTGAGACGCGGGCGCGGCGTGCGCATTCTTGTTCGTCAAGGCGGTAGAACAGCAGCGCCTGGCTGCCCATCAGCTGGAGCGAGACAGACAGCGCGGCAGGATCCAGCACGGCCGCGGAGGCTGCGCGTACCGATGTGCCCACCGACGGGCTGGCCATGCCGTTCACCCTGCCTCATCCGACTTCAGCCGCACCCGGCGGCCCCGACTATCCCACCCGATGGGGCACGGCCGCCTCGTCCAAACGTTCCAAAACGCGCCCGATCCTTGCCACAGTGCTATATCGCCGCTCGCATGGCAGAACCACCGCCGTTTACTCGAACACCTGGGTCGTAGTCTGCGGACACGCCGCGTGGGCCGACTGAGCCGCGGCGCAGGCCCCGCAGCACGCTCCGCGCCGTCGGCTCGGTGACCTGTCTGCGGCAGGCCGGGGCGTTGTACAGGTCAGGAACTGGTGCGACGGAGTTCTGTCGTTCACTGATCCTGGCTGGCATCGGACGAGCTGTCAGTTCCGGCAAGGCTGGGGAGGGCTTCGATAGGTGCCCCTTGCCGCGGTTCATCGGGCAGGGCCAGCTCGAACCAGACCACTTTGCCCGTGGAGAGCCTGCTGACTCCCCAGCGTCTGGCTATCCGGTTGACCACATAAAGCCCACGGCCGGTCTCGTCCGTGCTGTTGGGCTGACGGGCTCTGGGCAGGCTCGGCTCGTCGTCGACAACTTCGCACCGCAATACGTCCGTTCGTAGCAGCCGCAGGGTGACGCGCTGGGAGGTGTGATGCACGGCGTTGGTCACGATCTCACTGACGAGCAGTTCCACCGGATCTATTAGCTCTTCCAGTCCCCAGCGCGACAGCGCGCGCCGTGCGAGGTGTCGCGCCTTGCGGGGGGCCGTGTCCTTCGCGTCGAGGAGCCAGAAGGCGACGTCGCCCGGCTCGATGCCCTCGAAGCGGGCAGCGAGCAATGCCACATCGTCTCCTCGGACTCTCTCGCTTGGTCCGACAAGGGCGTCGATCACGTTGTCGCAGAGTGCCTCCAACTCCCATGGTTCCTGGTTGGCGTTGGCCGGACGGCCTGCAGCCACTTGTTCACACAGCTGTTCTACCCCTTCCCACGCGTCTCGGGTCCGCGATTCCACCAGACCGTCGGTGTACATCAGGAGGGTGGCGCCGACGGGGGCGTCCACTTCGATGACCTCATAATCCACGCCGCCCACACCAATAGGGGTGCCGGGCATTACCTGCAGCACCTCGGCCTTGCCACCCAGGTGCAGCAGGACCGGCGGGGGATGTCCGGCGTTGGCGATGGTGAGGCGGTGTGATACCGGGTCGTAGACGGCGTACAGGCAGGTCGCGAGATGGTTCCCGCCCAGGCGCTGGGCCTGCTCGTCGAGGTGGTGCAGGACCTCGTGGGGCAGCAGGTCGAGGCCGGCCAAGGTCTGCAGTGAGGTGCGCAACTGGCCCATGATGGCGGCGGACACAGTGGCGTGGCCCATGACATCGCCGATGACCAGGGCGGCTCGGCTGCCAGGCAGGGGGATGGAGTCGTACCAGTCGCCGCCGACGCGTGCGGTTTCGGTGGCTGGCAGATAGCGGCTGGCCAGTCGGATGCCGGTGGGCTGGGCGAGGCTTGCAGGCAGCATGGTGCGCTGCAGTTCATCCATGGCGACGGCCTGGCTTCGGACCAGGAGTGCCCGGTCGATGCCGAGAGCGGTATGCGTGGCCATCTGTGCCGCGACGAGCAGGTCCGCCTCGTCGTATGGCGGCGGATGGTGACGGAGGAACATGGCGAATCCGAGCAACTGTCTCTTGCTCTGCAGGGGAGCGATGATCACGCTGGCCTGGGCCGGGAGAAGGCCGGCGGTGACGTCTGCCAGGGCAGCGCGGGAGAGAGCATCGTTGACGGTGACGGGGCGCACGCTGCTGAGGATCTCGGCCAGGGGGCTGCCTTTCGGCACGGTGAGTTCCTCGGGTGCCGACGGCAGCGGGAGGAGAGCCGCTGACCTGAGTGCGTTCTGGCGGTGAGCGAGGCGCACATCGCCCAGAAACGACGATTCGTAGTCCTGCAGTGGCTCTCTGAGGTAGATGAAAATTCCGTCGGCGAACTCCGGCACCGCTGCACCGCCGAGGCCTGTCACGACTTCCTCGACGTTGATGCCGGCGGCGATGCGCTCTGTGGCGGCGGAGGCGAGCCGCATACGGTCCAGCGATGGCACGGGTCCGCCGGCCAGCTCGCCCGGCTCGAATGGCATGGTCACGGGGTTGTGTGCGGTTGTTGCCAACAATGGACCGCCGTCTTGCGGCTGGGCTCGCGTGCTGTCTGCAGCCGGCGTCGATGTGTCCCCGACGGTCTGGCCGGGAATCGTGCGGCCACTGCGACCGTCCTTGGCGGCCTCGGCGACATTCATGCCGAGATCCTCTGCGGCTTCCTGTACGGCGTCGTGCTCCAAATCCAGTGCGACACGCACCTTCTCCAGCGCATCGTCTACGGCGTCGAGCCCGGCCTCTTCAGGTGCTGGCGGCGTGAGCGGAGCGGGCAGCAGTCTGGCGCCGCCGTCAGACTGGGCTGAGGTCGTCGTCTTCGCTTTAAGGGCCTCAAGCTCGGTTTCCAGTTCCTGGATCCGCCGTGCTGCGTGATCGGCGACCGCCTGTGCCCGTTGCCGGTCGCCGTCGGCACGGGTCAATTGCGTGCGCAGTTCCAGTTCCTGGCTCTCGGCCCGTCGTCGTGTCTGTTCGAGGCGCTCGACATCAGCCGGGGCCTGCAGTGTGGAACTCCTCAGTGCGTCGACACGGCGGGTGAGTTCCAGAACCTTCGCCTGGGCTTGGCCGAGCATGCCGAAGAGGATGGTGGCGATCTGCAGGGCCTGCTGCCGTCCCTGCTCGCTGGCCTCGAAGGCCCGACGGGCACGGTTGAGTTCCTCGTAGGCGGTGATGGCCTGACGCTGAACCTCCAGCACCTCCCGCGCGGTTACCTGCGGGCCGCTGCCGTCGGTGGCCGTCGGCGCAGTCTGCGCCAGACGCCATAATCTTTGCAGGGGGACCAGTCGCTGGCCGGCTGTCTCGCTGTCCTCGTCGGGGTAGCAGACGTCAGCCACAGCTTCCACCAGATCCCACGACAGGCCCTCGCCCGCCAGTTGCTTACGGAGCTTGGTCAGCGACGGAACCTGGCCACCAACGAAGTGTTCGGCCGTCAGGCGCTGATGAAGGTGGGCCACGGGCACCCCTGCCGTGTCCAACCACGAGCGGAGCGTTCCGACGAGTTCGTTGATCTCCGCGCATGAACCGCGCGCCGGCATCCACGGGCGCCCGGCACGAGTCCGCTCCCCCAAAGCGCAGCCCTCCCTTGCCTATTGTTCTGCCACAACCCACGGCTTATCTCTGCAACAACATCCAACCGCTCGTCCACCAGCGCGCGCCGGGAAATCGTGGAACTGCATCCGAGGAACCGACAACCCGAGTCACAGGCGGTATTACGCGTGTCCCCCCGATCCACGATCGTGCTGGTCCTACTCGCCATCGTTCTCACGCTCGCCCTGGCCGCAGGCATCACTGCCGCCGCGCTGGCCCGCTGGGACAACGCGACCATCCCCGCAGCCATCACCCGCGCAGGAATCGCCTTCGCCAGCGCGCTCTCCCTCGGCATCGCCTGCACCGCGCTCCTCGTTTCCACCTGGCCATAGACACACTGACATCTGGGACGCGGCGGCTCACTGCTTTCACCAGCCCGGCCCCTCGGCGGCTGAAACCCGGGTTGCCGACGACCACACACCCACGGCCAGCCGCTCGCGCCGCCACCGAGATCACCGCTCAGGCCGACCGGACGGGCGGCACGGCACCCGGCGTGAGGGAGCCGACGCCTACTCCACTACCTCACCGGGCTCCTCGGCCAGCTCCGCCACGAGACCGCCCTGGCGGCGGGCTGGCCGATCGGCACCGGCGCGACCGAAGGCACCTGCCGCCACATCGTGGGCGGCCGACTCGACATCACCGACAGCTGCGGGGGGTCTCAAAGGCGTCGAGGCAGTCCTCAAATTCCGGGCCTGAACGACAACGACGACTTCCACACCTGCTGGGCGTTTCACTCGCCCGCGACCACGAACACTTCTCTCCACGCGCTGAGCGGCTACGGAGAAGCCAAGTGCTCATCCTTCTCGGCCTCCGAGCAACTGTCCCCGGCTGCCCTCGCCCCGATACTGAGCTCCCGGCCCCCATTGCACGTGTGCTGAATCTCCGCTCGGAGATCGAGTCCATCCCGCGTCGCACTCTCGGCCACCAGGAACAGCGAACCGCTCGCACCGGCAGTCCGACGACTCAGGCCGGCAGCCCGAGAGAGTCGTTCTCCCCCGTGCCGGTTGTTGAACGTCCGGAGGCGAATGCGAGGACAGCTGCCAGGACGGAGATGGCGGCGAGGGCGAGGAAAAGTCTGTGGTACCCGCCCAATGATCTTGCGAGGGCTGCGCCGACCCAGGGGGCGAGGGCGGCGGTCACGGTGGCGGGGGCGGTGAGGAGTCCGGACAGGCGGCCGTGCTGGCGAGCGGGTGCTGTCCGCTGCGCAGCACTCCTTCGTCCACGGCTTCACGCACCCTGACGGCCCGCACACACGGGTAGGGACTGGTCCGCCCGGTGGGCGGAGGCAGTCCCTACCCGTGCTGATGCGTGTGCCAGAAGCCCCGGGCCTTTTCGCTGGAAGGACGTCGCGCGCTCCAGCGCGAATCGTGCCCGCCAGGCCAAAGCATCGCCCCGCCCCAGCCGGTCGGGTCCCAGGGAGTGCGAGAGGGCCCGGATGGCGTGGATCCGGGCCCTCTTCAGCAGTAGCGGGGACAGGATTTGAACCTGCGACCTCTGGGTTATGAGCCCAGCGAGCTACCGAGCTGCTCCACCCCGCGTCGGTAGCCCCCACCGTACGCCATAACAGCAGGCACCGAAGACCACCAGCCGACGCAGGGTCGCTATGCGGCGAAGCCGCCGTTGGTGACGTACTCGTAGCGAGCCGAGGTCGACGATCGTGTCCTGCCACGCGGCATCGAGGCTCTGGTGGTCGCCAGCCGCCCATGAGCCGACGATGCGGTCCCAGCGGCGTACGTTCAGGTACTCCACCACGCGCTGCAGCGGCTGCGGCACCTGGGACTGGTTGAGCGGGTGGATCTCCACTCGCGTACCGCGTCCGTCGCGGTTGAGGCGCCTGAGGAGATGGCGGGCGACGTCGCGACGCCGCAGAGCTGGCCGCGCTGGCCGACCACCTCACCGCCCACGGCCTGGTCCTGGAAATGCTTGCCGGCCCCCTCCAGGGGATGTACGACCCCAGCGGGCCGGGCCGTCTGCTGTTCGGGTTCTTCGCAGCTATGGCGGAGACGGAGCGAGAGAACATCCGGGAGTCCACACTCGAAGGGCTGGACGCCGCAGCCCGCAAGGGAAACCACGGCGGCCGGCCCCCGGTCATCACCGTCGACATGCTCCACACCGTGCTCCGCCGCCGCGCGAACGGCGAGACCGTCGAGGACATCGAGCCCGACCTCCTCATCCCCACCGGCCGCCGCAAGGGACAGAGCCCCAGCCTCTCCAGCATCTACCGGGCACTGGCCGAGCACGAGAAGACCCAGGCCTACCCGGAGGCCGTCGAGACCGCGCGCACTTCTGCGAACGCGAAGCGTGACGGTTCCGCCTGGACCAGGTCAGTCGCGCCGATCGCAGGGATCTTGACGCATACCGATATCGGCATATGATCGCACCATGGCACGAGCAGCGACGACGTCGGACGTCTTCAACGCGATCGCCGAGCCGCAGCGCCGGGAGATCCTGGTGCTGCTGCGGGCTGGTGAGCGGTCGGTGACCGAGTTGGCCCAGGAGTTGGGGATGACCCAGCCGGGGGCGTCCAAACATCTGCGGGTGCTCCGGGAGGTCGGGCTGGTGCGCGACCGCAAGGCAGGCAAGCAGCGCCTGTACGGCCTTGACGCCAGCGGGCTGCGGCCCGTCCACGAGTGGACCGGCGGTTTCGAGCAGTTCTGGAACGAGAGCTTCAACCGACTGGACGCCTACGTGCAGGACCTGAAGCAGACAAGGAAAGCGGACTAGCTGATGAGCACGACAGAACAAGGAACGCCAGCGCAGTCGGCGACAGCCGACCGCGAGATCGTCATCTCCCGGATCATCGAGGCCCCACGCGGGCTGGTGTTCGAGGCGTTCACCGACGTTCGACACCTGTCGCGATGGTGGGGACCGGAAGGGTTCACCACCACCACGCGGACGTTCGAGTTCCGCGTCGGCGGAGAGTGGGACTTCGTGATGCACGGACCGGACGGGACGGACTACCAAGAGTGGATCACCTGGACCGAGCTCGCCCCACCGGAACGGATCGCGATGCTCCACGGTGAGACCCGCGATGACCCGAACGCCTTCGAGTCGGTCCTGACGTTCGAGCCCGACGGCACGGCGACCCGGATCGAGATGCACACGGTGTTCCCCACCAAGGAGCAGCGCGACGAGGCGGTCGAGAAGTACCACGCGATCGAGGGCGGCCAGCAGACCCTGAGCAACCTGGCTGCATACGTCACCGAGATCGTTCGGAAGGGAGTTGAGGACTGATGGCCGGGAAGGTGTTCTTCAGCGTGTCGATGTCGCTGGACGGTTTCATCGCGCCCGAGTCCCTTGGGGACTTGATGGGGCAGCAGTGGATGGAACTGCAGCGGTGGATGTTCCCGCTGCAGTTCTTCCGGGAGAACCTGAAGCTCGGCGAGGGCGGCGAGGAAGGGCGCGACAACGACATCGCGCGGGAGACGTTCGAGCGCACCGGCGCGAGCGTGATGGGCAAGCGCATGTTCGACGCCGGCGAGCAGATGTGGCCGGAGGATGCGCCGTTCCACACGCCGGTCTTCGTCGTGACGCACACCAAGCGTGACCCCTGGGAGCGGCCGGGCGGGACCACGTTCCACTTCGTCAACGACGGCATCGAGTCCGCCCTCGACCAGGCCCGCGAGGCCGCCGGCGACCGGGACGTCCGCATCGCGGGCGGCGGCGCAACGATCCTGGAGTACGTGAACGCCGGCCTGATCGACGAGTTCTCGATCGCGCTCTCACCCGTGCTGTTCGGCTCCGGAATCCGCCTGTTCGAGGGCGTGGACGCCAGCCGTGTGGCGCTGGAGCAGGTCCGCGCGGAGCCCTCCCCGAGGGTGACGCATTTGACCTACGCCGTCCGGGAGCGGTAACTGTCCCGAACTCAGCGCTCTCCCGCCGAGGTCAGCTGCCGGCGGACGGCCCGGCCCGCCCTGGCGGCGACGACGGATGGCGATACGTGCTCACCTTTGAGGGCGGGGAGCTGGCCATGTACGCCGACGCGGTGTCCGCTGCTGTCCGCAGTGATCCCCGGCTACGACGAACTTCCCAGCAACGAGAACGGTGACGAAGCAGTGTTCGTGGCTCGCTTTGAGGCGGCGATCGAGCTGGCCAACCTGGTGCAGACCGCGCTGGTGATCGACGCCACCGAGAACGACGGCTGGTCACTGGAGCAGGTCACCGCCAGGCCCTGACGGGGCCATACGCTCCAGGCGTCCGTACGGGGAGAGTGACGGCCTTCGTCCGGGCGTCACTACCAGGTCCGCTGCCCGGCCGGACTGTTTCGCAGATATCTGCCTGCGCTGTACACCGGCGCCTCTACCGTCCAGCCCGACTCCTGGGGTGAACTGCAGGACTACGCCGCGCACGATCCGGCGGGACGCGACGTTCAGCCGTTCGTCGACCTTGTCGACAGCCACGGTGCCGAAGCCATCCTCGCCGCCGTCGACCAGCTCATCGATGAGCAGCAGGCTGACGCGGTCGTCTCCACCGCCCACACGGCGAAAGGCCGCGAATGGCCCACCGTCAGAATCGGCAACGACTTTCCACCGCCCAAGGACACCAACCAGCAGGACAACCAAGGACGCCCTATCCCGGAACCCGTCAGCGACACCGACGCACGCCTCGCCTAAGTCGCCGTCACCCGCGCCCGACAGCACCTCGACCTCGGAGGTCTCTCCTGGATCAACTCCCACCCGCCGCCCTGAGTTCGGCCTAGCGCGTAAGACCATCCTCGCCCGCTGAGCAAGATGGGGCCCGCCGCTACGGGGGAAAGCGGCGGGCCACCGCTTGCCATGGTGCCCCAGCACGTGCCGCGCTGGCGAAGTAACCGCCGTCCGCGGCACAGTGGAGCCAGGAAGCGTGTGGGGCTTGCCCCCAGTGTGTGGCCCGCTTTGCGGTTCCACTCCCCCGGACAAGAGGTTCCGTGTTTGGGCGCGGGTCCGGAGAATTCGTCGCGCCGGCGTTCGGCCGCGGCATGCCCAAACTGAGAGCGGGCGCCACGCTGGAGCCGAGCCGTCCCTTCTGCCGAAGGACGGGCTTCATGCTCCCAAATACCGTATCCCCGGCCATACTTGTTCCCCTGCTGCAGCGGGAATGGTCCCGCTCGTCGTTGCCTTGGGACAGACCGTGTCCATGCTCTGAAAAGAATCTTGGTCGCTGCAGTACCCGGCAAGGCCTGCTGTGAACGATGAAGAGGGGGACACCGTTCAGGAACGATTGTGAGGTCCGGGGTGCTTGAGTCAGTAGGACCCGCTGAGGTTGCGTCAGCGGTCAGCGGGCTGGCCGCGCTGGCCGCGCTCGCGCTCCGGATCCGCGGGCGCGTGGCGCTCATGCGAGAGCAGCGGCAGGCCTTGGCGGAGGTGGCAGCCGTGGTGGCCGGCAGTGGCGGGTCTGCACAGGTTCGTGTTCGTACCCAGGAGAGCGTGTGGGCGCTCGATGTCGGTGTGTCCGAACCGGTGGTCGGTGATGGGGAGCACGGTCGGCGATCCGGTACTGGGGGTGATTCGTCGCGGTGAGGAGCTCGTATGAAGGTAGGGGCTTGGACTTGCCGGGGGCCGGCGGGGTGCACGCGGTGCGCATGCGGGCGGTCTATCACGAACATCACCCGTATTTATGGAGGTTCGTCCAGCGCCGGATCCCTGCAAGCCGCCAAGACGCCGAGGATGTGTGCCAGGAAACCTGGTCGATCTTCTTCTCGCGGTTCGAGGAGCACATCGGGAACTTCGCCACCCCTCGGTTGATTCTCTGTCCCATCGCCCGCTACCGGGTCGCCGATTACTGGCGGCGGCGCGGCAGGATTCATGAAGCGCTTGTTGAGGGCGAGGACTTGGCGCTGCTCGCTGACGCAGTGGCAGGAACCCACTACGCGATCGACGATGAAGGGGTCTGCAGGAACATTGACCTGATGGAGGCTCTGGCTGGTCTGCCCCGGCGGCAGCGGGAGGCCTTGCACTTCCACTACCTCGACGAGCTCACGGTGGAAGAGACCGCACAGCTCATGGCCATCAGTGCCAACACGGTGAAGAAGAACCTCGGCCGCGCACGCGAGCAGCTAAGGAAATCACTTCACCTGCACTCCTATGAGCTCGCGGTCAAGCCGGAAGAGGTGCACGAATGACGCGCAGCAACGATCGTCGCGAGTTCACCGAGGAGGAACTCGATGCGGGTTTCGATGCGGTCATGGCCCGCGCGGCCCGGCTGCCGGAGAGCAAGAGGAACGCGCTCGCTCGGGTCGCGGAGCGGCTGGAACTCGGGTACGCGGCTTATGCGCAGGGGATGCAGATCCTCCTGGACCCGGAAGGCGATCCGGAGGAAGCCGAGCACTGGCTCCGCAAGGCTGTCGGCCAGGGAATCCCAGGGGCAGCAGCCGTGCTGGAGAGCATCTGCCGGGGAGTCCGCGCAGCATCTCAGCCGCCCTGTGAAACGGATGAGACCGGCCCTGCACCGGGTTGTGTGCCGGCCAGCGGGCTGGGGGCTGCCCGGCGCGAAGCCTCGGCCGGTGGCCGGGAAGCTGGTGCAGGTGTTGTCCTCGATCCCGTCCGGCTGGCCCCGGTGGCTCCCGAGGCAGAGCGCAAAGAGGCGTCAGGCGTGCAGACCGAGTCGGAGCCGTACGTGCGCCTTGCGACCCTGCGACAACTGCACCAGGTCATGGCCGATATGAACACGGCCCGCAGCCTGGCCGACACGCTGCAGACCGTTGCCGACGGCGTGGTGGGCGGTCTCGGCTACGAGCTGGCGTGCGTCAACCTGGTCCGCCCCGACGGCGACCTCGTCGTCGCCGCCTTCGCCGGCAGTCCCGCCGCCGAGGCGCTGATCATCGGCCGTGTCAGCCCGCGTGCATCCTGGGAACGCCGCCTGTCCATGGGTGAGCGCTGGGGCGACCTGGTCTTCATCCCGCACTCCGAGGGCCAGGTTCCAGGCGACGATGTCTCCCAGTGCCATGCCGGCGGGCCCGCGCCGCGCTTCGGGGACGAATGGCACCCCTCCGACCGGCTGTTCGCGCCCCTCTACACGTCGGGCACGCCGGACAGCTCGGACGGTGAGCTGATCGGCGTGCTCTCGGTGGACCGGCCGCGCAACGGCCGGCGGCCGGGCGCGTGGGGGCGTGAGGCGTTGCAGATGTACGCGTTCCAGGCGGCTACTGCGATCAATAACGCGCGTCTGCGGGCCAACATGCAGCGCGCGCTCGGCCGGCTTGAGCAGGAGCAGCAGGCGCTGCAGGTCGGTGACGGGGCCTTCTTGCGGGAGGCGACGGCCAACGCACCGTCCGGGCTGGCCGTCTCCGAGAAGACCGATGACTACTCCGGCCGGATCCTACGTACCAACGACGCCCTGTGCCGGCTGCTCGGCCGTCCCGCTTCCGCGATGCGCCGCTATGCCTTTTGTGACCTCGTCCATCCCGGCGACATCGAGGTGCTCAGGCAGACCTCGATGCACGGCGGGCGGGCCGAGCTGCGGCTGGGACGGCGGGATGGAAGCTACCTGTGGGTCTCGCTGGACAGTTCCGTCGTCCAAGAGGGAGACAACTGGTTCGTGATCACCTACGTCGAAGACATCGACGAACGCAGGCGTGACGAACTGTGCCTCGACCAGCGCGCTTCGCACGACCCGCTGACCGGACTGCCCAATTCCGCCGAGCTGCGCTTCCGTCTGTCAGCCCGGCTGTGCGGTGCAGTGCACAAAGCCTCATCAACGGGCGGGACGCCCCCCGTCAAACCCGGACACCTTCACGCCGGCGCGCCCAGCGGCGGGAGCGGTACTACGAGCACGGGTCTGGCCGTTATCCACTTCGGCCTGGACGGCTTTGAGCAGATCAACGCCCGCTTCGGGCGCAGCACCGGCGACTCTGTACTGATCGAGATTGCCCGGCGGCTCGGCCATGGCACACGCGACGGCGATACCGTCGCGAGGCTTGGCGGCGACGATTTCGTCGTCCTCGCCGACGACATCACCCAGCCCGGCGCTCAAGACCTCGCTGCCCGGCTGCACAACCAGATCATTCGGCCCATCAGGGTCGGCGACCGCGCCATGCTCATCGGCGCCGACGTCGGGATCACCTGGGCTCGATGCGGCATGAGCCCGGATGAAGTCCTGGAATCCATCGAGCAGCAGAAAGCACACGAGCTCACCGACTACCAGCGAACCCTTCACGGTGTGACTGCCGTCTGACCGAGCAACTCCCCCACGACGCCGCGCCGCAGGGCTGCCCGCAGGACGAAGTCCACATCAGCCTCGAGCAGGACCTTCAGCAGGCCCGGCGCGCGCGATGGTGGCACTGGTGTGCCTGAGCTAACACACCACCCTGGCGAAGATCGCTGCCGGGCTCGGGATCAGCAAGTCCACCGCCCACGCCTGAGACGGGCGGAGCTTGCAGCGCCGGTCCTCCTCACGGGTGACGACGAGCATGGTGACCACTCCACGAAGTGTATGCGGCAGGTATAGTGCGGCAGGATAGATAACTAACGAAGCCCCCGAGCAACGTGGTCGAGACGTCAGACATCTCGATCAACAGCTCGGGGCCTCGCTCGTTGCGCTTGTGGACCGTCACCCGATCGGTGGCCAGCTCGAAGAAACTCACTATCTCCCCGCGCCCGAGTTGAAATGCCGCTGCTGACAGCGGACTTACGGCGAGGAGCCGCGCGAGACCACCCACAGCTGTACGGCCATGAGCACTAGGGAGCGTATCGAGTCGTGATCGATCTGCGGGATTCGCCTTCATGGTGGGGCCTGGACCGGTAGACCTTTTACGTGACGCGAGTGCAACTAA
>NZ_JBVIVK010000030.1:0-67494 GCF_055595715.1 Streptomyces sp. NPDC040410
TGCTCATGAACCAGGACGAGGAGATCGCCGAGCGGCTCGACGCCGAGCGGTTCGCGGCGGAGGAGCGGGAGCGGGTCGCCGAGATACACGCGGCCCTCGAGGAGGGGACGGCCGTCGAGGATCGGGCGGGCGGGGAGGGCTGAGGCCGGGCGTCACACGGCTGGAGCACGGTTCTGGCATGTCCACGCCACCGCAGAGTCCCTATGGTCAGCAGCCACCGAACGTCTACGGACAGCCCCAGACGCCGGGTCCGTACGGTCAGCCCCAGGGCCCGGCACCGTACGGTCAGCCTCCGGCCGCCGGTGGTCAGCCGCCGTACGGGCAGCAGCCCTTCGGGGGGTACGGGCAGCAGCAACCCGGCCCCTACCCGCCGCAGCCGCAGGGCTGGGGTGCGCCGCCGGCCCCCGCCGAAGAAGCGTGGCCAAACCCCGTACGGTCAGCGGAGCCGCTCGACCTTCGCCACCACCCCCTGCCGTTCGCGCTCGAAGCGGGCCCGCACCTGCTCCGTTGCCCGCAGAGCACTCGATCCGATCTGGTTCGGGGGCGAGGCTGCCGGGCGGCCAGGTGAAGCCGCGTCATGATCGTCAGTAGGCGTCCGCCGCACAGCGACGGGCGACGCCGATCACGCGACAGATGGAGGCCGGCATGGCATCGCCCACCGTCGGCGAGCAGTACATCGAACTCTCCAACCCGGTCCCGGCGAGCGTTCCCGGCAAGTTCGAAGCGGTGGAGGGGCCCGCGTGGTGTGGTGGAGTAGGCGCCTCCTGAGCGTGGAACCTCTTGGCGTCTTCGACCGTCTTCTGCTCGGCCACCGACAGGTCCTCGGGCACGCGATCGTGGTCCACCGCCGGGTTCGAGCCGGACAGGTGCAGGCCGGCAACGCCGTCAGTCCTTCACCGCCATCTGCAGGGTGGGCGTCCGCAGGACGTGGCTCGAACTGAGCGAATCACTCCTGCGAGCCGCCGCGGGGGAATATAGAGTCAACTCATGAGTCTGACGCCACGGTTGATCGTTCCGGACCCCGACACCGCCGCGACCTACTACCACAAGGCCATGGGCGCCAAGGAGGTCTTCCGCGCGCAGGACGACAGCGGCCGCGTGATGGTCGTCGTCCTGCAGATCGGCGGTTCCCCGCTCTCGCTGTCCCCGGCAGTGCCCGAGTGGGGCTGGCTCTCGCCCGACGACGTCGGCGGCTCCCCGGTCCTCCTGGAGGCGGAGTTCACCGACCAGGACGTGGTCGCCGAGCGGATGGTCGCCGGAGGCGGCACCGTGGTCGTACCGGTGGAGAACCGCCCGTACGGCAAAAGGGAGGGACGCCTGCGCGACCCGTTCGGTCACCTGTGGATCGTCACCGGCGAGCTGCGCTGAAACACCGGCCCGGCGGTCGACAGCCGTCAGCAGCCCCTCGATGCTTCCCGCACCGCCCCTCGCGGGGTCGGCCCCCGCGAGGGGCGGCAGCAGGAGGACCTGAGGTCTGCTGCGCCCGCATGCGTCTCAGTCGACCCGCACGGGCCACGGCGAAGGCCGGTAGGAATAGGCCTCGGTGCCCTTGCGCACCCCCTGCCTGATGGCCATCGGCAACATCAGATCGCGTATCACCCGGGTGATCCACCGATCGGGGGTCATCACCGCCCCCGTCTGCCGGGCCTGCTTCGCCATCGCGGCGACCCGGTCCCGCCGGGACTCCTCGAACGCGGTGAACGCCTGCGGCACGGTCGGGTGTTCGTGCAGTGCCAGGGCGAGTTCGTATGCGTCCTCCATGCCGAGCGCGGCGCCCGCCCCCAGGTGCGGGGCCACCGCATGCGCGGCGTCCCCCAGCACCGCGGCGCTCCCCCGGTGCCAGGTGTCCAGGGGCGGCATCTCGTGGACCGGCCACCGGCCGACCGGTCCGGTGGAGGCGTTCAGGATGCGCCCGATCACGGCGGGGTCGGGGCGGTGCCGGTCGGCCAGCCCGGCCACCCAGTGCGCGTCGTCGATCTCGGCGAGTTCGGCGAAGCTGCGTTCACGGGTCTCCTGGTGGTTCTCGAACCACCACACGACACCGGGCGACATCACCTGGTACCCGAAGAAGCCACGCAGGCCGAAGATCATGTGGAACCGGCCGTCCACGGGGAGTTCCGCGGCACCGATCTGCGACCTGCCCCCGGAGCCGACCACCTCCGTGTAGGTGGGCCGCGGCGCGTGGGGAAGCAGCAGGCGGCGCGTGGTGGAGTTCACGCCGTCGCAGCCGAGCACGATGTCGGCCTCGGTGTGCGCGCCGTCCTCGAAGCCGAGGCGCCAGCCGCGGTCGCCGCTCTCCTCCAGTGCGACGAGGCGCTTGGCCGTGTGCAGTTTCACCCCGCCGTCGGTCGCCGCCTCGCGCAGGGCGCCGCTGAGCTCGCCGCGCATGATGTTGGTGGTGCGCTCCGGGTTCTGCACGAGCTCCCGGCCCTTGTGGTTGGCGAAGCTGATGGAGCCCGCCACGGTGCCCTGTTCGAGGATCCGGTCGGCCAGACCCAGGCGCTCCAGTACGGCCCGCCCGTTCGGAGCGAGGTTGAGGAACGAGCCGACGTCCCGCGCCCGGCGCACGTAGGCCTCGTACAGGTTCACCTCGAAACCCAGCCTCACCAGGCACAGGGAGAGCAGGGGTCCGGTGATGCCGGCGCCGACGACGGCGACCCGGCGGCTCGGTGTGCTGTTCTCGTTCGTCATCGCATGCTCCTGATCATGACCGCGGTCAGCTGTCGGGGCGGTCGGTTCCATGCGGGATCTTGCCGATCGCCGGGCGGCCCCACGCCTCTATGTCGTGGTTCTTTCGCCGCCCCCGCCGTGTCCGTCGCGGGGAGCACGCGGCACGCTTCGAAGGGGAATCGAGTCCTCGCCGGAGCGGAATCCACCTGGAATTGATTTGGAATCGGGACCCGGCAAGATCGGGATCACGGGGGCCGGTGACCACGTCATGCGGGAACCGGCGTCGAAGCCCGGCAGCAGAACCTTTCGTGAGCGTCCCGGACCAGCTCCGGCGGCCCCGTCGGGCGTCCCCCCGGCGGCGCCGCCGGAGGGACGCGCGCATGTGCCGGCGATGCCGCAGGTCCTCGACCACCAGCTGTCACTTGTCACGGGAAACGGGGGTCACGACCATGGCCAAGCTCCCTCACGAACAAGAAGTCAGATTCCTGCGCTGGCCGGTGCAGAGCCGGGAACGGGACCAGCTGCGCGAGGCGGGACTGCCATGCCTGCTGGTCTTGGAGGGCCAGACGGCGCCGCCGGGCGACATCTCCCCCACCGAGGACTGGGTGCGCCCGCCGGTGGCCCGCCTCGACCTGGCGGCTCGCGTCCACACCCTGCAGCAGCGCACCGGAAGGCCCGCGCTGGATCCGACGGGGGTGCTCTACTACGGCGGACAATCGATGCCCATGTCCGAGGCGCAGAGCGAGATGATGCGCTGTTTCCTGGCCGACTTCGGCCGCCTCGTCCGCCGGGACACGCTGAAGGAGGCCTTGGGCCGCATCCATAACGAGACGGTCACCAGCAACGCGGTAGACCTGCACATCATGCGGCTGCGCCAGCGGCTGGACGGCGTCCGGCTGAGTCTGCGCACCGTGTGGGGGCGGGGCTACATCCTGGAGAGCGCCACCTGATCCGGCCGGCCCCGGAACGCGCCCGCGGGCGCGTTCCGGGGGGCCGCTCCCGCAGCGGTCAGCCCGCCTGCTGGCGCTGGCGCTCGTGCACCTTGCCGCGCAGTTCGTGGAGTTCGGTGAACGGCATCGTGGCGCGGCCCAGGAGATGCGCCGCCCCCGAGGTGCCGGCGGTGCCCCGCTGTTCCCCCATCATCTTCATCACCAGGCCCACGTGCCCGATCTTCCACTGGAAGTAGCCGTTACCGACCCTGAGCATCGCCTCGACGACCCGGTGGAACGAGCCCGCCTCGACACCCGCCCCGACGATCTCCTCCAAGTCGGCGCCGATCCGCTCCAGCCCGGAACGGAAGGCGAGGAACAGTGATCCGGAACGGCTGGCGCTGCCGAGTATCCGCTCCAGTTCGTGGGACTGGCTGGACTGGGCGCCGCTGGCCGTGCCGAGGTACTGCCGGAACTGGGCGAAGTCCTCCAACGGCAGCCGTTCGAGCGCCATGAGCTGCTCGTGCAGCAGGCGCAGCAGCTCGCTGGACCGGTAGAGCAGGTCCACGGACCGCTCCAGGCCCGCGGTGGTCATCGTCAGGAATTGGCCCTCCACGGCGGCGAGGTCGCCCAGGATCTGCTTCAGCCACAGTTCGCAGGTCTGGTGGCTGACGATGAAGAACTGTTCGGAGAGCACGGTGGTGAGGTCCGCGTCCTCCTCGGTGGTGCGCGGTTGCTGGAGGGTCAGCAGCTCGTCGAGCTTCAGGTAGGAGGTGTAGGTCACCTCGGTGGGTATCACTGCTGCCTCTTCTCACGGACCAGTGCGACCAGACGTTCCACCCCGGTGACGAGTTGCTCACGCTCGACACAGAACGCGATCCGGACCAGGCCGGACGCGACACCGCCGGGCTTCAGCGGTCGCATCGTGCCGTCCGGGGCGAATTCGGGCCGTGCGGAGAACCCGCTGCCGGGAACCACCACGACATCGTGGCGGAGCATGAGTTCGGCGCTGAACTCCTCGCCGGTCAGACCGGTGGAGGAGATGTCGGCCATGGCGTACCAGCCGCCGCCGGGCAGTGCGGGCAGCAGCCCTTCGTCGACCAGCGGGGCGAGCGCGGCGTCCCGGTTTCCCCGTACGAAGTCGTGGTTGCCGGCGAGGGCTCCCGACGCGTCCAGGGCGGCCAGTCCGGCGTACTGGACGGGCGCGTTGGGCGCGATGATGCAGGACTCCTGGACCGTGCGCATGGCGGCGGCCGTCTTTGGCCGCGACACCGCGACGTAGCCGAGCCGGTAGCCGGTCATCGCCGGTCCCTTGGAGAAGGTGAAGACGCTGTTGACGATGCGCTGCGACGCGGGGCGGTCGCGCTCCAGGGCGGCGATCGACAGGTGGGGGCCGGAGAATGCGAAGTCCTCGTAGGCCTCGTCGCTGATGATCTGCCAGCCCCGCTCGTCGGCGATCTCGTACAGGGCCTGCTGCAGCGGGAGGCCGGCGACCGCACCGGTGGGGTTCGAGGGGGTGTTGAGCAGCAGCGCCCTTGTCGCGGGGGTGGCCACCTGCCGGATCGACTCGGGGTCGGGCGCGAAGTGTTCGTCGAGCTTGTAGAACACCGGGCGGAATCCGGCGAGAAGGGCCTGTTGCAGGTGCACGGGCCAGTGGATCTCCGGCATCAGGATCTCCGCTCCCGAGCCGGCGAGACAGCGCATCAGGGCGCTGAGCCCCTGGCACGACCCGGGGGTGACGAAGAGCCGGGAGGGCTCGGTGTCGATGCGGTTGACGGTGTCGAGCTTGTCCGCGAGACGCTCACGGAGCTCCGGGAGCCCCTGCACGTCGATGTAGCGGGCCCGGCCGTCCAGGACGGCGGCGACGAACTCCTTGGCGACGGAGTCCGGCGGGGCGAAGGCGGGCTCACCCACGTGCAGCTTGATCTGGCCGGGGTGCTCCCGCTCGCGCTCGTTGGCGATCCGGAAGGACTCGTACAGCCAGGAGGAGGGGATCGCCGAGGCCGGGGCGAACCACGGTGAAGCTGTGTGCGTCATCTGATTCATGCCTTTCCGCTGATGGCAGGACCGGCCGGATCGGGCCGGCCGGGTGGTGCTGCTGGGCTGTGGCTCAGGCCGTACGTCCGCCGTCCACGGACACCAGGGATCCGGTGACCCAGGACGAGGTCTCGGGGTCGACGAGGTGGCACACCCAGGCCGCCACCTCCTGCGCCAGGCCGAACCGCCCCAGGGGGGTGCCGGCCACGATTCCTTCGCGCAGGGCGTCCGCGCCCTCGCCCGCCGCCAGGTCCCACAGGCCCGTGTCGACCGGGCCGGGCAGCACCGCGTTCACCCGGACCTCGGGCGCCAGTTCTACGGCGAGTGACCTGGTCAGGGAGTTCAGGGCGGCCTTGCTGGCCCCGTAGAACGACCGGTTCGGCATGGCCAGGACGCCGCCGACGGAGGACACGTTGACCACGCAGCCCCGGCTGGCGCGCAGCAGGGGCAACAGCGCCCGGATCAGCAGGGCGGGAGCCACCAGGTTGGTGTCGATCATCTTCCGAAGGTCGGCCTCTGCGGCGTCCTCCAGGCGGTCGAAGACCGCGTGCCCGGCGTTGTTGACCAAGGCGTCGACGCCGCCGAGTACTTCCCCGGCGCGCTCCGCGATCCGCGCTGCGGCGTCGGGGGCGGTGACGTCCACGGCGTACGGCACCGCGGTGCCCGCTCCTTCGGCCCGCGCCTTCGCCGTCGCCTCCGCCAGCCGGTCGGCCTGTCGGCCGACCGCCAGGACGTCGGCGCCCAGCCCGGCCGCGTGGGCGACCACGGCGGCCCCGATGCCCGAACCGCCGCCGGTGACGACCAGCCGCAGGCCTGCCCAAGGACTACTCATGTGCCGAACTGCCTCCCTTCCTGTGGGTGGGAACCCGCCGCGCCAGGTCCTCCAACAGCAGCGCGGGGCTGTCGAAGACGTGGAAATGGGCTCCGTGTCTGATGTCGATGCTCGTGTGCCCGGTGGTGAGACGGCCCCGGTGGGCGCCGGCCAGGACCGTTCCGGGGGTCTCCCCGGGCCCTACAGACGGGCACGTCGCAGTGGAGCGAGACCGGGTCCGGGCAGTGGTAGCGCTCGTGTGCGGCGATGTCCGCGCGCATCGCGGGGAGCAGCAGGTCGCGCAACTCGGTCTGCGACGCGATGCCGGGGTCGATGCCCCCGAGGGCGGCAAGGCGCCTCCAGAGCTCCTCGTCGGGCAGCAGGTGTTCGTCACGAGGGGGCCGGGCCAGGTCCGCCGGGGCCCAGGCGCTGGACGCGACGAGCAGGACGGCGTCGATGCCCGCCCCGGGGCACCGGCGGGCAACCTCGCAGGCGACGGCCGAGCCGAAGCTGTGGCCGAAGAGCAGCAGGTCCGCCGGTGGCAGCCGGGTCAGGTCGGCGACGATCTCCTCGGCGATCGCGCCGGCCTCCTCCCTCGGCGGCTCCGCCGGCCGGTCGCCGTGCCCGGGGTACTGTGCGGCGCGCAGTTCCACCGCGGTCCAGGGGAACGCGGCGGGGAGCGCGTCACGCCAGCCGGTGAAGCTCTCCGCGCGGCCGCCGGAGTGCGGCAGCCCGAGCAGCCGGAGCCCGGGGCGTTGCGTGCTCGACACCGTGCGTACGGATCCGCGGTGCACGCCCATGGCCGGTCTCCCCTTCGCCGCCTCGGAGGTGAGAATCGCACGCATGCCCGGGGCCGCCGCGGAAACCTTCATCATTCATTCAGCGCCGCCTCGGGCGCGGGCGCGAGAGGTGAGGATCGAGGCCGGAAACGAGCAACCTCCGTACCGGCCCGGTGTCCAGGCCGAGCCCCTCGTGCAGGCCCGATGTCCGGGCCGAAAGGAGTCTCCCGGTGGTCTCCTCCCACAACGCCGCCGTTTTCGACGGCCCGTACGACGACGCCTTAGGGGCGGCTCTCGATCTCGCCGACCCGGCGGCGTTCGTCGAGCATGACCCGTACGCGTACTGGGACCGGATGCGTCGCAGCGATCCGGTGCGCTGGCATCCCCCCGCGGACGGCCGCCCCGGGTTCTGGGCGGTGGCCCGGCACCGGGACGTCCAGGACTGCTAGAGGGACGCGGCCCGGCTGAGTTCGGCCCGGGGAACGGTGCTGGACGTCCTGCTGAGCGGCGGCGACTCGGCCGGCGGGCGGATGCTGGCGGTGATGGACCGTCCCCGCCACCGCGAGCTGCGCCAGGTGATGCTGCGTGCCTTCGCCACGGGTGCTGCGGCACGTGGAGGAAGTGGTGCGGCAGCGGGCCGACGCCCTGGTGGCCGCCGTGGTCGGTACGGCGAGGCCGACGCCGCGCGGGACATCGCCGAGCACCTGCCGCTCGACACCGTGTGCGACCTGCTGGAACTGCCCGTAGCCGACCGGCCCTTGCTGCTGGGCTGGAACAAGCGCGCGCTGTCGTCGGAGAGCGCCGAGGACGACCCCTTCGACGCGCTGGAGGCCCGCAACGAGATCCTGTCGTACTTCGTGGATGTTGTCCGCGAGCGCCGTCGCCGTCCCGGCGAGGACGTGATCAGCACGATCGCCGGCGCTCGGGTGGAGGGCGAGCCGATGACGGAGGACGATCTCGCCCTCAACTGCTACAGCCTGATCCTGGGGGGCGACGAGTCCACCCGGGTGACCACGATCGGCGCCTTGCACGCGCTGGGCACCCACGAGGAGCAGTGGCGTCGGCTGCGCACCGGCGAGGCGGCGGTGCGGACGGCGTGGAGGAGGTGCTGCGCTGTGTGAGCCCGGCCATGCACTTCGCCCGTACGGCCACCGTCGACCTGCGGATCGGGGGTGTTGAGGTGTCGGCGGGCGACATCGTCACCCTGTGGAACATCTCGGCCAACAACGATCCTGAGGGGTTTCGGCGGTGAAAGTGGCGGAAGCGGTGGATCCGCCCGCCGCGACGGGCGGAGGCGCACGTCCGGCCAGACGCGTTCGACGTGGGCGTGGGCGCGGTCCAGGGAGGTCGCAGGCAGTTCCACCCGCCAGCCGGCGGGGGCCGGCAGCCGGGCGGGCCACGGCGACCGCCGGCCGCGCTGATTGCACAGGACCAGGTAGCTCTCGTCCGGGTCTTCCAAAGGGTTGGCCGGCATCGAGCGGCCTCCTGTGTGACGGTGCCGCCGGGATGGGTCCGGCGCCCCGCGAGGGCGCCGCGCGCGACACAGGTACCCCCACCCTGACGCGGGCGAGGGACGGGGCCCGCGTGGCCGGAAAGGAACGTGAAGGTCCTCTCAGCTTTCTTTCAGCGACGGCCGCGCGGGCGACGACCGTCGTTACGTTGCCGGACGTGACAGCCACCAAGATCCGCCCGTCCGTGGGCCAGACGCTGCTGTGGTTCCTCGACCGATACCGGGGCGAGGAGGGCGCGCTCAACTGCCCGGTGCTGTGCAGGCTGCGCGGCCCGCTCGACCGTGACCGGCTCCGGGAGGCGGTCGGCCACGTGATGTCCCGGCACGAGGCGCTGCGCAGCACCTTCACCGGCGGCGGCCGCCGCCTCAAGGTGCTGGTGCACCCGGCCGTGTCACCGCGGATCCGCGAGGTGGACCTGACCGGCGAGCCGGATCCCGGGGCGTGCGCCGACCGGGAGGTGGCCAGGGAACTGGGCACCCGGATCGACGCCACCGAATGCGCCGTGCGCATCACCCTGTGGCGGCTCGCCGAGGGGCATCACGTGCTCTGCTTCAACATGCACCACATGGTGACCGACTCATGGTCCTGCAACGTGATCTTCGAGGACCTGTGCGCCGCACTGGAGGGCAGGCCCTGCGGCGACACCGCCGGGTACTCACGGTTCGCCGAGGAGCAGCGCGAGACCCTGGCCGGTTCTTCCGGGCAGCGGCTGAGAGCCTTCTGGAGCGAGCGCCTGAAGGACGTGACGCTGCCCCCGCTGCCGATCCGCCCGGCCACCGCGGGCGCGCCGCGCGACACCAGGCTCGTGCAGCACGTCTTGGACGCGCCGACGGTGGCCGCGCTGGACGCCCTGGCCAAGCGGGAGCGGTCGACGATGTTCGTGGCCCTGCTCACCGCGTACTACCGGGCCCTGAAGTCGGTCAGCGGCGCCGAAGACCTGGCGGTGGCGACCCTGTTCGCCAATCGCAGCGCCGAACACCGGCGCACCGTGGGGTTCCTGGCCAACATGGTGCTGCTGCGGACCCGGCTCACCGGCGGCGACTTCGCGGCGCAGCTGCGGGCCACGCACGGCACGGTGATGGAGGCGTTCGTCCACCAGGCGCTGCCGTTCCAGATGCTGCCGATCAATCTGGGCGGCACCGACCGCCGGCTCGACGACGTGGTGTTCCAGATGATGGCGGACCCGGTGTACTCGACCCGGGCCGGCGGGCTGGACATCGAGGTCCTGGTGCCCGACGACGTCGCCACCCGCTTCGAGCTGGAGCTGGTCGCCGTGCCCGACCGGGACACGGTGCGGGTGCTGCTGTTCTACAACCCCGACCGTTTCGACCCGGAGTTCGTCGAGTCGCTGCTCGCCGCGTACGTCGACATCTGCATGACCGCCGCCCGCAGCGCGGCGCCCCACACCGACCAGGCCGGGGCGCGCCCCCGGCAGCGCACGGGAGGCCACGATGACCAGTGAGGTGACGGCGGGACGCGCGCTGTCCGCCGAGGAGATCCGCGACACCGTCGCCGCGCGGCTGGAACTCCCGGCCGCGGAGATCGGCTTGGACGAGGACCTCGTCACGCTCGGTCTGGACTCCCTCGGGATGATGAGCCTGGCGGCCTCCTGGCAGGAGGCCGGTGTGGAAGTGACCTTCGGCGACCTGGTGGAGGAACCCACTGTGCGCGCCTGGGCCGCGCTGCTGTCCGGGACCGACGACGGCACGGGCCCGCGCCCGCAGGCGCAGCGGGATACGGCCGCCGGGACGGGCGAGTTCCCGCTGGCCCCGATGCAGCACGCCTACTGGTCGGGCCGTCAGCCGGGCATGCCGCTGAACACCGGGTCGCACTTCTATTTCGAGTTCGACGTCACCGCCGACGTCGCGCGCTGGGACGGCGCGGTGGCCGCGGTGCGGCGCAGGCACCCCATGCTGCGGGCGGCCGTCGGCGAGGGGGGCCAGCGGATCCTGCCGGAGTGCCGGGGGCTGGACGAGGTCGTCGACCTGCGGGGTCTGGAGCACCCGGAGCGCGAACAGCGGCTGGCGCAGCTGCGCGAGAGGCTGTCCCACCAGACGCTGCCGGTCGCCGAGGGGGGCGGGCTCGACGTGCGGCTGGCGCTGCTGCCGGCCGGGACGGGCCGGCTCTTCCTCGACATCGACATGGTCGTCTGCGACGCGTCGAGCTTCAGGATCGTCGTGGGCGACCTGGCCCGCCACTACGAGGCCCCGGCCGACGCGCCCGCGCAGCCCGCCCTGACCTTCCCCGAATACCGCCGCCTGGTCGCCGAGCTGGGCCGGGAGCCCCGCCCGGCCGACGTCTCCTACTGGCGCGAGCGCGCCGAGGACCTGCCCGAGGCGCCCCGGCTGCCGCTGGCCGCGCCGCCGGAGCGGATCGAGCGGGTGCACACGGTCCGGCGGCACGCCTGGCTGGCCCCGGAGACGTACGAACGGTTCACCCAGCACGCGCGCAGCAACGGCCTGACGGTGTCGATGGCCGTCGCCGCCGCCTACGCGGACGTCCTCGCGGCCTGGAGCGAGGAGTCAACGTTCCTGCTCAACCTGCCGGTGCTGAACCGGATCCCGGTGCACCCGGACGTCGGCCGGATCGTCGGGGACTTCACCGACCTGCTGCTGCTCCAGGTGGCGCCCGACACGCGCCGCACCTTCGTCGAGCGCGCCCGCACGGTGCAGGAGCAGTACCGGCACGATGCCGCGCACGCGGCGTACGGCGGCACTTCGGTCCTGCGCGACCTGGCCAGGACCACCGCCGGGGCGAACCGGCGGGCGGGCGTCGTGTTCACCAGCGCGCTCAGCCTCGGTGAGCTGTTCGACGGGGCGACCCGTGCGGTGCTCGGCACCCCGGTGTGGATGAGTTCGCAGACTTCGGGCGTGTGGATCGACCTCCAGTTGATCGAGCACGACAACGGCATGATGATCAACTGGGAGACCGCCGAGAACCTCTTCGAGGCCGGTGTTCCCGAGGCGATGTTCGAGGCCTTCGTCAACCGGGTGCGGCTGCTCGCCTCGCAGCCCAGCGCCTGGTGGGAGAGCCTGCCGGTGCGACCGCCCGCACCGCAGCTCCAGGCCCGCCGCGGCGCCAACGACACCCGCGCGGACCTGCCCCGCCGGGCGCTGCACGAGGAGTTCTTCCGGCAGGCCGCCGAGCGCGGTGGGGCACCGGCGGCGCTCTGGGGCGACGGCCGGGTGCTGACGTACGGGGAACTCGCCGAGCGGGCCCTGCGGCTGGCCCACGTCCTGCGCACCGCCGGTGTCACCGCGGGCGACCGGGTCGTGATCACCCTGCCCAAGGGCGTCGAGCAGGTGGTCGCGGTACTGGCGGTGCACGCGCTGGGCGCGGCGTACGTGCCGGTGGGGACGGAACAGCCGCAGGCACGGCGGCACACCGTGGAGTCGCTGTCCGGCGCGCGGTGGGCGGTGACCGCGGGTGGGGCCCGGGACGCGGCCGGCGGCCGGATCCCGCACATCGACGTACGGTGCGCCACCGATCGTGAACTGCCCTCGCTCGAGCGTCCGGTGGACGTTTCGCCGGACGTCCCCGCCTACGTGATCTTCACGTCCGGCTCGACCGGGGAACCCAAGGGCGTGGAGCTGACCCATGCGGCGGCCCACAACACCGTGGCGGCGCTGAACGAGCGCTACCGGATGGGCCCCGCCGACCGCACCCTGTGTCTGTCGGCGCTCGACTTCGACCTCTCCGTCTACGACATCTTCGGCCCCCTCACCTGCGGCGGCGCGCTGGTCCTGGTCGACGACGAGGAGCGGCGCTCCCCCGAGACGTGGCTGCGCAGGGCGGCCGAGCACCGGGCCACCGTCCTCAACTGCGTGCCCGCACTGCTCGACATGGCGCTGACCACGGCCTCGTCGCGGCCGCAGCCGGGCGGCTGGCCGTTTCGGCTGCAGCTCCTCGGCGGCGACTGGGCGGGGCTCGACCTGCCGGGCCGGGTGCACGCGCTGCGTGCGGACAGCGTGTTCGTGGTCCTGGGCGGCACCACGGAGACCGCGATCCACTCGACCGTCCAGGAGGTCACGCAGGTGGATCCCTCCTGGGTCTCGGTCCCGTACAACGTGCCGCTGCCCAACCAGTGCTGCCGGATCGTCGACGAGCACGGCGGCGACCGCCCCGACTGGGTGGCCGGGGAGCTGTGGATCGGCGGGGCCGGGGTGGCCCGGGGGTACGTGGGCGCACCGGAGCTGACCGCTGCGAAGTTCGTGGAGGCGGACGGCGCGCGCTGGTACCGCACCGGCGACCGGGCCCGCTACCGGCCCGGGGCCGTGATCGAGTTCCTCGGCCGCGCCGACCTCCAGGTCAAGGTGAACGGCTACCGGATCGAACTCGGCGAGGTCGAACGCGCGTTGGGCCTGCATCCCGGGGTGCGCGACGCCGTGGTGACGCCGGTCGCCGGGCACGGCGGCGCGCTGTACGCCCTGGTCACTCCGGGCACGGCCGACACCGAGGAAGTGCTGGCCACTGCCGCCCGGCAGGTGCCCGCGTACATGGTCCCCGCCCGGGCGGTGGCCGTCGACGAACTGCCGCTGAGCCGCAACGGCAAGGTCGATCGCGCCGAGGCGGGGCGGCTGCTGGCCGCGCTGGTGAGCGAGCGGATGTCCGGCGGCGCGTCGGGCGCCCCGCGCGGTGCGGCGGAGGAGACGGTCGCCGCACTGTGGGCGGACCTTCTCGGATGCGGGCCCCTCGGCCGGAACACCAACTTCTTCCACATCGGCGGCGACAGCCTGCAGGCCGCCCGCCTCCTGGCCGCCCTGCGCCGGCAGGGGTACGAGGCCAGGCTCGGCGACCTGTTCACCCGTCCCTCGGTGAGCGGTTTCGCCCAGACGCTGACGCGCACCGAGGCGCAGGTTGCCGGCACGGTCCCGGCCGACCCGGAGCACCGGTACGAGCCCTTCCCGCTCACCGACGTGCAGCGCGCCTACTGGCTCGGCCGCGACCCCGGCTTCGTCCTCGGCGGCGTCGCCTCGTACTGGTACTGGGAGTTCGAGAGCGACCAGGTCGACCTGGACCGGCTGGAAGCCGCCTGGAACACGCTGGTGCGACGGCACGAGATGATGCGCGCCGTGCTCGACGGCGAGGGCGGGCAGCGCATCCTGCCCGAGGTGCCGCACTACCGGTTCGCGGTCACCCGCACCACCGCGGCCGACCACGAGGAGGCGGTCGCCGCGCTGGGGGACATGGCGCAGCAGGTGCTCGACGTGACCTCCTGGCCGCTGTTCGACGTGCGCGCCGTGCAACGCGACGACGGACACACGGTGTTCGGCGTGGGCTTCGACTACGTGGTGCTCGACGCGCTGTCGATCATGACCATCTTCACCGAGCTGAACGCGCTGTACGCCGACCCCGGCCGGGAACTTGCGGCGCTGGAGCTGTCCTTCCGCGACTACCTGCTCGCCCAGCGGACCGATCCCGCTGCGAAGGCGCGGGACGAGGAGTACTGGCTGAAGGCGATCGAGGAGCTGCCCGCGGCTCCGGCGCTGCCCACGGCCCTGGACCCCGAGCGCATCGACCGGCCGCGGTTCGTGCGGGACGAGTTCCGCATCGACTCGGCGACCTGGGCGAAGCTGCGCCGCCGCACGGCCGACGAGGGGCTCACCGCGTCGACGGTCGTGGCGGCCGCCTTCGCCGAGGTGCTGGCGGCGTGGAGCGCCGAGACCTCGCTGACGCTCAACCTGACGGTCTTCGACCGGCAGGACGTGCATCCCCAGGTGAACCAGGTGGTCGGCGACTTCACCTCGCTGCTGCTGCTCGGTCACCACAGCCGTCCCGAGGGTTCCTGGGCCGGCACCGTGCGCCGGTTGCAGGGGCAGGTCTGGGCGGGCATCGAGCACCGCAACGTCTCCACCACCTGGGTGCTCCAGCAACTGGCCCGGCGCTTTGGGGGCGGACAGATGCTGATGCCGGTGGTGTTCACCTCCACGCTCGGGGTGAGCGCGGACTTCAAGGACCTCTCCTTCGGTTTCGGCGAGCTGCGCCGCGGACTCTCCCAGAGCCCGCAGGTCGCCCTGGACTGCCAGGTGGTGGAGCGCGACGGCGGACTCGCCGTCAACTGGGACCACGTCGAGGGCCTCTACAGTCCCGGGGTGATCCCGGCGGCCCTGGAGGCGATGCGCCGCCTGCTGGTCGCGCTCGCCGACAGCGACTGGTCCCGCCCGGCCCCGCCGGTCGCCCTTCCCGACGCGCAGGCGAAGGTCCGCGCCGAGGCGAACGCCACCGCCGTGGCCCGCCCCGCCCGTACGCTGCACGAGCCGGTCCTCGACGTCGCCCGCCGCACCCCCGGTGCCGTCGCGGTGCGCACGCCGTCCGGCGAGGCCCTGACCTACGCCGAGCTGGCCGGCCGGGTTCGCGGTGTCGCCGGACACCTGGTGTCGCTCGAGGCGCGGCCGGGCGACACCGTGGTCGTCTCGCTGCCGAAGGGGCCCGACCAGGTGGTCGCGGTGCTCGGCGTGCTGGCCGCGGGCTGCGCGTACGTACCGGTGGGAGTGGGCCAGCCGGCCGCGCGCCGCAACCGGATCGTGCTGTCCGCCGGGGCGCGCCTGGCCCTGGTCGCGGACGGCTCAGAGTCCGGCGGGGACTGGGACGAGGCGGTGCGGCTGGTGCCGGTGGCCGAGGCGTCGGCGGCCGCACCGCTCGCGGAGCCGGTGCCGGTCGACCCGGGACAGCTCGCGTACGTCATCTACACCTCGGGCTCCACCGGCGAGCCCAAGGGGGTGGAGATCACCCACGCGGCCGCCGCCAACACCATCGACGACGTCAACGCCCGCTACGGTGTGGGGCCCGCCGACGTGGTCCTGCAGGTCTCGGCGCTCGACTTCGACCTGTCCGTCTACGACCTGTTCGGACTGCTCGCGGTGGGCGGCACCGTGGTGACCCTCACCGAGGACGTCCGGCGGGAGGCGGCCGTCTGGGCCCGTCTCGCCGCCGAACACAAGGTCACCGTCTGGAACACGGTGCCCACCCTGCTCGACATGCTGCTGGTGGCCTGCGAGTCGGGCACGAGCCTGCCGTGGCTGCGCGTGGCGATCGTCTCCGGCGACTGGGTCGGGCTGGACCTCTGCGACCGGCTGCGGGCGAGCGCCCCGAACGCCCTGCTCGTCGCCATGGGCGGTGCCACCGAGGCCTCGATCTGGTCGAACGCCCACGACGTGACCGCCGTCGATCCCGCGTGGGTGTCGATCCCGTACGGGCGTCCGCTGGCCAACCAGCGCTTCCGCGTGGTCGACGCACACGGCCGGGACCGGCCCGACTTCGTGCCCGGCGAGCTGTGGATCGGGGGCTGCGGTGTGGCGCTCGGCTACCGCGGGGACCCGGACCGCACAGCCGCCTCCTTCGTCGCGGCCGGGGGCGAGAGGTGGTACCGCACCGGCGACCTGGGCCGCTACCACCCCTCGGGGATCCTGGAGTTCCTGGGCCGGCGCGACCACCAGGTGAAGGTGCGCGGGCACCGGATCGAACTCGGCGAGATCGAGACCAGGCTGCGCGAACTGCCCGGTGTCGCGAGGGCGGTGGCATGGGTCGACGCCAGCGCCGGGGTGCACCGCCTGGCCGCGGTCGTCACCCCTGAGCAGGGCCTGGATCGCGCACCGGCCGCAGCGAAGGTGCTGGCGGCGCTGGCCGCGCACCTGCCCGCCCACATGCTCCCCGAACACCTCACCGTCGTCGAGCGGCTGCCGCTGAACGCGAACGCCAAGGTCGACCGCGCCGCCGTCGCGCAGACGTACGGGCTGCGTCACACGGCACAGGAGCCTGCGGCTGACGACCGTCCGCGGGGGGACACCGAACGCGCTGTGGCCGAGGTGTGGGCCGATCTGCTGGAGGCCCCCGGGGTGGGCCGCAGCGCCGACTTCTTCGGCCTCGGCGGCGACAGCCTCACCGCCACCCGGATCATCCAGCAGTTCGCCAAGCGCTTCGGCGTGGAGCTCTCGCTGCGCCAGCTCTTCAACCACCCGACCATCGCCGGGATCGCCGCCGTCCTCGACGCCGAGATCTCCGGCAGCCACCCGGGCCAAGCCTGCGTCCGACTGGAAGAAGGTGTCCTGTGACCGCCGCCGACATCATCAGCGAACTCGAACAGGCCGGACTGCACCTGTGGGAGGACGAGGGCAAACTCCGGTTCCGGGGCCCGGAAGGGGCCATGACCCCCGAGCGCCGTGCCCTGCTCTCCGGCTGCCGGGACGACGTGCTCCGGGCGCTGCGCGAGCGCAGCCCGCAGCAGGTGCGGCCCGATCCCGACGCGGCCCACGAGCCGTTCCCGCTCACCGAGGTCCAGTCGGCCTACCTGCTGGGCCGCCGGGGCGCCTTCGAGTACGGCTCGGTGCCCTGTCACGCCTACGGCGAGCTGGAGTTCCCCGCGCTCGACCGGGACCGGCTGCTGCGGGCCTGGCAGCGGGTGGTCGACCGGCACGAGATGCTGCGCGTGGTCATCGACTACGACGGCTACCAGCGGGTGCTGAAGGATCCGCCCGCCCCCGTCATCGGCTGGCACGACACGACCGCACTGCCCGCGGCGGCGGGCGAGGAGACGCTCCGCGAGGTCCGCGGCCGGCTCTCCGCGGAGTCCAAGGACGTCACCGCGTGCCCGTTGTACTCGCTGGAGGTCACCGAGTTCGCCGACCGGGCCGTCCTGCACTTCTCCATCGACTTCCTGATCGCGGACTACGTGAGCATCTACCGGCTGCTGGACGAGTTCGGCACGTTCTACGAGGACCCCGACGCCCCTCTCGCGGCCCCCGGGATCTCGTTCCGTGACTATCTGCGGGCGGAACGGGCGGTGCGCCAGGGGCCCGCGTACGAGCGCGACCGCGACTACTGGACAGCGCGCCTGGACAGGCTGCCGGCCGCCCCCGAACTGCCGTTGGTCGACCGGCCCAGCCGACACGGTGCGGCCGGTTTCACCCGGCGCGAGCTGCGACTCGAGCCCGCGCTCTGGTCGGCGCTCAAGTCCCGTGCCGGGAAACAGCAGGTCTCCGCCTCGACGGCCGTGATGGCCGCGTACGCCGAGGTGATCGGCCGCTGGAGCCGCAGCCGGCGGTTCACGCTCGACGTGACGGTGCTCAGCCGACTGCCGCTGCACCCGGACGTGGGCGACATCGTGGGCGACTTCACCTCCGTCGAGCTGCTGGCCGTGGACGGCGGCTGCGCCGACACCTTCGC
The DNA here is from genome assembly GCF_055595715.1 of Streptomyces sp. NPDC040410. Taxonomy (NCBI): domain Bacteria; kingdom Bacillati; phylum Actinomycetota; class Actinomycetes; order Kitasatosporales; family Streptomycetaceae; genus Streptomyces; species Streptomyces sp. NPDC040410. Next base: position 17,900 of record NZ_JBVIVK010000030.1, read on the forward strand.
CGGACGTGCCCGCAGGGCGGGCGAGCAGCTCTTCGAGGACCTCGACCACCGGCTGTTCTCGGGCGTGGAGGTGCTGCGCGAGCTGACCCGCCGCCGGGGCCGGCAGGGTTCGATGATGCCGGTGGTGTTCACCAGCGCCATCGGACTCTCCGACGGTCTCGCCCCCCAGGGCATGATGCGCTCCCAGATCCGCAACGGCATCAGTCAGACGCCGCAGGTCTGGGTGGACTGCCAGGCGATGGAGGCCGCAGGGGCGCTGCTCGTCAACTGGGACGTGCGGGACGACACCGTGCCCCAGCCGGTCCTCGACGACATGTTCGCCGCGTTCGGTGACCTCCTGCACCGGCTCGCCGACGGGGACCAGGCGTGGGAGGGCGACCCGCTCGCCCTGCCCGCGCACCAGGCGCAGCGGCGCGCGGCGGCCAACGACACGGCCCGGCCCGTGAGCGACGCGCTGCTGCACCGGGCGCTGCTCGACGCGGCACGCCGGTGCCCGGACGCGACGGCGGTGATCGACCATCGCGGAAGCGTCGACTACGCGACGCTGACCGGCCGGGCCGCCGCCGTGGCCGCCGCGCTCACCGCGCAGGGCCACCGGCCGCACCAGCGTGTCGTGGTGGTGCTGGAGAAGGGCTGGGAGCAGATCGCCGGGGCGCTCGGGGTGCTGCTGGCCGGGGGCACGTACGTCCCGGTCGAGGCCGGCCAGCCCGACGCCCGGCGCAACAAGATCATCGAGTCCGCCGGGATCGGCCTGGTGGTCGCGCACAGCACGGTCGGCGGCGAACTGCCCGCAGGTGTCGGACGTATCGACGTGGACCGGCTGTCCACGGCCGCTTTCGACGAGGTTCCGGTCTCCCCGGGCGACTCGGCGTACGTCATCTTCACCTCGGGCTCGACCGGCGAGCCGAAGGGCGTGGAGATCAGTCACCGTGCGGCGGTCAACACCCTGGACGACGTGTGCCGCAGGTTCGGGATCGGCAGGGACGACGTCGCGCTGGGGCTGTCGAGCCTGGGCTTCGACCTGTCGGTCTTCGACGTCTTCGGCGTCCTCGGCCGGGGAGGCGCCCTGGTGCTTCCCGACCCGGAGCGGCGCAGCGACCCCTCGCACTGGGCCGAGCTGATCACCGGGCACGGCGTGACGGTGCTGAACACGGTGCCCGCCCAGATGATGCTGCTGGAGGAGTACCTGCGCGGCGACGGCCGCGACTGCGCAACCGTGCGTCTCGGCATGATGTCGGGCGACTGGATACCCGTGACGCTCCCCGACGCCGTCCGCGCACGGCTCCCCCGGGTGGAGCTGTACAGTCTCGGCGGCGCCACCGAGGCGTCGATCTGGTCGATCTTCCACCCGATCGGCGAGGTCGACACGGCGGCTGCGAGCATCCCGTACGGCACTCCGCTGGACAACCAGCGCTTCCACGTGCTCGACGCGTTCCTGCGGCCCTGCCCCGACCTCGTCGTGGGCGACCTGTACATCGCCGGCACCGGCCTGGCCAAGGGCTATCTGGGCGACCCGGAGAAGACCGCGGCGAGCTTCTTCGCGCTGCCGGACGGCGAGCGGGTGTACCGCACCGGTGACCTCGCCCGCTATCTGCCCGACGGCACCCTGGAGTTCATCGGCCGTGACGACCGGCAGGTCAAGATCCGCGGCCACCGCATCGAACTGGCCGAGGTGGAGTCGGCCCTGGCCGCCGATGCGCAGGTCGACGCGGTGGCGGTGACCACGCAGGGCGAGCGCAACGACCGCAGGCTGGTCGCCTTCGTCTCGCCCTCGCCCGCCGACCCGGCCGACCATGCCGTGGACGCAGCCCTGGTGCCCGAGGTGCTCGCGGCCGCCGAGGAGATCCGCAACGGGGTGGACGTCGCGAAGGTGGTCGAGTTCGCGGCCGTGCTCGACGACGCGGCGCTGCGCCGCATGGTCGACGTCCTGCGCCAGGAAGGCCTGTGGCCGAACGCCGCGACGCGTCACAGCACCTCCGAGATCATGCGGCTGGCCAGGGTGGCCCCCCGGCACGAGCGGCTGGTGCGCCGCTGGCTGGCCGCCTGCGTGGAGAACGGCTACCTGGACCGGGCCGCAGACGGCACCTTCGGCTGTCCGCGCCTGGTCACCCCCGAGGACGTCGAGCAGGCGTGGGCCGAGGTCGACCGGCTGCTGCCGGAGGCCAACGACCGTCCCGAGCTGGTGAACTACTTCAAGCTCGCCGCCACCCACCTGCCGGAGCTGATGCGCGACGAACGGGACCCGTTGCGGATGCTGTTCCCCGAGGGCGACCTGAGCATCCACGAGGCCGCCTACATGGAGGGCTTCCTCTCCCGCTACCTCAACCGGCTGGCCACCTCCACCGTGCTGGGCGTGGCCCGGCGCAACACCTCCGGCCGTCCGCTGCGCGTGCTGGAGGTCGGCGCGGGCGTCGGCGGCACCAGTGTCGACACCATCCCGGCGCTGGACGGCGAGAGGGTCCGCTACACCTTCAGCGACGTGTCGCAGTTCTTCCTGAACAAGGCCGGTGAGAGGTTCGCCGAATACCCCTGGGTGGACTACGCGCTGTTCGACTTCAACGAGTCGTACCGCGAACAGGGCGTCAGGCCGAACTCGGTGGACGTGATCCTGTGCGGCAACGTCATGCACTACGCGAAGGACGCCCGCGCGGTCCTGCGCCGGATGCGCGAGGCGCTGGTGCCCGGCGGATGGCTGGTCTTCATCGAGACGACCCGCGACAACTACCAGATCCTCACCTCGATGGAGTTCCTCTTCGACGCCACCGCCGGGGACTTCCAGGACGTGCGCCACGGCAAGGACCAGACCTTCATCGGCCGCGGACAGTGGTACGACCTGCTGGCCACCGCCGGGGCCGACCTGGAGCTGTGCGTCCCGGCACCCGAGGACGAGCTGGCCCGCATCGGGATGCACGTCTTCGCGGCCCGCTTCAAGACCGACCGCGAGCCGCTCGACACCGAGGAGCTGACCCGGCGGCTCGCCGAGCGGCTCCCGGCGGAGATGATCCCGTCGCGCTTGGAGGTGCTGGACGCGCTGCCGCTGACCGACAACGGCAAGGTCGACCGCGCCGCCCTGGCCCGGTGGGCCGAAGAGCACCGGGCGGCGGGCGCCGCTGTGGCCGGGGAGAGCGTGCGTGAGGCCGGCGAACTGGAGTTGGGCGTCGCCGCGGTGTACGCGGAGGTCCTGCGCGAGTCGGAGGTGCCGCTCGACACCAACTTCTACGCGCTGGGCGGGGATTCGCTGCTCGCCGCCCAGCTCGTCACGGCGCTGCGCGAGCAGGTGCCGGCCGCGGCCCAGGTCTTCTTCGACGAGCTGCTGCGCGAGCTGCTGGGCGGCGCGTCGGTGCGCGAGCTGTCCGCGTTCCTCCAGCAGGGGCAGGGCGTGTCCGAGGAGAGCGGGGCCGGTGACGAGCTGGTGCTGACCGGGACGGCGGACGCTCTCGGCAACCCGGTGCACGTCCTGGTCGGCGACGGTTTGGGCGGCCAGGTGGAGCGGCTCGCCGCCGGCCTCGGGGCGCTCGACCCGGTGGTGGTGGTGCCGCAGGTGCGGGTGGCCGAGGGGCGGAGCCTGGACGACGTGGCGCAGGAGATCGTGGCGCGGGTACGGGCGTTGAGCCCGGGTCCGTTCCACCTGGTCGGCGCGCACAGCGGGGGTGTGCTGGCGCTCGCCGTCGCCCAGCAACTGGTCGAGCTCGGCACCCCGGTGTGCGGGCTGACCGTACTGAGCAGCTACCCGCTGCCCGCGACCGTCCGCGACGACGTCCTCGAAGAGGCGCTGCTCTGCCTGGACCACGGGCAGGACCCGGCCGCCCTGGGCTACCCGGACGTCCCCGCACTCGGGTCGGCGCTCGCCGCACTCGCCCCCGCCGGTGACATACCGCCCGGTGCGCTGGCCGCGCTGGTGGACCGGAGCGAGCCGGAGCTGCGAGCCGTGGGCGAGAGGGCCGCCGCGCTCGGCGCGCTCTCGCGCGAGGAGCGGCTGGCCGAGCTCGCCGGGGCTCTGGGGCTCGGCGCGGACGAACTCGCCGAACGCCTCGCGCGGGGACGGGCGCTGGCGGCCTGCGTCGCCGCCCACGACCCCGGTCTGTACACCGGGGAGGCCCGGCTGCTGGTGCACGACGAGGAGTCCCCGATCTGGCCCACCATGGCCGCCGACATGACCGCTTTGTGGGAGTCGGTCTGCGTGGGCGGACTCCTGCGACAGACCGTGCCGGGCGACCACTTCACCTGCCGTGAGCTGGTCACCTCCGATGTGATCGACCTGCCCGATGAGGAGAACGCGTGAGCGAGCACAGCACCCCGTCGGTCGCGGTGGTCGGCTCCTACGGCGCCGTCGGCGCGGCCGCCGTACGGGCCATCGCCGACCGCCTTCCCGACGCCGTCGTACGGGTTGGCGGGCGCGACCGCACCCAGGCCGAGACCCTGCTGGCCACGTCCGGTCTGCGCGGCGAGGCGGTCGAGGTGGACCTGTACGACGGCCGGTCGCTGGCCCGGTTCTGCCGCGGCGCGCGTGTCGTCCTCAACTGCGCGGGCCCGTCCTACCAGGTCCTCGACCGGGTGGCCTGGGCCGCGGCGGCGGCCGGCGCCGACTATGTCGACCCGGGCGGTGACGAACCGCTGCTGGAGGCACTGACCCGGCCGGGCACCTTCACCGGTACCGCCGTCATCACGGCGGGCATGCAGCCGGGCCTGACCGGTCTGCTCCCCCGCCACCTGTGCTCCACCATGAGCCGCCCGCAACGGCTGACGGCCTACGTCGGCACGATGGACCGGCTCACCCCGGCCGGAGCCGCCGACTACCTGCTGTCCATGGGCGGTGCGTACGGGGAGGCCCGCGGCGCGATCAGGGGCGGCATCCGCGTGGAGCGCGAACTGGAGCCGCGTACCGGCGTCGAACTGCCCTACGCACACAACCGGGTGGACGTCTACCCGTACCTGAGTTTCGAGTCCGCGCGGCTCCCCGAGGTCACCGGGCTCACGGAGATCGACTGGTACAACGTCTTCGACGGCGGCGCGCACATGATGAACTGCCTGAGCAGACTCCAGGGGGCGATGCGCGGCGAGTCCGCTCTCGCCGAGGCGGCCGAGGATCTCACCCGTGCCGCGGCGCTCGACCTGTTCGGCAGGGACCCGTTCCAGCTCATGCTGTTCGAGGTCACCGGCACCGACGACACCGGACGCCCGGCCACCCGCAGCCTGGCCCTGCGCGCCGGCGACACGTACGCCCTGACCGGCCTCGCCAGTGCGCTGGCCGTGCTGGCGGTGCTCGACGGCAGGACGGGCCCGGGAGTGCACTTCGGCTCCGACGTACTCGACGCCGAGACCGTACTCGCCGCTCTGCGGGCCGAGCCCGCGGTCGGGCTGCTGGAGGTCGTCGACCGGCCGGTCCTCGCGGCCCGTGCCATGGAGGAGGGCGAACTGTGACCCGCCCACGCGTCCTGGTGGCCGGTACCGGCTTCGGCCGCGCCTACCTGGCGGCCTTCGAGCGGGCGGACTTCGGCTTCGAGCTGGCCGGGATCCTCGCGTCCGGCAGTGCCCGCAGCCGCGCCTGCGCCGCGCACCACGGCGTACCGCTGTGGTCCACGGTCGAGGAGGTGCCCGACGACGTCGACCTGGCCTGTGTGGTCGTCGGCGGGGTGATGAACGGCGGCCCCGGGCCCCGGCTCTCCCAGGCACTGATGCGCCGCGGCGTGCCCGTGCTGCAGGAACACCCGCTCCACCCCGACGAGTTGGTGGCGTGCCTGCGCGCCGCCACCGAGTCCGGGGTGGTGTTCCGGCTGAACACCCACTATCCGCACGTGGAGCCGGTGCGCCGGTTCATCGGCGCCGCCCGCGACCTGGTGGCCCGGCAGCAGCCGCTGTTCCTCGACGTGACCTGTGCCTTCCAGGTGCTCTACACGGTCTTCGACATCCTGGGCCGGGCGCTGGGGTCGATCCGCCCGCACAGCGTCGACGGGGCGCTCGCGGAGGCACCGGAGGCACCGTACCGGAGCCTCACCGGCCGCTTCGCCGGTGTCCCGATGTCCTTCCGGCTCCAGAACGAGCTGGTGCCCTCCGACCCGGACAACTACAGCCACCTCTTCCACCGCATCACCCTGGGCACGGACGGGGGGCACCTCACCCTGGTCAACACGCACGGCCCGGTGCAGTGGAGCATGCGCCCGCACATGCCGGGTGACATGAGGGAACTGGTGCGCTTCGGCGACTGCGCCGCCCCGCACCTCATGGTGCCGAGCGTGGAGCACCTGGGTCCGGCGCAGGGTGCCTCGTACAGCGAGGTGCTGCGCGAACTGTGGCCGCAGGCCACGGCACGGGCCATCGCCGCGACCTGGGACGAGGTCCGGTCGGGCGCCGACAGCCGGGGGCACGTGCAGTACCACGTGGCCCTGGCGAAGCTGGCGATGCGCGTGAGCGAGGCCTGCGGGCCGGTACGACTGCGCCACCCGAAGGCGCCGCCGGAACTCCTCGCCGCCTCGGATCTGCCGGAGGTCCCGGCGTGAGCACCGATGTCCCGAACCCGTGGCTGCGCGGCTACTTTCCCCGGCCCCGAGCCGTGCGGCGCCTCGTGTTCTTCCCGCACGGCGGCGGGGCGGCGAGCTTCTACCGCCCGCTGGTGCGCGACCTGCCCGAGGGCGTCGAGGGCATGGTGGTGCAGTACCCCGGCCGGGAGGACCGCATCGGCGAGCCCTGCTGCACCGACATGCCCGGCCTCGTGGAGCCGCTGGCCAAGGCGCTGACCCAACTGGACGACAAGCCCGTGTGGTTCTTCGGGCACAGCATGGGCGCCTCCGTCGCGCACGAGGTCACCCGGCTCCTCGGCACGGCGGGCGAGGCGCTCCCGGAGCGGCTGATCGTCTCCGGTCGTCCTGGACCTGCCCGGCAGCGCCCGGACGACAAGCACCTGGACGACGAGCAGCTGTGGGCCGACGTGTGCCGACTCGGCGGCACTGACGCACGGTTGCTGCAGCTGCCGGGCCTGCGCGAGATGACGCTGCCGATGCTCCGCGCGGACTACCGCCTGGTGGGCACCTACCGTCCCGCGACCGGCCGCGACCTCTCGGTGCCGGTGAGCGTCTGCTACGGCACCGAGGACCTTGAGGTCGACGCGGCGGACGCGGCGGCCTGGGCAGAGGCCACCTCGGCGCAGACCGAGCTGACCGCGTTCCCGGGCGGCCATTTCTATCTGCGCGGGCCCGCCCGCGACGAGTTGACGCACTGGCTGGCCCAACGGCTGCACGGCCACCCCGAGCACGCCCACACCGACCCCGCGGGAAGGAACCGAGGATGATCGTACGACCGGTCGTGGAGAAGTACGCCGAGGAGGTCTCCTCCCCCGCGCCGTCCTGGCTGGCCACCCTGGTCAGCGACACCGAGGCCGAGACGGACCTGCCGGCCATGATGGTGGGGAGTCTGGAGGGGGAGTTCCTGGCGTCTGTGGTGTTCGCCCTGCGGCCCCGCCGCATCCTGGAGATCGGCACCTTCACCGGCTACTCCGCGCTTTGCATGGCCCAGGCGATGCCGGAGGGCGCCGAGCTCCACACCTGTGAACTGAGCCCGCTGCACGCCTCGATCGCGCGCAAGCACTTCGCGGCCTCACCCTGGGCGGAGCGCATCCACCTCTGGGAGGGCCCGGCCCTGACGTCGGTCAGGGACCTGCCCGGCCCCTTCGACCTGGTCTTCGTCGACGCCGACAAGCCCGGGTACATCGACTACTACGAGGCGGTGCTGCCGAAGCTGTCCCCGCACGGTCTGCTCCTGGCCGACAACGTCCTGCAGTTCGGAGGCGTCGCCAACGAGCGGGACCAGCAGCCCGACACCGTCGCGATGCGCGCGTTCAACGGGCATGTCGCGGCCGACCCCCGGGTGCGGCAGAGCGTGCTCACCGTGCGCGAGGGCGTGAGCGTCATCCGGCGGGTCGGCTGAACGGACCCGCGCGCACGTGACGGCACCCGGACCTCGTGCAGGGGTCCGGGCGCCGTCGTACGGAGGAGGCCCGCCCGCATCCCGCGGGCGGGCCCACCCGTGCTCAGCTCGCCGGCGTGATGTTGTTGTTCGTGTGGAAGAAGTTCTCGGGGTCGTAGACGGCCTTGATCCGGGTCAGCCGCTCGTAGTTGGAGCCGTAGGCGTCCTCGATGCGCTCGGCGGAGTCCGCGCCCAGGTGGTTGGCGTAGACCGCGCCGGTGGTGTACGGCAGGAGTTCGGCGTACACCTTCTCGGTCCACTCGACGGCCTCCTCGTCCTTGGCCGGGTCGGTCCAGGAGGTGAGGATGCTGGTCAGGTAGCCCTCGCGGTGCAGGAAGGGGGTCTCGGACGCCGGTACGTTCGACATGACACCGCCCATCAGGCCGCCGCCGACCAGGCTCCGTTCGGACGGAGCGTTGACGAACCCGTCGGCGAGGATCTGCAGCGGCTCGTCGCGCAGTTCGGGCAGCAGGAACGAGCGCGGGTAGTACCGGTGACCGGCGACGGTGTTCTCGTCGAGCATCCGCTGCACAGCCACGTACGGCATCAGGCCGCAGTGGTCGAGGAGCGCGCCGGTGCCGAGGCCGCGCATCCGGCCGATCAGGTCCTCGGTGGAGTCGTCGGGGGCCGCGTGCACGAAGCCCAGGCCGATCGCCGGTGCGCCGCCCGGGGCGGTGAGGAAGGCGAAGGAGGTGGTCAGCTCGTCGGGGGCGGTCCGGTTGAACTCGTCGAGCCGCCGGGCCACGTCCACCGTCTGGTCGATGGGGAAGGCGAGCAGCCCCGCCATGCAGTCGCCCTGCGGGTGCAGGTCGAACTCGAAGCGGGTGGCCACGCCGAAGTTGCCGCCGCCGCCCCGGATCGCCCAGAACAGGTCGGGGCGGTCCTGCGCGGTGGTGGTCACCAGCTCGCCGCTGGCGAGCACGATGTCGGCGGAGACCAGGTTGTCCACGAGCAGACCCCGGTAGCGGGCGAGCCAGCCGAGGCCGCCGCCCAGGGTGAGGCCGCCGATGCCGATGTACGACTCCTGGGAGCCGGTGACGGCGAGCCCGAAGCTGGTGGTCTCGGCGTCGACGTCGCCCTGCTCCAGGCCGGGCTGGACGACCAGACGGCGCTTGGCCGGTTCGACCCGGATGCCGCGCAGCCGGGAGGTGTCGAGCAGCAGTCCGCCCTCGACGGTGCCGGTGCCGGCGAAGCAGTGGCCGCCGCCCTTGACGGCCAACTCGATGTCGTTCTCACGCGCGAAGTTGACGACCTTCACGACGTCGGATGCGCCGTCCACCTGGACGATCGCCCCGGGGTTCTTCTGGAAGTAGCCGTTCCAGATCTGCTTGCGCTCGTCGTAGTCGGCGTCCTGCGCGGTGATGGTGCGGCCCCTGATCGCCTCACCCAGCTCCGCCAGCCTGGATTCCGGGATGGCCGTACCGGTCGCGGTGACGAGTCCCACGTCAGTCCTCCTTCGGGGTTGGCGAGTTCGGCCGGCGCGCCCTCGCGCTCAAGGAGGCCGATGCGAGGAGAACGTACGGCCGCCGAAGGGTCCGCGACGCGGGGGTGAAAGAGGGCGGAAAGGCCCCCGAGGCCGCGGGGAGCGCTGGTTACGCTGGCGCCCATGTCTGCACTCCGCGCGATGCCGCTGCTCACGGTGAGCGATCTCGATTCCGCAGTGGAAGCCTACGTCCGGGTCACCGGAATGGAAGTGATCATGAATCACGGCTGGATCGTCACCCTCGCTCCGCCGGCCGACCACTCCGTGCAGGTCAGCCTGATCACCAAGGACCCCACCGGGCCGGTGAACCCGGCGGCCTCCATCGAGGTGGAGGACCTGGACGCGGCTCTCGCAGGGGCCCGCGCCGCCGGCCTGGAGATCCTTTACGGACCCGAGGACGAGGAGTGGGGCGTACGGCGCTTCTTCTACCGCGACCACGACGGCACCGTCGTCAACGTCCTCGCCCACCTCTGACCGCCATGGCTCCCGCCTTCCGCAACCCCTCCCCCGCCCGTCCCGGACTCGGCGCGCCGCCCGCCCGGCGGGGGAAGCCGGCCACGCCCGCGGCGGACTCCACGCAGGCGTTCTCCCTGCGGCTCTTCGGCGCCGGGCTCGCCTCGGCCGAACTGATGACCTGCTACCTGGGCCTGGAACTGGGTCTGTACGAAGCCCTGCGCCGCACCGGCCCCGCCACGGCCGCACAGGTGGCGAAGGAGAGCGACCTCGACACCCGGATGGTACGGGAGTGGCTGGAACAGCAGACCTGTGCCGGTGTGCTGACCGTCGACGCACCCGACGCGCAGCCGGAGACCCGGCGTTTCACGCTGCCGCCCGCCCACGCGGAAGCGCTGCTCGACGCCGACGGCCCGAACTGGATCGCCCCGCTGGTCGTGATGCCCATCGGCGGCATGGCGGCCGTGCTGCCGCAGCTGGTGGACGCCTACCGCAGTCGCCGGGGCCTTCCGTACGCGGCCTACGGCGAGGCCCTGCGCGGGGGGCAGGCGGGCCTGAACCGCGGTGTGTTCGAGCACCACCTTCCCGGCTGGATCAGCCGCCACCTGCCCGACATCGACGCCCGGCTGCGGGTGCCGGGGAGCAGCATCGCCGACGTGGCGTGCGGTTCCGGCCTCTCCACGCTGGCGCTGGCCCGGATGTTCCCCGACGCCGAGGTGCACGGGCTCGACCTGGACGAGGCGTCGATCAGGGACGCCGAGGCGAACCTCGCTGCCGCCGATCCCGCGGAGGGGCTGAGCGACCGGGTCCGCTTCCGCGCCGGGGACGCCGGTGAGGCCGGGGGAGCCGGGTCGGCGGGACACACCCTGGTGTGCGTGTTCGACGCCCTGCACGACATGTCGGCGCCGGTGGACGTGCTCCGGGCCTGCCGTCGGCTGATGGCGCCCGGGGGTGCGGTGCTGCTGATGGAGCCGTCCGTCGGCGAGCGGTTCACCCCGGCGGCGCCGGACAGCGAGCGCTTCCACTACGCGGTCAGCGTGCTGCACTGTCTGCCGGTCGGGATGAGCCGGACGCCGAGCGCGGCCACGGGCACGGTGATGCGGCCGGACACCGTGCGCGGGTACGCCGCCGAGGCGGGCCTGGACACCCGGGTGATCCACGTGGGGCACCCGTTCCACCGGCTGTACCGGCTCACGGCCCGACCGTAAGGCGGTACGGCAACGGCTCCCGGCCTCTCTCGGAGGCAGGGAGCCGTCGCGTTGCGGGGGGTGTCAGCTCTCTTCCGTACGGGCGTCAGCTCTCTTCCGTACGGGCGCCGGCTCTCTTCCGTACAGGCGTCAGCTCTCTTCCGTACAGGCGTCAGCTCTCTTCCGTACGGGCGCCGGCTCTCTTCCGTACAGGCGTCAGCTCTCTTCCGTACGGGCGCCGGCTCTCTTCCGTACAGGCGTCAGCTCTCTTCCGTACGGCTCTCTTCCGTACGGTCCTCGGAGAGCCGGCGCGAGCTGCGCGGGGTGCCGACCTTGCCCGAGCGCAGGTAGTCGGCGACCAGCGCGTTGACCTCGGTGGGCTTCTCCAGCAGGCAGGCGTGCCCGCAATTGCGTATCTCGGTGTACTCGGCGGTGGGGATCAGGTCCGCCAGCTCCCGCGACAGGTGCCGGGGCGCGACGATGTCGTGCTCCATGCCCACGACGAGCAACGGCACCCGCACCGCGGCCACTTCCTCGTCGCTGGGCCGGAAGGCGGTGCTCGCCTCGGCGTGCCCGATGGCGCCGTGGCCGCCCGACTCCGCGAGGCCCGCCAGCCCGTCCAGGTAGGCCGCGATGAACTGGTCGCGGTTGAGCGCCCGCGGCCCGAACAGGTACATCGCCCGGAAGGTTCCCTCCAGCAGGGCCGGCACCTTGTGCCCGTTCTTGAGCCGGTCCACCGCCTCGGCCTGGATGGCCTGCTGCAGCTTGCCAGGCTTCCACGGGACCCCGATGAGCGCGGCACGCTCGATCAGCTCGGGGCGCTTCATCGCCAGTTCCAGCAGGATCATCGCGCCCACCGAGTAGCCGATGTAGGTGCAAGGGCCCAGCTCCAGCGCCTCGTTGAGTGCGGCCAGGTCCTGCCCGAGCAGTTCCACCGTGTAGGGCGGAGGGGTCTCCTCCGAGGGGTGCACACCGCGCAGGTCGAAGGTGACGACGCGGTATCCGGCCTTCGTCAGCTGCGGCACCTGCATGGTCTCGAACAGGGATGCCTGGTGCTGTCCGGGCACGAGCACGACCACGGGACCGTCCTCGGGGCCGTAGATGTCGTAGCTCAGCGTGACGTCCGTGGACAGGGTGACTTTCATGGTGTTCCCTTCTGTGGGCGCTCAGCCGGTGACCAAGCGCTCGAAGTCCTGACGGTCGGGTCCGACGTGGTCGCGCCGGAGATCGGGGTGCTCGCGCAGGAACGCGAGCACCCGGCGGGCCACCTTGCGGTCCCGCATCAGCTCGGCCGGGGTGAGCAGCATGTGGTAGACGCGCTCGGCGGCGACGCGCACGTGCGCGTCCTCCTCGCGCAGGACGGCGAGGGCGGTGAGGACGCGGGCGGTCAGCGAGTCGTCGTGCGCTGCGCCCGCGAGTTCGGCGAGCCGGGCGGCGTCGGTGGCGACCTGCTGCTCGAACCACAGCCCCAGGCACTGTTCGGTGGCGTCGTGAGTCTCCACGGCCCAGTCCGGGGGGTCCTGGTCGAGGCGGCCGAGCTGGTCGGCGACGGTCCTGGCGTGCGCCAGGGCGAGGGCCACGCCGCGTCCGAAGGTGGGGTTGGTCTGCAGGCAGGCGTCGCCCACCAGCGCGTAACCGGTGACCAGCGGGGCTCCGTCCGCGACCAGTGACCGGCGGCGGTTCTCCAGACCGGCCATCGGCATCGGGTCGCCGACCGGCGTCGCCCCGTCGAGCCAGTCGCGCACCGGAGCCACGCTGGCCAGGAACCGCAGGTAGACCGGGCGTTCCAGCAGCCGGGTCCGTACGGGGTCGTGGGAGGAGACGGTGGTCGACAGGTGGAAGCGGCCGTTGTCGCCGGGGAAGGCCAGCACGGTGGCGAAGTCGAGTTCGTGCACCACCGGGGCCCGCAAGGACGGGAACCGGCCGCCCGCGTCCAGCGCGAACTCCTGGGCGATGTAGGAGAACCCGCACGACTGGACCGTCTCCCGGGGCGGGGCGCCACCGATCGCGGTGAGCCAGGCGGCCACCGAGGACCTGCGGCCGGTGGCGTCCAGCACCACGTCGGCGGCCAGGTCGCCGCCCCCCGCGAGGCGAACCCCGTGCACATGGGGACCACCGTGCGGCGTCCCGGCGCTCAGTAGGCCGGTGACCCTGTCGTGCAGCAGCGTGACCGAGGGGTCGGCGGCGGCACGGCGGCGCAGCGCGGCCTCGAAGACCAGCCGGCGGCTGAGCAGGCCGAGGTCGTCGCCGCCCGTCTCCAGGGGCACGGCGACCGCACCGCGGCCGGTCAGCTCCGCCAGCACTTCGGGGCACTCCTCGCGCAGCACCCCGATGCCCAGCCCCAGCAGGGCGTGCCCTTGGCGGGCGTGCGGCACGCCGGGCCGCTCCCAGTCGGCCACCTCGGTGTGGGCCCCGCCCTCGGGGGGCGGGCCGTCCCGTTCGACGAGTGTCACCCGGTGTCCGCGGCGGGCGGCGAAGGCCGCGAGCCCGAGACCGGCCACTCCCCCGCCCAGTACGACGATGTCCGCCACGATCAGCCGCGCTTCACGAGCATCGCGAAGCGGCGCGTGGCGACGGCCGTGCACACCGCCGTGACGCCCACGGTCCAGGCGGCGGTCCCGAGCACCGGTGCGGTCAGCGCGCCCTGGTGGGAGAGTCCGGCCAGTGCGTCGGCCGCCAGCGAGACGGGGTTGACGCTCACCACCGGTCGGATCCAGCCCGGGAACGCCTCCAGCGGTACGTAGCCGCTGGACATCAGCGTCAGGACGAGCGTGGGCATCTGCACGTAGCGGACGATGATGCCGGGGTGCTGGGCGACGAGGGCGACGGCGACGGCCAGCGCGCTGCACATCATCCCGAACAGCGCCACGATCCCGAAGAAGCCGAGTACCGCCAGCGGCCCCCGGGAGAACCGGAAGCCGACCGTGTGGGCGACGAGCGTGACCAGGACGGCCACCCCCATGATCCGTACGAAGTCGCCGCCGATCCGCCCGAGCACGTACGCCCGCATGTCCAGCGGCATCGCCCGCAGCCGGTCGAACACCCCGCTGCGGATGTCGCTCCACAGGGCGATCGCCGTGGTGAGGACCGAGGAGAACGCCGTGGTGAGCACGATCAGCGGGGCGAGCCGCCCCACGTAGTCGACGTCCTGGGTGTCGCGCACCAGCACGTTGAAGGCGGCCAGCAGCATGAAGAGCTGAAGCAGCGGAAAGGCGATGGTGACGATGATCATCATCCGGTTCCGGAGGAACTGGCGGAGCACCCGTCCGGCGATGACGACGCAGGCTCCGGCCAAAGTGGCCGGGTCGGGCGAGGAGGACGGCGGCACCGACGGTGCTGCCGTCCCCGGCGACTGCACGGTCATCGGATGGCCACCTTCCTGAAGGCGACGGTCGTGGTCCAGGAGAAGAGGACGAGGAGACCCACCACCCAGGTGAGGCCGGGCAGCGTCGCGCCCCAGGTGAGTTCGGTGGTCGACAGGGCGCGCAGCGCGTCGATCACTGCGGACACCGGGGAGGCTGTGACGACCGGCTGGAGCCAGCCGGGGAAGAGGTCCGCCTCGACGAAGCCGGTGGAGAGCACCAGCAGCGGCAGGTACGGCATGTGGAGCACCGCGCTGAGCGCCTCCAGGTTGCGCAGGCGCAGCGCGATGGTGGCCGTGGCCAGCGACAGGGCCACGGTGAACGCCACGGCGAACACCACGAAGCCCAGTGCGGCGAGCGCTCCGTGGTCGAGGCGGAAGCCCGCCAGATGCCCGGCGAGCACGATGGCGACGCTGGACAGGAGACCTTGCAGCGCCACCACGGCCAGATGCGCCAGGCTCATCGCGCGCATGTCGACCGGGCTGGTCAGCAGGCGGGAGAAGACGCCGCTGGAGCGGTCGGCGGCCAGGTCGGTGGCGCTTGCGATGGCCACGAACATCAGGGCCTGGACCAGGACGGTCGGAGTGACGAAGCGGCCGAACTCGATGCCCCGCTCGTCCAGCATTGCGGCGAAGGTGCAGTAGAAGATGGCGAAGAAGAGCAGCGGGTGCACCACGGTGGCCACCAGGGCGCCCCGGGAGAACGAGCGCACGCGCAACCGGTCGAAGAGCACCTGGAAGTCGTGCTGCCAGCCGGCCGGGCGGCCCGGGGGCGCCGGGGCGGCGGGCGCCGCCGCGACGCCGGGCGTGGTGCTCATCGGGTGGCCTCCGTCTGCATCGGCTCGGTGAGTGCGAAGAAGACCTCGTCGAGCGTCGGCTTGGTCACCTCGATGTCGGCGATCCGCAGTCCCGTGCCGCCCAGCCGGCCGAGCACCGCGCCGACGTCCTCGGGGCGCGCCATGGGCACGGCGACCGTGTCGCCCTCGGCCGTCACGCCGGGGAGGTCGCCGAGTGCCTGACGGGCCGCTGCGGTGTCGGCGGCGCCGGTCAGGGTGAGGCGGCACATGAGGCCGCCCACGTCGAGCTTGAGCTCGTCCGAGGAGCCGTCCGCGAGGACCCGGCCCTTGTCGATGACGACGATGCGGTCGGCGAGCTGGTCGGCCTCCTCCAGGTACTGCGTGGTGAGCAGGACGGCGACCCCTCGTGCGGCCTCGGCCCTGACCATGTCCCACAGGAGTTTGCGGCTGCGCGGGTCGAGGCCGGTGGTCGGTTCGTCCAGCACCAGCACCGGCCGCGGGACCACCAGGCTCACCGCGAGGTCGAGGCGGCGGCGCATGCCGCCGGAGAGGTATCCGACGGGGGTGTACGCCGCTTCGCCCAGCTCGAACCGCTCCAGCATCTCCCCCGCCCGCTGCTGGGCCTCGCCCCTGCCGAGGCCGAGGAGCCGGCCGAAGAACACCAGGTTCTCGCGCGGGCTGATCTGTTCGTCGAGGGCGGCGAACTGCCCGGTGACGGCGATGTTGGCGCGCACCAGGGACGGGTCGGTCCCGGGGTCGTGGCCCAGGACGCGGATGGTGCCGCCGTCGGGCTGCAGCAGCGTGGTCAGGCAGTTGATGAGGGTGGTCTTGCCCGCTCCGTTGGGGCCGAGCAGGCCCACCACGGTTCCGGCCGGTATCCGCAGCGACACCCGGTCGAGTGCGGTCTGCTCGCCGAATCGCTTGGTGAGGTCCGAGAGGAAGATCGCCTCGGTCATCGTGGCTCCTTCATTCCTTCATGACGTCGTCGTGCTCGGGTCGGTGGTGGCGATCACGACGGCGTCCGGACCTCGACCTGGCTCAGGACGTAGCTGAGCACCTGTTCGGTGGTCTGGATGGCACGTCCGGTCTGCTCGTCGATCGGCGGCAGATCGAAGTCGTCCTCGATCGCGAACGCCATCTCCAGCAGAGCCAGGGAGTGGAACCCCAGGTCCTCGACCAGACGCATGTCCTTGCCCGCCTCGAACCGCTCCCGCTCGGGGGCGAGTTGCTCGATTATCGCGAGCACGGTCTCGCGCACCTCTTCACTGGAGTAGGACATGTGGTCTCCTGTTCTGGGGCCGGTCGGGCGGTGGTGTGCAGGGCCGGTCAGGCGGGGCGGTCGGTCGCGGCGGGCACCGCGTCGAGGAAGTGCTCCTGGCTGAGGCGCTGCCACAGCTGACGGCGGCGGCTCTTGCCGCTGCTGGTACGGGGGATCGCGCCGCGGGGCACCCGGGCCACGTGCCGGCGGGTGCCAGGGCAGGCTGCGGCGAGCACGTCCTCTGCCACCTCGGCGGCCCGGGTGTCGAGCCCCTCCAGCACGGCCACGGCGTGCGGGCGGCCGTCCGCCTCGCCGAGCACGACGCAGACCCTGCTCAGGTTGAGTCCGGCCCTGCCGAGCATCAGCTCGACGTCCTCGGCGAACAGCGAGCGGGCGTGGACCTTGACGCTGTCGCCGAGCCTGCCCAGCACGTAGAACTCATCCGCCAGTTGGAAGGCGACGTCGCGGGTGAGAAGCCGCCCGTCCACGAAGGCGGTGCCCTCGGCGGAGCCGTCCGCGAGGTAGCCGTCGGCCAACGAGGAGCCGGAGATGGCCAGTTCGCCGACGTGGCCCTCGGGCAGCGGCTGTCCGTCCTCTCCGACGACCCGTACCGTCAGGCCGTCCAGTGCGCGGCCGCAGCTCATCACCTGGACCGTCGCCCGGTCCGCGAGCCCGGCCGCGAGGGTCACCTTCGCTCCGACCCGCAGGTCGTCCCGGTGCACGAGGACGGCGCGCGGAACCTCCTCGACGGGCACTCCGGTGACGGCGAGGGTGCTCTCGGCCAGCCCGTAGGCGGGGGTGAGGGTGTGCGGGGACAGGCCGTGCGGGCGCATCAGCTCCGTGAAGCGGGTCACCAGTGCGGGGTCGATGCGTTCAGCCCCGACGATCACCGCCCGGGTGCGGGAGAGGTTGGCGCCCTCCAGGTCGGCGTGGCCGACCTTGTCCACGATGCGCTGCAGGCCGAACGCCGGGGTAGCGGTGATCGTGGCGGGCTGCTCGACCCGGTTGGCGTCGAAACGGGTGACGTACGACAGCGGATGGCGCAGGAAGGTCTCGGGCCTGCACACCGCCAGCCGGTTGTTGCCACAGACGGGCACCACCAGGCAGCCGATGAGCCCCATGTCGTGGTGCATCGGCAGCCAGGAGCACCAGGAGTCGTCGCGCCCCGCACGCTCCCAGGCGCGGATCGCGGCGGTGTTGGCGTCGAGTGCGGCGTGGCTGATCCGCACTCCGCGGGGGCGGCCCGAGCTGCCCGAGGTGAACTGGACGAGGGCCTGTTCGGCGGGGTCCCGTCGGCCGGGATCGCCCGCGACGAGCTCCTCCAGGAGCAGGACGCGGGTCCCCGGCCCGCTCTCGGCGAGGACGTCCACGGCGTAGTCGTGGTGGGCGGCGTCGACCACCACGGTGCCGGCGTCCACCGCGGCGACGACGGCGCGGACGTGGGCGCGGGCGGCCTCGCCCGACAACCGGGTGGGGGGCGCCAGCACGCTCACCACGCATCCGGCGGCCTGCACCCCGTAGAAGGCGGCGACGAGGTCGGGTCCGGTCGAGCACAGCAGCGGCACGACCGCCCCGCGGGGCACGCCCTGCGCGATCAGCCCGCCCGCGATCCGCAGCGCCGCATCGGCGAGTTCGGTGTAGGGCCGGTAGGTGTGGCAGGCCTCGTCGAACATCTCCACACCGCTGTCGTCGCGAGGTGCGTCGAGCCAGCTCAGCGTACGGGGGCGACTCATCCATCACTCCTAGGCGGGGCGTCCCGGGGGCCGGGATCTCGTCGGCGACGCTGGTGACGATAGGAGCGATCGCCAGGGCGCCCTTCGTCTCTTTCACGGCTCTGTTCGTCCCGGCCGGCGCGGCCCGGCGGGGACGGAACACTGGCTGTCATGGATGAGTTCACGCCGTGGAGCGACGAGGACGCCGCCCGCTACCGGGCCGCCGGGATCTGGCGGGGGGTGCCGCTGGGGGACGCGCTGACAAAGACGGCACGGGCCTTCCCCGGCCGAACCGCGGCCGTGGACCGCAAGCGCCGCATCACGCACGGCGAGGTGCGCGCCGAGGCCGACGACATCGCGCGCGGTCTGCTGGCCCGGGGCGTGAACCCCGGGGACCGGGTCATGGTCCAGCTGCCGAACGTCATCGAGTTCCTCACCGTCACGGTGGGACTGTTCCGGGCCGGCATCATCCCGGTGTTCGCGCTGCCGGGACACCGGGAGAGCGAGGTACGGCACCTGATCGAGGCTTCCGGGGCGGTCGGCTACGTGACCGCCGGCCGTTTCCAGGGCTTCGACTACCGCACCCTCGCCCGGCATGCCGCGTCCCTCCCCGGCGTCCGTACGGTGATCGTGGCGGGCGACAGCGAGGACCTCACTGCGTTGTCCCGGGTCCGCGCCCAGGGCGCCGACGGCGGGCCGCTGCCCGAGGTCGATCCCTCAGGTGTGGCGTTCCTGCTGCTCAGCGGCGGTAGCACCGGCAGGCCCAAGCTGATACCCCGGACGCACGACGACTACCTCTTCAACATCGCCGCCTGCGCACAGGCTCTGGAGTTCGGCGCGCAGAGCGTGTACCTGGCGGCGAACCCGGCGGCGCACAACGCCGCCCTGGGATGCCCGGGAGTGCTCGGCGCGCTGCTGGTGGGCGGCAAGGCGGTACTGGCCGCGAGCCCCTCCCCCGACGAGGTGTTCCCGCTGATCGAGGGGGAGGGCGTCACCCATACCACCGTGGTGCCCGCCCTCGCGGCGCTGTGGTCCAAGGTCGCCGCGAAGCGGCCGGTGGACATGAAGGGGGTTCTCCTCCAGGTGGGCAGCTCCAAGTTCGACGAGCAGGCCGCCGGGCGCACGCAGTCCGCGCTCGGCTGCCGCATCACGAACTGGTTCGGCATCGGCGAGGGCCTGCTCACGTACACACGCCTGGACGACCCGGAAGAAGTGGTGCACAAAACCGAGGGCCGCCCCCTGTCCGAGTTCGACGAACTACGCCTCGTCGACGAGGAGTTGCGCGAGGTTCCGACGGGCGCTGTGGGCGAGCTGGTCACCCGCGGCCCGTACACGATCAACGGCTACTGGAACGCGCCGGAGGCGAACCGCACGTCGTTCACCCCCGACGGCTTCTTCCGCACCGGCGACCTGGCCAGGCTCACCCCTGAGGGCAACCTGGTGGTCGTCGGCCGTGCCAAGGACGTGATCAACCGGGGCGGCGAGAAGGTGTCGGCCGACGAGATCGAGGGGCACCTGCGCGGCCACGAGGCCATCGACGACGCCGCGGTGGTGGCCCGGCCGGACGCCGAACTCGGCGAGGCCGTCCTCGCGTTCGTGGTCCCGGGCGGGGGGCCCGGGCAGGCGCCTTCGCTGGTGGAGATCAAGCGGTACCTCGCGGGCAAGGGGCTGGCCGCGTTCAAGCTGCCCGACGAGGTGCGCGAGCTGCCGGTGCTGCCGCGAACCCCGGTCGGCAAGATCGACAAGGTGGCGCTGCGGGCGACGGCGGCATCCGGTTGACCCGTGGGACGGCATTCTCCGGCGCGGCCGGTGAGGCGGCGCACTCCGCTACGGCCCGTACGACGGGAGCCTGCGGCACCGCCCGTACGACTGCCGTCTCCGGTGTGATCCGGACGCTGCTGCCCGCGTATGCGGCGGCCCTGGAGAGCACCTGGGAGCTGACCGGCCCCGCGCTCTTCGAGGCGGAACAGCGGCAGGTGGCCGACGTGCTGCCCGCGCGCCGCGCGGAGTACGCCACCGTCCGGCGGGTGGCGCGCGCCTGCCTGGCCGAACTGGGCGTCCCGCCCGCCGCACTCGTGCGCGGCACCGACGGGGCGCCCCAGTGGCCGGCCGGGATGGTCGGCTCCCTGACGCACTGCCGGGGTTACCGGGCGGCAGCGGTGGCGCGGTTGCGGGACGCCGACGGTATGGGCATCGACGCCGAGCCGTGCGCGCCGCTGCCCTCCCGGGTGCTGGCGCAGGTGACCTCGGCGGCCGAGCGGGCCCACCTCGCCGAGCTGGGCGCGGTGTGGCCCGACGTGCCGTGGTGCCGGGTTCTCTTCAGCGCCAAGGAGGCGTACTACAAGGTCTGGTATCCCGCGACAGGATGCTGGCTGGGCTTCGACGACGCCGAGGTCGTCCTCGAACACGGCCGTGGTCAGGGCACGTTCGCGGTGCGGCCGGTCTCGGGTGGGGTGCGCCGGGCCCGCCGAGCGGACGCCGTCTTCGACCCGGTCGCCACCGGCTTCCCGGCCCTGCGCGGACGGTGGGCCGCCGGTGCGGGCCTCGTGGTGACTGCGATCACCGCACCGGCGGGCTCCCTGCCGCGCCAGGCTCAGGCGGGCCGCACCGCCACCGGCACGCTGCGGTGTGCCCAGTAGGGGAAGCGGAAGCCGCCGGCGCTGGGCTCCCACTCGCCCTCGCCCGCCGACTCGATGTCCGCGAACCGGGCAACCAGCCGCTCGAAGACCACCGCCCCCTCCACCCTGGCCAGCGCCGCGCCGAGGCAGTGATGCACTCCCCCGCCGAAACTCAGGTGCGGGTTGGGCGACCTGGTCAGGTCGGCCCGGTCCGGGTCGCGGAAGACCCGCTCGTCGTGGTTGGCGGAGGCGAGCAGCAGCACCACGACGCGTCCTTTGCGGACCGTCAGTCCTGCGATCTCGATCGACTCCAGGGCCATCCGGGTAGTGGCGTGGATGGGCGCGTCGTAGCGCATGAACTCCTCCAGCGCGCTGGCGACGATGCCCGGGTCCTTGCGCAACTGCCGCTGAGTGTGCGGCTGCCGCACGAAGAGGTCGCCGCCGGTGGCGATGGCGTTGGTGGTCGTCTCGAAGCCCGCGTAGTAGACGAACAGCGCGTTGTCGATGATCTCCTCGTCGGTCAGCGGCTCCTCGCCGTCCTTGACCGCGGCGAGCATCCGCGACAGCAGGTCCTCGCCGGGGCGTCGTCTGCGCTCGCGGACCAGCTGGGCCATGTAGTCGCGCAGCTCGACCACGGCCCGGTGCGCCTCGCGTTGCTGCTCCGGCGGGATGAACACCGCGAAGGCCTGGGCGAGCGAGGTGGAGAGGCGGGCGATGTCGGCCCGGTCGGGGTGGGGGACGCCCAGCAGCTCGCTCATCACCGTCATCGGTACGGGGACGGCCAGGTCGGCGACGAGGTCGAAGCGGCGCTCGTCGGCGAACCGGTCCAGCATGCCGTCGACCAGCCGGGCGATGGGCTCGCGGAGCCCGCGCACCATCGCCGGACTGAGCGACTTGACGAGCAGCCGGCGCAGCCGGGTGTGGCCGGGCGGGTCGCGGTCGACGACGATGCGCCGCAGGTAGTCGTTGGCCGGCCCCTCGCCCACCGACAGCGCCTGGTACTCCTCGGGGAACTCCCGGCCGAGCCGTCGGTCGCGGAGCAGCGCGGAGACCTCCTCGTGCCGCGGGAAGACCCACTGTCCCGGGCCGCCCCGGCAGACCGGGCCGTACGCGCGCAGGCGGCGGTAGACCGGGTAGGGGTCGCGCATGGCGCGCGCGTCGTCCAGCAGGAAGCGTGGCATGTTCAGCACGGTGTTCAACGCTGCGTCACCTCCCGGCACCCTGGGGTGCGCGGCTCGGGTCCGGTGGTTGCCTGGCCCGCCCAGTCTGCGAGCCCGGTGCGGGGCGCCGGACGGCGGTGAAGGACTGGCGACAGGTTCTCCCGCCCCGGCTGCCGGGCTGTCAGGCTCCTCACCGGACACCATGCGCACGCAACAGGAGGTGCCGGCCGCATGCGAGAGCTGCCCGTCAAGTTCGACTCCCGCGATCCCGCCGTGGTCGCGGACCCCTACCGTGTGTACGCCGCTCTCCGCGCGGCCGGCCGCCTGGCCCGCGGCGCGGCCGGCCAGTGGGTGGTCTCGCACCACCAGGACGTCAGCCGACTACTCAAGGACCGTCGGCTCGGGCACGAGTACCCGCCGGAGTACCACGAGTTCTCCACCGGGGCGGGGCCCGCGAACGAGTTCCTGAAGCGGATCGTGCTCGACCAGGACGCGCCCGCGCACACCTTCTTGAGGGGCATCATGCAGCGTTCGTTCAGCCCGGGGCTGATGCGCAGGCTGGAGGACTACGTCGCCGCCCAGGTGGACCGGCTGATGGCCGAGGCCCAGGACCGGGCGGGCCGGGGCGGGATGCTGGACGTGGTCGGCGACTTGGCCTTCCCGTTGCCGGTCACCGTGGTCTGCGAGCTGATCGGCATTCCGGACGTGGACCGCGACGCGGTGCGGCCGCACGCGGTGGAGCTGGCCAAGGCGTTCGCCCTGTACGTGCCCGTGGAGGAGCGGGCGGCGGCGCACGACGCGGTGACCTGGCTGCGCGACTACGTCTCGGCGCTGGTCGACGAGCGGGCGAAGCGCCCCGCCGACGACCTGATCAGCAATCTGCTGGCCGCCCGGCGCACGCATCCCGGCTTCGACCGGGAGACGCTGGTCGACAACGTGGTATTTCTGTTCTTCGCGGGCTTCGAGACCACCACCAACCTGATCTCCACGATCTTCTCCGCGCTGCTGCAACACCCGCAGCAGTTGGCCCTGTTACGGGACCGGCCGGAGCTGGCGGTCCCGGCCGTCGAGGAGTTCCTGCGTTACGACGCGCCGATCCAGGCCACCGCGCGCTATGTGAAGGAGGCAGTGGAGATCGACGGCCGCACCGTGCGCGCGGGCCGCATCCTGGTACTGCTGCTGGGGTCCGCCAACCATGACCCGGCCCGGTTCGCCGACCCCGGCCGGCTCGACATCACCCGCGACCCCAATCCGCACGTGAGTTTCGGCGGCGGTGTGCACCACTGCCTGGGCGCGGCACTGGCCCAGGTGGAGGGGCGCGCCGTGGTGCGGTGGCTGGCGCACGCACCGGCCACGCCGACCGCGGCGGGCGTCGTGGAGCGGCGACCCAGCGTCACCTTCCGGGCCTACCGCAGCATTCCGGTGAGGTTCGAGCCCGCCGAGCGGCCGCGGGTGGCATCCGCACCCTGACTCCCGCCCGCCTGGCGGCCGCGGGGTGCGTCGACGCCCTGGCCCGGCCGCTTTCGTGCCTGCCACCTCTGACCGCACCGCCGCTGCTCTGGCCCCACCATGCCCGCGCGGGCCCCGGCCCCGCAGGATCGCCCGCGCGGGCCCGGCCGACATCACACCGCACCCGCGCGGACCGGACACACCCGGCTACGGCACCCGCTCCCCAAAGCGGACGCCCCGGGCCCCAGCCCCGCAGGAACGCCCCCGCAGGCCCGGCAGACTCACACCGCACCCGCGCGAACCGGACACACCCGGCTACGGCACCCGCTCCCCAAAGCGGACGCCCCGGGCCCCAGCCGAGCTCATCGCCGTGGCGAGCAGCGTCGTGCTCTGCTCCGGCAGGCCGATGCCCCGGCAGGCGGCTGCCAGACCGAGCAGCGCCATGCGGTACGTCACGGCCTCCCGGGAACCGGTAGCCCCGCCGTCGTACTCCCCGCCCCTCTCCTCCTCCTCGCAGACGCTGCCGCCTTCCGGCGACAGGACGAACCGCAGGTTGCGCGCGAGTTGCGCGGCCGGGCCGAAGAACTCCTCGTGCCCGCAAGCGCACAGCATCTCCACCATCGCGGGCAGCGCCCGCTCGCAGATCTCCATCGCCTCCTTGCGGCCGTTGATCTCGGGGAGGTGGGGGACGGCGTCGGGTCCCACACCGGACCCGTCGTCCGGCCGGCCGAGCAGGAGGCAGCTTCGGGAGGTGAGGGCCAGGTGGTGGGCGAGCAGCCGACGGAGCGCGGAGCGCCGCCCGCCGCCGCGCAGGAACTGCACGCACCCCTCCGTGCCCGTCGTGACACCGGCCACGAGCCCGTGCAGGGCGTAGCGGCCGATGTGGGGCTGTTCGAGGAGGTTCACGTCGAGCAGGCCCTCCAGCAGCAGCTCGGCCTCGGCCGGACCGGTGCCGAGCAGGGCGGCCGCCTCGTACACGTCCAGGCTCGCGTCCGGCACCAGGGCCAGCACGCACAGGGCGTGGCGCTGCGCCTCGGTCAGCGCGTCGAAGGAGAGCTGGAGCACCGACCGGACGCTCCGGTCGCCCGCCTGGAGTTCGGCGGCACGGCGGCGCATGTCGCCCAGGCGCTCCACCAGATGGGACAGCGTCCAGGTGGGGCGGCTGCGCAGTTTGGCGGCGGCCATGCGCAGTGCCAGTGGGAGTCCCCCGCAGTACGCGACGAGCCGTTTTGTCGCCTCGGACTCCAGTTCGCCCCCGAGCAGCCGCTCGATGAGTTCTCGGGAGTCGCCCGCGCTCATCCGGGAGACCGGGCAGGGCTCGGTGCCGTCGAGGCCGTAGAGGCGACGGCGGCTGGTGATCAGGGTGAGGGAACCATTGCCCGGCGGCAGCAGCGGCGCGATCTGCGCCTCGCTCGCGGCGTTGTCGAGCAGCAGCAGCACCTTGGAATCGGCCAGCCGGGCGCGCCACATGGCCACCTGGCTGTCCAGGTCCGCCGGGATACGCTGCGCCTCGATCCCCAGTGAGCCCATCAGCACCTGAAGCACCTCAGCGGGTTCGCGGGGCCGCTCGCCCGGACTGAACCCGTGCAGGTCGACGTAGAACTGGCCGTCCGGGCAGTCCTGGGCCAGCCGGTGGGCCGCGTGCAGGGCCAGAGCCGTCTTGCCGATGCCGCCCATGCCGTCGACGCAGATCAGCAGCGGCCCCGGGCCCCGGGAGCCCGCCCTGGCGGTCCGCAGGAGGGTGTCCACCTCCTCCCGGCGGCCGACGAAGTCGGTCAGCCCCGGGGGCAGGGTGCAGGTGGCCCGGACACGTGCCGTCCGGACCCGTGGTGCCACGTGCAGTCTACCCGCGTCAAGCTCGGTGGCGATGGCCTGTTCGACATCGCGGGGCGGGGCTTGGGCCCGCAGGTAGGCGAGCGCGTCACCGCACAGCACCGCTTCGTGCGCCTGGGCCAGCGAGTGATCGGGATCGATGCCCAGTTCGTCGCGGAGCAGGGTGCGTATCTCGGCGTACTCCGCGAGCGCGTCGGCCCGCCGACCCGAGAGCGACAGCGCGAGCACGAGCTGTGCACGCAGGTCCTCCGCGAGCGGGTGCTGCGCCACGAGGTCCCGAAGGTCCTCTATCACCAGCGCCGGTGGCGACGAACGCAGCCGCAGCGAGATCAGTTCCTTCTGGACCGCGAGCCGCCGCTCCTCCACCACCCGTGCGGCCGCGCGAATCAGGCCGTTCTCCAGCTCGTGGCCGTCGACGATGTCGGCCGCGACCTGACCGCGGAAGAGAGACAGGGCCCTCTGCAGTTCCTGGATGAGCTGGGCCTCGCCTGCTCCACCCTCCGCGAGCCTGCGGACCCGCAGGCGGCGTTGGTTGAACTCCACCAGGTCGGACTCGGCCGCACCGACGTTCAGCCGGTAGTTCGGGCCGTCGGTGAGCAGATGCGCACCCGCGCCCGGTATCGACTGGCGGAGTTGGGCGACCGCCTTGCGCACCTGGTTCGAGGCGGTCGCCGGGCAGCACGAACCCCAGACCGCCTCGGCGAGGCGGCCAGTGCTGAGCACTTCACCGGGGGACAGCATCAGCACGGTGAGCACACGGCGCGCCACCGTGCCGGGCAGACGGACAGGTAAATCCCCGCAACGCACCGCGACCGACCCCAGCACCTGGAAGCGCAGACCCCCTTCCCGCGCGGTCATACGGCCGGCTCGCAGAACGCCGGCCGTACCGTCCACCGTTCCCCTGCGACGGTCACGGACCCCGGACATCGGTGACCGGCCGACGCCGCCTGATCACATCGCTGAGGCCGAAGGCGCCCAGGACCGCCGAGCCCCTGATCGAGGCCCTTTTCACCACCCTCGACCAGCAGACCGTCGTGGTCCCGGGCACCGACCCGGCCGCAACGATCGCCCCCAAACTCGCAAAGAACCTCGCCGCCCTGCTCGACCAGTACGCAAAACCCGCCTCCCCCATCGAGGAGTTGCCGGGGGTCCATCCACTTTCCGAACTCCCGACGTCCATGCCGGCGACAGGCGTCACGACCGGAGCCAGGACACTCCTCCACGCCGGCAACGGAACCACCTCCCCCGCCGCAGGCCATCTCGCCCCCCACCCGGGCCCGGCCACCGCCACCCGCACATCCGGGCCCTCGATCCCCGGCGAGAGCCCCTCCCGCCGAGGCAACAAACACCTCCAACGGGCCTTCCTCTTCGCCGCGTTTCCCTCGCTGTCCGATCTGGCATCCAGAGCCTGCTACGAGCGGAACGACGCCGACAGGAGACGGCACCAGCAGGCCCTGATGTGTCTCACCCCCCGCCGTGCCCACATGCTCTTCGCGACACTCCGCGACGGCACCTTCTTCCAGCCCCACACCGTCCCCCAAACCGCCTGACATACGACAGAACAACTGCCCCACCCCTAGACACAAGAGACAGGAGCACGTCGGTGACCTGAGCAGTCTCGCCATCCAGCACACGAAGCGCGATGTGGCCGACCCACACCTCTGCAGCCGGGTCGGCCTCGGCGAAAAGGCAGCAAGCCGCAGCCCATGAATAATTCGATCACACGGACGAAGCCGATGAGGATACACACCTCCACGCCCCGCATGACCTGCCGGTCTACGCCACGCTGCAGGTCGATCGAATCGGGGCAGTGGCCGCGGGCCAGGACCCGGACGCCTGAGATTGCAGTCCCGGGAGGCTGCGGACGGGTGATGCAGTTCTTCTCGACTGAGGGATATTGAAACAGGTGAGGGCCCTCTAGCCTGGTGTGCTTCACCAGGCCGGATGGGACCCCTTTCGCCCCACCGTCGTAGGCGTGACCCAGACCGGCCGTCTGCGACTGGCTCCAAATGCGTCGTAGAGGATGGCTGGATTCTGCGGCGGGCAGCCCTTGCGCCTCCAGTCCCGGTCGAGTATGCACCACCCGCACCACCCGCACCACCCGCACCACCAGCACCACCCGCACCACCCGCACCACCCGCACCACCCGCACCACCCGCACCACCCGCACCCACATCACCATTCATACCCAGCACCGTAAACGCCCCCACCCACACCCGACGCCCCCGGCAAACACCGCACCCAGAAGTGAAGTAACGCATTGAGTAGTTACACCGAACACCACACCCACGCCCACCCACGCGAGAACCATCACGGAAGCAGCGGTCGCCAGGACACACCCATGCCCGGCAGGGATTCCCACGGCCGGTCCGTGGACTGCCGCCACATCCTCACCCTGCCCCTGCAGCCGGCCGGCACCAGCGGCCCGCTGCGCATTCAACGGCTCGTCCCATACCTCGAATGAAGACCAAGGCCTGGCTGGCCGCCAGATCCCACTTCGTCATTCACCACACCCCGAAACACGCCTCCTGGCTCAACCAGGTCGAACTGTCCTTCTCGACCCTGACCAGGAGACTGCTGCGCCACGGGCAGTTCATCTCCCGCGACGAACTGGCCTCGCGCATCGACGACTTCGTCCTCCACCACGACGAACACGACGCCAAGTCCTAGCGCCGGGCCTATGACGGCTCCCCGCTCAAAGTCACGTGAACCCCCGAAGGATCAGAGCTGAGCAGCACCGACTGGCCCGCCCCCACCACCGCGAAGAGCCCGCTGCTCACCCTCGCCCAGATCAACGGCATCCAGGACGCGGTCACCGCACAGGTACAACCCGATGGCGATATGACCACCTACCAGTTGGACGTCTTCTGTGTGGTGGCGCAGACCAACGCCCCGCCGTCGGTCACCGATCCACTGGCCACCCAGTACGCGGGCAAGCTGGTGATCGAGGCGTACTCCCTTGACTACTCGCCACCTGGCGAGTGCACTCCGGAGGAGCGGACCGCGGGAAAGGTGCTGTCTCCGGCCGCCGGGCCGCAGGCAGGTTTCCAAGATGCCGCGACGAAACTCCAGTGGCAGCAGGTCCAGGCCCTTGCCGACTACAACTGCGCGCTTGCGGCATTCGACGACCCCACCGTCGACCCGTGATCATCTTCCCGTCGGACTACACCGGCGACATCAACGACCTGCAGAAGCCGCCGGGATGGACCTCGGAGTACGGCGAGGTCCCGACCTACTGGCCCGCCCCCACCACCGCGAAGAGCCCGCTGTTCACGCTCGCCCAGATCACCGACCTGCAGGACGCGGCCGTCCGGCAGATATCGTTGGACGGCGACACCACGGCCTACAGCGTGGGCGTGCAGTGCGGGCCGAGAACGCCGAACTGCGGCGGGCCAACGAGATCTTGAAGGCGGCTTCGGCTTTCTTCGCGGCCGAGTTCGACCGGCCGTCAAAGCGCTCGTAGCGTTCATCGACGAGTTCAAGAAGGTGTTCGGCGTCGAGCCGATCTGCCGTGTGCTTTCCGGCCACGCACTGAAGATCGCAACGAGCACCTACTACGCCGCCAAGAAGCGGGCACCCAGCGCCCGGGCGATGCGGGACGCGGAACTGAAAGCACAGATCAGCCGCGTGCACGCCGACAACCATGGCGTCTACGGGGTCCGCAAAGTCTGGCGGCAGCTGCGACAGCGAGCAGCATACAAGGAATACTTGAATTATCCGACTATGTCCATAGAGGGTATGGTGGTCGCGTGTTTGAATTCCGCCACTTCCAGGTGCTCCGTGCCATCGCCCGGGAGGGTTCGCTGGCGGGGGCCGCGCGGGCGCTGCACTACAGTCAGCCGACCATCGCCCATCACTTGGCGACCATGGAGTCGCACTTCGGAGCGCCCCTGGTGCACCGCGGTCCGCGCGGCGTCGTCCTCACCGATGTGGGACGGCTGCTACTGCCGCACGCCGAAGCCGTGTTGGGCCAGGTGGGGCTGGCCGAGCAGGAAGTCCGTGCCTTGGTTGACCAGGGCGCGGCGGCGCTACGCGTGGGCACCTTCCCCACCGCGGGCGCGCTGCTGCTCCCGCCAGCGGTCCGGCAATTGACCCAAAGGGGGGTCAAGGTCTCCCTATTGGAAGGTGAGTTGCCGACCGTGGTGGAGGCGCTGCGAGCCGGCAGCCTGCAGGTGGCCCTGGTCTACTCCCAGCCGGGTGAGCCTTTGGACCTGGGAGAGGAGTTCGTGCTGCACCCGCTGCTGGACGACCCTCTGCTGCTCGGACTGCCCGCCGACCATCCGCTGGCCCGGCTGGACTCGGTCCCTCTGGGCCCCTTGCGCGATGAGGGCTGGATCATGGGGACGAACGACTGGGACCCCTGCGACCGGGTCCTCAGCTGGGCCTGCGCGCAAGAGGGATTCGAACCGGTCCGGGTGATGCGCACCGACGACTACGAGCTACTCAAGGGGTTCGTAGCAGCCGGGATCGCGGTGGCGCTGATCCCCCGTCTGGTTCTCACCGGTCATGAGACGGACCTGGCCATCCGGCCGGTGGACGGCCCGAAGCTGGCCCGGCAGATCGGCGTGGCCATGCTCCGCTCCACGGTGTCGGAAAGCGCCAACGCCTTGAGGGAAGCGCTGTTGGAACGGGCGCAGCGGATCACCGGCGCGTGGGATACGAGCCGATAGCCAGGCAGATCGAACACAGTCACCATATTCAATATGGTGATCTAGAGATAATTGAAGCATTCCTCTTGCTCTGAGGTGTGGCCATCATGGCGGCATGAGCTTGGAAACATCACCACTGACCGTGTACCGGGGCCCTGCGGGGGACCACAACGACCGCGCCATGGACGCAGTCGCCCTGCTCGGCCAAGCCCTCTCCCGACGGCTCGGCAAGTCCGCCGTCACCGTGGGCGAGCCGGAGCCGGCCCGCCCGACGGGCTGGGAGGACGAACTGCGCCGCGCGCTTCCCACGCTGAAGCGGATGGCCGAGAGAACCGAGCAGGTTATGGTGGGCGGGCAGGCGCCGATCAGCGCTATCTCCCGGTGCGCGGTCGCCCTGGCCACCCAGCCGGTGGTACTGCGCCACCGGCCCGACACGGTAGTGGTCTGGTTCGACGCCCACGCGGACATCAACGTCCCCACCGACACCGCGACCGGCTATCTCGGCGGCATGGCCTTCTCCGGCCCCCTGGGCTGGTGGGATTCCGGACTGGGAAGCGGCCTTCCCGACCAGCAGGCCATCCTCGTCGGTGCCCGGGATCTCGACCCGGCCGAGATCGAGCACGTCACCGCCGGACGCGTGGCCCTGGTCCCCCCGGGCCCCAGCATCGGTGAACGGCTCGCCAACGCGCTCCAGGGACGCCCCGCCTTCCTGCACGTCGACTGCGATGTGATGGAACCCGGACTATTTACCACTGACTACACCGTCCCGGGCGGCCTGAGCCTCGAGGACCTCAACGCCTGCGCGAGCGTGCTCGCAGCCGGCGACATGGTCGGCGCCGAGATCGGCGAGTTCGAGGGCGGCGGATCCGCGACCGCCAACGACCTCGTCACCGCCGTCGAGCCCGTCCTGAGCGCGCTCGGGTACTGACCCGCGCACGAGCGCTCCTCAATCGCCGGGCCATCGCGCCTCGCACACCAGCCCATGACGGCGACGGATATTCCAGTCTCGAGTCTTGGGCGGAACCAGTGCCAGAGCCCGCAAGGTATCCGACAGGTCTGCCGTCGCCCGAGAGGGCGGGTATCGGCAGACCCGTCCCATCGGCGGGCTGGGGTGACGGGTGAGTGAGCGCACCTCGCACGCGAGCAACGTAGTCCCAGCCCCGCCGCCGCTCTCCGTGCTCGCCCCCACCGTCCGCATGCAGCGATGGCCTCAGGCGACGCACCCGCTCGTCTGAACGCCCCCGACAACTCGACACCCGGGACCCCGGCCCTTGCGCCCTCCACGGTCCCCCCGAGCCCATCCTGGGAGTGATCGCCTAATGTCAGGATTCGTCAGCGTTGGGAACATGGTTCTCTGGATCTCCAAGCAGGGGATCGCCCCGATTCTGACCGGCATGGTCGACGCCATAGAGCAGGACTTCCTGCGCTGGCCGGTCTTCGACAAGACCGCGCGCGTCGCGAGCCACACTCCGTTCGGTGTCATCGAACTCATGCCGATCGCCGATCCGGACCTCTACAGCTTCAAGTACGTCAACGGGCACCCGTTCAACCCAGCCCACGGCTACCAGACCGTCACCGCATTCGGTGTCCTGGCCGACGTACACAACGGCTGCCCGGTCTTCATTGCGGAGATGACAGTCCTCACCGCGCTGCGGACCGCCGCGACGTCAGCGATGGCCGCCCGCGCCCTCGCCCGACGGGGCTCGACGGTCATGGCGATGATCGGCGCTGGAAGCCAGTCCGAGTTCCAGGCGATTGCGTTCCGCGAGGTCCTCGGCATCGAGCGCCTCCAGGTCTATGACACCGACCCTCGGGCCACGGAGAAACTCGTCCGCAACCTGGCCCCTCTCGGATTCGACATTCAGGTCTGCGCCTCCAGCCCGGAAGCGGTCCGCGGCGCGGACATCATCACCACGTGTACGGCGGACAAGGCACACGCAACGGTGCTGTCCAGCCCGGACGTCAGTCCCGGCGTTCACATCAATGCGATCGGCGGTGACTGCCCGGGCAAGACTGAACTCGATACCGCGATCCTGCACCGCGGGACCGTCTTCGTAGAGTTCGAGCCCCAGACCCGCATCGAGGGAGAGATCCAGGCGATGCCTGAAGACTTCCCGGTGACTCAACTGTGGAAGGTTCTGACGGGTGACGCTGCCGGCCGGACCGACGACGATCAGATCACCATTTTCGATTCCGTGGGTTTCGCCATCGAGGACTACTCCGCCCTGCGATACCTGCGTGAGAGCGTGAGCGGCACCTCACTGTGCGAGGAGATCGACCTTGTTGCCGATCCGGATGATCCCAAGGATCTCTTCGGCTTCGCCCTAGCCCCCAGCCCTGTCGGCTGAGTAGGCGAGTACGTGCGTCGGCCGCCTGAAGTCCTGCACCGTCCCGGTCCTCCCGCGCCCCTTGGGTCGAGACGTGTCAAGCACCCTGCACTCATGAATTCGGTTCGGCTGGTATGTCGTCGGCCTCGGTCCAGAGGCGGCGGCTGTACCAGCCGGGCGGGCGAGTCCGCCGTTCCCGCAGCCATGTCCGCATCCAACCAGCCCCCACCGACACCCCCCAACCCCGACACCCCCACCGCACGATTCACATAGCCAATTACGTAACGTCACCGACGAAGCCCCCAGACCCGGCGCACCAAGTCCCACAGTCCGTCGACTCCTCACCAATTCGCGTGACCACTAAGGAACTTCGCGTTCGGGGTGACCACCAAGTTGACAGTGGAGCCCTTCTGCACGACCTTCAGGCCGACCTTGGCCTTGTGCGTGTGCTCACCGGACCGCTTGTCAACGGTGGCGTCCCACATCACCGGGGCCGGCATGACAGCCCGATTCTTGAGCTTCTCGTCGGTGAACTGCACGCTACCGTCGGCCAGCTGCTTGAGCTTCAGACCTTTGGTCTTCAGCGGCAAGTGTACGAGTAGGACTCCGCTCCGGGGCGTTCCTTGATCTCGACGAACTGCTCGAAGCCGGTCCGGGTGGCCTCCACGACGACGCTGCCATCTCGTGCAGCCGCGCGATGATCGCCTCCACGGACGAGACGGCCGCTGACCGTCGCCCGTGCCGTGGCTCCCGGAGGGCGGCGGCGATCCGGTTCTCCGCAAGATGATCCTGCTTCGGTGACCCTTCGCGATCGCGACCCCAGATGTTGCGCCAGAAACGCCTTCTGACCCCACTCATCAGAAGCCCGGCCCGGCAGGCCCGACAGTGGGATGCGAGACCAAGGCACTGGCCGCGATCCGCAGTTGCGCTTCCCATGCCGCCTCGTCGAGCCCCAGCGTGTACTCGATGCAGCACGGGCATGGCGGGAGTAGCGCCACGAATGCTTGCTCCTCAGCAGTCTCGACCTCCATCTCCGACCACTCGTCCGATGCCAACTCGGCGAGATCCACCTCTCCGGCGGTGAATCGCGTGGCCAGCCTGCGCAGCGCGTATCGCCGGGCCAGGTGGTGATCGGGCAGAATGATCCCCAATTCTTCGAGAGCCTGCTCGAATGTTGTCGCGGATGTCCCGGGGGTCCGCATGACGCGGCAGGCCAGCGAGCTCGCACAGGGGCGGCGTGTCCATTCCCATTGCGAGTGCCTGGGCAGCGGTCATCGGCAAGTCTTCCGGACACACCTGATCCGCCTGATACAGCCACGCTGCCTCCACCAGGGGCGGATAGGCGCTGGGGACAGGGTTGTCAGGTTCAAATGTGCCGTCTGTCGCTGCCATGGTTCATACGATGCCAGCACGGCTCGCGAGAACGCCTGGAAATTTGGACTGTCCCGGCAAACCGCCCTGTGGGCCGACCCGCCTCAAGCTGTTGCCCCGGTGACACTCCGCGACCGGTCCCCAAGATCTGTGCCAGAACCCATTTCTCATCGACAGCCGTCAGCCCGGTGATCACCAGCTGCCTCCGGAACCGGCCGACAAACGCTGTTCCTAGAAATCAACGAAGCCACTCTGCTGAATTACTCGGGGAGGCTGGCCCCCCGGACGGGGGGGGGCGGGGGCCAGCGCGTGACCTGTGATCAGGAGCGGGGGCGGGGCGTGAAGCCGACCATCGCCATGTCCAGGTAGAGATCGATCAGGGCGAGGGCCTGGGGGTGGCCGAGTCCGACGGCGTTGCCCTCGGCGTCGGGGGTTCCGGTAAGGACGACCTCGCCGATGTACGGCAGCGGGGCGGGCCGGTAGAGCCCGATCAGGCTGTCGGCCGCCTTGTTGGGCTCCTCGCCGTACGCTGCGGCGTCCTCGTCAACCCATAGAGTCAGAGTGGTGGTGAGGTCCACCGGCCGGGCCGTGTCGCAGCACAGCGCGCGGCTCGGGGTGCTGACGGACAGCCACGCCAGCAGGCGGAAGACGCCGGTGGGCTGGATGATCAGGCCGAAGCGCTGGTCAGCACTGGCGGTGGTGGTGATCGGGGACAGTGCCCTCCTGAACTGGGTTGTGGTTCTTCGGTGTTGGGGCCTTGCCACGGGACCGACCAACAAGACAAATACACCGCACTAGCATCAGGATTTGCAGGGGTGACACGATCCTTCTTCGGGGTATTTCGCCAGGCCAGAGCAGGTTTTGAGGCGCCAGGCCGGGGCACGTCGCAAGGCTTGTGGGGCCCCGTGACGCACAGCGTCGCGGGCAAGGGCTTCGGCAGCGCGAAGCGCGCGACCCGGTGAGCGCGGAGCGCACTGGGAACGCCCGCCGCATCCCGCAAAGCGTCAGCACGCGAAGCGCGCGACGGTGGGCGCGCAGCGGCCCGGCGGGCGCGGAGCGACACGGCACATTCAGGTCGGCGAAATGTCACCCGAACAAGCCCGCGCCCTCCTGACCTGGCAACTTCCTGCCCTACCAATCGACCTCCTCAACGGCCTCCTCCGCGCCACCGGCCGCTGGGCACTCCTCCTTCTGCTGACCAACGGCTTCATCAGAGAACAGACCGGCACGGGCGCCGACCCCGCAACCGCGGCCCGTGACGCATTGCAGTTGCTGAAAGCACAGGGCCCCACAGCCGTGGAGGCCCCGGCCGGCACCTGGCACCTGGACAACCCGCACGGACGCAGCAAGGCAGTCAGGGCCACTGTGGAGGCTGCAACGACTCTGCTGCCCCTAGGGGTGCCCGCCGCTTCACCGAACTCGCAGTCTCACCGAGGACGAGGCCGGCGCAGCGTTGAACCGCAGACGGTCGAAATCCAGTTCCGGCGTATCGCCAGGGGCGGCTCCCGGCTGACCGCCTATCACTTCGAATACGTGACGCCTGTTGACGGCCAGGCGGAGAAAGCGGGAGAGGCATGGCACTTGTCGTTCTCGGTCACTCGGCACTCCCGGCCTCCGTCCAACATCCATGTGCTGATCGGGCGCAACGGCGTGGGCAATCCGACACCTGAGATATAGCACATATAACGGCGTGGTGTACGACAGTGATCGTGGCCTGTGTCCTGCGACATCGGATCTTGAGCGTGTGCCACCCCAAACTTGAGCAGCACAAATCTGTGACACCGAACTTTGAGGGGTAGGCGACATCGAGGAGCTTTGAGGAGGCGTGCTGACATCGCGCGACCACCCGGCTGCCCGAGACCGTGTTCCGTGGGACAGGTAGGTTTGTGTCACCGCCTGAGGAGATGCATGATGCCTGACCGCCGCAGAGTTCTGTTCGTGACCGACCTCGCCTACCAAGCCCGGGGGCGGCGCTACTGCGACGAGGACATCTTCCTGACCTCCCGACTGCGTGACGACTTCGACATCGCCCTGTGCCACCCGCTGGATGCCGCCGCGATGATGGACGCCTTCGACGTGGTGGTGGTCCGCAACAGCGGGCCCGTGCTGCATTACCAGAAGGAGTACGACACCTTCCGTGAGCAGGCTACGGCCTGCGGCACCCGGATCTACAACCCGCTGTCCGGCCGGGGCGACATGGCCGGCAAGCAGTACCTGCTGGACCTGACCGCCGCCGGATATCCGGTCATCCCCACCATCGACCAACCCAGGGACCTGCACCTGCTGCCCGAGGCCGGCCAGTACGCGGTCAAGCCGAAGGCGGGTGCGGACTCCATCGGCCTGGCCTTCGTGCCTCGAGAGCAGCTGGGCGGCCTCGCATACGGTGACATCCTGGTCCAGCCGCGTATCGACTTCCGCTACGAGGTGTCCTTCTACTACGTCGACGACGCCTTCCAGTACGCCCTTCATGCCCCCGATCCGGAGCGTCGCTGGGTCCTTGAGCCCTACGAGCCCGCCGAGGCCGACATGGCCTTCGCCCGGCGCTTCATAGACTGGAACACCCTCGACCACGGCATCCAGCGCGTGGACGCCTGCCGCACCCGGGAAGGCGAGCTACTCCTCGTCGAGCTGGAGGACCTCAACCCGTACCTGTCCCTGGACTTGGTCTCCGACCGGACCCGTGACTCGTTCGTGGCGAGCATGACGGCATCCCTCCACCGTTTCCTGGACGCTCGGCCCCGCACCTGAGGTGGCTGGCGGGCCCTGAAGAGTGATTCGCTCAAACTTCGATGGCATGCGCTCAAGGTTCGATGTCACAGGAGTGCCTGGGGCGGAACGCTGAGTGAGCCGTACGAGTTGGGGAGATTGTGACGTCTGCCCTGGCCCGTACGGCTCTCTCGCATCGTATCTGCACTGGCATCTCTCGGCGTCGACTCGGTGCGCTCATCGCGGAGTTGGCGCCGGGATGGATGGCGCGAGAGAACTCGCGGCTGCGGGAACGCCGAGGCCACGAGCGGCTGCGGGCCGAAGGCGGCGGGCCGGCCCATCAGCTGGTCTTCACCGATCGGGTGCTCTCGACCCTGGTGGTCCTGCGGTTCCAGCTCCCACACGCCGTCCTGGCCCTCTTCTACGGAGTCGACCGCTCCACGGTCACCCGGGCCGTCCACGAGATCCGCCCGCTGCTGGCGGCGCGTGGTTTCGCGGTGCCCGGCGAGGCTGGGGTACGCCTGCAAACGCTGGCCGATGTCTTCGCCTACGCCGCCGCGCGGGGCGTTGAACTGCGCCTGGACGGCAGCGAGGTGCGAGTGCGGCGACCGCGGGCGGGCTGGCCGGGACGGCGCGCGTTCGTCTCCGGCAAGATGCGGCAGAACACCAAGAAGGCCACTGTCATCACCGACGAGAAGGGCCGCACGCTGTTCACCGGCGCCATCCGCCCCGGTCGCATGCACGATCAGACGGCGGTCAAGAGCGAGGGTATCGAGGACCTCTTCGAGCAGTACCCGCAGGTCAAGGCCAAGGTCGATGCCGGATACCGGGGCCTGGCCAAACGGTTTCCCGACCAGGTCCAGGCCCTGCGGAAGAAGCCTGGCAAGGACGCCCCGGCCGCGGAGATTACGGCGTGGGAGGCCGCGCGGAAGCGGCTGTCCTCGATGCGGATCTGCGTCGAGCACGCCGACGCCGAGCACAAGCAGTGGCGGCCCCTCCAGCGGTATCTCGGACGCCGCGAGTACTACGACGAGACCCACCTGGCGATCGCTGGCCTGGTCTCCGACCGCACCGCGATGCGGTGATCAACCACCAGCCAACCCGCCAGGCCGACACAACTCGATCTCAGTCGCGCGCACCACACCGTAAGCCAGGGCTGTCTGGCAAATGCGAGCAGCCCGCCGCCAGACAGGACGGCGTCATTCAGGGGAAATATCCGTCTTGATGCCGGTTCAGGCATCCGACGCGGCTGTGGGGTTCGCGGACCGGGCTGGAACGGGTCTTCACAGGCCGCCCTGCTCGCGCCCTGCGCAATCGCTTCACCGAGGCCTACGAGCCGGCCTCGCCGCTCGACTACCCGGCCGTCCACCACCTCACCGGCACCTCGCGCAAAGCGGCCACCGCCGCGAACGACACCGAGCTGATCCACCTGTGGGCGGGCGCCGGGTACCGCCAGGCCCGCGACGAACCCGCCGCCCAGACCCTCACCCGCCTCGCAGCCCGGACGGAAACTTCGCAGCGGAGTGCCGTCTTCAGGCTGTAGCCGGCAGGTGCGGGCGGCCGCAACTTCGAGGGAGGCCCCGTGGAGCGCGGCCTCACGCCTCGGGCGGTGCCTCACTCTCCTGGCGCTGCCGCTGGCGGTAGTTACGCATGGACACCTGGGAGCCGCAGCCGGTACTGCAGTACAGCCCTGCCCCGTTGCGGGTGCGGTCGAAGAAACCGAAATGGCACGGGGGGTTGCGGCACGCCTTGATACGCCCCCAGTCGCCGGTCTGCGCGAAGGTCGTCACCGCGGCCAGTACGGTCCCGAACACACGCGGCACCCCTGCCTGCGGCGACGCCAGCTCGACGCCACCAGCCGTGACCACCGTCGCCAGCGGGTAGAGCGCACCCGCGCGCCGCAGGTGCCGCTCGGCGTGCTGCAGCGGCTCGCCGAGGCTCTCCTCATCACCCGAGTGTGCGAGCAGCAGAGTCACCAGGGCGTCACGCAGCTCGCGCGCGGCCGCAGCATCGGCATCGGTCACCACGGTCTCGCCGCCAAACTCATCGTGCTCTGCGAGCCACGCCGCGAATGAGTCCCCGTCCCCGAACAGCTCCCGCCGTCCGGCCCCGTCCGCGCGCGTGTTCACGAACGCGAGCACGGTCTCCACCAACGGCATGACGGTGCGCGGGCTGGGTTTCGCAGATCCGGCTGCAGCACTGCTCATCACCCCATCCTACAGCATCGGGAAGAGGTGCTAAGCCGTCTAACAGGCAACGGACAGCACGAGCTCGCTTGACTGGTTATGAGCTATCGGCTTACAGTCGCAACATGAACGGAATGTCAAACCAGCAGACCGCCCCCCGCACATGGCTCATCACCGGCGCGACGTCCGGCATCGGCCGCGAACTGACCCTCCAGGCACTGGAGAACGGAGACGTCGTCTCGGCGCTCGCCCGCGACACCGCTTCCCTGGACGGACTGACCGAAGCGCACGGTGACCGCCTGCTCCTCATCCCTGCGGACGTGCGTGACGAGCAGGCCGTCCAGGAAGCGGTCGAGCGCACGCTCGCGAGGTTCGGCCGCATCGACGTGGTGGCCAACAACGCCGGCTACGGACTCTTCGGAGCCGTCGAGGAAGCCTCCGACACGCAGGTCCGCGCCGTATTCGACACCAACGTCTTCGGAGTGCTCAACGTGCTCCGCGCGACGCTGCCGGTACTCCGCGCCCAGCGATCCGGACACATCCTCCAGGGCTCGTCGGTCTACGGGCAGTCCGCCCACCCCGGCGTGGGACTGCTGGCCGCGACCAAGTACGCGGTCGAGGGACTGTCGGACGCACTGGTGGCAGAGGTCGCACCGCTCGGCATCAAGGTCACGATTATCCA
Organism: Streptomyces sp. NPDC040410; assembly: GCF_055595715.1. Taxonomy (NCBI): domain Bacteria; kingdom Bacillati; phylum Actinomycetota; class Actinomycetes; order Kitasatosporales; family Streptomycetaceae; genus Streptomyces; species Streptomyces sp. NPDC040410. The sequence continues at coordinate 57,091 of NZ_JBVIVK010000030.1, forward strand.
GCCGGGACTGACCGCCACCCCCTTCCTGGCCAACCTCGACGTCGCGGCCGGCCTCGACGACTACGACCAGACCGTCCGCGAGGTCCAGAAGGGCATCGGAGAACTGCCCGCATCCGCGTTCTCCTCCGCAGCCCGGATCGCCGAAGGCATCCGAACCGCAGTCGACAACCCCAACCCCCCGCTGCGCCTGGCCCTCGGCACCTCCAGCGCCACCGGCATGCGCACCGCCCTGGAAGCCCGCACCGCAGACCTGGACAACTGGAATCGCGTGACCGACGCCGTCGACAGGTAATCACCCGTCCCGCAGGGGGCCTCGGCGCTGACAGCCGAGGCCCCCTCGGCGACTCACTCCGCACACGCCCAGCCCGAACACAGCGCCCGAACAGCGCCACTGAACATCCCGCCGAGAGCCATCCGACTTGGAGCCCAGGAAAGGATCTCCGGGTTCAACGGAACGGCCACCGCCTCAGCGTCGCGTTGTCACAGGCCGGCGGATTGCGCCGGTTGACCGTTGAGCAAGGCGCACGCCGACTTCGCGGCGACTTCGGGAGAACGGGGAACATCACCACGACGGAAGACCGTGCCTGCCCGATCATCATCGCCCGTCCCCACCGGCCTGGACCAGCTCGCCGTCGCACGGCCCGCCGAGCCCGGGGAACACCCGCAGCTGCTGGATCATCTCGCGACGGTGCCCGACCCACGTCGGACCAAGGGCCGCCGCCACCCCCTCGCCTTCGTCCTCGCACTCGCGACGTGCGCGGTACTGGCCGGCGCGAAGTCGCTGACCGCGATCGCGGAGTGGGCAGCCGACGCCCCTGCCGCCGTGCTCACCGCCCTCGGCGGCCCGAGCCGCGAACCGTCCGGTCCCACCGCCCCGGCCGAGGCCACCGTTCGCCGGGTCCTGCAACGCGTTGACAGCAACGCTCTTGACACGGCGATCGGCTCCTGGCTCGCGACCCGCGACCCCGACCGGACGGCACCCGGACAGGATGCGGCCCGGCGTCCCCGCCGCTCACTGGCCGTGGACGGCAGGACCGTTCGCGGCGCCCGTCGCGACGACGGCCCCCAGGTCCACCTGCTCGCCGCGATGACCGGAACCGGCCTGGTCACCGTCTTCCCGCCGATGCTCGCCGAGCTCGACTTGGCCGACACCGTGGTCACCTTCGACGCCCTGCACTCCCAGGCGGCCCACGCCCGCTTCCTCGTGGAGGAGAAGAAGGCCCATTACATCGCGGTGATCAAAGGGAATCAGCCGCTGCTGCACCAGCATCTGAAGCAACTGCCCTGGCGGGACGTTCCACTGCTGGACAAGACCCGCGCCACGGGAGCACGGCCGTGACGAGATCCGCCGTGTCAAGACCGCCACCGTCACCCGCGGACTTGGCTTCCCGCACGCGATACAGGCGGTGCAGATCGTGCGCCGCCGCCGGATCGTCACCACCGGCAAGGTCACCCTGGAACGCGTCTACGCGGTCACCAATCTGACGGCGGAGCAGGCCGATGCTCCCGAGATCGCGTACCGCGTGCGCGAACACTGGGGCATCGAGAACAAGATCCACCAAGTGCGCCCGCTTCGCAGGTGCCCGGTTCGGCAGCACGGCCGTGTTCGGACGTACCAGGTTCCGGGCCACCGCCGATTTCGCGGGTGCACGATTCCAGGGGATCGCCTGGTTCGGCCGGGGGGAGGACGAACTCGCCGAGGACGAGTCGGCGTGGGAGGAGGCCGAGGCACGGCGCCCGGTTCCCTGGGGCGAGCTCAACGAGGACGATCCGCACTGGCCCATGGCCGTACTGGAAGGTGACTACCAGGACTGGGAGGAGGGCGGCGACGGAGCACGCTTCAACGACTTGGTGTCGTTCAGTGATGCCCGGTTCGCTGAGGCTGCCTGGTTCTGGAAGGCACGGTTCGGTGGCGAGGCGCTGTTCCACGGGGCCGTCTTCAGCGGACGAGTCCACCTTGTACAGCCCGCCGCCTACCTCACCGGCGCCCGGGTGTCCGGCCCCGCCGGGGGCGAGATGCGGGACTGGCCGCTCGGCTGGACCGTGACGACGTCAGGGACGCGGCGTGAGGACGGCGGGCGCCTGATGCCTGACGAGGCCGTGGCGCCGTACGACCGCCAACTAGCCTACCCCGACCCGGATGTCCGCCTCGCTGGCCTGGATGCCCTGGGCACTCGGGGACGCGGACCCCGGACTCAGACAGCGTGTGGCCGACACCGTCTGCGCGTATCTGCGGAACCCCCTGGACTTCGAGGTCTCCGACGACGTCTTCGCGCTCTCCCCTTCCCAGTTCGGTGAACTGCGGCTGCGGCGTGCTGCCCAGCGACTTCTCGCCGACCGTACGCGACCCGCCTCGGACCGGCCGTTCTGGGAGGGCATACGACTGGCACTGTCCGGCGCCACCCTGATCGACTTCGATGTCAGCGGCTGCCGGCTGGCCTACGCGGACTTCACCGGCACCCAGTTCCACGGGAACACCACGTTCGCAGGCGCCTCTTTCGGCACCGAGAAGCGGCTCGTCGAGCGCATCGACTTCTCCCTGGACGGTTCCAGTGGACGCGCTTCCTTCCATGGCCGTGCCGATTTCTCCGGCGCCCGGCTATCGAGGCCGTCGCTGCTTCGGCGCTGCGTCTTCCACGCGGACACGTTCGTGCGCGAGACCAACACCAAGCACGACCTGGTCAGGATACTGCTGGGGGCCAGGGTCTGCGCGGACCCCGTCGAGCTCACGGCGAGGTTCCGGGCGGCGTTCCTCAGGACGGGCTCGGAAACCCCCGACAATCTCGCCTGCACCCGCCACCCGGAGTACGGCCCGGTGCCGGGACCCTCTTGTGCCCCTGAGGCGGAACGACTTGGGCTGAAGATCGCCGGCACCGACCTCCTCGTCTCCGATGTGGCGTGGAAGATCAAGGGCATGCCCGCCCCCGCCTCGGTCGCGGAGGCCTTCCCGGACCTCACCAGCGAGCAGTGGGACGCCGCCACCCGCGTCATCACCATGCTGCCGTCCGCGCCGGACGCGGACTGAGCCGGGGCGGCACCACCGACGGCACGGCCCCGTGCAGCCTGAGCAGAGGACGTGTCAACGGTGCCAGGGGTGAACCGGTTCCCCGATGATCTCCACCTGTTGAGGGGCGTCGAAACCGAGACGGCATCGCCGCGCAGGCCCTCCCCGAGGAGGAGACCATCCTCACCCTCCGCCACGTGCTCTCGGTCCTCGTCGAGGAGCACCAGGAGGCCTTGGTGGCCCGTTGGGAGAACCTCAAGGGAGTCAGTACGCGCTCGGTCTGAACGCCCAGCAGCGGGCGTTCCTCGGCCTCGTACTTGTCCATCCTCGACATCGGGAATATCACCCTTGCCGCCGTGGACGATCTCGACGAGAGGCGGCTCCTCATCATTCAGCGCGCCATCGTGCAGCTGGCGGGCAACGATCGGATCGCGGCCGGCACCCGCCGCTAATTTTCGCCCCTGGACGTTGCCCTGAGGCTCGGCCGTATCCGTGTCCCCGTCGGAGGCCTCCGCGATGCAGCCGGGGTGAACCATCTGGTCGCACAGCGGACTCCCCATCTCGTCGAGCCAGACCCAGCACTGATCCGCAATCCTGACCGCGGCTGGCTCGTCCTCCTCCCACCGCAGCCGCCCGCCCAGTCCCCCGTTCCTGGACCCGTACACGCTTCAGCCCCAGGGTGGGCGCCAGCCCAGTAGCTGCCCTGGTCGGCCCCGCTCGTCCGTCTCCCCCGTGGCGGATGGGCGGAGGCTTACTGCCTGAGATCCGGCACTGTGGTGCCGAGCGCATCAGCAATGGGTGTCGCATTCGGGCCGATGCGCAGGGTTGTACGAGTCGTCCTCATCGGTTCAGCGACGCAGTGTGCGGGCCCGGCATGCTCGGCTGCGCAGTGTTCAGGTGGTGCTGCATCAATCCATGGACTTGTCGGACGGTTCCGTCTCGTACGGGGATCTTCACGCCGGACTGGGTGGCGGGGATGGGGTATTGCTGCAGGGCGGTTTTGGTGAAGTGGCGGGCGGCCGCGCCGTGGGCTGCGAGGAAGAGCCGGTCCACGGGCGCAGTTCGGCTTGGGCGTAGGGCTGTTCGACGCCACCCCGCGTTGTGGGGGTGCCCACCGGCGGTTCGGCAGCGTGCTCAAACGGTGTGATCGGGGCGGTGGAGAAGCGGGCGCAGGGTCTCGATGACGCTCGGGTCATCCACCGTGGACGGGATGGGTTCGTCGAGGCCATCGGCGATACCGCGCATCGTCTTGCGCAGGATCTTCCCCGAGCGCGTCTTGGGCAGGGCGGCCACGACAGCGACCTCCTTGAGGGAGGCGACGGCACCGATGCGCTCGCGTACGAGTCGGACCAGTTCGGCCTCGACCTCCCTCGGGTCGCGGGCGGTGCCCGCCTTCAGGACGACGAAGCCGCGGGGGACCTGCCCCTTGAGGGTGTCCGCGACGCCGATCACGGCGCACTCGGCGACGTCGGGGTGAGCGGCCAGGGCCTCTTCCATGCTGCCGGTGGACAGCCGGTGTCCGGCGACGTTTATGACGTCGTCGGTGCGGCCCATGACGTACACGTAGCCGTCCTCGTCGATGTGCCCGCTGTCGCCGGTGAGGTAGTAGCCGTCGTACGCGGAGAGGTAGGAGGCGACGAAGCGGGCGTCGTCGTTCCAGAGGGTGGGCAGCGAACCGGGCGGCAGGGGGAGCTTCACGACGATCGCGCCGTCGACGCCGGCCGGCACGGGCTGCCCCGAGGGGTCGAGAACGCGGACGTCCCAGCCCGGCAGCGGAAGGGTGGGCGAGCCGGGTTTGACGGGGGCGGCCTTGATGCCCACCGGGTTGGCGACGATCGGCCAGCCGGTCTCCGTCTGCCACCAGTGGTCGATCACAGGGATGTCCAGGAGGGCGCTCGCCCAGTGGTAGGTCTCGGGGTCGAGGCGTTCACCGGCGAGGAAGAGGTAGCGCAGGCGGGAAAGGTCGTAGTCCGCCGTGAGGGCGCCTTTCGGGTCCTCCTTCCTGATGGCACGGAAGGCGGTGGGCGCCGTGAACATGGTCTTGACGCCGTGATCGGCGGCGACCCGCCAGAACTGGCCCGCATCCGGGGTGCCGACCGGCTTGCCCTCATACAGCACGGTCGTGGCACCGGCCAGCAGTGGCCCGTAGACGATGTACGAGTGCCCGACGACCCAGCCGACATCGGACCCGGTGAACATCGTCTCGCCCGGGCCGATGTCGTACACGGCGCCCATCGACCAGTGCAGAGCCACGGCACAACCGCCGCAGTCACGGACGACTCCCTTGGGTTTCCCGGTTGTTCCGGACGTATAGAGGATGTACAGCGGGTCGGTCGCCGCCACCGCCAGACAGGCCGCAGGCGGTGCCGCGGCGACCAGATCGGCCCAGTCGAGGTCGTCCGGCCCCAACTCGGCCCGCCCCTGCGAGCGTTGCACAATCACCCGCTTCTGCGGCTTGTGCCCGGCGAGTTCGATCGCGCGGTCCAACAGCGGCTTGTACGGGATGACGCGCTTGCCCTCGATGCCACAGGAAGCGGAGACGACCACCTTGGGAGTGGCGTCGTCGATGCGGACAGCGAGTTCGGGTGGGGCGAACCCGCCGAAGACGACCGAGTGGACGGCGCCAATGCGTGCGCAGGCCAGCATCGCGATGGCGGCCTCGGGCACCATCGGCATGTAGATGACCACGCGGTCGCCGGGCCCCACACCGAGCCCGGCGAGTGCCCCGGCGAAGGCCGCCACCTCGTCCCTCAGCTGGGCGTAGGTATAGGCGCGCCGGCTGCCGGTCACCGGAGAGTCGTAGATGAGCGCGGGCTGTTCGCCCCGGCCGGCTTCGACATGCCGGTCCACCGCGTTGAAGCAGACGTTGAGCCGGCCGTCCGGGAACCAGCGGTGGAAGGGCGCTCTCGAGGAGTCCAGGGCCCGGGACGGCGCCACCTCCCAGTCCACGCCTTCCGCCGCCCGCAGCCAGAAGCCCTCCGGGTCTTCGAGGCTGGCCCGAAAGACGTCCTCGTACATTCCCATCGCGCTCTCCTTGACCAGAGTCGTGGGTGGCCTGCCTGCTCCCAGGTCACATGTTGATCATGTGGCCGGCCAAGCCGTGTGAGGCCTTCTTGACCGACTCGCGCAGGGTGCGGTGTGCCTGCTCGGTGCGGGCGGCTGCGTGGACGGTCAGGTCCCACTGCTCGGGTCAGGGTCGGCTCAGGCAGCAGCTCCGTGGTGTCGGGGCCGATCAGGTGGCCGCCGACGAGTCCACTGTACGTCGCATCGCTGATCAGTTTCACGAAGCCGGTGGTGTCGCGGCGGGGTTCCGGTACCGGGCGGCGGCCTCGCTGACGGCGGCGCAGGCGCGGGCGTATGCGGGGTCCTCGCCCCGCCAGTGGCCCGGCTCGCCGGCGCCGAGGATGAGCTCGCCGGGCCGATGGCACGCCCAGGACGAGCAGGCGGAGGTACTCGGCTCGGGCCGTGCGTCCGGCTCTTGTCGGCGGCGTCCGGATCACGGCCCGCGAGGGCGATCGTCAGGCGGATGTCGGTACATGCGTCGGCCCACCGGTGGCCAGGTCCAGGCGCATGGCGCCGGCGGCGTCCTCGATGCCCTGCCCGGGCCGCAGTGCGTCCACCAGGGCGTCGGCGTCGTCGGGAGGGAGTAGTGCGGTCCGCGCGGCCGCACCCTACGGCGCTCGCGAGCGGCATCAGTTTGCGGCGGAGCTTGGCACAGTCATGCCTCGGCCGCCTTCGGCAGCCCGTACAGCCGGCCCGACGCCCACCTGCACGTCCTTGACTGAGCCGACTGACGGTCACCACCAGAGCGCGATTCGAACAACCGTGCCCATCCGGGGCCTATCCTGCGGTCCGGGTGAGGTGCGTTCGTCGCTCAGAACGGGAACCACACGATGACGACTGCCGTGCCCCGATCGCCGAATCTGACCCGTCCGCGCTGAGCTGCCCCGGTGACCAGGTCGGCCCGTGCGGCGCATGCCAGCGCAAGACACACAAGTACGGCCGCGGCGGCCGCCCCCTGTGTGCCTCCTGCAAGTCGCTCGTGGAGAGCAGCAGGGCGAAGCCGTTCCGGTTCGCTCCCACGATCGGCCTCCTCCTCTGCTGGGGATGTTCGCCCGTACCCTCGTGAGGCGTTGCCGGACGGTCTACATTCACGGCGTGGATGCAGCGGTAGCGGGTCTGGTCGGCGCACTGGGGGGCGGATTCCTTGGTGCAGCCGGGGCGTGGTGTGCAGCCTTGATCGCTTTCCGTGGGGCCAGGTACCAGGCCGACAAGCAGGCGGCAAGCGCCCACGATCAGTGGCTTCGACAGATCCGCCGGGACAGTTACACGGCGTTTCTCGTAGCCGCGAGAGAGAGCACGAAGTGGAAGACAAACCTGGACCAGTTGAATGATACGAGCGAGTTCGACCAGGCTTGGGCGACGCTGCAGATGGAAGCTCCCCCGGCTGTCAGAGAAGGCGCAAGAGCCGTAGCACTCGCGATTGGCGAACTGCACCTGCTTCGTAGGGGTTTGCTGGGCTTCACCAGGCCGCTGACCTCTGGCACAATTCTCGACCAGCCGCGTGAAGATGTGCCGCGAGTCAACCGGGTCCTGGTTAAGATCCGTGATCTTCAAGCGCTCTGCCGAGACTCGCTGCAGGAGTAGTCGGGGGTATCGCTCCCGTGGCCCCCAGGACAAGTACCACCGATCGACACCCTTCGAGGGTGTTCATCAACCAATCCGTGAATCGCGGACACGCGGGAGGGTGCCATGGGACTGTAAGGCGTTGTGGCTCTGGTGGATCATGCGGCCCCTGTTCCAGGGCCCGTCGCCTTTTGCCCGGTACGGCAGCCTCAGCCACCACAAGACGGCGTTGCCGGGCTGGTCCACGAGTTCGACGTTGTTGTCGGTGAGTTCGTTGAGGACGTACGCGGTCAGCAGGTCGTGCGCTTGCACCTCAAGCTCCTGGGAGCCGAGACATGGGGTCAGCTTCTTCTGCAGAGCACGGCGCCTTTGGAACCACCAGCTCTCGCGGCAAGGCAGCGGATCGGGCACCAGAGCGGCCAGCACCCGGTCGGCTTCGATCAAGGCCGGCCCCGTCAGCGTGCTTTCCTCCAGGGAGCCGAACAGATCGGTCAGGCAGCTGTTGACCGTGTTCTGGTAAGCCTCCAGGACGGCGTCGTCAGCTCCCCGGCCTATCGGCCAGGCGCCGTGGGGGGGGTGACTTCTTCGAGCACCACCGCCAGGCGCGAGCCGTATAGGGCCAGGAGCCGGTTTTCTCGGTGTACTCGCGGATCAGTGCCAGGATCGTACTGGAGTTTCCCCGGAATCTCGGCGTCCCCGACGCCCGCCGGCAGCGCCCTGAGGTGATCGCGCTGCGCGATGGATGACATCGGGGAGGCCCGGTCCCTGAACGGCAGCGGTTCGACCACTTGCGGCAGTCCCGGCACCAGACGGTCACTGTCCACCTCGCCCACGATGCCCAGCGCCATAGCGCGCCAGCGCGCCCTGAGTTCCGCTGCGTCGTTCTGCGGAAGCCGCAGGGCCAGCAGATGCAGGGCGCGCCACAGGTCACCCAGTTCCGGGGGAGGCACCGGTGCCGCACAGCTGATATAGACCAGGCGGGCCTGGAGCAGAGCACTGCACGCAGACTGGCCCGGCTCGGTGAGGAGACGGAACTCCTTCCTGAGGAACTCACGTAAGAGAAGGGGACCAGGCAGGCTGACCGGATCGCGGCTTGCCCGCGCGGCTTCCTGGCGCTCCTGCTCCCGGATGCGTTCTGCCTCTTGCCGCACTTCGGCCACGATGTCCTCAGCGCGCCGGGACTCGAGCATCCTTTCCTGCGCAACTGCGAGTTGAGCCTGCTCCCGCAGACGAGCAGTCTCCGCCTGGGCCTCGGTGAGTTCTTTCTCAGCCTCCCTGCGCAGAAGGGAAGCGCGCTGCGGTTCGGTGGCGGCCTCCTCTCGCAGGCGCTCGATCTCGCTGACCTGCCGGTGCTGGGCTTCCTCGGCTTCACTCTCCAGACGCTTGTGGGCCTTGGCGGCCCGGGTGGCCGTGTACTTGGCCTTCATCCAACACTGACGCCACTCGTCCTGCAGGCCGGCGTCGCCCGGCCGGAGCTGGCTCCGGCTCCTCGCCGGGCAGTAGTACGGCGAACGCCTCCACGGCACCGGCCGCATCACTCGCCTCCCCCTGCCAGCGGGCCAGCTCGTGCCGGATGGTGAGGGTGCCTGAGTACTCGGCGCCCTGGGAGTGGGTGAAGGCGTTGAGGAGAGCGGTGTGCAGCCGGACGGCCCTGTGGTAGTCGCCTGTCTCGCTTGCGTCTTCGGCGGCGGCCTCCAGGCGGGAAGGTTGTCCGCGGGGATGGGGCCGGGCGCGGGGTTGGCCGGCGGTTGTCCCAGACAACCCGGTCCGCTGGGGGTCTGGGCTGAGGTCGTGGGTGACGCGCTGCAGCATCTGGTCGTCGTGGTCGTCGACGGCCGCAGCCCGGGCCAGAGCCTGGTCGATGTCAAGCTCACCTTGGCTCGACCTCCATTGAGCTCCAGCCGTACGGGAGGAGGACGTTGAGGCGGCCGACCGTCATGTGAGCGTCGAGCCTCGCGGGTGAGTGGCCTCGCCCGGTGGACGGCACCACATGGTGAAGGAGCCGTCCGCCGGGCTGTTCGGGTGGTCAGATCCGTGGTGCGGGAACGCTACCCAGGACCTCTTCCATCGCCATACCGATCGCGAGCAGCCTCCGATCGCTGCCGATGGGTCCTTCCAGGCTGAGGCCGACGGGTAGTCCGGGGTCGGACATGCCGCCCGGAAGGACCAGTCCGGGCATGCCGACGCAGCTGCCCGCCACCGTGTTGCGGACGCTCGTGGTGAACGTGTCGACCGGGGGGCCGCCGTCGAAGGACATGGTGCCGGACCCGTTGACCGGGTCGATCGTCGCGGGCAGGACCGGGGCGGTGGGGAAGAGCAGGGCGTCGATCCCCCACTCGCGGAAGTAGCCTCCCACCAGCTGCTGGATTTGCGGTCTGTAGACGTTCATGGCGTCGGGGTAGGCCCCCGCGGTGACGTCGTCGACCACGCTCTGGAAGATGTTGCGGACATCCGGACTCGCGACCTGCGCCGCGATGTCCCGCACCGTCAGCTCCAGGCCGTTCTCCTGGAGGTAGCGGGGTATGTCGATGTTCGGCTCATGCAGGGCGACGGGGAAGATGATCTGGTTGGCGAGGTCGAGGAGATCGGGCAGGTCGACCTCGACCAGTTCGACGCCGGCCTCGGCCAGCCGCCGCTTCGCCGCGCGGCCCACGTCGCCCACGGCCTGCTGCAGGCCGTTCCACAGCACGGGCGGCACGCCGATCCGGAGACCTTCCAGACGCGCCGGCCGTACGCCGCGTGTGCTGGTGACGACGGCGTCCAGCAGGGCGACG
>NZ_JBVIVK010000031.1:0-63439 GCF_055595715.1 Streptomyces sp. NPDC040410
GACCCCGGACTACCCGTCGGCCTCAGCCTGGAAGGACCCATCGGCAGCGATCGGAGGCTGCTCGCGATCGGTATGGCGATGGAAGAGGTCCTGGGCAGGGTTCCCGCACCACGGATCTGACCACCCGAACAGCCCGGCGGACGGCTCCGTCACCATGGTGCCGTCCGCCGGGCGAGGCCACACACCCGCGAGGCTCGACGCTCACGCGCACCACGCCGGCAGTCCTCGCGTACATGACGGTCGGCCGCACCGACGTGGTCGGCATCTTCCCCGACCGCACCGCGCTGATCCGCCTGGTCGGCGCGGTCCTGGCCGAGCAGAACGACGAATGGACCGAGGCCGCCGCTACATGGGCCGCGAGCTGCTGGCCAAGGCGCGCCTCCACCTGATCGAGTCACAAATCGACGAGACCGTCCTGCCGACCGCACTCACCGCATAGTCTCAAAACGAGATCACCGAGTGCCGTCGATATACCAATCCAGCGGACGTGACCACGACCCGTTGAGGTACCAGCGGTATTGGGTGGCGCCCCGAGCTACCCCCGCGCAGGCGGGGACGACGAAGTTCAACCACGGCGGCCTGCGAAGCGGAAGAGTGACGCCGGCCAGTAGATACGGCTCTGATCAACATTTCGGGATTGCCCAACATGACTGATCATCAGGTCGATCTTTGAACGGTAGTGCTATGCGGTCAGACGTTGAAGCTGCTGCTCCCGCACCTGTCCGCGCTGGTGGTCTGGGAAGTCCGGGACGCGGGGACGACAGCGAGGATCACCGCTCGTGTGGCCTCCGAACAGGCATGTTGCCCGGAATACGGTGCTGGCTCAGCTCGGATGCATGACCGGTACCGACGGCGGATCGCCGATCTGGCCTTTGGCGGTTTGGAGCGGCAGAACAGGAGCTGCTTCTGCGAGGTGCTCGTGAACAGGGATTGATCGTAGTCTCCGTAGCGCTGCGCGACGGCGAGACCGGCCAGCCGGCAGAGCGCCAACAGTTCCTCGGGAAAGAAGCAGCGCATGCTGACCTTCTTGGTGCGTACGCACACGCCGTCGCGTAGGTAGTCCAGCGTGAAGCGCAGCACTTGGGCGGCGGCGTCGTAGCTGGTCGTCGCTCGCACGTCGAGCCTCGCCCCGTCCCGGTCCACGACCGACTTGTGGTGGTAGGGCGACTCGGGGAGCCTGCACAGCTTGGCCATGTCGGGGTTGAAGACGTCCAGGATCAGGGTCCCGCCTGCTCGCAGCACGTTTCGCGCCGAGGCGAGGAACGCGACCACGGAATCCAGGTCGTGCAGGTGCTGCATCGCGTTGGTTGCCGAGAACACCAGGGCGAAGCGCCTGTCAGAGCGGACATCTCGGCAGTCCTGTTCCAGCCACTCGACTGGCAGTCGCTCGTCCTCGGCCCGCTGACGGGCACGCGCAAGCATCGAGGGCATGATGTCAAGCCCTGTGACCTCGACACCCGCCCGCGCGATCGGCAGGGTGATGCGCCACGGTTCCGCAGGCCACCTCCAGGACCGGACCGCCCGCCCGGACCGCTTGTCCGAGGAAGAACGGGATGTCGTGGGTCCGCGCAGCGAACTCCTGATCGTAGAAGACCGCATCGTCGTATACGGCCAGGTCCTCCAGTGGCTTCATCGCGCCACCGCCGACGTCGGGCCGAAAGCGTCAGCAAGGCTGGTCAGGATGGAGCCGGACCAACTGCTCTCCCCGAACACGCTGACCGGCATGGCGAGCACGCCGCACTCACGCTGGAGCGTCTCCGCTGGGATTTCAACCGGGAAGAAATAGTTGCCGGGACAAGTCCGGCTCGCCGTGGGAATCGCCCCGAGCACCTCGTCCGGCAGCCGTTCGAACAACCGCTCTGCCCGTGCGGCCAGTTCGTCGACGACTTGCCGGGGCACGTCACTGTGCTCGGTCAGCAGACGGTCGGCGAGCCTCAGCTGAGCCGGCGTCGGCGGATCCGACCGGAACGCTTCGGCCAATTCGACTTGCGCCGGACCCAGCAGGACCACGCCGAACGTGCGTGGCCACAGCCATCCCTTGGTGACCGAATGCAGCAGGACCGCACAACCGGTGTCCAGCAATCGCCGTGTGCTGGCAGCGAACGGGGCTCCCAGGTCGTAGACGCTGTCGATCAGCAGGCGGCGGCGTGGTGATTCCCGCAACCACGAAATCACCGCGGCACACTCGGCATCGGACAGGTACCGGCCTAGCGGCTTCCTGGGGTTGGCGAGCAGCAGGTATTCGGGCCGGTCGTCCGCCGGCGACCTCGGCAGGGCCGGCGCCGGCAGCGTCGGGTAGGACGCGGGCGCCAGGCCCGCAGCGCGGGCCAGCTCGAAGTAAACCGGGTACACGTCGCTGGGCAGCCACAACCGCGCTTGCATGGCGCGCAGCCAGTGGAACACCACGCCGAGCCCGTGACGGACCCCTCGACAGACCATGGCGTGGCCGGACCACTCTTCCGGCAGCTCGAAGCGCCGCAGCCAGGCACGGGCGAGATCGCACCGGTGCACCATACTCGTGTCGGTCGGCGGATCCGGTCGCATCGGAGCAAGCGCCCGGTACACGTTGGTCTCGGCGGCATCCAGAAGCGACGAGGAAGCACTGAGCTGCCGCTGCCGGAATTCCTGGAACTCGTCGAACCTCATGCCGTTGCACCTTCCGGCACGATCTCGCTGGCCCGGTCTTCCAGGGAGGCGTAGCAGCGTCCGTCGGCCATGACGTTCCAGCTGCGTGCGATCCCGTTGGTGCGTTCCCAGAGCAGGCTGGGTTCGGTGTAAGCGGCGATCCGCATCGGTCGTCCGTCCCAGCTGCCGTGGTAGACCGGCGCGCCCCAGGGGAGGCGGCTCGCCAGTTCGAAGCCGTGCTGCTCGGCGAACCGGGTGATGATGGACAACGACACCTGGTGCTCTCGGCTCCAGACGTTGGCGGCGCGTTCGAAGTAGAGCGACTCAGTGCTGGTGGAGACGTAGAGCTCTTTGAAGCAGACTTCCTCGACACCGAGAGCCGCGGCCCACGAAAGGTAGTCGGCGACCTCGGCTGCGTCGGCGACGCCGCCGTGCTGGAGCACGCAGATCAGCCTCATCCGCAGGCCCGGCCAGCGGTCACGTTCCACGCGCCAGGTGTCGATCACGGAGCTCACCGGCGTGCGCAGCATCATCAGCCGCTCGCTGACGGCGTCGTCCTGATGGTGCCGGGAGACCGCGAGCACGCTCAGGCCTGCGGCGCTCAGGGCTGCGAGGCGGCCGCCCCGGTCAGCGTGCTGGCCCTTCGCCAGGGTGTGCGCGTTGGTGATCAGGACGACCTTCGGGAAGGCTGCCGAGCATGCGGACACCAGTCGCAGCTGCTGTTCGAACGGTATGAGCGTGGGCTCCCCGCCGCCGGTGATCACTGCACGCTCGGCACCCGCCGCACGGGCGCGCTCCAGCCAGTGGGTGACCGCATCCCACGGGACCCGTGCCGGCGCTTGGTCGCTGGAGATCGAAGCCGAGGAGAAGCAGAACGAACACCGGGCTTGGCAGGCGGAGGCGACCGGCAGAAGCGAAACCGAGCGCGGTCGCGTGTCGGCGTAGCGCCGCTGTGCCGATCCGTGCAGGTGCAGGGAGGCCGCCATCGCATCCTCGACGGTTGTCGGGCGCAGAGTGAACTCGTCGCCTGCTTCGGCCAGTTCGTGGACTGCTGACAACCGGATGCGAGCCTCGTGCAGTTCCATGCCGAGGCCGGTCGACACGTTGGGCACCAGCTTGTCGGGGTCCACCGTGGTTTCCAGCACCAGCAGCCGGTCGCCCGGAATGGCCAGACGGTCCAGCAAGCGTCGCGCCTTGCCGATGCCGATTCCCAACTCCGCACGGGTCAGCAGGTGGAACCGGTCGGGATAGGTACTCTCCGGAATCCCCGCTTTACCGTAAGCGAACGGGTACTTGTCGAAGCCCTTCGCGAAGTTCGACAGCACGATGACGTGGAAGCGCTGGTCGCTATGGTTCATCCCGTCATCATGCATGAACTGGCCCCAGACGACATGGGCCGAACTACAGGCGGAACGCGGTGCCCCGATCCGATCCGTCGTCAACGGTCGCGCACTGCGCCTCTGTCGGCAAGCGCCCGCACCATAGTTCCGATCACATCGTCCAGTGACAGCACCGGGCCGTATTCGCTCGACGTCGGTGGGTACCAGAGGACCTCTCTCAGGACGTCGACCTCACACTGCTCGCCCATGCCGGAGTCGGTGGCGAGGAGCCGGCCGGACAGTGCCCCGATCTCAATCTGCTCGACCTGCCAGCCACGCTCCATGAGCCCGTCGCTCACTGAGCGGACAATCTCGCTGATCGGTGCGGGGTTCTCGGTGGCGACATCGACATCCTGGGAGAGACGGTCGACCAAGCCGTGAGCTTGGACGGCGTACCCACCGGTGATCACCAGAGGATAGGCGGTCCCAATGTCGAGGACGTCCGACAGGAGGCGACGATGCAGTTCGGAGAGGTTCACAGGGCAGCGGCGGCCTTGTCCGTAGGCAGCTCGGGGAAGCGGTTCTCCCAGGCGTCGCGGAGGGGACGGCTGATCAGCGGTCAGACCGCCCCTCGAACGGCCCAGCCCTTCATCGGCAGCCGGCCGCGGGGTGCTGGGGGAGTTGGCCGAGCATGCGGTTGAACAGATTACGGAGGGCTGCGTGGTAGCGATCCCCCTCGTCCCGCTCAGCCCGCACCTCCGCCAACTGCTTGGCCAGCTGTTCTTCGATTCCATCCAACTCCGCACGTCGCGCGGCGACCCGCTCCAGCACCTCGGTATCCATCATTGCGTCGGAGCGACACTGTCGACGACGGGCTGGAATCCACAAAAACCGCCCTGCCAGACGATCTACACCCCAGACTGCCGCCCACGACCACCACGAACGCCCCGAAACCAGGCCACGCCACCCCGCCGACCAGACACTTCAAGATGGCGGAGCTTCATGGGGCGTCTGTGCCGGGAACGGTGGTGCCTCCGCACCGTACTGGTGCGGAGGCAGCCTCGTTCCTGCGTGCGGCTCTTACTGGCCGTCCCAGTCGCCGGCGACGGGGATCATGCCGGTGGCGCCGTAGACGAAGGTGGCGGACGGGTCGTTGTTGGTGTTGGAGTTGTTGATGTCGAAGTAGTGCGTGGTGGGGTTCCACACGCTGACGGTGTCTTTGCCGTCGCCGTTGAAGTCGCCTGCCACCGCGATGTCGCCGGGGGTGCCGTAGCTGATGGTGTAGTCGTTGCCGCCGGCGCTGGGGCTGTTGCGGAGGTAGACCATGTGGGTGCTGTCGTCGTACATGCCGACCCCGTCGGTGCCCACGCCGTCCCAGTCACCCGCGATCGGCTGCATGCCGTCGCCGCCGTAGACGAACGTCTTGTCCGCCGGGCCGGCGGTGTTGGAGTTGCGCAGGTAGAACGTGTGGTTCGAGGGCCGCCACACGCCGATGGTGTCGGTGCCGTTGCCGTCCCAGTCACCGACCACCGGGATGTCACCGGCGCTGCCGAAGGACACCGTGTAGTCGTTGCCGCCGGCGCTGGGGCTGTTGCGCAGGTAGAACGTGTGGTTGGCCGAGTCGTACATGCCGACGCCGTCGGTGCCTATGCCGTCCCAGTCACCCGTGACCGGCTGCATGCCCGTCGCACCGAACACGAAGTCCTTGTCGTTCGGACCCGCACTCAGCGCATTGCGCAGGTGGAAGTAGTGGTCCGACGGATTCCACATGCCGATGCCGGCAGCGGTGTAGGTCGGGTAGGGGACGGCGTGATCGTCTCCCAGACCGGCCCGCGGCCCGCACGTGGGCCAGGCTCCTTCGCCTTGGCTGGCCAGTACCTTCTCGCCTATCAGGATCTGCTCCTTCTTGGTGGCGAGGTCGGCCCGGGAAGCGTAGGCGGTACCGCCGTAGCCGGTCCACGTGGACTGGGTGAACTGGAGTCCCCCGTAAAAGCCGTTACCGGTGTTGAGGCTCCAGTTGCCGCTGCTCTCGCATTCGGCCACCTTGTCCCACGTCTCGACGGAGGCCGCCTGTGCCGGGGCGGTCCCGAGGCCCAGGACTGCGGCCGTCAGCGCGGTGGCGAGGGCCAGGGTGCGGGTGGCCCGGCTGACGGGCGGGGTGAAGACGCGAGTGCGCATGAGAAGACTCCGGAAGGCATGTGTGAGGGCACGGACGCCCGTGTCCTGAAGGAGGTGCGGGAGAGATAGCGGCGGCGCCGGGCGGGCGGCAGGGCCCGGCGCCGCAAGGGGCTCTTACTGGCCGTCCCAGTCGCCGGCGACGGGGATCATGCCGGTGGCGCCGTAGACGAAGGTGGCGGACGGGTCGTTGTTGGTGTTGGAGTTGTTGATGTCGAAGTAGTGCGTGGTGGGGTTCCACACGCTGACGGTGTCTTTGCCGTCGCCGTTGAAGTCGCCTGCCACCGCGATGTCGCCGGGGGTGCCGTAGCTGATGGTGTAGTCGTTGCCGCCGGCGCTGGGGCTGTTGCGGAGGTAGACCATGTGGGTGCTGTCGTCGTACATGCCGACCCCGTCGGTGCCCACGCCGTCCCAGTCACCCGCGATCGGCTGCATGCCGTCGCCGCCGTAGACGAACGTCTTGTCCGCCGGGCCGGCGGTGTTGGAGTTGCGCAGGTAGAACGTGTGGTTCGAGGGCCGCCACACGCCGATGGTGTCGGTGCCGTTGCCGTCCCAGTCACCGACCACCGGGATGTCACCGGCGCTGCCGAAGGACACCGTGTAGTCGTTGCCGCCGGCGCTGGGGCTGTTGCGCAGGTAGAACGTGTGGTTGGCCGAGTCGTACATGCCGACGCCGTCGGTGCCTATGCCGTCCCAGTCACCCGTGACCGGCTGCATGCCCGTCGCACCGAACACGAAGTCCTTGTCGTTCGGACCCGCACTCAGCGCATTGCGCAGGTGGAAGTAGTGGTCCGACGGATTCCACATGCCGATGCCGGCAGTGGTGTTGTTGACGATGTGGTTGTAGCGGTAGGCATCGTAGTAACTGGTGGGCCAGCCCTCGATGCTGGAGTTGTTGATGTTGGCGGCGGTGGGGCCGTGCGTGGGGTTGTTGGGGTTGGACTCGGCGTAGTAAGTGAAGGCTCCGTTGGCCTTGTCGGTCCACTTGTTGAAGATGAAGGTGTGCGCATCGGTGTAGTCGAGGATGTCGCCGCCCTGGAGCTGGCTGAAGCCGATCTTCGTGGAGACGTTCGGCAGGGTCCAGGTGGTCAGGCTGGTCGTGAGGTGCCAGGCCATGGAGACGTAGCCGGAACAGTCCTCGCGGTAGGTGCCGTTGGCGTCGGTCTTGTAACCGCCCTGGTTGTAGGGGACTTTCTCGTCCACCCAGCTCTGGGCGCGGGCGAGGACCTCGCTGCGGGTGATCGGTCCGCCGGCGGTGGAAGCGGCCTGGGCGGCAGGGGCGTTGAGGAGGGGCAGAGTCAGGCTTGCGGTCACGGTGGCGATGGCGGCCAGGCGCAGGGAGGCGCGAGAGCGGCGGGACATGTCGAACTCCTTGGTGTCAGGTGTAGGGGGAAGAGGCTGGGTGCCGGTCAGCGGGCCAGGGTGGCCAGCGTGCCCTGGTCGTTGTGGGTGTCGTAGGAGTGCTGAGGACCGGAGGCGAGCATTTCGGTGAACTGAAGGACGGTCACCGCGGCGCCGCGTCGGACCAGGTAGATGTGGTTGGTCTGTGGGCCGGGGGCGGACATGCCAGCCATTCCGGTCCACTGCCTGCTGTAGGCGTTGCCGTCGGACGTGGCCGCCGTGCGTTGCACGCGGGCGTCCGCCGTCAGACCGCCCTTGCGCTGCACCTGGCGTGAGGTGCTCTGGCAGTCAGCCATGTCCGCGACGAGGCTCTGATAGGCGGAGGTCGCGGCGGCGGGCGTCTGGAAGGTGAACGAGTCCTCGATGGCCGGGGTCTTGAAGGCACTGACATACCCCTGCTGCTGCCAGGAGGTCGCGCCGTGGACGGCAGCGCATTCGTTGAGCGGTGTGTCGCGACCGACGGGACGGGTGTTCGCAGGGCCCATAGGCTTCCACTGGGCGGCCTTGTTGTCGGGCAGGCTTTTGGCGGGCAGGGGCTTCGGCGGCGTCCGCGCCGGTGAGTCTCCGCCGGCCTCATCCGTGCCCGCCGTGGTGACGCGACCGGGCTGGGAGTGCGCATGGTGCGGCGTGGTGGGCGACGGCTTGCCGTGCCTGGCGGTGGCGGTCGGGGTGGATACCGGGGCGGTGCTGTGCGGGGCGTGGGTGCGTACCTTGGCCGGCGCGGGCGCCGCCGTCGTGGTGGCGTACGCACCGGTGGTCAGGGCCACGGCCGCTCCGGCCGCCGTCATGGCGGACAGGGCCAGGCTCGTACGGACGATCAGTGCTTTCCTTCTGGGCATGGCGGTCTCCAAGACGTCGGTGCGAGTCGGAAGCGGGCAGGGCGAAGCGCCCGCGGACAGGGAATGGACTGCGGCGGTGTGCAGGGGGTGGTGAGGAAGCCGACGGCACACCTGGTCGGGCAAGGGGCCCAGGACGGGCGGCCGGTGTACGGCAATCTTTGGGTGCCGACGAATGGGGTGGCCCAGTTACGGCGGTCGGTGGCGGGGTGTATCGCCGGTGGGCACGGTCCCGGCCGGGAAGGCGGCATGAGGCGGCCGGTTAGCGGATGAAGGCTCGCGCCGCGAGGTGTGAGGCGGAAGGCAAATAGTGGCGGGGAGTCAGCTGCCCCAGTCGGTGCGCTACTCGGCGGGCTCTGGCCAGATCGCCGAGTAGCCGTGTGCGGCGACCGGGTCCCGTACCCGGTCGAGCAGGTGGCGTACGCCGGTGACGGCGGCGGCGTCGGTGGCGGCACTGACGAAGCACACGGCCTCCAAGCCGGCCCGAACGGGACGGACCCGCACATGCTCCAGCCCGGAGCCGGGCGTCGCATGTGCCCAAAGCAGATCGTGCACTAGCGGGCAGATCCCCGCCGTCTGTGCCGAGTTGCTGCGCGCCTGGAAGGTCACGCTGACGATGCGCATTCAGTTCAGTCCCAGCCGATAACGACGGGGCTTGCGGCGAGCGGCGTGTCCGCGGGCTCGTTGTCCCAGCCCATGACGCCGGTTTCGTCGAGGGCGGCGGTGGACAGGACGAGAGCGACTGTGCCGGTGGCGAACAGACGGCGAGCGGTGCGGAACATGCGGATCCCCTTGGATGACAGAAGTGTGGAACGGTTCTGCGGCGGTGAGGGAGCCGACCGGCTGTCCGGCCCGTGTCCCTCTCGGTGATCACCATCCTGCGGGTCGCGTCACCGGTGGGGAAGCGCCTACGGCTGGCACCAAGGTGGCTGGCAGCAAGGAGCCACGGGTTGGCGGCCCCACCGCATGGGCTGCGTGCACAAGGTGCAACTTGAAGGGCTCTGGACTGGGAAAAGCGCTCGTCGGGGTAGCCTGCTGGGGCCACTGTGGGGGTCGATCAGTCGTTGGAGCCGGTCTATCGGCCTCTGCTGGTCGATGAGGAAGGATGGATCGGCCTCAACTTGACGTCTAACCTCGGCGGGCTTGCTGTTCCTTGATCGAATCGGCGCGTTTGACGCTCTTACACCACAGCCAGACCGGACTTGGGGTCGTGGTCGCCCGGCAGACGCTCGACTTTCAGACGGATCAAGGTGCCATGCATGATGGGGAGTTCATCTTCTGCGCGGTTCAGCCAGGGGCCGCGGTGGGTGAGTCTGGGGTGCATCCGGTCCCAGGGAGAGTCGGAGCACGATGGGGTGAAGTCACCACCGCTGCCCACCGTTGCGAGACAACGGCTGACCGCACATCGGGCTTCGGTGGTGGTTCAATGCGGCGGGTCGGTGGTCGCGACGGCTGCGGCGGAGACGGGGTCCTCGAGGACTCGGCGGATGTCTGGTCGCCATGCGCCCGTTCCCACGCGGTAGACGGCCTCAACTCGCCGTGGACCGGCGTGGTCAAGATCCCGTGAGCAGCTATTGGCTACGCTGTGCAGGTGGGCCGCTGCGGCGCACACCTGCGGGGGTGATGCCGTACCAGCGTTGTACCGCCCGCCGCAGGGAGCGGGCGTTGGCGTAGCCGCTTCGGGCGGCTATCGCGTCGATGCCGAGGTCCGTGCTGTGCAGCAGGTGCGTGACGTGGGTTCGACGCACAGTCTCCAGCTCGTCGTTCCATGTCGTGCCGTGTTCGTTGAGGCGGCGTTGGAGGGTTCGGGTGCTGATGGCCATGCGCCGTGCCACCACGGGCAGCGTCGGCGAGGTCTCGTCATGGACGGAGGCCAACGCTGTGCGGAAGAGGTCCAACCAGTTGCGGAGCGGTATCGCGGTGGCGAGGGTCTGCTCGGCGTGTCTTCGAAGTACGGAGGACAGACCGGGCTGGGCATGCGGTGTCGGGGGTGTCAAGTCGGACGCGAGGAACGTGATCGAACTGGCCGGCGCCTCGAAGTCGATGGTGCGAGTCCCGTACAACTCGACCAGGGCGTCGTGCCGGTCGGGCGCTTTCGCGGCCAGGGTGACGCGCAGGGGCACCAGGCGGCGCCCTGCGGCCTGGCTGAGGCGCTGCTGGTACAAGCCGAGTGCGTAGCCGCGGATGGCGCAGGCCGCCTCGTTCGTCAGATCGGCCTGGCTGACGTGGCTGATGGTGACCTGTTCGCCGTCCTCCGTGATGCGCAGGGAGTCTGTTGCCGCGTCGGCGACGACGGCGAAGTAGGCCGCGGCGTCTTTTATGCCCTCCAGCGGACTGGGCGCGCTGGTGATCAGGTAGTCCCAGACTCCGAGCGTGCCGATGCCCGACTGCTGTATCAGCAGCCCGGACACGTCAGTCCATGCAGCACAGGCCGTCGTCAGTTCCGCGATGCGGTTGCTCGTGGCGGCAGGGGGGCGGCACAGGTCGTCGTCGAGGTGCTCAGGGGCCAGGCCCAGCAGGTGCACGTACTGGTCCCGAGGTACACCGACGAGACGTGCGGTCCGGACGCTCAGACGAGTAAGGGCGGTGGACGTCGTCCCCTGGTGCGTAGGCAAGATCACATCCGCTGAGCATAGGCCAGAAGGGTCATTACCGCCCTTGGGCACTCCGTTTTCCCACCGCCATGTGAGCAGCTGCCTGTGGCGCGTACGGTCCCCTGAACGGCATACCTCGTCCCTGATCCGACGGCCCGCCGGTCCATAGCGTGGAGCCGCTCTGGCATCGAAAGTGCTGATGCCTGGGGGTGGATGTGCTTTTTGGGTGGGGGGTTCGTGCTAGAAGCACTAGGGATTGATCAGGCCTTGGAATCGGTCTACCGAGCCGTCCTGGGCCATGAGGACAACGGGGTGGCCGAGTTGAGCGCGCGGCTGGCGCTCACTGAGGACGAGGTGCGCGAGTGTCTGGACAAGCTCGTGGACCTGGAGTTGCTGCAGCCGTCCCGGGACGTTCCCGGCATGGTGCGGGCGGTCAGTCCCGAGCTGGGGCTTGAGATCATCCTGCGCCGGCAGGAAGTGGAGCTGCTGCGCCGCCAGGAGGAGCTGGCTCGCAGCCGGGAGGCCGTGGCCCGTACGGTTGCCGAGTTCGCAACGCTGCGACCAGGAACTCGTGAGGACGGTGCCGAGCGGCTCGTCGGCCTTGATGCTATCCAGCGCCGCCTGGAGGGTCTGGCCCGGGATCTCCGCCAGGAATGCCGGGCCATCGAACCGGGCGGCGCCCAGTCACAAGCGAGCCTCGAGGCGTCACGGCCGCTGGACGAGCAGGCTTTGGGCCAAGGCGTACAGCTGCTGACCATCTACCAGGACAGCGCCCGCAACGACCCGCCAACGTTTGCCTACGCGCGCTGGATCAGCGAGCAGGGCGGGCAGGTACGCACGAGCCCGGTCCTGCCCCCGCGCATGCTGATCTTCGACCGGCACACCGCGGTGGTGCCCATCGATCCAGCCAATTCCCGTCTGGGCGCCCTGTGCACGAATGCGCCTGGCATCGTGGCGTCCCTGCTCGCACTGTTCGAACAGACATGGGAGTCGGCCGTTCCGCTCGGCGCGGTCCGCCGGGGTGCCGCCGAGGATGAGGCCATCTCCCTGGCGGAGCGGGAGCTGCTCAAACTGCTGGCCTCCGGCATGACGGACGAGGCCGCAGGCAAGCGTCTGGGCGTCTCCCTGCGGACGGTGCGGCGCCAGATGGCTGCTCTGATGGAGCGCCTCCAGGCGTCCAGCCGGTTCGAGGCGGGACTCAAGGCCGCCCAGCGCGGGTGGCTCTGAGTAACGGATCTCCGCGCCTCAAAACGCTCAGGCGGCCTTGTTCGCTGCGTCGCCACCCCATCCGCGTGCTGCGCCGACGGTGCTGGTGCTCGGGCGTGAGACTGGTAGTCCCGCATGTTGAGGTGTTGCGTATTCCATCTTGGACGGTCCTCGTTGGTCACTCTGGGTGGCGAGGCCCGTGTTCGTGGTCTGTGCTTGGGCGGATAGGTTCACGTGGTGTGTCCGAGGCATTTCTGGAGGGGTCACCGGTGGACGTTGTCGCGATCATGGAAGCGCTGGCTGAACAGGGGATAACCGTGCTGTTCAAGGCTGATGCTGAGCGGATGGCAGAGAGGCGGAATCCTTGGACGTTCGTGGCCGGTGGCGCCCCGTTGCGTGACGACATCCTCGTGCGCACCGATGCCGCGTCGGTGGAGCAGTGCCTCGAAGCCTGCCTGCCCCGCCTGCGTGAACTGGGCTTTTCTTTTCCCGAGTGACGAGGCATGCCAGCTGGAGTGAGCGACAACTCACCGCGTGTGGTCACCGGGGGCGTATCGGCTCCAGGTGCCTCCGGCTTCGGTGACCAGGCGGGTGGCGGTCTTGTCGTGGTAGCCGAGTGCCTTCGCGATGACGGGGGCCGGGGCTTGGAGGACGAGTTGGCGGATCGCGGAGGTCCTGCCGTGCTGTGGAGGGACGCCGATCTCTCGCAGGTGGACTTGGAGGCTGACCGGGTTCATGGGCTGTCCGGGCCGGCGGCCGGGGAAGAGCCACTGTGAGCTCCTGCTGCTGACGTAGGGCAGGTGTTGCCGGGACTGGGTGTAGGCCCGCATCAGGTCGGCGACGGGCACGGCAGCGGGGACGGCGGGTCTCCCAGCCGGACGGTGACGGTGGTCTCGTCGTCGGTGACGTCGTCGATGGTGAGGCGGACGATGCGGCTGACGGGTTGCGCGGAGAGGAGAACGAGCGCGGCGGCGACCCGGGCCCGCAGGGGCAAGGAGTCGTCGTTGAGGACACGGCGGAGGATCGCGAGCCGGCGGTGCTGGTGCAGCGGTTCCGAGTCCTGGGTGATGACCGTCGGCGGCAGTGTGAGGCGGGGCATCCGGCCGGTCTTCATGCACCACCGTAGGAAGGACTGAGACGGGCGGCGGGTGGCCAGGCTCTCGGTGTGCCAGGCGTCGATGTCGGCCTGCTGGCACTGCCCGATTGCACGTCCTCGGCCGGCGAGCCATGTGAGGAAGGCGCCGGCCTGGGTGACTTCCTGCTTGGTGTGGTTGGTCTGGGAGCGTCCCAGCGGTCCCTTCTCCGCCTTGGTTCGCAGGCGCCGCAGTTGGTGCCAGGTGGTGAAGTGGCGGCGAAGCTGGCGGTGTTCGGGGTCTTCGATGGTGGCGAGCCGTTCGGTCGGCCAGCGCTGGTAGAGCAGGAGCTGCCAGTCGACCCGCGGGAGGACAGCGCTGGTCCATCAGCAGGTCACGCAGGTGAGTGACGGTTCGCCAGGGGGGTTTCCTGGTGCAGCCCGTCATGGGTGAGCGGGATACTGCCCGTGGCCAGGCCCTGGAGGAGTCGGACGACGTTGGGGTTGCACAGTCAGATGAGTCGGCTCTTGGGCCGGTCCATCTCCAGCAGGATCTTGACCAGCGGCAGCAACGCCGGGGCGACGCGGCCGGTGCCGTCGTCGAGGAGGCGGGCGAGCGTGTCGGCGAGGGTGCAGTGTTCGCAGAGGCGTCCGCCAAGCAGCAGCCCCTCGAAGCCGCAGCGATTGCAGAAGAAGTCACGGACGATGCCCGCGCAGTCGCGGCAGGTCGGTGCGCCGTCGGTGTCCCGTCCGGGCAGCAGCCGGTCGGTGTCGCAGCAGGGGCAGCGGCCACGGACTCGCATCGCACGGTCGTATCAGGTTCGGCAGATCGGGCCGTCCGATCACTCGGCGGACTTCGAGGCGCGACGGCCGCAGCGTGCGCAGTCGCGGATTATCCACCGCTCGTACTCCTCGGGCGTCAACGCTCACCCCTCGGGTGTCAGCCGTACCCGTGTGGGTCGGTGAGCGGCCAGGTTGATCGGCGCCTCTTCGCCGGCGGCGCGGCGGGCCGGGAGGTTTTGTGGGCCGAGGTGGCGATCAGGTCGGTGAGCGTGCAGTCGAGGATGTCGCAGAGGGTGGCCAGCACAGGCAGGGACAGTCGTTCCGGGGTTCCGGAGACCAGACGGTGGACCTGGGAGGAGGACAGTGTGATGCCGCGTTCGGTCAGGTGAGGCATCAGTTCGGCGACGGTGAACATGCTGCGGGCGGCCATCAGCTCGCGCAGGCGCCACCGGTAGCTGATCTGGCGTGGCATCAGGAGGTCCTTCCTTGCCGCAGAGCGGCCTCGATGGTGGCGTCCAGGACGCGACGCAGGCCGCGGGTGCGGAAGTCGGAGGAGACCCAGGTGTAGATCGCGGTGGTGGAGGCGTGGTCGTGGCCGACCTGGTGCTGGACGAACAGCGGGTCGTGGCCGTCCTCGATCAGGTGGGTGATGTAGGACCTGCGCAGCGAGTGGAACTCCAGCGCGGGGTCCAGGCCGACGGCGTCCCGGTAGGCGGCGAAGCGGGAGTCCAGGCGTTGGAGCCCGATCCGCGGGCCTCGCTCGGATGGCCAGAGGGCCCGGCTGGTCGAGTGCCGCAGCCCGGGACGCACCTCGCTGATCCATTCCTTGATCGTGTAAGGCGTCCAGTGCCAGACGGTCAGCACGCTGCGGCGCTTGGGTGGTGACCCCTTCTTGGCCTTGCCGTAGCGGACCAGCAGGGTGTTGTACTCGCCGAACTCCCGGCCCTCCGGGTTGCGTCCGAAGTCGGTGAGATCCAGCATTCGGGTCTCGTTGCGTCGCAGGCCGTAGGCGTACGCGACCTTGAACAAGGCGGCATCCCGGAAGGCCGGCAGCCACCCCTTGCGGCCCTTGCCGCGAACGCGCAAGACCTCCTCGTCGGCGTGATCGAAGAACGCTTCCAGCTCGGGCTTGGTGAAGGCTCGGCGTTCTGGCTCGCCCTCGGTTTCGTCGGCGTGCGTCGCGGCGTTCCAGTCGTAGACCACCTGGACTGGGTGAGTACCGAAGTACCGCAGGCACTCGTCGCTCCAGCCGTAGGCTGGATTGGTCAGGAAGTCGCAGAACTGCCGTACCGAGCCCTGGTAGTTGCGCAGGGCGGATCGGACACAGCCGTGCACAGCCCGCAGATCGGCTAACCATTCGTCGACGTGCTGCGGCGTCCACTGCCACGACATCGCATCGGCATGCCGGGTGAACGCCCGGACCGTGCGTTCCTGGTCGCTGACGTACCCCAGCGAAAGATTCCGGGCGAGCTGCTGGTTGCGCCAGCCCTTGATCACCGCCTCGAAGCCTTGCTCGTCCGGCCGCAGCAACGGCAGACCGTCGATCAGGTGCAGCCGAGCAGACCCTGGAACGAGACCGTCCCCACCCATCCGCCATCACTCTCCGTCTATCGCATCTGACGCGAGAATTTCGCATCAGATGCGACTCGGAGGCGTCTTCGCAGTTCAATCGCTCGATGGAGTGAGATCGGCAGATGTCCACCGACAAGGCCGCTACCGTAGCCCTGAGGCCAACGGCCCTGCTGGGGCCGCCTCTATGCAGTCTCCGGCCAGCTTCCAGGGCGGGTGTCGCCTATTCGCATCCGATGCAATTAGCGTCGGTAGTAGTTGCGGTACAGAATGGTGCCGCTGAGATTGATCATGGTCGGCTGGCGCACCGGCTGAGGGCTTCGCAGTGTTCGTGGAAGGCCCGCCGGGCGGGCCCTGGGGCTGGCTACGGTCCGGCTGTGTCGGTGGAGTTTCTGACTGACGAACAGGCCCAGGCGTACGGGACCTTTGCCGAGGTTCCGACACGTCCTGAGCTGGAGCGTTTCTTCTTTCTCGACGATGACGACCGGGACCTGATTGCGCTACGTCGTTCGGACGGGCACCGGTTGGGCGTGGCGGTGCCAGAGCGGGACGGGCCGCTACATCGGCCGGTTCCTGGGGGATGATCCGCTGGCGGTGCCGTGGGAGGTCGTGGAGTACCTGGCCGGGCAGCTCGGCATCGCAGACACGTCGTGCGTGAAGCGGTATGCCTATGCCCAGCATCGGAGAACGCCATACGAGCACGCGCGGGAGATCCAGGAGCGGTTCAGCTACCGGGACTTCAACGACCGCAGGTGGGGCCGGGAGTTCCGCAGTTTCCTGTACGGGCGAGCGTGGACGCACGCCGAGGAACCGGCGCTGTTCAACCACGCGGTGACGTGGCTGCGCCGGCACCGCGTGCTGCTGCCGGGCGTCTCGGACTGGCCCGGCAGGTGTCCGAGGCCCGTGCGGCGGCCGAGCGGCGCCTGTACGTGGCGGTGGCACGGGCCACAGACCGGGCCGATCCCACGCTTGCGCCAGCGCTGGCGGCACTGCTGGACGTGCCGGAGGGCAAGCGGGTCTCCGAGCTGGAGCGGCTGCGTACCCCGCCGGTGAAGACGACGGGTACCGCGATGGTGCGGGCCATGGAACGGGTGGAGGAGATCTACGCCTCGGCCTGGGGCGCGTGAACCTCTCCCGGGTGCCGGTGAACCGGCTGTCCACGCTGGCCCGGTACTGGCAACTGAGCAAGGCGCAGACGATCGAGTGGGCACCGGAGCCGCGCCGGACCGCGCTACTGACGGCGGTGGTGCGCCAGTTGGAGGCGCAGGCGGTCGACGACGCCCTCGACCTGTTCGCGCTGGTGATGGCAAACCGGCTGATCAGCCCTGCCCGCGCGGGCGTCGGACCGGGACCGGTTGGCGATGCTGCCGCAGCAGGAGAAGGCGGCCCGCGTCCTGGCGAAGGCGTCGAAGATCCTCACGGAGGAGCTGGACCTGGTGTCGCCTGGGGTGCCACGCACGACCATCGCGCCGATCCCCGCGACCTGGTCGTTACTGGCGCAGACCACTTATTTCTGCGGCGTCGTATTCCTCTCCCGGCCAAGATCCGCGGCGCGGTCTTGCGGCCGCCACGCTGCGGCCGGGGGCTTCCTTAATGGGTCCTGCGTCGCCAACGCCCTGTCGAGCCGCCTGACGGCCGATGTGCGGCGCGAGGGGTGTTCGCTGGGTCCAGGACTACGCGCGGGGCGTCGCGGTGGCCCCGCCCGCCGCCGCGGGGCCGGCGACCGGAAGCGGGACCACCATCGCTTTCTGGCCCGACGCCGACATTTTCGGCACGGCTGAGTGTTCGTTCGCCGTGCTTGAGGAGCGCTTCAGGGAACTGGCTTTCCTGAACGGGGCCTGGGCATCTCGCTGACCGAGGGCGCCGCACGGGCGGGTCCCGGTCGGTACGGTTCTGGTTCCCGGGCGGGGCGCGAGACTTCGTAGCCTTCCTCGACGCGCGGGCGGGGGCGCCCGGACGTCATCGGCTTCGAGTGGGAGGACCCGACGGCGGCGGGGATGGGGGAGGTGGCTCTCCGGTGGTGCGGCTCCGGCGTGGAGCGGATCCGGAGCTTCGTCAACAGCTTGCCCACCCCTGACGGGGGCACGCACGCGGCGGGCTTCCGCGACGGGGGGGCGGCCGCGGTCAACGCGTACGCGTGGCAGCGGCGGCTGCTGACAGCGGCGGACCCTGGTCTCAGCGCCGACCGGATCGGCGAGGGCCTGACTGTGGTCGTGTCAGTGAAGCTGGACAATCCCGAGTTCTGCGGTGCCACATGCGAAGAGCTTGGCGGCGCTGCTGGACGAGCGGGCCGACGAGCTCCGAACCTCTCTTCGGACCATCGACAGCACCCTGCAGGCCCTCATCTCCACCAGCGCCGTCACCAAGGAACTCGCCGACGCCTCCCGCCGCGACGTCATGCGCGGCCGCATCCACGCAAGCCTCGCATGCTTCCCGCCAGCACAGACGACGAAGCGGCCCGTCTCAAGCAGCTACTCGACGCCGCACAGGCCCGGGTCCAGGCCCCAACGAAGAACGTGAACAGCTCACTTCGCGTCTCGTCGCGATCAGCCAGGACATGACCGACTGGGCCGACCGGCTGCAGCTCGAGCACAGCGGCCAGTGCGTACGCCTCGACCTCAGCCGCCTGACCGTCGTCACCGACACCGAACAGGGGCCGGCCCCCCTCTTCCGTATCGGCAGTGGAGAGAACTGGGTCGCCTACCACGTCATTGTCCACCTCGCCCTCCACCGCTACTTCACACGCCAAGGCCGCCCGGCCCCGCGCATTCTGATGCTGGACCAGCCCACCCAGGTCTGGTACCGCTCGTAAGTCGATCAAGCCTCCGGCACCCTCGAGGACGACGTGGACCGGGCAGCCGTCACGCGCCTGTTCCACCTTATCCACGACGTAGCCCGCGAACTCGCCCCCCACCTAAGAACCCGCGCGAATTGGCGAGGCGAAGTGGGTTACGAGACTGAGGTAAGGCGTATCCGCTGGGGTTTCGTCAGTAGCGGTGCGTAATTGGCTGCGTGATCGTGTGGTGGGTGTGTCGGGTTGGGGAGTGGTGTGTCGGTGGGGGCTGGTTGGATGCAGATATGTCTGATGATCTGAGCGTTGGCGGGGTCGCTGCAGTGTTTGCGGGTGTGGATGGGCGATTGGCGGATCCTGGGTTCCTGCTGAATGCCGACCCGGGCGAGGTCTTGGGGCTGGTGGATGCGGCTTCGGGGCGAGCCGCGCGGTTGGCCGGTGCGGTGTACCGGGCGTCGGCGCATGTGCACCGGGATGCCGGGCCTGGGGTGCGGCGGCAGTTGCTGGCGCTGGATGCTGCTCGGTACGGGGACCGGGAGCTTGCGACGCGGATCGCCGCCGTACCGCTGGACGACGGAGCCGACGCGCGGTGGGGGGTGGAGTGGGCCACCGGCACCATGGTCGACCACCGCCTCCGCCAGGTCCTGACCGGCCACAGCGACCGGGTGATCAGAGTGGCGACGGGAATGGTGGACGGCAGTCCGGTCGCCGTCACCAGCAGCAACAACATAGTGCGGGTGTGGGATCTGGCCACCGGCCAGCCCGTCGGCGAAACCCTCACCGGCCACACCGACCGGGTTATGGCGCTGGCGACGGCGGTGGTGGACGGCCGCCCGGTCGCCGTCACCGCTGGCGAGCGGGATCGGACAGTGCGGGTGTGGGACCTGGCCACCGGCCAGCCCGTCGGCGAACCCCTCACCGGCCATGATGGTCCGACGCAGGCGGTGGCGACGGTGGTATTGGAGGGCTGCTCTGTCGCCGTTACTGGCAGCACTGACAAGACGGTGCGGGTGTGGGATCTGGCCACCGGCCAGCAGGTCGGCGAACCGCTGACCGGCCACACCGACATGGTGCATGCGGTGGCGACGGCGGTGGTCGGTGGCCGTCGGGTCGCCGTCACCGGCAGCGACGATGAGACGGTGCGGGTGTGGGATCTGGCCACCGGCCAGCCCGTCGGCGAACCCCTCACCGGCCATGATGGTCGGATACGGGCGGTGGCGACGGCGGTGGTGGACGGCCGCCCGGTCGTTGTCGCCGGCAGTTGGGACAGCACGGTGCGGGTGTGGGATCTGGCCACCGGCGAGCAGGTCGGCGAACCCTTCACTTGCTGCGGCGGCCCGGTGCACGAGGTGGCGACGGCGGTGGTGGACGGCCGTCCGGTCGTTGTCACCGGCAGCTCCGGAGAAGTGCGGGTGTGGGACCTGGCCACCGGCCAGCAGGTCGGCGAACCGCTGACCGGCCACACCGACATGGTCCATGCGGTGGCGACGGCGGTGGTGGACGGCCGCCCGGTCGCCGTCACCGGCAGCGACGACAAGACGGTGCGTGTGTGGGACCTGGCCGCCCGAGCGGTCGGCGAACCGATGGGCGGCCACACCAGAGAGGTGTTCGGGGCGGCGACGGGGGTGACGGATGGCCGTCGGGTCGCCGTCACCGGCAGCGAGGATGGGACGGTGCGGGTGTGGAGCCTGGCCACCGGCCAACCGGTCGGCGAACCCCTCACCGGCCACACCGACTGGGTGTACGGGGTGGCGACGGCTGTGGTGGACGGCCGCCCGGTGGCCGTCACCGGCGGTGGTGGAGAAAACGTGGGAGAGGTACGAGTGTGGGACCTGGCCACCGGCCAGCCCGTCGGCGCACCCCTCACCGACGGCCGCTACTCCGGCACGGTGACGGCGGTGGCGACAGCTGTGGTGGACGGCCGCCCGGTCGCGGTCACCGGCAGCTTTTACGGAGAGGTACGGGTGTGGGACCTGGCCACCGGCCAGCCCATTGGCGAACCCGGCCACACCGGCGCGGTGGGGGCGGTGGCGACGACTGTGGTGGACGGCCGCCCGATCGCTGTTACTGGCAGCTACAGCGACGACGGAGAGGTACAGGTGTGGGATCTGGCCACCGGCCAGCCCGTCGGCGAACCCCTCACCGGCCACGACTACTTGAACGCCGTAGCGACGGGGGTCGTGGACGGCCGCCCGGTCGCCGTCACCGGCAGCGTGGATGGGACGGTGCGGGTGCGGGATCTGGCAACCGGCCAACCGGTCGGCGAACCCCTCACCGGCCACACCGGCGGGGTGGGTGCGGTGGCGACGGGGATAGTGAACGGCCGCTTGGCCGCCGTCACTGGCGGAGGGCGCTACGACGGGACGGTGCGGGTGTGGGACCTGACCACCGGCCAGCCCCTCGGCGCGGAGTTGGTGCTCCCCGCAGCGGTGCACGCGGTGGATATTACTCCGGACGGTCGGCTGGTGGTGGGATTCGGCCGGGAAATAGCGGTACTGATCGGCTGCTGACCAGTTCCCCGCGCGGTAGGCCCTTGGGTGTCTGCCACGCAGAGCCGACGCCGGGGCCCTGCAGTGTCGACTATTCATGGGCGGTGGCGGTGATGATGCTGCCGACGAGGCCGAAGAGGGCGTCGACGACGAAGGCGCGGCGCTCGGGCAGCGGGCGGTGGAACGCCTTCTGCCGGGCAGTTGGGTCATGGACACGTTCCCCATGCCACCGTCGGCGTGTACTCATGGGCGGCGGTGCGGCCGTTCGTCCCAGCGATGGGTTGTCCACGCTTGGCGGATGAGGCGGCGGAGGGTGATGATGGCGTCGGCGAGGTCGAAGAACGCGTCGATGACAGTGGCGCGCCGCTCGTAGCAGCGGGCCAGGCGTTGGAAGGCGTTCTGCCAGGCGTGGGTGCGCTCCACGTGCCACCTCTGGCCTGCCTGGATGGGCGCCTTTTCGTCCCTTGCGCGCGATCCGGCCGTTCAGGCCCCGTTCGGTCAGCAGGGCACGGGTCTTGTCGGAGTCGTAGCCGGCATCCAGGTGCACGGTCATGTCCTGGGGAAGGGGCCCGAGGTCGTCCAGGCGGTCCAGGGTCGGGGCGAGCAACGGGGAGTCATGGCGGTTGGCTCCGGCCAGGACGCGGCCCAGCGGAATGCCGTAACCGTCCGTCATGCCGGAGCGTTTTAAGCCCTGTTTGCCCCGGTCGACCGGAGAACGCCCAGCCGCCTCACCGCCTCCGGGAGCCTTGGTGATGCAGCCGTCCACGGCGATCCGGTCGAGGACGAGGCCGACGATCCGGTCATAAGCGTCGAGCGCGATCCGCTTGAGCTCGGCGAACACGCCCAGGCGTAACCACTCGTCGCGGCGGCAGCGGATCGTGGTGGCCGAGCAGGTCGTGTCGGCGATCGCCTCGTAAGAACAGCCGAAACGCAGCAATTGCAGCATCTTTTCGAAGACGATCCGATCGCTGATACGCCTGCGATGGCAGCCCAACGGATGGTCCGGCCGGTACTTCGGCCGCACCGGCAACAGGACCGCGAACTGGCCCCAAAGCGGTTCGCTGAGCCATGACGGCAGAACAGGCACAGGTCTCCTCACAGAAATCACAGACAGTTGCGGCTCCATGATCACCGGGACTCGTGCCCGTTCTGCTGCCGGCGTTCCCAACCGCGCCTATCCGCGCGGCCTCTAAAGATCATCGTTTCCGATCACGCAAACCTGGACGAGGCGTGGTTCCTGTCAGTGCGCCATAACTGGCGCGGCGGACGCAAACTCATCCCACAGCACTGGATTGAACAGGCCGGTCAGGACGGGTGACACTACTGACTGCTCATGGAGCACAACGGGGTCAGAGACTGCGATCTGACGGTCGCAGTGAGCCACCCCCGGTGGCCACGGCATCCGTAACTGGGGTCCGCCGTCAAAGATCACATCCATCTGCGGGCGTCAGGGGTGGGGCAGGGCTCTCGCGTAGAGCCAGGCCAGCAGGGGTACTTGATAGGCCCCACTGCCGATGGATGTCAGCAGCCCGGCGTCGACCAGGGTCTCCGAGAGGCGTTCTGCATCCGCGACGTCACGGCCGAGAAGACGCGCGGTTTCCTGGAGGGACAGGAATGCGTCAGCGGACGAGCTCAGCGTCCGGAAGGCGTCGGCTTCGCCAGCGCTGAGCCGGTGGTAACTGTTCTCGATGACAGGCTTCACCGCCAGGTTTCCTGCCTGCAGTTCGTCCAGCCGAGTGTCCTCGTCTGCGAGCTTGTCCGCCAGGTCTGAGACCGTCCAGGCCCGGTGTGCCACCAGACGGCAGGCAGCGGCACGGATGGCGAGCGGCAGGAAACCGCATGCGGCCACCACGTAGCGAGCCGGCCCGTGTTCACCTGGCAGTAGGCGGCCGGCGATCCGGGTGAAGAGCTGGAGCGCTTCGGCGGGGGACATGGCGTCAAGCTCCACCAGGTGCGCTCCGGGCAGGTCAATCATCCGCCTGCGAGAAGTGACCAGAACGGCGCAGCCTCGTGCTGCGGGCAGCAGCCACTGGACTTGTGCCGCGTCCCTCGCGTGGTCCAGGACCACGAGGACGCGGCGGCCGTGCAGAGCCGAGCGGTACAGCGCGGAGCGTTCTTTGAGGCCTGCCGGAACGGCTGTCTCTGCCACCCCCAGAGCATGCAGTGCCGCGGCGAGTGCAGCCTCCGGTGCCGTCTGGTGAAGATCCAGGTAGAGATGGCCGTCGGGGAAGAATTGCGCAACCGCATGGCCAGCCTGGACGGCCAGGGCAGTCTTTCCCACACCGCCGGGACCGCAGACAGCCGCGACCGGCAGGCTTTCACCGCCCGCGGCAGAGTTCAGCACGCCCGTCAGTTCGGCAAGCACGTCCGACCGTCCCACGAAGTCGGAGACGGCGGGCGGCAGCTGAGCTGGGCGGATGAATGAAGGAGCCTGCGCGTTGCCGGGGGAGGGCGCCGCGTCGACGGCCAGCCCTGGGTCTGCCTGCAGGATCCGTTGCTGGAGGAGGGCCAGCCCGTCCCGCGGGTCGACGCCCAGTTCGTCGGCGAGCAGCCTGCGGATGTCCGCGTACACCGCAAGCGCCTCGGATTGCCTCCCCGCACGGTACAGGGCGAGCATCAGCAGCTCGCGCAGACGTTCACGCAGCGGATGGGCGGACGTCAGCGCGGTCAGCTCGGCCACGACGTCAGCATGCAGACCGCATCCGAGGTCCAGGTCCAGGCGGCATTCGAGAAGCTGCAGCCGCCATTCCTCAAGGCGGGCGTGCTGAGCCTCCGCATAGGGTCCGGATATCCCGGCCAGTGATTCGCCCTCCCACAGCCCCAGGGCGTGCCGCAGCAGCATCCGCGCATGCTCCAGATCCCCTTGTATGCGCACCTGTTCAGCCTGTCTGGCCAGATCTCTTGCTACGGCCACGTCGAACGCTTGATCGGGTAGGCGTAGGGCGTAGCCGCCGGACTCGCTGACGAGTGCTCCCGGTTTCATCACCTTGCGCAGCCGGGAGGCATACGTCCGCACAGCGGCCAGCGCCTGCGACGGTGGTTCGTCGCCCCAGAGCGCGTCGATGAGTTCCGCTGCTGTCGCCGTCCGTCCTTCCCTGAGCGCCAAGGCGGCAAGCAAGGCCCGTTGTTGGGGGGAACCGGCAGACAGCGGCTCTCCGTCCTGCCACAGGCGCACCGGCCCGAGCACGCTGGCGTACAGGCCCGAAGCGGGAACCGAAGGACGCACCGGTGCTACCGGCGTCGTGCGTGTGCGCGATGCGCGCCTTTGCAGCGGGAGCGTGGAGGGGGCTGCGTCATGCTGTTCCCCGCGGGTTCGCTGCCAGGCCGCGACCCACGCCGGATGCTCGGAGGATGTGACCAGGCACGCAGTGAGGAAGCCGGTCAGCTGGTGCGCGTCACGCGGCACCGTCCGTCCGAGCAGGATGCGATGGGCCGTGCTGTGAGGAAGTCGCCCTGCGCCCGCGCGCTCTTCCATCACCCGCACCGAGGGCCGTCCGGCCAGCTCGTACAGCTCTCGCAGCCCTGCGCGAAGCATCTCGACGCCGTCGATGTCCTGCGGGCTCGGCGAGGCCAGCCCTGCACTGCGCAGCCTGCCCCGGCGCGCCTGGCGCCACAGGTCCATCGCCGTGTCCACCGAGGCACCGCAGGCAATCGCGTAGGCGCGCACACTGCGCTCACTGGGAACCGACTGGCCCGATGCCGCCCGCTGCAGCGTGGTGGCATGAAGGTCCACGCGTGCGGCTAACTCGGCATACGTACAACCGCAGTTGGACCGTTGGTCGCGCAGCCATTTGGCAAGCCTCACCAGCGCCCGGTTCGATGAGGCAATCGGCCTCTCCTTGCGCCCCATGCCGCGTTCGGCCGTCAGCCGGCGGCAACAGCGGTCGCAGCCCGCACCACAGCGCCG
This sequence comes from Streptomyces sp. NPDC040410, assembly GCF_055595715.1. Taxonomy (NCBI): domain Bacteria; kingdom Bacillati; phylum Actinomycetota; class Actinomycetes; order Kitasatosporales; family Streptomycetaceae; genus Streptomyces; species Streptomyces sp. NPDC040410. Next base: position 24,768 of record NZ_JBVIVK010000031.1, read on the forward strand.
CGCAGGCGCCTGTCTCCTCCGCGAACAGCGGCCAGCGTGGTGGCCGCCACCAGACCGGCACCTCCCAGCACAGCCAGGACAGACAAAAGCTCCAGACCGTACACGGACAGAACGCATGCCAGCACCACGATCACCACAACCACCACGGCATCAGCGAACGCAGACCGGTGCCCGTACGACGAACCGTGTACCGCACACTGCGCTGGAAAGAGAGTTCGAGCCATGACCTTCTCCTGAATCAAGAGCCCCCCGCACAAAGCCAGGGGGACGTTGCGGGCTCCAATGCCGAACTACCGAAACGGCGTTTGCCGACGCCGTCCGGGGTCTGCATCCTGCCACCCGCCCCACCGATCAGGGGATACCCTCAGAATCGATGATGCGTCAGCGTCCAAGACTTTCATGCAGGCCTGTCCAGGCACCACAGCTCGTAAGCACCCCGGCAGACCAGCAAGTTTACGGCCGACGGCAGAACCTCCCGCCGCTCGCACGGAATTTAGATGTCGCGCCATCCCAATCGTGTTCAGAGCCCGTTCAGAGACAGCAGGCACTATTCGACTGGCACCAAGGCTTCGGCCACTCCTGAAAGTTGCGGGCTCCACCCAGCAGATCAGGAACCCAAGCGCGATCACGTTGCCGCGTGAGACCGCTCCAGGCCGGCACTCTCCCTGAGAGCGCCGGCCTCGCCGTATATCCAGAAGGCCTGCTCCGCCCACCGCCATCAGGCGCCGAGGACTGAACGGACGGACAAGCGAAACCAGTTCAAGGAGGTGGACACTTCCGCAGCCCGTGAGCCCACGGCCTGGACCACCCCCTCGGCTCTCCGCGAACCGGAGGTGGTGGCTTCTGAAGTACCGCTGACGCGCGGTGGTGAGTAAGACGCAGCTACCGACTGTCCGTCCGCGCGCTCATCGACGGAGCCGAGACCACCAAGGTGACCACCAAGGTCCTCTGCACCCCTCGCACCGCCAACGTCGACGCCACCCACATCACCGTCATCGGCCAACTCGAAGGACTCCCCGAGACGGCCGACATCGAGGACCTGACACCCGCTGTGATTCACGCCGCGCCTCGTTCTCTGGTGGCAATTTCTTCCACCAGCCCGGCCCCCACCGCTCGAAGAAGCTGGCCGATCACCGCCCTGCCACCGCATCACTACGCGTGCCAGGTCGGGTGCGATCACGCACAACCGAGACGAGGGTCCGTGGACGGACGGATGTGGGACGGGCTGGTCAGCGTGATGAAGGAGACGTACACCGCCGGCCTCGGGACAGGCACCGTGCTCCGCCCGGTCATCATGCCGCTGGTGCGCGGCGAGCTGGTCGGCCTGGTCTGGGTCCGCCCCATCATTGTGGGCGAGGACGACCTCACCGGAATCGCGGTGCTCGCGTGAACGAGGCTCCGGTCGCGACAGTCAGTCGCCGACTCCGGCGTGCCGATAGTCCGAGGCTGGTGAGCCCCCAACGTAGGTGGTGAAAACGGCCCGCGGGAAGACGGCAGCGTGCCTTCGTGGGCAGGCAAGGTCCACGAACCACCCCCAAGCGCCTGGTGAAGATGCTCACCGCTCACACCGAAGGCCGTGGGCTCCAACTGACACCCACAGTCGGACCCACGTACTGGACCCGCGACAGACCCCAACGCGTGTGGGGAAGAGACCGACGAACAACTGCGGCGAGCCCTGACGCGGGACAGACCCCCACGCGTGCGGGGAAGGCTGGTTCCCACCGTTGCCAGCGAATCGCGCCCAGGACAGACCCCCACGTGTGTGGGCAAGACTCGGTGGCTCCCGCAGCGGCGGAACGCGGGGCGGACAGACCCCCACGTGTGTGGGGAAGACCCGCCTCCGCGCTCGGCGGGGGTCTGCGTGGGACACACCCTCACGTGTGTGGGGAAGACAGGTGTGTTCATGCCCGCTACCTGTCCCATTCCTCGACGACGCTGCTCAAGCGGCTCCGGTCCGGGTCGCACAAGAACGCCATCTATCGCCTTCCGCGAGGTCGGCCGCATGGTCTCGTATAGCTACGGCGAACGGACATGTGGCACTGTGTGACGCTTGCGGCTGAGCCGTCGCGATACCGGTGGGTTGGCGTATCAGCTGTCGCCAGGTCCTGGTTGAGGCGGGGGTTGTGGTGACTGTGTGTGATCGTTGGGCGGCTTGCGGATTATAGCTGCCGCCACTGCGCCGCGAACGCGCGGGCCGGGTTCTCGGTGAAGATTGCAGAGGCGATGTCGGGTCCCAGTTCGCTCTCGATCCGCGGACGCAGGCCACTCAGCAGGAACGGCATGCCCGGGCCGTCCGCAGTGGACCTGGCCGTCGGCGTGACTGTGTCACCTCCGAGCAGGACCTGGTTGATGTGACCGGCGTCGGCGAGGGCGGCGAGGGAGTCCAGCAATCGCCAGTCGGTGCCATGGTGCACGCGGGATGGGCCATCGAATGCCAGGAAGGCGCCGGCCTCGGCGGCTTGCCGGTGGATTCTGGCATCGGGGAGTCGATGCAGGTGCCCGAGGATCACACGGCGCGGTTCGACCCCGTGCGATCCGCACAGGAAATCGAGCACGTCCAGGGCGGCGGTTCCAGCCTCCAGGTGGACGCCGATGGGTGCGTCGGTGGTGTGGTGTGCCTCGGCTGCGGCGGTCATGACGTGCCGGGCGTGGTCGTCCAGGCGGTGATAGGACCCGGCGACTTTGACCAGTCCGGCCTTCACGGGGGCGCTGGTCAGCTCGTGGACGAACAGTTCGGCCAGCCCGTCACGAACACGTTCCAGATCGTCGGGGTCGTAGTGTCTGGCCTGGTGCAATCCGGTGGCGGAGATGACGTGGACACCGGACCGCTGCGACAGGCCGGGGAGTTCTTCGGCTCGCGGTCCCATGCCCCAGGGTGTCCACTGCACGACCGCGCTGCCGCCGAGCGCGGCGAAGGCGTTCAGTTCGGCAAGTGCGGCTTCGACGTCGTCCAGTTCCTGGCCCGGCAGCATGGGCGAACCGATGAACAGGTGGTCGTGGGCGTCGCACGTGCCCAACTCTTCGGGTGGGATGTCCCCGAGCACGGTCCGGATCGCGGGGCTCATCACGCGCTCTCCTGCTCGGCGGTGGCGAGCGCGTCCGCAGCGACACGCAGTCCGGCCAGCGCCTTGGGCACGCCGATGTAGGGCGCCAGGTGGACGAAGACCTCGACGATCTGCTGCCGGGTCATTCCGATGCGCAGCCCGGTCCTGACGTGCCCGCTCAGCTGCGGGTCCACCCCGCCGAGTGCGGTGAGGGCGGCCAGGTTGACCAGCTGCCGGTCACGCAACGACAGCCCCTCGCGCAGGTAGGTGCCGCCGAACAGGGCGGTGATGATCCAGTCGGCGTATCCGGGGGCGATCTGCTCCAGTCCCGGCAAGGTCGCCTGCTGGGTTGCCTCGTCTTGGAGGAGGTTCAGCATCCGGTATCCCTCATCGCGATCCATGCGGCTCTGTGTCAGGTGCTCTGACAGGGCGGGATTCGTTGTCACAGTCGGGCCCTCCATCGCTTCGTAACGCTTCAAGCGTTACATGGACGATAGCAGTAGTAACGGATGAAGCGTTACACTGCCGCCATGGTCAAGGAGGACAACTTCGCCTTCCGTTTCGACTGCGGCGCCCTCTGGTTGAACCTGCTCGCCACCCAAGGCCGCTCGTTCAGCACGGAACCGGTGGAGCGGCTCGCCACGTCTGCCCGGCTCGCCGAATGGCTGGAGCACTGCGAGCTGTCCCCGGCTCAGCCACCGGACCAGGGCGACCTGGAGAAGGCGCGGCAACTGCGGGAGATCCTGCGCTCCCTGGCGTTGGCAACGGTCGACGAGCAGCCGCCGCCCGCAGACGCCGTGTCGGACCTGGCCGGGTTCCTCTCCGAACATGACGACCCGATCCGGCTGGCAGCAGCCGACCGGCTGCGACGCCAACCACCAACGACGACCATGAACGCCCTGGCCCGCATCGCCCGTCAGGCGGTGGACCAACTCAGCAGCTTGGACCGGCTAGCACTCAAGAGCTGCCCGGAACACGACTGCCGGGGCATCTTCATCGATCCGCCCGGGCGTCGACGTTGGTGTCCCTCCCCGGCATGTGCGAGCCGGGGCAGGGTCCGCGCATTGCGCGCCCGCCGCAACGCCACTCCTGATGCGAACGGCGACCCCGAAATCACCCCAGCCCCTTGAACTGCCTGCTGGAGTGGCGGTGCTTGGGCCGTTGGTACAGCGGTTCGACTTAGTACTCCAGCAGGATTTCGCTGCCTGACCTGGTCTTTTCGCCGGGTGGCGGGAGTGTAGCGGGACTTCGATCGTGCGGGGGCGGTCTCACGGAGAACGCCCCTCGATCGTGCGACAACGCCGCAGGTAGTGACAGCGGCGGGGCAGCCTCCGAGGGTGATCACCGAGTCTGCCGCCGAGCAGTGGGACCTCGAACTGGACGATCTCTTCCTGACCATCGGGCACCGCTTCGGCCGAGTCGAGCTCCGCCGCCGCGTGCGGGACTACGTGCGCGGGCTGCTCGCCCCGGTGGCCCGCAAGAACAGCTGGCAGCTGGCCGAACAGGCCGGCCACTCCACCCCTGACGGCCTGCAGCACCTCCTCGCCGGATCGAAGTGGGAACCCGATGACATCCGCGACGACCTGCAGGAATACGTCGCCAGCAAGCTCGGCGAGGCTGGCGGCGTCCTGATCACCGACGACACCGGGTTCATCAAGAAGGGCACCACCTCCGCCGGGGTCCAGCGCCAGTACTCCGGAACCGCTGGCCGGACCGAGAACTGCCAGATTGGCGTCTTCGCCGCCTACGTCTCCGCCCGTGGCCGGGCTCTGGTCGACCGCGAGCTCTACCTCCCGAAGTCCTGGACCGAGGACCGGGAACGCTGCCGCACCGCAAGGGTCCCCGACGAGCGGGAGTTCGCCACCAAAGGCGAACTGGCCCGGCACATGGTGCTGCGGGCCCTCGCCTCGCCGCTGCCCGCACCCACCCAGCCAAACGCCGCACCAGTAGGTCTGGCCGGCATGGTGGGCCCGGAAGTCGTCGAGCTCTATCGCTTCCATCGGAAGGACCACAGGGAGCTCGGAATCGGCGTGGCCGATCACTGCGGTCTGCACTCGGCGTCTGTCCAGGGCCATGCAACCTCCAGCCGTACTGGAGACGAGATTCGCCTCCGGTCGGCGCCCTGCCACACTGCCGGCGCCCAACTGACTGACGGTACCTCCCGCCACTGACAACGCTGGAGGGACAGAGGCGCCCGCGCTGCGGCGAGGCTCCGGTCGTCGGCCGGGGCCTCGCCGTCTTGATGCGCACAATGCCCTTAGTCGTCCGGCCTGCTCGTACGGGTCTGACCGACTCGCGGTGGCGATTGCCATGCGGATCTCACGTAGCTGATAGGCGTTGCATCAGTCGTGGCGACGATGCACCTCTGAGCAAAGTGCTCCCCCGAGTTGAGTACATCCGGGATCATGAACCATGCTCCCGGATGACTGGCAACTCACCGAAGACATCGACGACTTCCTCGCCCGAGTCGGAGACTTCCTGCGCTCGCGGCCCGCCCTGCACAACACGCCGTTGACGGACATCGAGAAACTGCGGACACGCGGGGCTGGCGCGCATGGTGCCGAAGCCACCATCTTCGGGCGACTGGAGACGGGAGGCGAGGTCTGCGCCGTCTTTTATCGCACGCCGCGCGGATACCTGTGGGTTACTCCCCTCTCTGCCGAGCAGGCTGGCACCCTCGCGGCTCACCTGGCCGGCCTCGGCCACTCTCCCGCCGGTGTCCTCGCGGACCACGACACCGCCACCGCCTTCGCGGATGCATGGCAACGGCACACGGGCGCAGCGCCAGCCCCTTTCTGGCGGACACATCTTTACCGTCTCGGCCCGCTCACCCCACCGCAGCCATGCCCAGAGGGCCGGGGACGCGTCACGGGTGAAAAGGACCACGAACAAGTCGTCCGCTGGTGTCGTGAGTTCTGCGTCGTTGTTGGGGAGCAGCCGTCCATCGACTTGATCGACGCCGGCTCCTGGGCCGACTCGCGCTTCGGCGACAGACACTTCACATTCTGGGAGAGCCCGGACGGCACTCCCGTCTCCATGGCGGCCGCGACCTCGATCGTCGGCGGCATGGTCCGGGTGGACCCCGTCTACACCCCAGCTCACCTCCGGGGCCGCGGCTACGCGGGCGCCGTGACGGTCGAGGTGAGCAGGGCCGCACTGGCCGCAGGCGCGACGGACGTCGTCCTGTTCACGGACCCGGACAACCCCACCAGCAACGCCCTCTACCAGCGCATCGGATACGTCCACCTCGCCGACTTCACCGGATACAAGTTCTCCTTCGGCACGCCAGAAGCCGGTTAGGAACACGACCGACGCGAGACGCACCTGCCCTCAGAGAGCTGATCCGCAGACCCCGCTCTACCGGTCATAGCAGGGAGGAAGGAAAACACCTACTCAGCTTCTATTGGTCGTACGCGTCGGTGTCGAGATCCATCGCCCCGGTGCGCAACTCGTACCGGGCCCGCAGGATCGCGGCGGCCCGCTCGCGCGGGACGGCGCCGAGGAGGAAGTGCTCGTGCGCGGCTTCCAGCACGTCCTGGACGTCGACCCGCGCGCGGTCCCTGTCCTGCAGCGGCAGGGGCAGCGTGGGCATACGGCGGAACAGCTTCCGCCGGGACGTGCTTGCTGTACCCGTTGTGCTCGTCGTCGATCACGCACTCGACTCTGTGTCTGATCCGTGAAGCGGCTCTCTAGGGCGCTGTGCGTGGACGCGGCGCACGCGCTTCACCGTCACCGCCGCCGGGAGACCAGCCAGGAGGAGGGACAGCCCCACCGGGAGCACCCCCGCCCACACCGTTGGTGAGACGTACGCGGTGCCGGACGTACCGTCCACCAGCCAGGCACGGACCGGTTGCGAATCGATGTCGCCCTCGACGGGGACGTCGAACGACGAGCCGCCGTCGTCCGGGGTGAAGGTGCCCGAGCAGGACGTCGACGTTCCCGCATTGGCCACGGTGTTGTCGTACGTCCGGCAGCTGGCTTCGGTCACGGTGCCGGGCTCGCCCCACAGCGCCGCCCGCAGCTCTGCGGTGAAGTTCGTCAGCACGACATAGGCCAGAAACAGCCCGACCAGACAGGCCAGGGCCAGCCACGGGGCGGGTCCGACCTGCTCCGGACTGCTCCCTTGCCCGTCCAGAACGTTCCCACCCTCGCTCATCCCCACCCTCGGATCGCCGACGGACCTCCATGGTGACCGATCCGAGGTGCCCTCGGAAGCCCTCCATGACGTGCTGGTGGGCTCGCACGATCGTCGAGTCGACCGACACCGGCCAGTAGATGTCGCCGGTCGCGTCCTTCTCCGCCCGGACCGCCCGCGGCATCCGCGAGAACGTCGCTGTCGGGACGTTTCGGCAAAGCGGCGAGGTGCCGCGCCAGACGCCGCGGCCCCGGCCATGATCCGCCGGACAAGTCCTGGGTGGAACTCGCATCACCGCTGGACACAGATCCGCCTCTGGGTGAGCGCCGTACATGGCGAATCCCGCCAACTGAAGCGCTCAGTCACATCTCTGGCGTGAGAGCCTCGTACGAAGAGCGGGCCCTGATCCATCCACCGGATCAGGGCCCGCTCGTTCATGTACCGCCTCTCGTGCAGGCGATTGGCGGCCCTCTGGTCAGCTGCGCATCTGGCGGGCGCTGGTGAGCGCCTTGGCGATCGAGGCCAGGAGCTTGTCGACGGCGCGGGTCTGCTGCTGGACGCGGACGACGTACTCGCCGAACGGGGTGGCGTTGTCGACGGGCAGGGCGATGAGGTTCTTCATGTCCTGGCTCGCCGGATGCCGCCGACTGCACCGCCGCTACGAGCGCAAAGCCGAGCACTTCCTCGCCTTCACCAGCATCGCCTGCACACTCATCTGCTACCGCCGACTAGCCAAATGAGATGGCGTCTTAACCTTCCACTTCGGGTACTTGCCGAGGACCAGCTCCGCACGGCGACGCCGTCGCGGGGGCGGTTGGAGCCCGTACGAGTCCAAACGGGCATGACAGAAGGGTGTGTTTCAAGGCGTGTATTTCCGTGACGTGACGGGTTGGTCGGGGGTTTGTCGATCAGGTCGCGCTCCTGTGGTTGTTGATGTGGCGGACGGTATCGGCGGCTGCGCTGTTGGCTGTCCAATACCGCCTTCACCACACCCGAGCACCTCATTCAGACCATCTGGCACGGCATCGTCCCCACCTCATCGACGGATGCCTCACCGGGACCGGACTGTCCTTCACCCCAACGACTTCATGAGTCAAGCTCAGTAGGTGGAAGCGGGTGGGAGGAGGCGGTCCAGAACGGCGTCGTGTTCTTGGAACACCACCCGCCCCACGTTGCGCAGTTCGCGGGCGAGCTGCAGGTCGATGTCTTCGGCGGGGAGCGGGCCCAGTAACACTGCGGACGGGCGGGTTCCGGCGGTGGAGTGTGGCCAGGTCCATGGCGACGAGCCCGGCGCCGTACAGACGGGCGACGGTGTGCGCGATGCCGAGCCCTGCCCCGTCCAGGTCGCCTGCATACCGCAGCGCCACGCCCTGGTCGACGGCGAGTTGCAGCAGGGCGTGGTCGACGGCACGCAACTGTCCGCTGGTGCACGCCAGCGGCGCAGGATGGCCGCGGGCGAGGGCGGCTTCGAGGACAGAGGGGTTCTCCACCACGGTGAGGATCTGGGCCGGGTCCAGACGTGGGGGAGTGCGGGTCAGGTCGAACAGATGCAGCGCGACCGGGGCGACGGCGTCGCGCAGGCGTCGGTCGACCGGTCCGTCGCCGATGGCCTGAACGTGGTGGAGCAACACGGTGGCGGTGAGCCGGTCAGGTACCACTCCGGTCTGCTCGAGCAGGGCGCGGATCCGGTCCGGCCGTGTCGGCTCCACCTGTCCGGCCAGTTCGGCGACCAGTGTGACGAGTCGGCTGCCGGCGAGAGTGTCGAGATCGAAGAAGTGGGGGTCACCGGCGGTGTCGTGTGCGAGCTTGGGCAGCGAGACGGGCGGGTCGGCCGGCAGGCGTTTCGCCACGGCGGCGAGTGCGTCGACCAGCTTGCGCACCCCTGTGCCTTCGTCGACGCCGATCCCGGCGGCGCGCATCCGTGCGACCAGGCCCGGACACGCCGGCAGTTGCGCGGCCGCGTACTGCCACACATCCTGGCGCAGCGCCGTGTCGCTCATGCGCTGCCGCGCGCGGTCGACCACTGGCCGTCCCACAGCCTGCTCCACCAGTGCCACCAAGTCCTGGGGTTCCAGCCGCAGTACCTGGCGTAGCGCTCGCACCGGCACTCGCGCCCCGCGGGCGTCCACGACGACTGGGTTCGGGGAAGTGGGGACGCCCGAGCCCGAGATCGACCGGGGTGAGGGTGCACGACTGGCCGGTGGCCTCGGTCTCGGCCAGCAGACGTGTGGCCCGGACGGAGTCGTCGCCGACGGCCTGGGCGATACGGTCGGCGGCCGCCGCCATAGCGGCCGGGTCCTTCAGCCAGCGTTCGCCGCCGTCCAGGTGCCGGCGGTCGACGGGCCGCAGCAGCCGGGCCGCGTCGAGCACGTCGGCCAGCCGGTGCTGGTCGGGATCGGCGTAGCGGACCGCGTTCGTCAGCACCGTACGGACGCCGAGCTGATCGGTGAGGCCCACGGTGCGCGCGGCCAGCCGCAGCGATCCGGGACCTGTGCCCTGCCGTCCCAGGTACACGGCCTCCAGCCGCAGCTGCGCTCCGGCCAGCTCCCGCCACGGCGCGAGCAACTGCTCGGCGACATCGGGGCGGCCGGCGGACATGGCCCGCACCGGTTCGGAGGCTGGGCCGAGCAGCACCACCAGGTCCTGGTCGGCGTACGCGCGCGAGGCGGGCCAGGACACGACCGGCGCCGCGCCGTCGGCCTCGGCATGTGCGACGGACACCAGGCGGCACAGGCGAGCCCACCCGGCCGCGTTCTGCGCGAGCAGGGTGATCCGCAGCGGCGGCTCCATCACGTGCGCGCCGCCGCGCAAGGGCGTACGCGGCCGTCCGGCGGCCGGGTCGGGCGGGGAGAGCGGGGCGACGGCGACGTCGACACCAAAGACGGGACGGTACCGGCGGCCGCAGCGGCGGTGGCGAAGCGGACCGTGCCCGCGACGGTGTCGCGGTCGGTCAGCGCGAGCGTCGTCATCCCGCGCTCGGCGGCGCGCTGTACGAGAGCGCCGGGGAGGGAGGCGCCGTAGCGGGCGGAGTAACCGGAGGCGACTCGCAGATGAGTAAATCCACGGCTCGAACCTCCCGTCCTTCGTTCGCCCCTCCCTGACCTGCGTCCCCTCCAGGATCCACCAACGCGAAATCGTACAAGCGTGCGGGAGTGATTCGATGCTGTCCCACGTCCCGCAGCGGCCGCAAGGAGCGGGACGACCTTGATTCAGCGGATCGGGACACACGCTTGTGACGTGTCTCACTTCTCGTTTCGATTGGCTGGCGATTGATGCCGGCGACCAGCTCACCGAGCCCCAGGCTCGCGTCCTGTGCGCCGCGATGAGATCGTCGAGCACGTCGCGGTCGCCTACGGCACCGTGCTCGCCGCCCAGGACACGCCGCTCACGCTGGCCGTGAAGGCGGTGATGCCCCTGCTTCGGTAAAGGCTCCTCCGCGTGCACGCGTGCCGCGGCGGTCGGAGCCTGATGCTGTGGACTTCCCCGTCGATGTCGCGCTCGCCGAGCTCGTCCCGACCCTTCCGGTCGGGGCGGGCTGGCGGTACGAGATGAGGTTCGACGGCCACCGGACCGTCGTCTGGCGTGAGAAGGACGCCGTCCGGCTGCAGGCCCGCTCCGGGCGTGACGTCACCGCGGTGTGGATGGACCTGGCCCTCGCGGCCTTCGACATGCTGCCGCCCGGCGTGGTGCTGGACGGCGAGGCCGTGATCTACGCCCAAGGGAAGATCGATTTCGCGGCGGCGCAGTCGCGCGCCCTGTCCGCCCCGGCCCGGGCACGCCGTCTCGCCGAGGACCTGCCCGCCCACTTCGCGGCCTGGGACGTCCTGCTCCACCCGAGCACGCGACGTGCGAGCACGGCTGTACGACGACCGCCGTGCCATGAATCACATCGGACTGCTGCTCTTCGACGGAGTGGAAGAACTGGACGCCGTCGGGCCGTGGGAGGTCCTCGCCTACTGGACCCAGGAGTTCCCCGAGGACGGCTGGAGCGTCTCGTGCCTCTCCGTCGGGGGAGACCCCGTCACCGGCGCGAAAGGTCTCTCCCTCGGCGCGCACCACTCCACCGACGACATGCCGCCGCTTGACGTGCTCATCCATCCCGGTGGCGTCGGCGCCCGGCGGCTGCTGCACGACGCCGATCACCTCGCATGGGTGCGCGCGCAGCGTGAGGTCGTCACGCTGATGACCTCGGTGTGCTCCGGAAGCCTCGTGTACGCCGCCGCGGGTCTGCTCACCAACCGGCACGCGACGACCCACTGGGCCTGGCTCAACCTCTTCTAGGAGATCGACCCCACCGTCCGCACCGACGTTGAAGCGCGCTTCGTGGACGAGGGTGACGTCGTGACCAGTGCCGGGGTCAGCGCCGGGATCGACATGGCTCTGCACCTGGTGTCGCGCTTCGCCGGCACCGATCGCGCCGCCGACGTACTACGTGGAATCCAGTACGACCCGCAGCCGTGGTGACAGGGCTCCGACCAGCCCGCAGTCAGCCACGGAACGGCGCGAGCCGAATCGTGACGTCGCTGAAAGCGAAGCGATGGAGGTACCACGCCCGGCCGTGCGGAACCTGCTTCGCCTCCTCGCGCCACGCCCGGGCGAACTCCCGCTTGAACCCCGTCCGTGGGAAGTCCGAGACGACCTGCTTGCGGGTTGCGTCGGGAACGCGGTCGCTGCGCAGGCCGAACACGTCCACACCTGCGCCGGCCGACAGCAGGAACGCCTCGGCTCCGGAGTCGATCCCGACGCCGGGGGTGTGGTGCAGAGCGATCGCGTTCGCGACAGTCTCGCGCTCCGGGGCCGCGAGACCGTGGTCGTCAGTGAACGTGCGGGCGAGGGCGGCGCTTCTGATGGTGAAGTCGACCTCGGGTACGTGGGTCGCGAGCCCGGTGTCATGAAACATCGCGGCGACGTAGAGGAGCTCACGGTCGAACTCGATGCCGTCCAGCGCAGCGATAGCCGAACCCCAGGCGTAGGACCGCCGGGAGTGGTTAAGCAGGGCAGGTCTCAAGAGGTCGCGCGCGGCGGTCTCTGCGTCTTTGGCCATCGCCGAGTCCGGCGGGAGGAGCCGCGCCGGGTCGATGGCCTGCCGACGACCTGAGTGCAGCCGGAGCGCCATGGCGATCCGACCGGTCACGATGGCGAGTTCTCCTCGGAGCAGAGGCCGTGCGAGGGCGCGCTGCTCGCGACGGGTTAGGACGCCGCCGGTGCGCTCGGTCCATGTGATCGAGCCGATCGCGTCTGCGGTCTGCGCCAGGCTCATGATGCCGCCCCTCCGGTCACGACGCTGCTCAGCATCTCGGTGTCACTGATGTGCTCGACGGCCACGATGAGCCCGTCCTGAAGGGTGAATCGGTCCACTTCGTTCGCCCGCTGGCCGGCCAGCTCGACGGCGACCACGGCAACGACGCGGTCGCCCTGACCGAAGAGCTCGATTGGCCGGACGGACAAGCCGTACCGCGCGATGTCGACGAAGAACTCCGCGACTGCATCCTGGCCGCGGTGGACTCCACTGAGCCTCGTCGTGCCCGGTTGCGTCCATTCGACGTCCTCGGAGAAGCAGCCGAGCACGCGTGCCCAGTCGCCCTCCTCGAAGGAGCGGTACAGCTCCTGGACCTGGGCCACGTTCGTCAGGGTCATGGCGATCTCCTTGAGATTGTCGCAACGTTCATATTCTGCGCTGCGCGATCATCGATCCATATCCGGAGTCGACGGGTCCGGGACCGAGAACGCCACCGGGCACTGGAGTGGCTCCGCGACGGATGCGACGAAGAGGGCGTCGGCCTCCGCGAGCTCTTCCGCAGGCCCCGCTGAACGGTCCACACCGCGGTCTCATGGCCTGCCCGCACCGGATTGCGGGCCATCGCCCGCCCCATCCCGCCCAGGCCGATGACTGCAACCTCGCCCATCGCACGCACTCCATCGAGCAGCTCGCGGGCGAGCTGGTCCCGGGAGTCCGGGTCAACTCGGTCTCCCCCGGCCTCGTCCGCACCGAGATGGCACGTTACATGTGGAAGCCGGGAGAGGAGGAGACGGCGGCCGGCCTGCCGCTGGCCCGCATCGGAGAGCTGGAGGACGTGGCGAGGGCGGTGCAGTGGCTTGTGTCGGACGCGGCGGAGTGGGTCACGGGTGCGGACCTGCTGGTAGATGGCGGCACGCGGGGCTCGTCGACCGCCATCTCCCGTACGACGGGTCAGTGGGCGAGGGTGGTAGGGATGAGGACGCTGACCCGGCGGCCGATGGGGTTCTGGTGGACGCGGACCTCACTGGTCAGGAGTTCGATGATGGTGAGGCCCCGGCCGTGCTCGTCGGGGTCGTCGTCATGCGGGCGTCGTGCCCCGGCGGGGCTGCCGGAGTCTGTCACGGAGATCCGCAGGGCTCCGGCGCCGAGAGACAGGTGAATGGTCATGTCGCGGTGGCCGTGCTCGGCTGCGTTGGCGGCGAGTTCACCGACGACGAGTTCGGCGGCTGCCAAGGCGGGGGGCGGCAGTTGCCAGTGAGCCAGGGCCGCTGTGGCGCTGCGGCGTGCCACCGGGACCCAGCGGGCCTCGGCGGGAAGTGCCAGGACGGCACGGCGGGCGGGGGCGGTCCGCGCGCCACGGGGAGGGGCCGTCCCTGTACGGGCGGGAGTGGTATCGGAGCAGGGGCCGGGATGTCCCGCCCCGGGCGGGGTGGGGGTGCCTCCTGCGGTGCTCGGGTGTGTGGTGTCGGGAAGAGCTCTGGTGCTCATTGTCGGTCCCCGTGGCTGGGCTTGTAGAGGAGCGCGGTGCTCGAGGGCCCTCTCGTGTGTCGTGACGTCACGGGGTGCCGGGGCACTCCGTGACGGAAGGGGGGGCCGGACGCCCTGCTGTCCGGCCCCGCCCTCGCCACCGCCTGCGTGGATGCGGTGGCTGCCGGATGGCCTGGCGCGTCGACGCGTCAGGTCATCCCGTCGTCTCCGCCCCGGTCGGCAGGGGCGGTTCCGCTTCCACGCGCTCCCACTCCTCGTCGGTGAGTACCCGGGAGCGGAGCAGGAACCGCACGCCCTCGGGGGCCTCGAGGGAGAAGCCGCTGCCCCTGCCCGGGACCACGTCGACGGTGAGGTGGGTGTGGCGCCAGTACGCGTACTGGTCGGCGCTCATCCAGAACGGTGTGTCTCCGGCGACGTGGCCGAGCAGGACGTCCGCGGCGCCGACGCGGAACTCGCCGCGCGGGTAGCACATCGGAGCGCTGCCGTCGCAGCATCCACCGGACTGGTGGAACATCAGCGGTCCGTGACGTTCCGCCAGCTGCCGCACCAGCTCGGCTGCCGCGTCGGTCAGTTCGACCCGCCGCACCCGGGTTCCCATCAGAAGAAACCGAGCTTCTGCTCCGAGTAGCTGACCAGGAGGTTCTTCGTCTGCTGGTAGTGGTCGAGCATCATCTTGTGGTTCTCGCGGCCGAAGCCGGACCCCTTGTAGCCGCCGAAGGCGGCGTGGGCCGGGTAGGCGTGGTAGCAGTTGGTCCACACCCGTCCGGCCTTGATCTCCCGGCCGAGCCGGTAGGCGTGGTTGCCGTTGCGGGACCACACGCCGGCGCCGAGGCCGTAGAGGGTGTCATTGGCGATCTTCAGGGCCTCTTCGGGGGAGTCGAAGGTGGTGACCGAGACGACCGGGCCGAAGATCTCCTCCTGGAAGATCCGCATGTCGTTGGTGCCCTTGAAGACGGTCGGCTCGATGTAGTAGCCGCCCTCCAGGCCGGGGACCGTGCGGGGCCCGCCGCCGGTGAGCAGCTCGGCGCCTTCCTGCTTGCCGATGTCGATGTAGGACAGGATCTTCTCGAACTGGTCGTTGCTCACCTGGGCACCGATCATGGTCTGCGGGTCGAGCGGGCTGCCGCTCTTGATGGCCTTGGTGCGCTCCAGGGCGCGGGCCATGAACTCGTCGTAGATCGAGGAGGCGATCAGGGCCCGGGACGGGCAGGTGCACACCTCGCCCTGGTTGACCGCGAACATCACGAAGCCCTCGATGGCCTTGTCCAGGTAGGCGTCGTCGGCGTCCATGACGTCGGCCAGGAAGACGTTCGGGCTCTTGCCTCCCAGCTCCAGGGTGACCGGGATGATGTTCTCGCTGGCGTACTGCATGATCAGCCGGCCGGTCGTGGTCTCGCCGGTGAAGGCGATCTTGGCGATGCGGGAGCTGGAGGCGAGGGGCTTGCCGGCCTCGACGCCGAAGCCGTTGACGACGTTGAGCACGCCGGCCGGGAGCAGGTCGGCGATCAGGTCGATCACGTACAGCAGGCTGGCCGGGGTCTGCTCGGCGGGCTTGACGACCACGCAGTTGCCCGCCGCCAGGGCCGGGGCGAGCTTCCACGCGGCCATCAGGATGGGGAAGTTCCACGGGATGATCTGGCCGACCACGCCCAGCGGCTCGTGGAAGTGGTAGGCGACCATGTCCTCGTCGATCTCGCCCACCGAGCCCTCCTGGCCGCGCACCACGCCCGCGAAGTACCGGAAGTGGTCGACGACGAGCGGGATGTCGACGTTCAGGGTCTCCCGGACCGGCTTGCCGTTCTCCCAGGTGTCCGCCACGGCGATCTTCTCGAGGTTCTCCTCGATCCGGTCCGCGATCCGGTTGAGGATGTTGGCCCGCTCGGTGGCGGAGGTGCGGCCCCACCGGTCGGCCGCGGCGTGGGCGGCGTCCAGAGCCAGCTCGACGTCGGCGGCGGAGGAGCGGGCGACCTCGCAGAAGACCTTTCCGTCCACCGGCGACACGTTCTCGAAGTAGCGGCCCTCCACCGGGGCGACCCAGTCACCGCCGATGAAATTGTCGTATCGCGGGGCGAATTTGACGATGCTGCCGTCCGTTCCCGGCTGCGCGTACACCATGGCGGCTCTCCTCGGTGGGCGATGGTTGCTGATGCGCTACGACGGCCCTCGCCGTCGTGGTGTGCATCACTGTGGGCCCGCGAGGTTGGCGCAAGGTTGGTGACGCCGGTACGCCGGTGCCGCCGTGTCAGCGCAGGGCGGTGGTGAGCCGGCCGGCCGCGATCGCCCGGCGGGCGTCGCCCGGACCTATCAGGCGCAGTACGTGCTCGTGCACCTGCGCGTCGTACGGCGCCCGCTCGCCGTAGCGCAGGGCGTGCTCCGGGCGGGCGCTCGCCAGGACCGCCTCCCGTACGGCCACCTCCAGCCGGGTGCGCCACTCCTCGATGCCGGGAGCCTCGGAGCGGGGGAGCAGCGGACCGCGGTACAGGCGCAGGGCGGCGTCCGTGTCACCGCGCTCCAGCGCGCGCAGCACGTCGACGGCGTCGCAGGAGACGGGTGCGGTGAGTGCGTAGCGGCGGGCGGCGATGCCGCCGCCGAGGGCCCGGCGCAGATGCGAGATCTCCGCCTTGAACGTGGAGGCCGTCACGGGACGGTCGCCGTACAGGGCATCGCGCAGCCGCTCCGAGGAGAAGCCGTCCGGTTCCAGCGCGAGGAGGGTGAGGATCTCCAGTTGCCGGGGGCGCAGAGCGAGCAGAGCGCCCTCGCGTATGGCTTTCTCCTCGCCCATGCAGGTCAGCCGCACCTGGGGCACGTCGTCCCGGGGCCAGGCCGGCAGTTCGGAGCGGAGCCCGGCCTCGATGGCGGACGCCAGACCGCGCACCGTGGACATGGCCAGAGGGTGGGAGCGGTCCCAGGTGGTGGACAGGTCCAGGACACCGAGGACGCGCCCGTCGGGGCTGTGGATCGGCGCGCTGTAACAGACCCAGCCGTGCAGCGCGGCCACCAGGTGTTCGGCCGAGAAGACGGTGCTGGGGCGGCCGGTGCGCAGCGCCAGGGACAGGGCGTTGGTGCCCATGGCCTGCTCGTTCCAGCTGCCGCCCGGGGCGAAGTTGACCCGCTCGGCTCGCCGGCGCATGTCCTGTCCGGCGCACGTCCACATGATCGTTCCCGACTCGTCGGTGACCGCGGCGATGAAGCCGGCGTCGTCGGCGATGCTGCGCAGTTCTTCGGAGAGGGTGTCGACCGGCCGGCGCAGCAGCGAGTCGGTCCAGCGGTGCCGGACCGTGCCGTCGTCGGCGACCGGCGCGCTGTCCCGGGCCGGGTCCACGCTGACCAGGGAGCGCACCCAGGAGTCGGCCACCTCATGGCGCAGCGCCTCGTGGCCGCTGGGCGCCGAGCCCGTGGGCTTCACCAGCGACACCGCATGGGACCACTCGCCCTCCAGCGCGGCTCTGCGCCGCCGAAGGTCACTGCGCTGTGACATGTGCTTCCTTGCCATGAAAAGGGGGGCGAACCACGATTATCGGCCTCAATCGTACAGAGCGTACCTGTCCGGTCGGACAGGTTTCCCTGCCCGGACGGGCAGG
Source organism: Streptomyces sp. NPDC040410 (assembly GCF_055595715.1). Taxonomy (NCBI): domain Bacteria; kingdom Bacillati; phylum Actinomycetota; class Actinomycetes; order Kitasatosporales; family Streptomycetaceae; genus Streptomyces; species Streptomyces sp. NPDC040410. Next base: position 42,255 of record NZ_JBVIVK010000031.1, read on the forward strand.
TGCCGCGTCACGTTGCACGCCCCTAGCTTGGTCTGCGTTTGACAACAGTGTTATCGGCGAATGAAGCAGTGAAATCAAGGTTTCGCACAGGTTGCGGACTGCACGCCCTTCTGGAGATCACATGTCGCTCACCTCCGGCGCCATGGTGACCAGCGGTATTGACCCGAGTGCCGACTGGAGCCGTGACGAGCGCCACGGCGAACTCCTGGGGCCTCAGGGGACGGGCACCGAGGCTGTCCGGCAGTCCGCCAGGATGGCCAAGTTCCATGTGCCCGAGGTCCTCTTCGGGCCCGGCTCGCTGACCGAGCTCGGTCACTGCGCGCTCAGGCTCGGCGGCCGTCGGCCGTTCCTCGTGACCGACCCGGGGCTGATCGAGGCGGGCTGGGTGGACGAGGCGGTCGGCCATCTGCGCAGGGTCGGCCTGCGGCCCGTCGTCTGGCACGACGTGACACCCAATCCCAAGGACCACGAGGTCGAGGCCGGCTTCCAGCGGTACGCGGCCAGCGGCTGCGACGTGATCGTGGGGGTGGGCGGCGGCTCCGTCATCGACGCGGCCAAGGGCGTGGCGATCCTGTCCAGCAACGGCGGGCGCATCCTCGACTACGAGGGCGTTGACCGGGTCGGCCGGCCGATTCCGCCCACCGTGATGGTGCCCTCCACCTCGGGTACCGGGGCGGACGTGTCGCAGTTCGCCGTCATCACCGACACCGCCGAACACATCAAGATCACCATCGTGAGCCGCACTCTGGTGCCGGAGATCTCGCTCATCGACCCGCGCCTGCTGACCACCATGCCGGGCTGGCTCAACGCGGCGACCGGCCTGGACGCCCTGACCCACGCCATCGAGGCGTTCGTGTCCCGGGCGCACAACCCGCTGACGGACATCCACGCACTGCACGCGGTGGAACTGATCACCCGGAATCTGGTGCGCACCCAGGTGCGGCCGAAGGACTTCGCCGCCCGGCTGGCCATGGCACAGGCCGCGCTGGAGGCGGGAATGGCCTTCACGAACGCGATCCTCGGGGCGACGCACGCGATGAGCCACCAGGTCGGCGGCCTGCTGGACGCCCCGCACGGCGTGGTCAACGGCGTGCTGCTGCCGCACGTCATCCGGTTCAACGCCGAGGCGCGGCCGCAGCGGTTCGTCGCGCTCGGGGCGGCGGCGGGCATCGCGACCGAGGGCGTACCGCCCCGCGAGGTGGCCGCGCGGCTCGCGGACCTGGTGCGAGCGCTGGCGGACGACGTCGGTGTCCCCAAGGGCCTGGCCGGCCTCGGCGTCGCGGAGTCCGACGTGCCCGTGCTGGCCCGCACCACGCTGAAGGACGCCTGTATGGCGACCAACCCCCGGGAGGTCGACGTGCGGGACGTCGAGGCACTGTTCCGCGAGGCCCTGTGAGGAGGTACCGGTGAGCGTCCCCGGACGGCCCGGGCGCGCCCCCGACCTGGGGGTGCTCACCGGCCTGCGGTCGGGCAAGCGCTCGTACTACCCGGCCTACGTGCGCTCCACCGAGCGGCTGGAGCGGACCGTGGAGGCGCTCGACGGCATCTCCCGGGCCCTGGTGCGGACGGCGGAGGGGCCGCGTGCCCTGGTCGAGGCGGTCGTACGGGCCGCGGCCGAGCACCTGCAGGCGCGCTGGCTGCTGCTGGCCGTGGCGGACGGCGCCCTGCGCGCGGCCCGGCCGCGTTTCCTGCTGTACGCCGACGACGTACTGATCGACGACGAGACCCATGTGCCCGCGGAGGTACGGGAACATCTGCGCGTGCTGCGCACCCGGCCGTGGGAGGCCGCAGCGCCGCACAGCGGACCCGGGTGGGTGCGTGCGCCGATGACCCTGGACGGCGAACCGGTCGGCGGGATCGCGGCGCAGCCCGGCGTCGGCGTCGAGGTGGCGGACACCGACCTGGCGATCCTCAGGGTCCTGGCCAACCAGGCCGCCGTCGCCGTGCACAACACGTTCCTCTTCCACGCGGCGGCCACCCTGCGCGGCCGGGCGGAGGAACTGTCCGAGGCGGCCGAGCGGCAGGCCCGTGACCTGGCGGCACGCAAGGCCGAGCTGGCCGAGACCCAGGCCCGGCTGCTCGACGCGATGCAACGGCAGGCCCTGGACGACGAGCGGCGCCGCATCGCACGTGAACTGCACGACAGTGTCACGCAGTACGTCCTCAGCGCGGGCATGACCGTCGAGGTGTGCCGGGCCGAACTGGAGGCGCTCGGCGGGCGGGCCGAGGAGATCGCCGAGCGGCTGGCCGGCGCCAAGGATCTCAACCGGCAGGCGGTGGAACGCCTGCGCGCCGCCATCTACGCGCTGCACCGCACCTCGCAGGAGCCCGCGGGCCCGCTCCCCGTGATGCTCGAACGGCTGTCCACGGTGCATCTGACCACGGACCTCGACGTGCGGGTGCGCGTGGACGGCAGCCCGCTGCCGCTGCCGGGCGAGGCCGAGCAGTCGCTGCTCCGGCTGACCGGCGAGGCACTGTTCAACTCCGCCACGCACGGCAGGGCCGGCCGGGCGCTGGTCCGGCTGCGGTACCTGCCCGGCTCCGTCGTGCTGACCGTGTCCGACGACGGCGGCGGAGACCCGGCCCAACTGCGCCGCGCCCTGCGGCTCGCCCGGGCCACCGACCTGTCGGGTCGTCACCGGGGGCTGGCCAACATGGTCGCCAGAACGGACGAGCTGGGCGGCAGACTGTCCATCCGCCGCTCGCGCATGGGAGGCGTCCTGCTGCGGGTCGACATCCCGCTGCCGGTGCCGGAACAACCAGGAGACAGCCGATGACCACCGAGCAGCAGACGACGGCTCCCGCGGCGGCCCAGCGGATCGTTCTGGTGGACGACCACGCGATCGTCCGGCACGGAGTGCGCTCCATCCTGGAGCGGGAGAGCGACCTGGAAGTGGTCGGGGAGGCGAGTACGTCCGCCGAGGCGGCCGCCGTCGTCGAACGGACGAAACCGTCCATCGTGCTGCTGGACCTGAAGCTGTCGACCGGGACCGACACCGAGGGACTGGACCTGTGTGCCCGGCTGACCGAGCGGCATCCGGGGCTGGCGGTGCTGGTCCTCACCACCTTCCTCGACGACTCCCTGGTGGTGGAGGCCATCCAGCACGGCGCCCGCGGCTACGTCGTCAAGGACGTCGACACCACCGAACTGCTGCGCTCCATCCGTGCCGTGGCCCGCAACGAGAGCGCCTTCGACTCGCACGCCGCCGCGGCGATGGTGCGCGCCATGCGCGTGCAGCCCGAGCAACCCAGGTTCACCGAACGCGAGGTGATGGTCCTGAAGCTGCTCGCCCGTGGGCTGAGCAACCGGGACATCGGGGCCGAGCTGTACATCTCGGAGACGACGGTGAAGTTCCACGTCCGCAACGTCATGCGCAAGATGGACGCGAGCAGCCGCGCGGAAGTCGTGTACGAGGCGAGCAAGATGGGCGTCATCTGACAGCGGGAAGGGCGAGGAGGGCCGGAACCGGTGCGAGTGGTCCAGGCCCTCCTGGCGCTGCCTCAGGCCGGCCGTCCATGAGCCGGTGGGCCGAGCCGTACGCCGCTTCCCGGCGGTGGCCGGCGACGGCACCCGCCCGTGTCCGGAGTCAGCCGGGATCGATGATCAGCCAGCCGCCGTGACAGGAGCCGACGGAGAAGCGGTGGCCGGTGCGGCGGCCCATTGCGGCGAGCTGGTCCTCGTCGAAGCACCGCACGTGTCCGTAGGCGGCGGTCGGCTCGTCCTCGTACGGCACCGCCGCCACCACCCGTTTCCGGGCCAGCCGCAGCGCCTCCCGTACGACGGCCTCGCCGTGACCGGGGTCCAGATGCTCCAGCACGTGGATGACCGTGACGGTGTCCACCGAGCGGTCCGGCAGCGGCACCCGCGCGGCGTCGCAGACCAGGGTGTCCAGCCGCAGGCCACGCACCCGGGCCACAGCGTCCAGCAGCCGCATGGTGCCCCCCGCGAGATCCGAGGCGATCACCGTGTACCCCGGCTTCTCGGCGAGCAGCAGGGGCAGGAAGCCGAAGCAGGAGCCCAGGTCCAGCACCGTGCCCGCGCCGACCAGGTCCATGGCGTGGTGATACACGGGGGCGAAGCCGGCGATCGACGAGTGGTCGGCCGGTTCCGGGGCCTGCCGGGCCCCCCGGATGCGGGCCAGCGTGTTGGCGTAGAACGTGGTCCAGGCGGGTAGCGGCTCGTCCACACACGAGCGCACCACCCCCGTGAAGACGCGCTCGAAGATGTCACTGCCGGACAGCCAGCCGGGAGCGAACAACTCCTCGGCCAGCAGCCCCGCCAGATCATCGTCCAGGTGCTCGGGGCGCAGCGAGTGGCTCAGCTCGACGCGCCGGCCGCGGCGGCGCAGGGCGAAGTGCTCGGTGCGGACGACCGGCCGGGGCGCCGCGCCGTCGCCGCACGGGCTGCCGCGCACCACCCGGACCAGGTGATCGGCGTACACGCCCGGCGGGTTCGGCGCCAGAGGATCGATACGGCGCGCCGCGACGGCGATGCGGAGGCTGGGGACGCTCATGACGGCGGCTCCTCCTGGCGGCGGGTGGATGCGCTCATCGTCCGGTCGCCTCCGCCGCCATCCGGTGGCTCGTGCGCTGCAGTCCCGTGAGGTCCGCCACCACCCGGACGCGGTCGCAGTACTCCGCGTAGCCGGGCAGGTCGCAGGCGCCGAGGCCCCAGGAGTAGCGGGGTTCCGGGGTCAGCCAGACGGTGTGCCGCACCCGGCGCGTGATCTCGGCGAACGTTTCGGTCCGCGGATCGTTGCCGTTGCCGCGGCCGTCGCCCAGCACCAGGAGGGTCGTACGCCGCCCCAGCGCGGCGGAGTGCTCGCCCAGCAGCAGCTCGAACGTCCTGCCGTAGTCGGAGCGGGCGTCGACGTCGAGGAGTCCGCCGGCCGGCAGTCCGTCGAAGACCAGGCCGAGCGCCCGCTCCAGCGGGTGCTCGGCGAACAGCTCGGTGATCTCGGTGGGCTCGTCGACGAAGGCGTAACTGCGGACCTGTCCGAACAGCGACTGCAGACCGTGCACCAGGTGCAGGGTGAAGCGCGCGGTGGCCCGGACCGACAGCGAGACATCCGCGAGGATCACCAGGCGGGGTCGGTCCTCGGCGCGGGTGACGGTGACGGGCCGGAAGGGTACGCCGTCGTAGCGCATGTTGCGGCGCATGGTGCGGCCCGGGTGCACGCGACCGCGCGGGGTGGCGCGCTTGCGGCTGGTCAGGCCGCCGTGCAGGGAGCGGCCGACCCGGCGCAGCGCCTCCTCCAGCTGGGCGCGCTCGTCCTCGTCGACCGTCTCGATCCGGGCGCGTTCGGCGATCCGGGCGGACTCCACGGCCACCGAGCTAAGTTCGGCCAGCCGGTCCAGATGGCGCTTCAGCAGTTCGGGCAGGTTCTCGATCACGCCCGCCAGTTCGGCGCGCCGGAAGCCGGCCTCGGCTTCGTCTTCGGGATCGTCCGTGAGGCGGCCGAGCAGGGCGTCCTGCCGGGCGACGGTCAGTGCCGTGTCGACCGGCTGACCGGTCGACGCCGCGAGCCGGCCGGGAACGCCGGCGCCGTGCAGCCGCAGGGTCTCCAGCTGGACGGCGGCCCCCGTGTCCCGGCCGCCGGTGCCGCCGTCCTGGGAGAGGACGATCTCGTCGGTCAGCGAGGCCAGGTCGATCTTGTTGGCCTCCTGGTGGAGGTTGTATTGCTGGGCCAGGTCCTGCTGGTCGAAGAAGTCCCGGATGTCGGACGGTTTGCCGTGGCTGTGCCCCTGCTCCGGGGTCTTCGAGGGCTCGTCGGAGACGGTGAACGACTCGAGTTCGCCGGTGTCGGTCAGGTCGTCGTGCTCGTGGCCGTGGCCGTGCCCGTCGGGTTCCCCGGCCACCGGGAGGAGCGAGAAGAACGCGGTGAACAGGTCGTCGAACAGGGCGTGGTCGCGCCGGTCCTTCACCAGCGTCATGCGCAGCGCCTCCCGCAGCCCCTCCCGCTCGCCGAGGAGGCCGGGCTGGGCCGCCCCGCGCATGGCGTCCACGGCCTCCGACACGGAGATCCGCAGCCCGAACAGCCGCAGCACGCGCACGAACCGGTGCACACCCGCTTCCATGTGCGCCTCCCCCGTCAGTCGGCGCGGCGCCGCGCGATGGCGGCGAAGGCGCGGGCGCCCTGGCCGCCACCGGCCGCGGGGCGATTAGTCGGTCCGGCTCCGGGGGCGCCGTAGTAGGCCTCGTCGTGTCGGCCCTGCCGGTCCATGGCGGCCCGGACGGCGCGGCCGTCCACCTCGTCGGGCTCCTCGTGTCCCGGCCCGTGGTGGTGGTGCCCGTGGTGGTGATCGTCGCCGTCGTGCCGGTGCCCCGGCTCGGGCAGGACCCGGTTCGGGTCGATCAGGCGCGGCAGGACGTCCAGGGCGCGGTGCAGGTCGCGCTCGTACTTGAGCACGACGTTGGCCGTGTCGGCGAGCACCGCCGGGTCGAGTTCGTCGACGCTGAGCACGGCGAGGGTGCGGGCCCAGTCGACGGTCTCGGAGATGCTGGGACTCTTTCGCAGTTTCAGGTCACGCAGGCCCCGTACCACCTGCACCAGATGGCGGGCGGTGGCTTCCGGAAGCCCGGTGTCCTTCGACCGGACGATCTCCAACTCCCGCTCCGCGTCCGGATAGCCGAGGAAGAGGTGCAGGCAGCGCCGCTTGAGCGCGGCGGACAGGTCGCGGGTGTTGTTGGAGGTCAGCACGACGTACGGGGCGACCTTCGCGGTGTACGTGCCGATCTCCGGCACCGACACCTGGTACTCGGCCAGGCACTCCAGCAGTACGGCCTCCAGCGCCTCGTCGGCCCGGTCGACCTCGTCGATCAGCAGGACGGCCGGCTGCTCGCCGCGTACCGCGTCCAGCAGGGGGCGCGAGGCGAGGAAGCGGTCGGAGAAGAACACGCTGTCCTGCTCCTCGATCCGCTGGACGGCCGCGGCGAGGTCGGGGGCGTCGGCCGTCAGATCGCCGATCTTGTCGCGCAGCATCTGGGTGTACAGCAGCTGCTTGCCGTAGTCCCAATCGTACAGCGCCCGGCTCTCGTCCTGGCCCTCGTAGCACTGCAGGCGCAGCAGGCGGCGCCCGGTGACGGCGGCGAGCGTCTTGGCGAGCTCGGTCTTGCCGACACCGGCCGGCCCTTCCAGTAGCACAGGTTTGTCCAGCCGGGTCAGCAGGAAAACGGTCGTGGCGAGACGCTGGTCGGCGATGTAGCCGTGGGCGGCGAACCGCCGGACCACGTCGTCGGCCGAAGCGAAGGCGGGGGTGTCGGGGGGCTGGGGTGTGGCGGGCACAATTCCTCCGTCCGGTGGAGCGGGGCGGGGGACGGCGATGTCGTCGGTCCCCCACTCCCTGTGGGAAGGCTCAGCGGGTTCGGGTCAGCCGAGCAGGTCGTCCAGGTCGCCGGTCATGCAGTGCTCCACGACGGGCCGGACGGTGTCGAACGTGCACTCCTTGGCGTTGCCCGGGGTGCAGGCGTCACCGAGGACGTGGTGCGTGATGCGGTCCACGTCGGCGGCGTCGCCCGTGATCACCTTGGCCTGTTCGTAGAACCTGGTCGGGCCCTGGCCGAGCCGGTTCTTGGAGTACGTGTCCTGACGGACGTCCGTGAACTTCTCCGGGATGCCGACGTCGCGCAGCAGCCGGATGCCCGCGGCGAGCGCCGCCTCGGCGGCCTTGACCTTGGTCATGCCGTGCGTGTCCACGCCCATCGCCTCGGCGATGTCCGCGAACCGCTCGTAGTGGGCGGGCATGTTGAACGCCCACACGCGGGGCAGCGCGATGGCGTTGTTGAGGCCGTGGTGGGTGTCGTAGAAGGCGCTGACGGCGTGCGAGATGGAGTGGATGATGCCCAGGCCGCCGGAGTTGAACGCCTGTGCCGCGATGTACTGCGCGTACATCATCCCCTCACGCCCGGCCAGGTCCTGGCCGTTCCACACCGCTTGCCTGAGGTGCCGGGCCGTGAGGCGGATGGCGTGCAGCGCGTTGCCCAGCGACGGCTGGAAGTTGATGCGGGAGACGTACGGCTCGGAGGCGTGCGCGAGGACGTCGAAGCCGCACTGCGCCGTGTAGTCCAGCGGGCAGTCGTAGTACAGCGTCGGGTCGTCGATGGCGAGCGAGGCCACCGAGGCGTCGTCGAACGCCACGTACTTGTGCGGGTTGTCGGGGTCGGTCGTGGTGTCGGTGATGACGTACGCCCACGAGGTCTCGGAGCCGGTGCCGGCCGTGGTGGAGACCGCGATGTGCGGCGGGTTCCTGGGGTTCTCGGACTTGTTGAAGCCTTCGAAGTCGTTGACGTTGCGGCCGTCGTGCGCCACCGAGATGCGGGCGCCCTTGCAGGCGTCGTGCGACGAGCCGCCGCCGATCGACACGAACGAGTCGCACTTGTTCTCCTGGTACAGCGCCACGGAGTCCATGACGTTGTAGTCCTTGGGGTTCGACTCGACCTTGTCGTACACCACGACCTCCAGGCCGTGGTACTTCATCGACTCGACGATCTTGTGCACGGTGTCGCTGCCGCGCAGCCCCGTGGTCATCACGAGTGTCCGCCTGAACCCCAGCTTCTTGGCCTCCGGGCCGATCAGCTCATGGGCGCCGGGGCCCATGAGCGCCCGGGGGAAGGGGTGGAACTCCTTGATCGGAAACGGCTTGAGAAGTTCTTCGACCTGCATGATCGCGACTGTCCTCTCCGCGCGGTGGGCCGCGCGTACTGCGTCGACTGCTCCGTTGCCGGCGGCGCGGTGGAGCACGGATGGTCCGGTTGGAGCACGGACATGCCCTGTGCGTGGCGTGACTCACCTTCCGTCGAAGGCATGGCGGGGCGATACCGGCCGCCCGGACGGCAGCGGGGCGCGAACGGACGGGAAGCACCCTGCCCGGTCGGAGGGGTGAGCCGCGGACACCGGCATCGGCGGCGCACACCTGCCCGACCGGACAGGGTGATCGCGGCCGGAAGCAGGGCGAGACAGGGCGGCGGCCTCCGTAGCGTCGGATACCGGCCGGTCACCGCACGGCGGTACCGGATCTCCGTCGACTCCCCCACCCATTCAGGAGGTTGGCCATGAACGACAACCAGATCAGCGCCGAGCCGGACATCGCCGTCGACGAGGTGATCGAGGAGGTCCTCGTCGAAGAGGTGTCGATCGACGGCATGTGCGGCGTCTACTAGGCCCGCCGCCATGACCACCCTCCCGGCGGCCCCGGCCGGCGCGGCGTTCGACGCGGCGCGCCCCTACCGGCTGCACCCCTCCGTCGCGCTGCGTCCCGAGCCGTTCGGAGCGCTCGCCTACCACTTCGGCAACCGCCGGCTGTCGTTCCTCAAGGCACCGGAGCTCGTCGAACTGGTCCGGGGGCTCGACCGGCACACCAGCGTCGGGGACGCCCTCGCCGGCGTTCCCGACGACCGGCGGGGCGCCTTCCTGCGGGCGCTGGCCTCGCTGGCCGCCGCCGACATGATCGTTGCCCAGCGCAGTGGAACCGGAGCGCAGTGATGACCACCCTGTACGAGCCCCCGCACGCCGCCGAGCGGAGCGCGGCCGGAGCGAACGAGGGCACCCCCGTGTCCGAAGGGGTACGGGTGAAGGTGCCCGCCCTCGTCGAGCAGTTCAAGGGAGGCCTCGCCGCCCCGATCTGCCTGACCTGGGAGTGGACCTACGCCTGCAACCTGTCCTGTGCGCACTGCCTGTCCTCGTCCGGGCGGCGCGATCCCCTGGAGCTGTCCACGGACGAGATCACGTCCGTGATCGACGAGCTTCAGCGGATGCAGGTGTTCTACGTCAACGTCGGCGGCGGCGAGCCCACGGTCCGCCCCGACTTCTGGGACCTCCTCGACTACGCGATCTCCCACCAGGTGGGTGTGAAGTTCTCCACCAACGGCGTCCGTCTGAGTCCCGAGCGGGCCCGGTGGCTGGCCGCCACCGACTACGTGGACGTACAGATCTCCCTCGACGGAGCCACCCGCGCGGTCAACGACGCCCTCCGGGGCCCCGGTTCGTACGACATGGCCGTGCGAGCCATGGAGAACCTCGCGGACGCGGGCTTCCGGGACTTCAAGATCTCCGTGGTGATGACCCGTCACAATGTCGCGCAGCTCGACGACTTCGCCGTGCTCGCCGACCGGTACGGAGCCCAGCTGCGGATCACCCGGCTGCGGCCCTCCGGCCGGGGCGCGGACGTCTGGGACGACCTGCACCCCACCGCCGAGCAGCAGCGCCGGCTCTACGACTGGCTCGTCGGCCACGGCGGGAAAGTGCTGACCGGGGACTCCTTCTTCCACCTCAACGCCCTCGGTTCCGAGCCGATCCCGGGGCTGAACCTGTGCGGCGCCGGCCGGGTCGTCTGCCTGATCGACCCGGTGGGGGACGTGTACGCCTGCCCGTTCGCCATCCACGACGCGTTCAAGGCGGGCAACGTCCGCTCACCGGGCGGCTTCGAACGGGTGTGGCGGGAGTCGGACCTCTTCGCCGACCTGCGCCGGCCGTCCTTGGGCGGGGCCTGCTCCGGCTGCTCCGCGTTCGACGCCTGCCAGGGCGGATGCATGGCCGCGAAGTTCTTCACGGGCCTGCCGCTGGACGGCCCCGACCCCGAGTGCGTCAAGGGCCACGGGGCCACCGCGCTCTCGGCCGTCGACCCGGCCGCGCTGCCGGGCCAGGGCAAGGACCACTCACGCCGCACGGTGGCGCTGGGCATGCCCGCCGTCCGCGTCCGCCGCTCCGACCGCTTCTGCGACGAGAGCCCGCTGGCCGGTGCCGACCTGGGCGGCCCCGTACCCGATGAGAGAGGAACGCCATGAGCAAGTGGATCGAGACGGTCGCCGAGGCCCAGCGGCGCGCGAGGAAACGGCTGCCGAGATCCGTGTACAGCGCGCTGCTCGCGGGCTCCGAGAAGGGCGTCTCCTACGACGACAACACCGCCGCCTTCGCCGAGCTGGGCTTCGCGCCGCACGTGGCCGGGCTGTCGGCCAAGCGCGACCAGGCCACCAGCGTCATGGGACAGGACATCTCCCTGCCGGTGCTCATCTCGCCGACGGGTGTGCAGGCGGTGCACCCGGACGGTGAGGTGGCCGTGGCCCGCGCCGCCGCCGCGCGGGGCACCGCGATGGGGCTCAGCTCGTTCGCCAGCAAGCCGCTCGGGGACGTCCTGGCGGCCAATCCGCAGACGTTCCTCCAGGTGTACTGGATGGGTTCCCGCGATGCGATGGCCCGGCGCCTCCAGGACGCCCGTGGGGCGGGCGCCAAGGGCATCATCGTCACCCTCGACTGGTCCTTTTCGTACGGCCGGGACTGGGGCAGCCCCGAGATTCCCGAGCGGCTGGACCTCAGGGCCATGACACGGTTCGCCCCCGAGGCGCTGGCCCGCCCCGGCTGGCTCTGGGACTTCGTGAAGTCCCGCAGCCTTCCGGACCTGAAGGCCCCCAACATCGCCGAGCCGGGGCAGGAGGCGCCCACGTTCTTCGGCGCCTACGGCGAGTGGATGACGACCCCTCCGCCCTCCTGGGACGACGTGCGCTGGCTGCGCGAGCAGTGGGAGGGACCGTTCATGCTCAAGGGCATCTGCCGGGTGGACGACGCGCTCCGCGCGGTCGACGCGGGCGTCACCGCGATCTCGGTGTCCAACCACGGCGGCAACAACCTCGACGCGACCCCCGCCCCGATCCGCGTCCTGCCCGTCATCGCGGACGCGGTGGGTGACCAGGTCGAGGTGCTCCTCGACGGCGGAGTCCGCCGCGGCAGCGACGTGGTCAAGGCCCTCGCACTCGGCGCCAGGGCCGTGATGATCGGCCGCGCCTACCTGTGGGGCCTGGCGGCGGGCGGCCAGACCGGCGTGGAGAACGTGCTCGACATCCTGCGCCGCGGCATCGACTCCGCCCTGCTGGGGCTCGGGCGTTCGTCGGTCCACGAGCTCACGCCCGACGACGTGCTGGTCCCGCCGGGCTTCACCCGGGCACCGGGAGCGGTCTGACATGCCCGACGCCCGGAGTTCGCTCGCGGACCTGAGCTGGCCCGACGTGGCGGACCGCCGCCCCCTGGTGCTGCTGCCGCTCGGCTCCTGCGAACAGCACGGCCCGCACCTGCCACTGGACACCGACACGGCGGTGGCCTGCGCGGTCGCCGAACGTGCCGCCGCCCGGCTGCGCGGCGAGGCGGACGTGCTGGTCGCGCCCGCTCAGCCGTACGGGGCCAGCGGCGAGCACGAGGGGTTCCCCGGCACCGTGTCCATCGGCCACGACGCGCTGCGCCTGCTGGTCACGGAGACCGGCCGCTCGATGCTGCGCTGGGCGTCCCGCCTGCTGGTGGTCAACGGGCACGGCGGCAACCTCGCCAGCCTGGCCGATGCGGTCACCGGTCTGCGCGGCGAGGGCCGCGACGTCGCCTGGTGGCCCTGCCTGCCGCCGGGCTCCGACGCCCACGCCGGTCGCGCCGAGACCTCGATGATGATGCGGCTGCGGCACGCTGCCGTCCGCGCCGAGCGGGCCGTCGCCGGACCGACCGAACCCGTTCACGTGCTGATGGACCGGCTGGTCGCCGAATCGGTGCGCGGGGTGAGCCCGTCCGGCGTCCTCGGCGACCCCGCCGGGGCCTGCGCGGGCGACGGCGAGCGGCTCCTGGAGCGGATGGCGGACCGCCTCGCCGAGGACGTCCGCGGATGGCGGGTGGGCGCGCGGGGCCGGCTCGGCCAGCCCGAGAGGCAGCCGGTCACCACCCCCGCCGGGGACGGGCGATGACCGGCCGGAGGGTGGCTGTCGTCACCGGCGCCGCGCGGGGCATCGGGGCCGCCACGGTACGGCGACTGGCCCGGGACGGCTGGGCGGTGGTGGCGGTGGACCGCTGCGCGGACGACCCCGACGTGCCCTATCCGCTGGCCGAGCCCGGCCTGCTGGACCTCCTGGCACAGGAATTCCCCCTGATCCGTACGGTCCGCGCCGACGTACGCGACGCCGCCGCGCTGCACCGCGCGGTGGAGCTGGCCGAGACCGAGTTCGGCGGCCTCGACGCCGCCGTGGCCGCCGCCGCGGTGATGCTGGGCGGGGCCCCGGTGTGGGAACAGACCGACACCCAGTGGCGGACCCTGCTCGACGTGGACGTCATGGGCGTGGCCAACCTCGCGCGCGCCGCCGTACCCGCCCTGCTGCGCAGGCCGCACCCCCGGCACGGCCGCTTCGTCGCCCTCGCCTCGGCCGCCGCGCACCGCGGCCTGTGGCGCCTGGGCGCCTACTGCGCGGCCAAGCACGCCGTCGTCGGCCTGGTCCGCGGTCTCGCCTGCGACCTGCGTGACACCGGCGTGCACGCCGTCGCCGTCTCGCCGGGCTCGACCCGCACGGACATGCTGCGGGCCACGGCGGACCTGTACCACCTGCCCGACGTCGACCAGCTCGCCGCCCAGCAGCTCACCGGGCGCCCGCTGGAACCCGAGGAGGTGGCCGCGACGGTGGCCTGGGCCTGTTCCCCCGAGTCCTTCGCTCTCACCGGCTCCGTACTGCACGCGGACGGAGGGTTCACGGCATGACGGCACTCGCACACCGCACCCCGGCACCCCCGACGAGCACGCCGCTGCCCTCTCCGGCGGACACCGCACTGCCGGCCGGCCTCACCGTCGAACTCGCCGCCGGCACGCACCGGTCCGAGGACGGGCGGCTGCTGCTCGGCGGATCGCCGCTTCGCCTGCTCCGGCTGACCGCCCCTGCGGCACGCCTCCTGGACGGGGGCCGGCTCACGGTCACGGGCCCGGCGAGCGGCGCGCTCGCACGGCGGCTGCTCGACGCCGGGATCGCCCATCCGCGCCCCGCGCCGGTGCCGGTGAGCGACACCACCGTGGTCATCCCCGTCAAGGACCGCGCCGACCAGCTGGACCGGCTGCTCGCAGCCCTGCGCGCCGACCCGCCGACCTCCCGCCTGCCGGTCCTGGTCGTGGACGACGGCTCCGCCGACCCCGCGGCCCTGGCCCGCGCGGCCCGCGCGCACGGCGCCGAACTGCTGACCCACCCGCGCAACCTCGGCCCGGCGGCGGCCCGCAACACCGGCCTGCGGCACGCCCGTACCCCGTACGTGGCGTTCTGCGACTCCGACGTGGTGCCCGAACCCGGGTGGCTCGCCGCCCTGCTGGCGCAGTTCGCCGACCCCGCGGTGGCGCTCGCCGCTCCCCGCGTGGTCGCGCTGCCCGTCGCCGAACCCGGGCTCCTGGACCGGTACGAGGAGAAGCGCTCGCCGCTGGACATGGGAGCCGGGGAAGGGCCGGTCGTGCCGGTGTCCGCGCTGTCCTACGTCCCCAGCGCGGCCATCGTGGTCCGTCGCGACGCCGTCGGCGCCGGCTTCGACGACAGCATGCGCGTCGGGGAGGACGTGGACCTGTGCATGCGGCTGCACGAGGCGGGCTGGCGGCTGCGGTACGTGCCCACCGCGCGCGTGGGCCACCGGCACCGCACCGACCTGCGCGGCTGGCTCGCCCAGCGAGCCGCGTACGGCACCGGCGCCGCCGACCTGGCGCTGCGCCACCCCGGGCAGGTGCCGCCGCTGTACGCCGCCCCCTGGTCGCTGGCCGCCTGCGCCCTGCTGCTGCGCGGCAGGCCGGGGCCGGCGGCCGTGGCGGCGGCCCTGACCGCGGTGACCGCCGTCCGGGTGGCACGGCGTATGCCCGACGCCGACCATCCGTTGCGCGCGGGGGCGCTGCTGTCACTCGCGGCGCTGCGCGGCACCGCCGAGCAGCTGCTGCGGTGCGCCACCCGGCACCACTGGCCCCTCGCGACGGCCGCCGCCATGGTGAGCCGCCGTGCGCGGTACGTGCTGATCACCGCGGCCGTCGTCGAGGGGCTGGTGGACCACCGCCGCTCCGGCACCTCGCTCGGCCCCCTCCCGCACGTGGCGATCCGTCGCCTGGACGACCTCGCCTACGGCTGGGGCGTCTGGCAGGGCGCCGCACGGCGCAGGACCACCGCACCGCTGCGGCCGCGCCTCGCCCTGCGCCTGGTGAGCCGTTGGACCGCCGGAGGGCGGCCGTAGCCGCGGCCCCCGACCCGCCGCCAACCTCCCGCCAACCCTCACCCGCCACCGTGTCCACCTGGCGACGGCCGGCCGCGCCCTCGGACCGGCACCCGTGCCGTCAACACCCGCACCCACTGGAGGATCTTGTATGTCTCCGCGCTCTGCCCACCCCGTTCCAGGGAACCCGCTCACCCCCCGGGGCGCCGCCGTGTCCGGGCCGCCGGAGCGGGCCGCGGACGACCGCCTCGCCTTCTGGGCGCGGCAGGCCGGGCAGCTCCACTGGGACACCGGCTGGGACCAGGTGCTGGACTGGACGGACGCGCCCTTCGCCCGCTGGTTCACCGGCGGGAAGCTGAACGTGGCATACAACTGCGTCGACCGGCACGTCGAGGCAGGGCACGGCGACCAGGTCGCCTTCCACTGGGAGGGCGAGCCGGGCGACACCCGCACGATCACCTACGCGGAGCTGAGGCGCGCGGTCTGCCGCACGGCGAACGCCCTGCTCTGCCTCGGTCTCAGGCCGGGCGACCGGGTCGCCATCCAGCTGCCGATGATCCCCGAGGCGGTCTTCGCCATGCTGGCCTGCGCCCGTCTCGGTCTGCCGCACAGCGTCGTGTTCGGCGGGTTCTCCCCGGCCGCCCTGCAATCGCGCATCGACGACGCCCAGGCCAGGCTGCTGATCACCGCGGACGGCCAGTACCGCCGGGGCAGCGCCGAGCCCATGAAGGCGAACACCGACGAGGCCACCAGGGACACCCCGAGCATCGAGCACGTCCTGGTGGTCCGGCGCACCGGCACCGACGTGCCGTGGACCGAGGGCCGCGACCTGTGGTGGCACGACCTGGTCGACGCCCAGTCCGACGAGCACACCCCGGAACCCTTCGACGCCGAGCACCCGCTGTTCATCCTCTACACCTCCGGGACGACGGGCAGCCCGAAGGGCATCCTGCACACCTCCGGCGGCTACCTGACCCAGGCCGCCCACACCCACCGCATCGTCTTCGACCTCGACCCCGAGACCGACGTCTACTGGTGCACCGCCGACATCGGCTGGATCACCGGGCACTCCTACATCGTGTACGGGCCGCTCGCCAACCGGGCGACCTCGGTCATGTACGAGGGCACGCCCAACACCCCGCACCAGGGGCGGCACTTCGAGATCGTCGAGAAGTACGGCGTCACGGTCTACTACACCGCCCCCACCCTCATCCGCACCTTCATGAAGTGGGGCGAGCAGATCCCCGCCCGCTACGACCTCTCCTCGATCCGCGTGCTCGGCAGCGTCGGCGAACCGATCAACCCCGAGGCGTGGCGCTGGTACCGCACGCACATCGGCTCCGGCAGGGCACCGATCGTGGACACCTGGTGGCAGACCGAGACCGGCGCCGTCATGATCTCACCGCTGCCAGGGGGCACCTCCCAGCCCTCCGGGGCTGGGGCAGGGACCGGCGCGAAGCCCGGCTCGGCCCAGGCGCCGCTGCCGGGCCTGTCCGCCAAGGTGGTCGACGACCAGGGCCGTCAGGTCGGCAACGGCGAGAGCGGCTATCTGGTCCTCGACCAGCCCTGGCCGTCCATGCTGCGCGGGATCTGGGGCGACGAGGAGCGCTACCGGGCGACGTACTGGTCCCGTTTCGCCGACCAGGGCTACTACTTCGCCGGGGACGGCGCGCGCTACGACGAGGACGGCGACATCTGGCTGCTGGGCCGCGTGGACGACGTCATGAACGTCTCCGGGCACCGGATCTCCACCGCGGAGGTCGAGTCGGCGCTCGTCTCGCACCCCGCGGTGGCCGAGGCCGCGGTGGTGGGCGCGTCGGACGCGACGACCGGGCAGGCCATCGTCGCCTTCGTCATCCTGCGCGCCGGCGCCGACCCGGACCTCACGGCGGCACTGAGCAAGCATGTCGCACAGGAGATCGGCCCGATCGCCAAGCCCCGCCAGATCATGGTGGTCCCCGAACTGCCCAAGACCCGGTCCGGGAAGATCATGCGCAGGCTGCTGCGCGACATCGCCGAGCACCGGGAGGTCGGAGACGTCACGACGCTCGCCGACGCCTCCGTGATGGACCTGATCAACACCGGTCTCAGCGGCGGTCAGCAGGACAAGCCGGGCCCGGCATGAGCGGCGGCGTCCTGTCGCCCGGCCGGGTCGCGCGCCTCACCGGAGCGAGCGGCCCCGACGACCCCGACCGGGCCGTCGACACGGCCGTCGACCGTTTCGGGCGCCTCGATCACCTCGCCCTGTGCGAGGTTCGGCCCAGGGACCCGGGGATGCCGCAGGCCTGTTGTGCGGCGAGCCGGCCGGCGCCGATGGCCGCGCACGGCGGACCGGACGTCGACGTGGTCACGGATGCGGTCGCAGGACATCGCCCTGGCAGGACTGCCCGGGCTCGCCGGGTGGCCGGCGGCCGAACCGACGCCCCGCACCGGCGTCCACACCGTCGTGACCGGTCCGTCGGTCGGCGCGGACGCGTACCGCACCCGCGAACGCCGACGCGCTGTGCGGCCTCCCCGGCCCGCCGCGCGCACCGGGCACCCGGGCCGGTACCGGTCCCGGCCGAGGGACCTCTCCGCCCGTCGCGGGCCGCGTGACCGGAGCACGCCGACAACGGCGAAGACCAGGAACGAAGACCAGGAACGAAGACCAGGAACGACCACTGGAAGGCACGCGCACGCTGATGCGAATCGTCCTCATCGGCCCTCCCGGAGCGGGCAAGGGCACCCAAGCAGCCATACTCAGCGAGAGACTCGGCATCCCGCACATCTCCACCGGGGACCTGTTCCGCGAGCACGTCACCCGCCGGACGCCACTCGGGCAGGATGCCAAGCGGTATCTCGACACCGGCGAACTCGTACCCGATCACGTCACCGGCGGCATGGTCCGCCAGCGGCTGGAACAGTCCGACACCCAGCGCGGCTTCCTTCTCGACGGCTTCCCGCGCACCCTGGCACAGGCGCGGGAACTCGCCGCGATACTGGATTCCACCGGAGCCCGACTGGACGCCGTGGTGGAGTTCACCGCTCCCGAGGACATCGTGGTGAAGCGGCTGCTCAACCGCGGCCGGCCGGATGACACCGAGGATGTCATCCGCCATCGGCAGCGGGTCTACGAACGCCAGACCGCCCCGCTACTCGACCACTACGCGGACATCCTGCTGACCGTTCAGGCCGTCGGACCGATCGACGAGATCGCCGGGCGGGCGCTCAGCGGACTGTCGGGAGAGCCGGCCCGGCACCCTCGCCGCGCACCGTGATCACCTCGTCCTTCACAGGAGGCAACCGGCCTCGCGGGACGCGGGGCCGGACAGTGGGGGACGTTCGCGGTGCGGGCCTTCGGGCGCGCCGGCATCGGACGTCCATCGTGTCGCGACGAGACGCGGGAGGGCACGCCGCCGGGGCGTGGTCACCGTCCTCATCGCCTCCGGCGGGTTTCTCGCGGTCACATGCTCCGTTCGAAGCGGTCCAGGCCTCCGCCGAGGAAATCCGTGAGGGTGCCGGCCGGCGGTCTCCGCTCCGGCCGGACACCGGACAGGCAATCGATGTTTACGCGCCGCGTCCGCTCGACCCGGACGACGTGCGCTCACCATGCTCCGAGGAGAGTCGCCATGGTGTTCGGTCAAGCGGGTACCGGCCCGGAGCGTCTGGCGTACACGGGCGCCAGACCTCCGGCCGAGAGCCTGCGAAGCGTCCAGTTCTCCTGCCAGTTGCTCTCCCGCAACCAGGGCCGGTTCATGAACAGCTTCTACGAGAGCATGGTCGTTCTCGTACCCCAGGTGCGGCAGTTGCCGCCGCGGGCGGGACGGCCGCTGTGCGACAGGCTGGCCCAGTCGGTGCTGTGGGCCGCGCTGACCCAGGACGCACCGGAGGCCGTCGAGGCGACCCTGCGCCAAGTCGGCGGGGGAATCCAGCAGCAGGGATTCTTCGACGGCTGGCACCGGTCGTTCGGTGCGGCCCTCCTCGACACGGTGCGCCAGATACACAGGAGCGACTGGGGCTCCCGGCTCAGTTCCGACTGGATAGCGTTCTACACCTGGCTCAGCGGGAACCTCCGGCAGGGCGCGGATGCCGCCCGGCCGGGAACGGATCGCGCCCAGCCGCGGCCGGATCACGGCCAGTGGCAGCCGCGGCGCGGTACACCGCGGGACGACGGCTCCACTCCGGCCCACGTCGCCACCGCGAGTGATCGGCCGCGGGAGCAGACACTCAATGGGATCCTCGCCATGCTGCGCTCCCGCCACTTCCCCTACGACGACCGTGGGCTCGCGGCGATCTGCACCCGGGTCGCCCTGCGCACCGGCGTCGACCTGCGCTCTCCCCGCCCGGACCAGGCGGCCGACGCGGCGGTGGTCTCCAGAGTCCTGAGCATCCTGCTGGTGCTGGGCTTCTCGTTGTCGCCCTCGCCGCACGACCTGCTCTTCCACCCGCCGGACCCGGAGGACAGCGGCTCGCGGCAGGCCGGCGGCGAGCCCGTCGCCACGGCGGGCCTTCGGCAACGCTTCCGGCGACTTCTGAACAAGGCGGACAGATGACGTTCTTCCCTCCCGTCGCCCCCGGCGTGGGCGTCGTACGCGCCCATGTCACCGGACCGGCTCCGCAGGCGGTCGACCGGCTGCTGGCACAGCTCGACCGCGATCTGTCGGGACGCCGGGCGGTCGCGGTGATGTACTTCGCCTCCAGCGTGTACGACCCCGCCGATGTCGCACCCGTCATCAGCTCGCACTTTCCCGAAGCGGTGGTCATCGGCTGTTCCACCGCCGGGGAGTTCACCGACCTGCACAACGGGACCGGCGGCATCTCGGCGGTGGTGCTTCCGGACGGTCTGATCACCCAAGCGGTGGCGGTTCTCGGCGAGTTGGACGGCGACGCGGGCGACGGCACCGCCGTCGCCGTCCGGTCGCTCGAGGAAGCCCTCCAGGTTCAGCTCCGCCACCTCGACCCGGCTCACCACCTGGGTTTCGTGCTGATCGACGGCCTGCACGGAGCCGAGGAGCAGGTCAACGAGATGCTGGGGAACGCGGCACCGCTGCTGGACTTCGTCGGCGGTTCCGCCGGAGACGACTTCGCCTTCCAGGGCACCTGGACCGCCGTGGGAGGCGAGGTGAGCTACCACGGGGCGGCGCTCATGGTGTGCCGGACCGCCGTCCCGTTCCGGGTCGTCAAGTCATGCTCCTTCACCCCGACCGGCAGGCTCCTGCGGATCACCCGTGCCGACGCCGCGTCCCGGACCGTCCTCGAGATCGACGGGCGGCCGGCCGCGGAGGCGTACGCGGACGCCCTGGGCGTGAGCGTCGACGCGCTCGACACCGCCTGGACGCAGTACCCGGTGGGCCTGATGATCGACGGCCAGCCGTGGATCCGCAGCCCTCAGGCGATCACGCCGGACGGCGGCGTCCGGTTCTACGCCGAGATCATGCCGGGGATGGAGGTCGAGGTCATGCAGGCGGGTGACCTCATCGCGGAGACCACTGCCGCCCTGCGCCGAACCCGCGCCGAACTCGGGGGGCGGGCCGGCGGCGTGGTTCTCTTCAACTGCTGCCTGCGCCGAAAGGAGATCGACGCCAAGAACCTCTCCGCGGACTTCGTCGCAGCCTTGGGCGGCGTCCCGTCGGCAGGGTTCCACACCTACGGCGAGAGCTGGCTCGGTCATGTCAACCAGACCCTCACCGGTGTCGTGTTCGGGCCCCCGGGCGGGGCCTGAGTCCGGCACCACGTTCCGTGCGCGGCTCGAAGGACGCACTGCTGTCAGCCAACGGTGGTCGTTCGCTCCGAAGGGCACACCAAGGGCACGGATGACGTGAGACGGCCCCGCACCGGCAGTCCGCCAGATACCGTCGGCGTGCCGTTCACCGCTTACGCCTTCAACTCGGTCGAAGGGGCGTACTCAGAGGGTCGGAGGAGCAGTTCGAAGAAGAGAGCCACAGCAGCACGGCCCAAAACCCCGCCGCCCCCAGCGGCACGAGCACTGACTCCTTCGAATCTCGGCGATCCCCCTCCGTAGGGGTTTGGTGGCTGCTGACCATATGCGGTGGCGTGGACATGCCAGAACCGTGCTCCAGCCGTGTGACGCCCGGCCTCAGCCCTCCCCGCCCGCCCGATCCTCGACGGCCGCCCCCTCCTCGACGGCCGCGTGTATCTCGGCGACCCGCTCCCGCTCCTCCGCCGCGAACCGCTCGGCGTCGAGCCGCTCGGCGATCTCCTCGTCCTGGTTCATGAGCA
>NZ_JBVIVK010000032.1:0-59813 GCF_055595715.1 Streptomyces sp. NPDC040410
AAGCGGCCGTAGATCTCGGCGTGCCGGGCCTCGTCCATGGTCTGGGTGGCGGAGAAGAACTTCGCGTCCATGTCCGGCGCCGACTCCACGATCCGCGCCGCGCACACCATGGCGCCCTGCTCCCCGTGCAGGAACTGGCTGAACTGCCAGGAGGCGTGGTGTCGGCGCAGCTCGGCCCGGTCGCGCTCGGACATCTTCGCCCAGTACCGGCTGTCGTACACGGACATGGCCTCGTCCGGCGTCCCGAGCGCGTCGCACGGATCGACCTCCAGGTCCCAGTCGATGCGCTTGGCCCCGTCCCACTGCTTGTCCTTGCCTTTCTGGTAGAGGGCGAGCAGCCGTTCGCGGCCGTCGTCGTACTCCCAGCTGAACCGGGCCGCGCCGAAGGCGGGCACCTCCCAGTGCGAGGCGCCCGGGTCGTCGGCGTACAGGTCGAAGGTCGGCATGCACGGCAGGCTCTCACACAGGGGCGCCGCATGATCACCCCAGACCTGTGCCGGGGCAGCGGGGTCCCTGGGGCTTCGCCAGGAAGCACCGGAGTTGTGGCCAAAGGCTGATCTCCGGTGGGGAGTCCCTGCGGCCGTCGGTCGCTTGCAGGAGTGTCCGGTGCACCGACCACCGCATCGGCGCGGCCAGATGAACGTGTAGCGGCGCGGCAGCAAAGCGCCGCTGAGATTGATCTTGTACGAGCTCCTGGAGGGCGCCCCGCCCTTCACGCACCCTTGTATGCGGGTGGCCAATGACCGCACGGCCTTCAGTCATCGCGGCCGGAGGAAGAAATGCTTTCGCCGTTGGGACTTGGTCCCGGCATGATCTGACCGTGCACGAGGACAAGGACCATCGCAGGCGAACGCGGTACACGCTGTCTGAGACGGAACACGGGCAGGCCTGGGGCGTTTGTGCCGAGGTGGAAGGGCTGTTCGGTGAACCCCAGCGCGGGACCTATGAGCTGTTCGGCTGGGTTCCACAAGCAGAAGTGAGCGGCTGGGTCGCCAACCGAGTGTGGCTGGTGCCGGATGACGATCCACTCGAACATTGGCTGTTGCAGGACGCGGAGAGCCTGGGCCAGGTCCTTGGGACAGACAGTCTCGTACTGACTGGTCTGGACGACTACGAAGGTCCACCTGAGGGACACAGGGGGCGCGTTCGGGTGCACGACGGGCGCCGCTGGCTGGGCTCCTGCCGGGAATTCACCCGCATCCTGCCGCTCAAACAGTCGGCGCCCCCGCTCGTCTTGCGGGGGCTTGCCCAGGGAGATCAGCTGCGGGCGGCACTGTTGAAGGGCACCCGGCGGGCGCTGGACCTGGAGCAAGCCGCTCTGGAGATACGGGACGACCAGGGCGAGCCGCTCACCGAACGCCTGTTGTGGGGCAGAGTCAGCGCCTGGCGCCCATCCTCCTACGGGACGGATCTGATCGACCTGGAGCTCGACGGAGCGTTCTTCACGCCCGTTCCGCAATACGTGCAGTCCATCTGGGAGCGATGGCTCGCTGGTCCACCGGACAACCAGGGTGCCTGGGCCGACCTCGACACCCGGCGCCGCTGGGCATGGCTCGACCTCGTCCGGGAGCGGGCCTGCCGACGCACCCACCGTGACCCGTCGCCTGGTCACGCCTATGAACTGGACGGTCAGCACATCACCGACGAACCGGGCCTCTACCTGGCGCTCGGCGAGGCCGTGAACGGGCCGGGTGGCTACTTCGGCGGCTGCCTCGCAGCCCTTGACGACTGCCTAGGCGGGACCTTCGGCTACACCGCACCCGCAACCCTGATCTGGCGGAACGCCGCGACCGCACACGCACACCTGTCCCACACTCTGACACCGGACGGCGAGCCCTACGACCTCTTCGCCGAGGTCCTCGAGGTCTTGGCCGAGGGTGGCATGCACGTCACCCTGGTGTGAGTAGCGGGTCGGTCGCGAGACAGTTGCCACGACGGTTCCGCACTATTGCGCGCCGTGTCATTGTCGGAGATGTCGTACGGTCCGCGGGTGTTGAGCAGCAGAAGCTGCAACAGATCGTGCGCCGCGGCAGCACCAACTCGGTGCGCTACCGGCGCGCGATGATGCTGCTGGCTCGGCCGGCGGGAACCGGGTGCCGGTGATCGCCCAGCTGGTCCAGGCCGAAAGGACACCGCCCGGGATGTGATCCACCGGTTTGACGAGATCGGCCTGGCCTGCCTGGACCCTAATTCGTTGGTAGCGGCACCGGCGCGGCTTCTTGGAGCACTGCCGGACTGTTCGAGTACGGGACTGTGACGCCTTCCTGGACCCAGGCTGATTGAGAAGCCGTATCTCAACCGAACTGGATCGTGTGATTCCTGCTGGTCAGGCATGGGTTCGCTCGGAGTGAGGGAAGCATGCGGCGTCTTGTGTCCGCTTGATGGTCGAGGGGTGCGCGGTGGCGTCGGTGCTGGGAATGTTGGAGGAGCGGGAGGCGGCTGCCCGGTTCCGGGTGGAAGGGCTGCGGGAGGAAGTCGCGCGGCTGGCTGGGGTGTTGGAGGCCGCGGAGATCGAGCTGGACCGGCGGGTGATCGCGCGGGAGGAGCTGGTCGAGGCCCTGGCTGTCTCTGCGGCTGAGTCCACTGCCGTGACCGGGGCCGGGGCGGAGCGGGAACACGTGTCCTCTCCTGTGCCGGGCTCGACGGTGCCGCCCTGGCGGGACGGGTTGCCGGTGACGGTGCTGGCGCCGGACTATCAGCGGCTTCTGGGTGTGCTGGGGGAGGGGCGATCAGCGGGCAGAGGGCCTCTGAAGGCCAGGGAGATCGCGGTGGAGCTGGGCTTGGAGACAACGCCGGCGAAGGTCGAGTGGCTGCGCTCGAAGGCCAGGCGTCTGGCGGAGCGCGGGTGGCTGGTGCAGGAGTCGTCAGGGACGTTCAGCGCTGTCCGGCGGTCCGTGGCCTTGCCAGACGCCGGCCCATCCGCGTGATCATCGACCATCGGATCGTCGCTTCGCTGGTAGCGGGCAGAGTTTCGTAATCCCTCGCCAGGCGGCGGGAGTTCATCAGCCATGCGAATGTGCGCTCTGCCACCCAGCGCCTGGGCAGCACCACGAATCCCTTCATGTCGTCGGTGCGCTTGACGATCTGCAGGGTGAGGGCGAGTTTCTGCCGGCACCAGTCGACGAGGTCGCCGGTGTAGCCGCCGTCGGCCCAGACGAGGGTGATGTCGCGGTGCAGGCGGCGCAGCCGGGTCAGCAGTCCCGCGGCGGCGTCCCGGTCGCCGATGTTCGCGGCGGTGACCGCGACGACCAGGAGCAGGCCGAGGCAGTCGGTCACGATGTGCCGCTTGCGGCCCGGCACCTTCTTCCCGCCGTCGTAGCCGCGTGAGGCGGCCGGCACCGTCGCGGCGGCCCGTACCGACTGCGCGTCGATGATTCCGGCCGTGGGCTCGGCCTCACGGCCCTCGCGCTCACGCACCCGACCGCGTAGCCGGTCATGGAACTCGGTGGTCAGCCCGTGCTCGCGCCAGCGGCGGAAGAAGGCGTAAACACGGCCCCAATCGGGGAAGTCTGCGGGCATCGCTCGCCAGGAGATCCCGCCCGCGACCAGATACCGGACCGCGTCCAACATCTGACGGTGGCAGTAGCCCTCGGGCTGTCCGCCCCGCCCCTGAAGCCAGGCCGGCACCGGCAGCAACGGCCGGATGGCCGCCCACTCCGCGTCCGTCATGTCCGACGGATAGCGGCGGACCCGGTCCGGATGATCGGCCGCATTCCCGTACACGTGCGCGAGGCAATCACACGATCGGGAGCCGAAGTTGAGAACAGCGGGCGTAAGCGCGTACAACTGCGACAACAGGGCCTCCTGGTACTGCTCGGTTCGGTTCGCACCTCCGAGCTACCAAGGGGCCCTGCCTTCATGCGCCGACCGCCAGAAGATCACCCCGGCGAGAAACCTGTTCGACCTGCACGTTCCATGATCGGTTGAGATACGGCTTCTATAGGAGCTTCTGTGAGGATTGATCATGGCACCGCTCGGCGCCTGACCCACCGAATGACTGACGCCTCGGCTGTCCTTTTCTGGAACCGTCGGCCAGCCGGGCGGTGCCGTCATGCACGCGGCCGGTCGGGCATCTGTGACCTCATAGGAGCCCGGCCAAAGGTCCCACCACAGTCTTGTCCAGCCGCCCGGCCGGCCCGTGCGATCCCTCGCGCATCGCACGGAAGGACAGCAGGACCCAGCATGTCAGACCAGATCTCGGTGGTCGGCGGCGTGGACACCCACACCGACTTCCACCAGGCCGCAGTGATCGACTCCATCGGCCGCCACCTCGCCACAGCGGCATTCCCCACCACCCCCGACGGATACCGCCGCTTGCTGGAGTGGCTGCGTACGCACGGAGAGGTCCTGGCCGTCGGCGTCGAAGGGACCGGCGCCTACGGCTCCGAACTGGCCAGGTTCCTGCGGGCGAACGAGGTCACCGTCGTGGAC
This sequence comes from Streptomyces sp. NPDC040410, assembly GCF_055595715.1. Classification (NCBI taxonomy): domain Bacteria; kingdom Bacillati; phylum Actinomycetota; class Actinomycetes; order Kitasatosporales; family Streptomycetaceae; genus Streptomyces; species Streptomyces sp. NPDC040410. Next base: position 4,432 of record NZ_JBVIVK010000032.1, read on the forward strand.
GTGGACCGGCCCGATCGCAAGGCCCGGCGGGCCAACGGCAAGTCCGACCCCGTCGATGCCTACGCAGCCGCGACCGCCGTCCTGTCCGGCCGCGCGAGCGGCCGGCCGAAGACCCGCGACGGCATCGTCGAGGCCATCCGGTCCCTACGCGTGGTCCGCCGCTCGGCCATCAAGTCCCGCACCCAGACGATCAACCAGATCCGCACCCTCATCGTCTCCGCCCCCGCCGAAGTACGTGAACGCCTGCGCGGTTTGCCCACCTACCAGCTGATCGCGCAGCTTGCCCGCTCCCGCCCCGGCATCGACCTCGCCGACCCGACCTGCGCGGTCCGGACCGCGCTGCGGCGTCTTGCCCGTCGGTATCAGCACCTCACCGAGGAGATAGTCGAGGCCGATGCCGAGCTCGAACCCCTGGTCGCGCAGGCCGCCCCCGGTCTGGTCGAGTTGGTCGGTATCGGCACCGAGACGGCCGCCCAGCTCCTGATCACGGCCGGCGACAATCCCGACCGGCTGAAGTCCGAAGCCTCCTTCGCCCACCTCTGCGGAGCATCACCGATCTCCGCCAGCTCGGGGCGGACCAACCGGCACCGCCTCAACCGCGGAGGAGACCGCCAGGCCAATCATGCACTCCACACGATCGCCCTCGTGCGGATGCGCTACGACCCTCGCACACGGCTCTACGTCGCGCGGCGCACGGCCGAAGGCATGTCAAAGAAGGACATCTTCCGCTGCCTCAAACGCTTCATCGCGCGCGACGTCTACAAGTATCTGACCAGCACGAACATCCCACAGAACCAACTCCTACAGACCGCTTGACGATCTATAGGAGCTTCCAGCTCGGACCCAAGCTTGGAAGGTAGGACAAGCTCAGCTTGCCGTTTAACCTCGGCGAGCGGGTTGCCTGTGCGTGAGGAGGACTTGTTGGTCTATGAGTTGTCGGGGCAGTCAGCCTCGGTCCAGGTCGCGACGAGATCACGGCAGACGATGGTGAATGAGCCGTTCCAGAACGCGATCTCGTGACTGCAACCGTTCTGGTGGGGCAGAACCTCGTCGAGGATTACTGTCCCGACGGTCGACCAGTCGTTGTCCCCGATGCTTCCGCCATCGAAGCTGGAGACCCCTGTGTAGCTGATGACAAGGTCTTCGTCGTGCTTCCAGCAGTTGTGCCTGAACTCGATCTCCATCTGCTGGTCATCAGCTCCGAGACCGCGGATGTGCTGGACCTCCAGGTCCTTCACACACCGCTTGCTGGAGAAGTCGTAGTGTTCTGGGGCAGTCGCGAAGCCCCGGGCCCCGACCGGCAGATCGTCAGCCAGCGAGGGCAGATGGTCCAGGTATCGAGCCGGGGATATGACGCCTGACAGGTTGCCGACCTGTGCGTCCAGGTTGATGTACTCCATCGTCCTTCATCCCTCCTCGCGGCTCAGCTGGCCGACGAATCGTCGCACGATCTCCATGCTGCCGGCCCGGAGATTCACGCTGCTGCACTCGGTTCTGAGCTGCGTCGGGGTTTGGCGCCGACCTTGTGGTGTGCGGGTCGCGTATAGAACTCGCCAGCGGCGAGGACGCGTCCGACGTCGTACCGGGTGGCGGGCTGTCGGTTCTTCGACCCGGGCGGCCTGCCGGGTCCGGGGCGGGTCGGTGTCGGTGCACCGGCTGGGGTGCCGGTCTTTGCACGCATGTTCCTGAACCCGCGACGGACCCGGGCAGGGGTGAGTCTGTTCGGTTCCGCCGGCCGCTCCCACGGCCGGCGCAGATCCCGCGTGAGCGGGCGGGCGAGGCGGAGCTGAGCGTGCGCACAGCTCGAACAGGGCGTCGCTCCGCGCGGTCAGGCACGCGTATAACTCCGACCGGAACTCCGCCACCACCGTGAACGCGTCTCGTTGAACCTCATTCTCGACCAGTCCCACGATCCCGGCCTCCGTGCTGCGTTGTCACTCAGCACAGGATCGGCCCGCGACCCCTCACACATCTGGTGAACTGGGGAAACACCGAACAAGTTCGAGCCCCGTTCGACGGCGGACCTTAAACGGCAAGCTCAGCGGCGGGATGTGCCGCAGGTGCCGGATCGTCGTCGCCGAGACCGAGGTCGACACCGCCCGGATCGCGATGAAGGACGGTGACCAGCTGTGGTTCGCCCGCCCGCACGCTGCCGCACTGGCCGTCGGACGCCTCATCTCCGGCAGCGCAGCGCTCCAAGGCCGCTTCGCCCTCAAACGCCGCCAAGCCTGCGCCCGCGCTACCTCCGCACGCCGACTGTCCGAGCACCTCCTTGACCCCGCCCAGCTGGAACTCTTCCCTGCCCCGCCCCGGGACTGGACCCGCCTGGACACCACCAGGCAGCCCACCCCCCCCGACGGCAGACAGCCTGGTCGCCGACTTCACCGCATCCATGCGCGGCCGCGGCTGGAACACCGACTTCTTCCGCGGCAGCATCAGAACCCTGCGCATCATCACGGGACACCTCGGTGCCGACCTTCCCGTCCACGAGAGCGACATCCGGGCCCTGGCCTCCACGAGAGCCGACATCCAAGGCGCCCGAGTCATCAACTACCTACGCCTACGCCTCCCGCTCGTCGCCCAATCGCCCAGCGACCCGTGCATCGCACGCGCCCGGCACCACGCCACCGCCATCAGCCACCCGCCTTCTCCACAGCGGTGCACACCTTCATCGACGTACTCCTCGGCCAGGGCAGCACCACCAGCCGAGCCCGCAGCCCCAAACGGTCGAGAACTACGTGGCCGCCATCCTGGACACCCTCGAAGCATGGACCGCCGACGGGCTCACCGACCCCCGCGAGATCACCAAGAAGCACATCGAAGACGTCCTGGAACCACTCTGCGGCGACCAAGCCCGCCGCCTGCACACCTCACTGCGCTCCTTCTTCAGTGCCGTTTCTCAATCTCCGGTATGGACCTTTGAGCGGGTCTGGGCTGGGGTGTGTCCGGGCCAACGGGGATGATCTCCTCAGGCGGGTGGTTTCGATGTGGTCGGCGGCGGTGTTGCTGCCCGCGTTACCCGGTCGCAGCAGGCAAGCGACCGGCTCACCTGTGCCCTCGCGGCCGTGGTCGACGAACCCGAACAGCGGATGATGCCGAAGGTCTCCTTCCAGGTCGCGGTGGCGTCCTGCTTCTCGGAGTGGGCCAGGACCAGCACGTGGTCGACGTCCACGATCACGTTGTCGCCCGCGTCCGGGGCCGCTTTGCGGGCCAACCGCCAGACACGGTCGCGGGTTTCGGCCCGTGCACGCCGGATCGCCGAAAGCGCACGCGGCCCGGTGCCGGCCAATGTATCGATTAGGCGGGAGACGGTCGGGTCGGAGGCCAATGGGCGGAATACGCCCGGCTCTGCCCGAAGCATCGCAACGTCGGCCAGACAGTCCCCGCCCAGCGCGACCGTGAGCGCCACATCCAGCAGGATCTTGCCAGGATCGTGCACCGCACGGTGCTTGCGCCACGGCAACAGCACCTCTGATAGCGCCTTATCCAGTCCGGTCCGGCGGATGGTCTCAAACAGCAGCACGGCCCCGGCCTGGGACACCACGGTCCGACCGTTGCCCTCGACGCCGACAGGTCGGTACGACTCGAAGCGCTTCTTCACCTGGAAAGTGCTCGCGACCGGCAGGACCTGCGACGACCCCTACCGTCGCAGGTCAGGAGCACTCTCGCTTATTTGATCAGGCCTCGGACAGGTTGCCTTGCGACAGCGCGAGGTCAGTCTTCGATGTGGATGTTGACTTCTCGCCCGTGGAGGGGGGTCAGATCCACATCTTCGTTGATCATGTAGTCGATTTTCAGCGTGCGCAGGTTGGGCAGGTGGGCGACATCCTCGAAGGAGTGGATGTTGAACCAGTCCTCCTCACCGCCCCACCACGGGTCGAGCTGGTGGTAGATCCGGTCGGACGGTGCCACCCACAGGGTGGTGACATGTTGCAGCTCTTCTGCGGTGAGCGGTAGTTCGGCGAAGTACCGCAGCACTTCGGGAATGGGTCCGTCCTCCCCGCTGGGATCGAGGATCTCCCGTTCGGGCCAGCTTTGGGCGAAGGCTCTCACGTCGAAGGCGGGTGACAGCACGTCCTGCTCATACATCAACTCATTGATGACGGCCAACTTGAAATTGAGGTCGCGGAAAGGGACACCGCTGTCTGCCGGTGCGGTCGTTCGGGCCGGGGGGCGGTGGCTCTCGGTCAGAGCCCTGGCCAGTTCGGTCATCGTCGGCGTCGTCCGGGCCAAGTCGACCAGCATCTGGGGGATCAGCCGCCGGGCCGGAGCGCGACGCAACGTTCCGATCAGGTCCAGCCCACCGTCCTCGAACTCGAGCAGTGAGTCCCGTACAAACATGTCCAGTTGGGCATCGGACCAGTGCGTCGCCCGGGGCCGCACTTGCTCGCAGAGGTCGCCGAGGCTGACGCAGCTTTTCCTCAGCAGTAGTTCTCCAAAGGTGGAGGCGGAGCGGTCCTGTATGTTCCCCCTCACCACGGCGGTGTCGATCAGGCGCGCCAGAACCACCGGTGGCCGTGGGTGGTGAAGTTCAGCGAGACGGACGAAGTGGTCCAGGTCGGTGGCAGTGGACACCAGTTGGGGCAGCATGTCGATGATCGAGGCAAGTGACTCCTCATCCCGACCGGCATGGTTGACCGCCACACGGACGAGGGCGTCTGTGTGCCGGGTTCGCTCACGTGCGCTGTCGTCTGTTTCGGGCCGGGCGTCCGTCGCGGTGGCCAGGGTGCCCAGCAGGTCGACGATCCCGGTGAGATGTGGGCGCAGCAAGGGAGCGTAAGAGCCGCGTTCCGGGTCGTTGAGCATCGTCGCAATCAGCCGTGCGAAAGAGGCGGATTCCCCGGGATCATTGAGGTTGTATCCGCACAGCATGTCCACCATGGCGCCGTACCAGGAAGCGGCAGAATCCGGTGTCCTGCGCACTGCCGTGCGCCAGGCACGGTTCAAGGCGTGATGAAGTGAAGCCGCCTTACGCGGCGGCGGTTCGGCGGCAGCGGCATCCAGGCTGGCCAGGAGGGCCGGCAGGCACGCGTTGCCGAACCGCTCGACTGTTTCGCCCAGCTGGCGGGCACTGTTCAGCCGCACCGCAGGGTCGCGGTCACGGAGCCGGTCGCTCAGCATCTCGATCACAGATTGCATGACGTGGACAGTACGGCAGTGCACCGGCATCACCACCGGATGGAGGAGCGTCCGCCTACCCGCGACCATGGGCTCCGCAGGGCATCGCTAGCACCACATCCAGCAGGAATCTTGCCGTGATCGTGCACCGCCCGCAGCTTGCACCACGGTGCCAGGGCCTACGATATCGCCTGATCCAGCCCTGACTTGCGGATGGTCTCCACCAACAGCACAGCCCCGGCCTCACCGACCATCCCAGGGCCGCCACCCTCCACGAGGAGAAGCGGGTAGGAACCGATACGCCTCTTCACCTGGGAAGTCCCTCTCACCGGTACGGGGACAAGGACCTCAACAGTCCTCATTCTCACTGGTCAGAGGCGCTCTCTGCTTACGCGATCAGCAGTCGGACAGGTCACTTCGTGAAAGCGCGAGGTTAAGAACCCGCGCCGATTGGGGCGTTGGGGACCCCCGGTTAGGAGGATCGGTGTGGCGGTCTCGGTGATCATGGAGTTGCGACGCTGTGTGATCATCGAGGAGACCCGTGCCCGTCCTGCCGTCATGGCTGGCCGAACCGCTGTGGGAGCAGTTCGCTGCGCTGTTGCCCGAGCGGCCGGCCTACGACCCGACTCATCCTCTGGGCTGCCACCGCCGGCGGGCATGGACCACCCACCGCTGGCACACCCGGCCCCACCGCCGCCCCTGAACCGCGAATTCGGCACGCCCCAGCCGCCAGCCTCAACCGGCAGACATCCAGGGCATGTCGGGCTGGCCCCCGGTCAGCAACCCACCAGCACCGCCACCTCCCAGCCGAACCCACCACCAGTCGGCCGTCCGGGGTGACCGCTACTGCGTGGACCGGTGCCGGGAACACCATCTCCGGCCCGAACTGCTGGCCCGAGTGCAGATCCCACACCCGCATCTCCCCCTCAGTATCCCCAGAAACGGCAATCGGTCGGCCGCCGCTCGCGCCGACTGCGACCGCAACCACCCTGCCCTCGTGGCCGGTGAAGCGTGGACCCACAGGCTCGCCTGTAGCCAGATCCCACACCTGCGTGGCCCCATCCGGATAGCCGGTGACGGCTACCTCACGGCCATCCACCACCCCACAGCCACCCCATCCAGCCCGTCGCCGCTTCCAGTGACAGCAATGGGTTGACCACCCACGACACCTACCGCCACGACCTCCACCTGCCTGGCCCTGGTACGCAGGCAGGAGGACGGCGGGAGGGTGGTTGCGGGCCGCTGCGCTGGTGTGGGGGTGCGTTGGCAGGCTGCGCGCACGACTGACCATGCCAGACGGCGCGAACGTCCCGCCCGGATCGGGCAGTTCAGGGGGCTCATGGCACGAAGCGTCCACTTTCGACCGCCACCCGATCACCCTTTCGTGTGCTTTTCGTTGATTTCATAAAGGTGTCGAGGTAGAGGGCCGAAAACGCCAACGGAGACAGCCAATGAGATTGGGGGGCCAATGCCGAAGAACTCTCCGTCGGGGGACGGGGCTCCGGTGGCTGAACGCCCGTACTTTGAACTGTGCGTGGGGAGCCTCCGCGTGACGCTCCAGCGTCCGTTGAGGCCGCCGGTCGCGCTGCTCACCGCTGTGTCGATGGTCGGTGGAGCGATCGGAGGGAGTGCATGGATCGGTCGTTAGAGCCAGTTCGGTTGGTCGTTCACACGGTCGGGAACGGCCCAGAGCAGTCCTGATCGTGGTCGGCCCTATCACGGCTGTGATCGGTAGGGGAGGGCTCATCCCTGACTGATATGCCGCAAGGTGCCCAACTCCTCCCAGAGCCAGGCCCTCTACGCAGCCGCAGCCGCCAAGGCCCTTGAGGAGGCTACCGATGTCGGGCGCGGCGGGCAGTTGCTGCGTCTGCAGGGGGCGAACGGCGGCGCCAGGCCACCCCAGTGGCTAGACGAACTACAGGAACGTCAACGTGCTCGTGGAGTCGACGATCACCGCAAGCCCGCGGCTCACATCCCGCGGCCGACGCGCCGGGTTCGCCAAGGTCACGCGGGCCCCATGGGCTGAACTGCACGGCTGCACAAGACTATTCATCGGAAATCAGGGCCGCGGCCACGCCTTGAGCCCTGGAACGATGTCTGGGACTGGTCGCAGCGCTGGCTGGCCGGCAGCCGCTGAGACTGCCGGCGTGCCCGTACCTGTGGGCGCGTGGGCACCTTCGCCATACGCCGACACCGGTCGGTGGTGCGGTCCTGTGGTCGGTGGGTGTGCGGTCCTGTGGTCGGGGCTGTGGTTCGGTGTTGGTGTCTGCAGTTGCGGGGGTGTTGGGCGGGTGCTTACAGGAGCGCGTGGAGGTGGTCGAGGAGGTAGCGGACGAGGCCGGTGATGATGGCGCCGAGCGCGATGCCGGGCAGGTCCGGGTGCTGGCGGTGGGTGGTGTGGAGCGTGCGGGTGCGGGTGCGGGTGCGGGGCATGGTGGTGTCCTGACTGTGTGTCGGGTAGAGGTAGCCGGGCCCGGCGTGTGTCCACCATGCGGGCGTGTCGGCGGTCCTGGACGAGTTGCGATGGCTTGTCAAACGGGGGGCGGGTTGGGCGCAGTTCAGGGACACGGGCCAGGACGCGCGGGCACCATGGTGCGATGAAACGCGACCGGCCGGGGCGGGAGGAGGGCAGGCCTGTCGCGGGGAAGAGGCTGATTGCCCGTCCGGTTGTGCCGCCGGGGCCTTTGCGCGTGCTGAAGGACGTGGTCTACGAGGCGTACGTCGCGGCGGGTGCGCCCACTTTGGACGTGATGGCCCAGGTGATCGGGGCGGACGATGCGCTGGCTGCCTGCCCTTCTAGGGACACGATCCACCGCATCATCGGCGAGCCGGCCCTGCCCGCGAAGCAGGCGGATGTCGTGGCGGTCCTGCGCACGCTGGTGGGCATGGCGGGTGGCGAGGCTGGAGAGGCGGGCCGTCAGGCGGCTGCGCTGTGGACGCAGGCCCAGCTGGTCGAGCCGCTCGGCCGCCCGGTCAGGGACCTCGACCCGTACCACTTGGAGGTTCATCCTGCGATCGCGGTGCGCGGCAGCGAGGGATTGCCGGCCTATGTGGAACGCGGGCACGACCTCGAACTGCGCGGCCTTCTCGCGCGGGCGGTGCAGGGGGAGAGCCGGCTGGTGCTGCTGGTGGGGACGTCGTCGTCGGGAAAGACGCGGGCCTGCTTCGAGGCCCTGTGGCAGCTGCCGGACGACTGGCGCCTGTGGCATCCCTACGATCCCGACCGGCCCCGGGCCTGCCTGGCCCACCTGGCGCGCGTCGGCCCGCGGACGGTGGTGTGGCTGAATGAGGCGCACCACTATCTGCTGCACCCCGAGCACGGCGAGGCGATCGCTGCCGGGCTGCGGACGCTGCTGGAGGACACATCCCGGGCACCGGTCCTGGTGCTGGGCACCATCTGGCCGGGCCCCGGGTATTTCGATGACCTGCGCAGAACCCCGCATCCCGGTGTGATCGCGGCAGAGGGCCAAGGACGGCTGGCCGTGCCCCCAAGGGAGCGGGATCCGTTCGGGCAGGCCCGGATCCTGCTGGCCGGGCGCGACCTGCAGGTACCCACCGCCTTCACCGCGGCCGAGATCGAGGAAAGCAGGCAGTCACCCGACCCGCGCCTGGCGGCGGCCGCCCACAGCGCCCGGGACGGTCTGATCACCCAGTACCTGGCCGCCGGGTTCGAGCTGGTGGCCCTCTACAACGAAGCAACCGCCGGCCCCAGGGCCCTGCTGGATGCCGCGATCGACGCCCGCCTCCTGGGCCACCCGCCCAGCCTGCCCCTCGCGTTCCTTGCAGCGGCGGCTGAGGCCTACCTCACGGACACCGAATGGGAACTGCTCCCGGACAACTGGTGCGAACAGGCACTGGCGCAACTGACCGCGCCGGTCAAGGGAGTGCACGGTCCGCTGCACCGCCAAAAGCGCCCCCGCGGCGCAGCCGGACCCCTCGTGCCGGCAGCCGGCCCGGCCTACCGGCTGGCCGACTTCCTCGTCGACCACTTCAGGCTCGCCCGCCGCGCTGCGCCGGTGCCTGCCCTGTTCTGGCAGGCCGCCGTGCGGCACTGCGCGGACGACGCCGCACGCAACCTCGCCTCGGCGGCAGCCTCCCGGTCACTGACGCAGACCGCCTGCCGGCTGTGGGCGAAAGCAGGCGAACACCGGAAGATCGCCCGCCAGCTCATCGACACGGACCGCCTCGACGAAGCCATGCCCTGGCTGGAGCGGGCCCACATGCTGGGAGACAACGCGGCCGCCCGGTCGGCCGCCGAAGAACTGATGCGCGCCGGACGGCTGGATGAGGTTCCGCACTGGTTTCACCAACTTGAGGGCCTCGCCCCGGTACAGGCCATGCGGTGGACCGGCGCCGTCATGGCCGAGGCGGGCCGGATCGACGCAGCTCTCAACTGGTTCGAGCGCGCGGCGGCGGCAGGAGACACCAGCTGTTTCCTTGCCGCGTCCGAGGTACTGGCCGACCACGGACGCCTGGCGGATGCCCTCATCTGGTGCGAACGAGCCATCGCAGCCGGCGACAGCCACGGATACGAGGCAGCGGTCGAATCGCTGATCGACGCCGGGCGCTTCGACGACGCCCGTGACTGGATCAAGCGAGCCGAACAGGCTGGCCACACCGCAGACTTCGCACCCATCCGGGAAGCGCTGGCGAACGCCCACGTGGCCCGCAACCGTCCCGCCTCCCCGGCACAGTCCGCCGAAGCCCTAGACGCCGCCGACCGAATGCCGACCGGCGACGCGCCAGGGCGGGCACGTCCCTACGGTGAGCTGTCCGCATGGGCGGCAGGCGCCGCCGCACGCACGGAAGCCCTGCCGATGGCCGAGGCCAGACGGCTGGCAGCGGAAGGCGAACTGGACAAGGCACTGGCGATGGCCGGGGAAGCGGCCGCGCAGGGGGAAGCCCATGCCTTGTACTGGGCAGCCCAGCGCCTGGCGGACACCGGCCGCTGGAAGGAGGCGTTTTCGTGGTGCTCACGGGCTGTCGCAGCGGGAAGTGAACTGGCCGCGCACCTGGCCATCGTCAGTCTCGAGGAGCTCGGGCGTACCAAGGAGGCCGAACAACTCGAGCGCTACGGATGGGACACCACAGGGGACATCGCAGCCCCGTGGAGGCTGGACGTCGACCCGCCGCCCGGGAGCACCCCGATCTGACTAAACCGCGCCCCTGCGGGCCGGTTGGCCTGCCAGGTAGGCGGCCTTGGCCCTCTGCAACCTGAGGGACAACTCGCGGGCCGTTGATCACCCCGCACCAGGAGACAACACGGTCCATCTGGACGTCTCGATCAAGAGGTCCAGCGGCTCGCTGCAGAGTGGAGTACGTGTTGCGCCTGCCGCGGCACCCCTGGGTCATGTCCCGCCGCGTGGTGTGGTCACTGGCCGAGCTGATTGGGTTCCGGCTGGAGGTAGCGGGCGGTCGTCCTCAGCCGGTTCGGCGGTGAGGAGTTCGGCCATGGACCCTTCGGAGAGGTAGCGGCGGTCGAAGACCTGTCATTCGTCGTGGAGTTCGGCCAGGACGGCGGCGGCGAGTCGGTCGAGGGCGGCGGGGTTGGGGAAGACCTGGACGACGTCGGCCCGCCACAGCGTTGAACGCACGGTCCCGACCGACGGCGTCGTGATGGTGGCCCGCCAACGCCTGCGCGTCGGACGCACCTACGCGGGCCGGATCGTCACTATCTACGTCGAGGACACCCATTTATGCATCACCTACGAAGGCGCCGAGATCCATAGCCCGGAAGATAGATAAGAACATGGGCCAGGCGCCAGGGAAGATGGGAAGGCGATCCTGGCTCGGTTGGGGACTACCGTTGTCCGGCGAACTGCGATTCTGGCCCGGATTGCTCAGCTTGATGCTGAGATCGAGGCGGGTGTGGACTGCTCATCGACGACCTGCTCAAGAGGCACTGGGGGTGTCTCGTCGATCAGGTAGCTGTTGTTCTGATCCGTGGCCGATCCTTGCTGGTGGATGCCTTTCGTGGCCAACTGCTTTGTTAGCGTTGCCCCTTGAGTGAGGGGGAAGACAGCACGTGACATCGACTGCGTTTTGTATCGGCGGGGACCTGAAAGTACGGCGGTTGGGGTTCGGGGCTATGCACTTGCCGACGGAACTGGGCCCGGCCCGCGAGACCTCTCTCGCGGTCGCCCGGCGGGCCGTCGAGTTGGGTGTCACGCTGATCGACACCGCGTATCTCTATGGCGGGGGAGCCAATGAGGAACTCCTGGCTGAGGCCCTGCACCCCTACCCGGATGGACTGCTGATCACCACGAAGGTTGGCGTTGCTCGATCGGGCTCCTCAGGCGAGTGGAAGCTCGACGGGCGGCCCGCCGTGCTGCGGGAGCAGGTCGAGCAGGCGCTCCGCCGACTGCGTGTTGAGCGGATCGAGCTTCTTCAACTGCACCGCATCGATCCCGAAACGCCGCTCGCCGACCAGGCCGGCATGCTGCGGGACCTGCAGGCCGAGGGCAAGATCGGCCGGATCGGACTGTCCGAGGTCACCGTCGACGAACTCAACCAGGCACGGAAGATCGTCGACGTGGCGAGCGTGCAGAACCGATACAACCTGCTCGACCGCGAGCACGAGCCCGTGCTCGCGGCCTGCGAAGTGGCAGGAATCGCGTTCCTGCCGTGGCGACCCGTCGCCTGGGGAAAGTCGGGGGCGAGGGCCGAGGTCGCCTCCGTGGCGACCGAGCTCGACGCCACCCCCACGCAGGTCGCGCTCGCCTGGCTCCTCGGCCACTCACCCGTCATCCTCCCGATCCCTGGCACCGCCCGGATCGATCACCTGGAGGAGAACCTCGTTGCGGAGCGTCTCGAAATGACCTCGGTGCACCGCGATCGCCTCGACCGTCTGCCCGAAGTAGCATAGGGCTCCGCCGTTTCGGTCATGACCGAAGCCAGCAATCGACGAGATGCGCCTCCAGTGGCTTGTCGCCGCCGGGATGGCCGGGGACTTCAAGACGCTTGAGCAAACCCAGGAGCCAGGATGAGGCCGCGGTTCGGCTGCCCGACGTCGTCACGGCGCTGGAGGAACTCATGGACGCTCTGCGCACCGCCCGCGGCAGCACCTGAGATTCGCGGCGCACTGTCCCTGGAACCGATCTCATCACGGACGATCGAACGGCTTGACGCCCTCCCGAACCCCGGCTGACCAGCAAATCCACCCATCCCGACTAGCCTGGACCACCCCTCCGGAGCGATGGAACCCGGCGCCCACCCGACGCGACAGCCGTGCCCTCACCCCGCCCAACAAGCCGAAACGGCCCGCCAGATGAACCAACGAGCCGTCACGAAAGATCGAGTCAGTCAGGTCGTGTACATCACCACTCCGCGCTTGGAATGCGCTGCCTTCGCATAGAAGGCAGTGAGTCCCTTGAGTTCGGCAGCGATGATTCCCGGACCTTCATCTGGTGCGATCAGCTCAAGTTCGTAGACTTCGTGCTCGTCAACCAGCTCTTCGAAGTTTGCTTCTCTGACAGCGGTTTCAATAGTCCTCATGTCAACTGCGGTGAGATGGGCGGCGAGCTCGGTGGCCTGGCTGTGTCAGTTTCTGCGGGCTCTGGTCCACTTCGTGTGGTCCGGTGACGCTCGGTCACGCCAACAGGATTCGTTTGCGTAGGAGTTCGAATCCTGCGCGGCTGAACATTTGGCGCTTGAGCATCTTAAAAGTTACGTGGAATCTGCCGGGGTGATCATGTCTCTCCGGTGCAACCACGGACTTGGGAGATGTGTTGAGCGGCACGACGGTGCTGATGGAGAAGTGGCCGGTACTCGGCCGGCACGAGCAGGCGGCGACCTGGCTGACGGTCTGGGCGGATCTCGGACGTGCCCCCCCGCACGATCGATGCCTACGCCCGCGGGCTGGCCGAGTACCTGCTGATGTGCGAACGGGAGAACGTCGACCCGGCCACCGCGAACCGGGCGCATATAGCCGCCTACGTAAGGGAATTGACATCTCGGCCTAACCGTCGAGGGCCCAATGTGGTCTCGATCGACTCGGGGGCAGGGCTGGCCAACGCCACCATCCAGCAGCGACTGGTGCCCGTCCGCCTGTTCTACGACTTCCTCATGGAGGAAGGCATGCGGGAGTCTTACCCGGTCGGCCGGGGCCGCTACACCCCTGGGCGCCAGCGGGGCGGGCAGCAGCGCGGGCTGGTGCCGCGGCTGACGAAGCTGCCGTGGATCCCCAGTGAACAGCAGTGGCTGGGGATCCTGCAGGTCGCGCGCAAGGAGCCGGTCCGCAATCGGGTGATGCTGGCCCTGGCCTACGATTCCGCGTTGCGGCGAGAGGAGCTGTGCTCGCTGCGGACCGATGACCTCGATCCGGCCCACCGGACGCTGAGGGTGCGGGCGGAGACGACGAAGAACCGGCTGGAGCGAGTGGTGCCGTACTCGGCGTCGACCGGCGTGCTGATGTCGGCCTACCTCGCCCACCGGGCCACGGTCAGCCGGGCCACGGGGCCGCTGTTCCTGTCGGAGTCCCGGCGCAACCACGGGCAGCCGCTGACCTTGTGGACCTGGTCGAAGGTGGTCCGCCGGATCGCTCTGGAGGCCGGGGTCCCGCGGTTCTCGACCCACACCACCCTTCACCTGTGTCTGACCGATCTGGCCCGGATGGGCTGGGAGTTGCATGCGATCGCGACCTTCGCCGGCCACCGCAACACCGATTCCACGCTCCAGTACATCCACCTGTCCGGCCGGGACCTGGCCGACAAGCTGGCCCGCGGCATGAAGCACATCCATGCCTGGCGCATACAGATGCTCACGTCTGCGGACGGCACGACGGCGGAGGTGTCGCGGTGACCGCACCACTGCCGGCCATCGCCGCCGAGGACGGGGCCGGACGCTGGTCCTGGCCGATTTCTCCGCCCCGCGACGACGGCGCGGTGGCAGTGCGACCTGCTGATCCGCTACTTCACCCTCACCTCGGCCGACGAGGCGTTCCTGCGGAAGTTCCGCCGATCCCAGAACGTGCTCGGCGCCGCCGTGCAGCTGTCCGCTCTGCCCTGGCTGGGCTTCGTCCCCGACGACGTGCCCGCCGCGTCGCCTGCGGCAGGCGTCGACCTTGGCGACGTTCACGCCGAACGTGTACGGATTACTCGATACCGGCCGCCAGTTCAGCGGCCAGGCGGCGTTGGTGGCCTGCGATCCGGCTGATCCGGTTGGCGGTCAATACCCCGACCATGTTCCCCTGGCGGTAGTAAACGACCTCAAGGCGCCGAGGCTGCACGTCGTCCTGGCGGGCAAGGAAGAGCACCTGCTCGACAACCGCCTCCAGGCGCTCGCCGCCGACGTGAAGGGCATCGCCATCGCGGTGTGGGTGAACACCCTGCCCCGGCTCCAGCGCGGCGAGCCCTGGTACGAGATCGGCGTCGACGACCCGGACCGGCGCCGCCAGCGCTAACCCGAGCCCGTCAGCCGCTGACGCCGCGCACGACGCCGGGCAAGCCCTGCGCGCGAGGGGCTTGCCCGGGGCCCGGCTACACCAGGGCGGGGTGGGCGTGATGACCGCGTCGACCGACGCCATCGTGTAGAGCGCGACGTCGACGGCCCGGCCCGGGAGGTGCCGAAACGGACCTCGATCGATTCGGCGGGCCTGATCCACTTCTTCGGCAGCATCGGCGTCCGGTCGGGCAGTAACGGCTCGATTCACGCCCACTGCGCGTCAGCCAACGGCACACACGAACAACGACCGACGGGGCTGGCCGGAACGGTGCTGCTCGTCAGGCCGTCGGCTCGCTGGGGAGCCGCCACAGGTCCCGCACGAGCGCGTACGAGGCACTGAGGAAGATCACAGCTCCAGCCCCGATCCAGAGAGCCGACGCCCCAGAACGGTACTCGCGAACGGCAAGAGCGAGCAGCAAGGTGCTGACAAGAACGCCGAAGACCGAGATCAGAGCGCTGATGCGGTTAGTCACATGGACATCATCGACGACAACCTCGGGCGGCGGGAGTGATCCAAACGAATCGCCCTAGAGCGTGTTTGAGATATCGATCAACGTGGCTCAGGTCTTGATCGACATTTCGAGCACCGCATAGCGTCAGGATGGTGGAAACAACGCACCGGCCCGCCGCCCGGGTCATCTGTCTGGACGCTGCCCATCGCCTGCTTCTTTTGCACTGGCGTGATCCGTTCGACGGGACGTGGCTCTGGGAGCCACCCGGTGGCGGTATCGAGTCTGGCGAGACGCCGCTGGTGGCGGCACGACGAGAACTGGCCGAGGAAACCGGACTCGACCCGGCTGCGGTGCTTGACCGGTCGGTGCTCGTCGACCGTGATGTTCAGTGGAACGGCAAGCGGTACATCGGGACGGAGCACTTCTTCGTTGCGCAGTTCGCCGACGAGCAACCATCGCTCGTCCGGACCGGCTTGCTCCCCGATGAGCAGGTCAACCTGGACACGCACGTCTGGATCGAATGGTCGGATCTGAGCTCGCTGCCAGACCCGGTTGAGCCGCCACAGTTGCTGGCCGTGCTCGGCACCCTGGTGCCAGACGGTCCGTGGCGTGATCGGGATCGTGCATGACAGGCGGTCACAGCGCCTGCCGTATGAGGGTGAGTTGGACGGTCGACTCGTAGCGGACAGCGAGCTTGTCGTACCTGGTCGCGACGCCTCGTGCCTGCTTCAGAAGGCCGATCCGGCACTCGACTTTGTGTCTGCGCTTGTACATTTCGCGGTCGAATCCAGGCGGGCGGCCGCCGAGGGAACCACGCCGGACTCGGTGTCCGGCCTGGTCCTGCTTCTCTGGGATGGTGTGCGCGATCCCGCGTTTGCGCAGGTAGGAGCGGATCTGGCGGGACGAGTACGCCCGGTCGGCAAGTACATGTTCTGGCCGAGTGCGGGGGCGTCCACCGCCGATCCGGGGGACACGGATTCGATCCATCACCTGCTCGAAGACGGGTGCGTCGCCCCGCTGGCCGGCGGTGATGACGGCTGCGAGGACGTGGAAGGAGGCGTCGACGGCGAGGTGAATCTTGGTGGTCAGCCCGCCGCGCGAGCGCCCCAGGCCGTGGTCGTTCGGCTCGGCCGCGAGGCCGTTCGGACGCGTCCGGCCCGGATCGTCAGCCCCTTTTTGCGGGCCCGGCGGCATGCTGGTGGGCCCGGCAAACAGTGGAGTCGACCGAGACTTCCCACTCGATGACCCCCTCGGCATCCGCCTTGACCTGCAACTTCTTCAGGACACGGGTCCAGGTCCCATCGATCTGCCAGCGTCGGAACACCGCATACGCGGTCTCCCAGGGGCCGTATCGCTCGGGCACGTCCCGCCAAGGCGAGCCGGTCCGGGCCCGCCACCAGATCCCGTCGAACACCTGCCGCCGATCCCTCGGAGGCCGGCCCATCTTCGGTATCGGCGGCAAGACCGCTTCCAGCCGCTTCCACTGCGCATCCGTCAGATCGCCACGAGACATCTGAAGATCGTTTCATGACCTTGATCAACATCTCAAACACGTCCTAGCCCCACTGCTCGTGGAGCACCTGCCTGACCGGCTCGATACCCGCGCCGGCGAGAACGCCCGGATCGTCGAGGATGAAGCCGCCTGCCGCTACCTGCAGCGCCTCGCCGCTCTACACGCGGGCCTTGTCCAGGCCGCCGTCGGCAGCGACCGCTACGAGGTGCGGCGCGCCGTCGAGATCGGCCACCACCAGCTGTTCGACTCCGCAGACCTGCTCCAGCGCCACGACACCCGCTCGGCCTCCAGCGAGCTCATCGCCCGGGAACGGCTGATGCTTCAACTCGCCGTCCAGACCGGACAGATCGTCACGCCCATGCAGGGCGACGCGGCGGCTGCCCGGCACGACCGGTTCGGCGGGCAGCCGCCGCTGGGTCCCTATCCGCCCGGGCCCCGCCCGCGGCCCCAGCTCTCAGCCGAGCACACGACCCCCGACCTGCCGACGAAGGAGGAAACGAACATGCCCCAGGACGGTTCCGAGCAGCCCACCCGCGAGGTGTACCTGCTCTTCGCGCACGAGGCCTACTACCCGGCCGCCGCCCAGGAGATCAACACCTCCCTCGTAGCCGCAGCCTCCCTGCTGCACCCCCGTGTCCGGCAGCCCGACGGCGCCCGCATCTACGAACGCCTCACCCGCGGCCGCCGGCCCGGCGAGATCGTGCCGCTTGCCACGCTCACCCACGAACTGGACGGCGGCACGCGCTGGCCGGAGGTCGGCGACTGGGAGGCGGTCACCGCGGATCTGCTCCAGCTCATCCAGGACCACGAATGCGACGCCCTCAGCCTGGGCCTGCCGGACATCGCTCGTGCCCTGGTGTGCTCCGGCCCGCACGGCGAGGTCCGGGTCTACAACCCGGTGGCCGAGCGGTATCGGGCGTACGGGCCCGCCGACCGGATCGAGGTCCTGGTCGAGGTCGGCCGACAACTGGCCTGGGCGGAAGCAGGGTGCGCATTGTGGCCGGGCGACGTCCTGCTGGCTACCGCTAGTCCCGTAGAAGGCACGTGATGTTCGGCTGGAGGCCAACGGCGGCGCATCATGCACACCAAAGCGTCTCTCCCCTCAGCTTGAGTCTTAACTTCGAATCCCGTCGAGGTGCGTCCCGGCTTGGGGTCCTGGCCGAGCCACAAGTCTGGATCGGGGCCCTGGGGTGGGTTGGCAAGGTGGGCCAGCGAGCACCCCAGCGGCCCCCTACTGACGGAGGATCGGAAAGTGAGCTGTGGGAGCCAGCCCGCTGTGTCACCGTCTGTGCCGTTAACGGCATGAGGGGGGCAAGTGATCAACGAATCGACGAGGCAGGCCCGGCTACGGCTCGCACGGCAGCGTCCGGGCGTCAGTAGGGTTCGGTCGCGTGGGCTTGCCGAGGCGCCCGACGAAGCGCCGCAGGGGACTTGGCAGCGCATCCGGGCAGTCAGGTGGGCGCACTTCATCACCGTGACCGGCACGGCACTGGCTGCCCTTGCGGCGATCGGCGGGCTGTGGGCGACAGCTGTCGCGACCTACTGGAGCCAACAGACGGCCAAGAACGATTTGGAACAGTCGAGGGAGGATAGCGAGCAGGAAAAGCGCAGTCAGGCCAGCCACATCACGTTCTGGATCTCGCGGGGCGGGCAACCGCAGCTTCACGTCGTCAACAGGTCACCGGACGCCGTCACGAACCTGCGTCTTTGGCAAGGCACAGACTCAGTTGAGTTCAGATTCTTCCTACCGGACGTGCCTCCGTGTACCGAATTCATTCTCACTCCTCAGGAGACCACCTCGGTGGATGGGAAGCGCTTCAGTCCCTCAGACCTTGAGAGCCTCTTCACGGAGCTGTACTTCGTTGACCGGTCGGGAACTGGCTGGGAGAGGAGCCCGAGGAAGCTCAGCCCGAGGAAGCCCATGGAAGACAGCAAGGCTGGATTTCATCAGCTGGCCAGCCGCGTGGAATACCCGGACAGCTGGCAATCAACCAAGCCGACAAAGCTATGCACTGAGGGGTGATCGCGCGCCGCCGCCCAAGAGCCAACACTGGCTGGCTTCCTGCGCGACGTGCTGTCCGCGCGAGCGCTCAGGAAACGGCGATGGCCGGTGCCGCGAAGCCGTGCGGCTTCGCGGCGGAGAGGTGGCTGGCCTCTCCATACCGGCCATCGTGCGGCGTCTGGCCCGCCGGGAGTTCGTCGATCCCTTAAACCAGAGGCCGCGGTCTTACGGTATCCCGCTCGTGACGCGGGTCGGCGCGCTGCAGTCAGGGCGCCGAGGACCGGCGGGCGGCAAGATCCTCGAGGCGGGAGCGTCTCCAGCGCTGCTGGCGCGGACGTCCGGCGCTGCCCCGGCGGTACTCGAACCCGTCGGGCTGCTCGAGATCGGGCAGGAGTCCGTGTCCGAGCGCGCTGATGAAGCTGTCGGCATCCTTGTATCCGAGGATCCGGGCCGCTTCGGCGGCGCCGGCCAAGTCCTCGTTCTCGTCCTGGTCGGCAGCCGGCAGGACACCGCGCTGTCGGGCGGCGGCGACGGCGGTGGCCCGGCGCCACTTCTTACGGGCACGGCCGCGACTGCCTTCCTCCTTCTCCAGGGTGTCCGGCTCGGGCAGTTCCGGGATGCGCCCCTGATAGAGGGCGCTGGAGAACGAAGCGACACTGCCGTAGCCGAACAGACTCGCAACTTCGGCGGTACCGAGCAGCTCGTCGGGGTCCCCGTCGGCCGACACCGGGGGCAGCGCGGAGGCCGGGGCGGAGCCGCGCCGGCCCTTGCCGGGCCGGTTGCTGGCCCAGGCGACGATCGTGCCGCGGCGCCACATCGGGACGTCGACGTCCTCGTCGGGCTCGGGGAAGTATTCGGGCCTGTCGCGGAAGTAGGCGTCGATGGTGGAGGTACGGGTGTAGCCGAGGAGCTTGGCCACTTCCCGCTTGGTCAGCAGCTCGTCCTGGTCGGCCTCGAGTACCGCGGCCGGCAGCGTGCGCTTCTTCGGGGCGCGCTTGGCGAAGAACGCCGCGACCTCGTCGTGGCGCCAGAACCGCTTGCGGCCCTCCGTGTGCGCGACCGCGGGGAAACCGCTGTCCGGGTCGTTGCTCCACTCGCTGATCCGGGGCTTGCTCGTGCCGAACTCGGACACGATCTGCGCGGTGTCCACGAGCCGCTCGGCGGGAGACATCGAAACCCCTTTGGAAGGATCGGCAAGGCTGGCGCCCGGTCCGAGCGCGACAGGTTCGATAATGCCAAAGCTGATGGGTTCGTGTCCAGCCCAGCGCGAGAGACGGCTACAGAAAGTCCTCGCCAAGAAGGCAGACACCGAAGAGCGCGGCGCGTTCTTCCAGCTCCGTGTAGGCCATGGCGGCCGGCGCGGCATCCCAGGTCGCGAACGCGAGCGCGGAGACCGCCTCGCCGCGTGTCATCCCCTGCTCCCACGGCGTACCCAGGGCAGCGCACCGCTCGGCGAGCTGGGCGTCGGACAGGCTCGCGGCCTCCTGGCGGATGCCGGACTGAACGTCGGCGACGCCCTCGCACCAGGCGCGGTGGCCCCTGGCGAGAAGGTCCTGCAGCGCGTCCCGGTCACTCAGGTCCTGTGCGCTGGCGGCGAGGTCGAGAAGCAGGGCGGTGGGGTTGGTGTCCATGGTCATCTCCTTCATCCACTGTAAGGGGACGTGTGCCGGGCCGGGTCCGAACAGATCGGCCCGGCACACGCGGGTGTCAGCTGTGGGCGGTGCAGCCGTCGCACAGCGCACGGCCGTTGTGTCGGGCCATCTCGGGTTCTTTGCGGGGGTCCTTCTTGAGCGTCTCCCGGACCTGCTCCTGCAGGGCGGTGAACTCTGGGCCGTCGTCCGGGCAGACGACGCCGGGGGCGGGTGCCCCGCAGGTGTTGACGTGGCGGATCAGGTCGGTGATGCGCCAGTCCGCGCGGAAGCTGTCGCCACGCACCTGCTCAACCTCGGCGTACAGGTCAGCCAGCCGCGGCCGCCGGCCGACAGAGAGCAGCACGTCAGTGCGGGAGGCGAAGACACACAGCGAGCACGAGAGTCGTTGACCGGACTACCGAAGGACACGCCAGACATGAGCGCATCCCCTGCCTGGCTCAGTCGGTAGACAAGCATCCGAATGACGAAGGAACGCAACGGAGTTGAACGAGCAATCCCGTGATGTCCGCGCCATCCAGCTACCGCGGTTGGGGCGGGTGGCTGCGGATCCAGGTGTTGTGCCCTGGCCGGTCTTCGATCACGAAGAATCTCCGCCTCAAGCGCACCCCCACCGATGGACGGCCGCGACTGTTTGACCTTGGCATGCCCGTCTTCACCGACTCCTCGTCGAGGAAGATGAAGTCCTCCTGATGGATCCCAGAGGGCGCAGCCAGGAGGCCTGTGGCCACTGTGGGCGGCGGGAGGCCGCCAGTGCCTCGTCTAGATCATGGCGGCCGGCCAGGGTGTGAGGGTGTTCGGGGCCGAGGACGCGGGTGCGGTCGTTGAGAGTCTGCCTCAGCAGGCGCACCGCTTCGGCGTGCTCGCCCGCTCGGGACAGGGCGAGTCCTAGGCGGTTGCGGCTGGTCAACGTGTCGGGGTGTTCGGGGCCGAGGGCGCGGGTGCGGTCGTCGAGGGTCTGCCTCAGCAGGCGCACCGCTTCGGCGTGCTCGCCCATTCGGGACAGGGCGAGTCCTAGGCGGTTGCGGCTGGTCAACGTGTTGGGGTGTTCGGGGCCGAGGACGCGGGTGCGGTCGTCGAGGGTCTGCCTCAGCAGGCGCACCGCTTCGGCGTGCTCGCCCGCTCCGGACAATGCATTGCCAAGGTTGTGGCGGCTGAGCAGGGTGTGGGGGTGATTAGGGCCCAAGACATGAGTGCGATCACGGAGGGTCTGCTGGTGTAGGCGCACCGCTTCCGCGTGGTCGCCAATCTCGTCCAGCGCGAGCCCGAGACTGTTCTGGCTGGCCAGGGTGTGCGGGTGTTCGGGGCCGAGGACGCGGGTGCGGTCCTCGAGAGTCTGCCGCAGCAGGTCAACCGCCTCCGCATGGTCACCCATTGCGTCCAACGCGCATGCTAGGTCGTTGCGGCTGGTCAAGGCATCCGGATGATCAGGGCCCAGGACACGAGTCCGGTCGTGGATGCTCCGCCGCAGCAGACGCACGGCCTCCGCGTGGTCGCCCATCCCGAACGTGGCATTGGCGAGGTTGTTGCGGCTGGTCAGGGTGTCGGGGTGATCGGGGCCCAGGAGGCGGATATCGGCACCGAGGACACGCTGGTGCAGCACACGGGCTTGGGCGAAGGCACCGGCGTCCTGTAGCACCATTGCGAGGGCGTTGAGAGTGGAGCGGATTGCCGCAAACTCGGGCGGGCCGGGGTGGTCGAGTAATAGCGGAAGGTGGGGAGCGAGCAGAACCGCAGCAGGCCAAGCAGGGTGACCGGCCTGGCATACGTCTTGAGCGGCCACAGTCAACCGCTCTGCAAGTGCGCGGTGCCATGTTCTGAGGCTGCTGGTCTCCGTTCTGAGGGCGAGGGCGTTGATGTCCCGGATCAGCGGGTGCAGCACCACTTGTGCCGGACCGCTCGCGGCTGCGAGGCCAGTGATGTCAGAGGCGGAGGGGAGGCCAAGAAGACCGTAGCGGTACAGACCGGCGAACGCTGCTTCCAGCTCCACCGGCGTGACCTCCCGCCCCGTCACAGCGGACAGCAAGTCTGGGGTGATGAGAGCCAGCGGGACGGGGGCCTCGGCCAACAACGCCAGTAGCCGTAGCAGGGGGCGGGCCATGGCAGTGCCCTCTCGTGCCAGCTGATCCAAGGAAACCTCCCAGGTGTGCCTCACCACGGTCCGGGCGACCTGCACGTCAGAGGCACCTGGGTGCTCTGCTCCCAGCAACTGGGGAAGTTCCTGCTCCAGCGCCTCGCGATAGCTGGCGAAGGTGCGGTGTCGGCTGGTCGGCCCGGCGAGGTAGGTGCCAACTGTGCGCAGCGCCAGTGGCAGGCCACCCAAGCGAGATGCCAGATCCCGGGCCTGATCAGGCGTTCCTGCCCCGGGGGCGGTATCCAGGAGGACCTGCCCCGCAGGATGTGTCGGCAGCGGTTTCAGCTGCAGCAGTTCCGCGCAGGGTCCCCAAGTCTGCTCGCTCGTGTCCCGGCTTGTAACCACCAGCAGCCCTCCGCCGTGTGGGCGCATCCAGCCGCGGTAGTCGGCCAACCGCTCCTGCGCCGGTCCGATCTCCTGCGGTGCGTCGGCGTTGTCCACTACCACCAGCCAACGTCGTTCTCGACTTAGCTGCTGCCAGACCACGTCCGGAAGGCTCGCCTGGCCCACCCTTGCTGCTTCCAACTCGACCTCAGGGAGCCCGCAGGCCAGCGCGACCTGCACCATCTGCTGCGTCAGCTCTGCGGAGTTGCGCCAGTGGACCCAGAAGACCTTCCAACCCGCCGCCTCAGCGCGGTAAGCAATCTGCGCGGCCAGTGTTGTCTTGCCCAGTCCGCCGGCCCCACACAGCACCGCGAACCGACCCCGGGGACGACGCAGCATTTCCAGTAGGACCGTCAGCTCCTCCTTACGCCCCCTTACGCGCTCGACATGTGGGGGACGCAAGGAGGAAGACGCGCCTCCGGCCCGCTGGCGGACCTGCACCAGCAGCTGCGACGTGCCCACGGCGGCGTCGAGCCGCCGCTCCCACAGCAACAATCCGACGCTGGCCACCGCCAGCACCGCAAAGATCGGCCAGATCACCCACGGACGCGCCGCCCAGTCAGGCACTGCAGCGCTGGCGTAATTGGTCACCGGCCCCAGCACCGCCGCCAATAACGCAGTCACTGCCGTGACCGCTGACCCCGCCCACGCACCACGCCTACGCCTCAAGGCCACCGCCCCCGTTCACTGTTAGCAGGATGGCCGTCGCTGACGTTCTCTATGCGTGAGGTTGTAAGCCTGAAGCGCTCTGGCTCTCTTTCCGCCGGACAGCTGAGGTGCGAGGCAGCCAGAGAGCCGGGCCGCAGCCGCGGAGCGCCGAGCGCGATGAGCTGGGCGGCGGCGTACTCACAGCCCTGCTCCTGGCGGCGGATCTTCTGCGCCGTCCAGTCGTGGAAGACCGTGCCGTCCGGCAGGAGCTTCACTGTGCGTGCGGTTGCGCGGCCGGCGTACACCGTGTTCGTCGCCGCGTAGATCGTCCCGACGTGCCCGGGCATGACCAGCACGCCGGAGGCTGTCCGGCGCGGGACGGGGTCGGCGAACGAGTTATGGGGGTCATCATTCTGTCCGTTGTCCGCTCTGAGTGACTCCTGACCCACCCTGCAGCCCGTACACGAGAGTCCGCACCAGCGCCCGGCGCGGACTCTCACGTTTTCGGCACTTCGGGATGCGGCCCGCCGCTGCCGAAGTCGATGCTCACGAGAACGGGAGGCACACCAGGACCTCACCGCGACCCAGCGGACGATCAACCGTGCCCTGTCAGCGGCCCGAGCACCGGTCGAACGAAGCGTCGCAAGACTGAAGTCCTGGCGCGTCTTCCGCAGAGCCCGCTGCAGCCCCAACCGCATGACGGTCATGGCCGCTGCCGTCCTCACACTGGAGCGTCAACGCTGAAAACGCTCCCTACGTTGTTCTGCGGGAGGCGGTGAGCCCTTCGTATGGTTCACCCACCCAGGGGCGTTGGGTGTGGTTGAAAACGCTCTGCCGCTTGTGGCTTTCACTGATTGGCCGCCCGGTGCCCCACGACGACCCGGCTGCCAATTAGGAATTGCGAATGATCGCTGAGTAGGGAATCGACAGCGAGGTCGTCCGTCGGGAGGCACCCGCACCACACCGCACGGAGGTACCACATGGCCGGGATCTGGGCCGGCATCGACGCAGGCAAGACCCATCACCACTGCGTCGCAATCGACGAGAGCGGCCACCGGCTGCTGTCCCGACGCGTCGCCAACGACGAACCCGAACTCCTCGAACTCCTCACCGATGTCCTGGCTTTGGGCGGCGAGGTGACCTGGGGTATCGACCTTGCCAACGGCGGAGCCGCCCTGGCCATCGCGATCCTGCTCAACCATGACCAGCCGGTGCACTACATCTCCGGCCGGGCCATCCACCGTGCCTCCGAGAGCTACCGCGGCGAGGGCAAGACCGACGCCAAGGACGCCGCCGTCATCGCCGACCAGGTCCGCGTCCGACGCGATCTGCACCCTTTACGCGCCGACGACGACACGGTCACCGACCTCAAGATCCTCACCGGTCGGCGCATGGACCTGGTCGCCGACCGCACCCGCACCGTCAACCGGCTCCGCGCCCAACTCACCGACATCTTCCCCGGCCTGGAGCGGGCACTGGACTTGACCAACACAGGCCCGCTCATGCTGCTTACCGGCTACCAGACCCCAGCCTCCCTCCGCCGGACAGGCAGGAAGAGGCTCGAGACCTGGCTGCGCAACCGCAGGGTCCTGCGCGCTGACCGCCTGGCCGAGACGGCTCTGGAAGCCGCCGGCCGCCAGCACACAAGCCCGCCCGGCGAGAAAATGAGCGCCCAACTCGTGCACACCCTGGCGGCGGAGGTGATGGCCCTCAACCAGCAGGTCGCCGAGCTCGACAAGGCGATCGAGGCCCGGTTTCGCGAACATCGGGACTTCGAAGTGATCACCAGCATGCCCGGCCTGGGCGTGATCCTCGGTGCCGAGTTCCTGGCCGCGACCGGCGGCGACATGAGTCTCTTCGGCACTCCTGACCGCCTCGCCGGCTTCGGCGGCGTTGCTCCCGTTCCCCGCGACTCCGGCAAGATCAGCGGCAACCTCCGCCGCCCACGACGCTACAACCGCCGACTCCAACGAGTCTTCTACATCTCCGCGTTGTTCAGCATCCGGCACTGCGAGGACTCCCGCCGGTTCTACGACCGCAAACGCTCCGAGGGCAAGCGCCACATCCAGGCTGTTCTGGCCCTGGCCCGCCGCCGCGTCAACGTCCTCTGGGCACTCCTACGCGACGGACGGACCTACGAGACGGTGCCTCCCACCGCTCACACGGCTTGACAGACAGCATTAGGAATCACTGTTACCCGCCCGGCGGCCTCGGCCAGTGTCACCCCCGGCGTTGAGCCACGCCGACGAAGCGCAGTGAGCCAGGTCGCACGGCAGCAGCTCTTGCGGTCGCAGAAGTACCGGCGTACCCGCAGCCGGACGATGACCCGGCGCGATCCCAACGGCCGCTCATCCAGTAGCGCCGAGCCCCCCATGTCCCAACCAAGACAAGATCCCGCGTGCCAGACACCCGGCACAGTCGGCCACTCACCAGTAGCCAGGAACAAGCACATCAGCAGGCCCAGAGCCACGCTCAGACGGCTGCAGCATTCCCGGTCACCGAGATCCGAGCCGCGATGCGGACTGTCCAAATGGAGCCAGCCGTAGGGAAGTCAACCCTGGTACCGGCCGAAGCCGCTGACGATTCGTCACGTGAGGTGGCACGCCTGTGCCGATCCGGATCAGTGGCTGAGAATCGCCCTTTCCGGCCGCGATCAAGTGACGTCAGAATGCCTGTTCGATGAACGTCCCGTGCTAAGGGACCGGATCACAGGGGGTGGGGGAGTGGCTGGACGTCGTCCAGGGCTCGTAGGCAGAACCGTTTTGGCGTTCGCGTTGGCCGCGTCGCTCGCTGTCGTCGGCGGCAGCGCGCAGGCCGGCACGAGCGCGATACCGATATGTCCGACCGCGGACGAGCTGTCGGTCTACGAATTGCCGACAGGCCTGAACGCGCACACCTGCGATGTGGAAGGCCTTGTCGTCACCTATGACGGCACCGGGATAGAGATGCCGGAGGCCGACACCGCCGTGAGCATCGACGCCCTGTCCGAAGACGGTACAGAGCACGGATTCATGCTGATCGTCGCCGCGGACGGCAAAGTCTCCTACGACCTGTCCACGGCCAACACGGAGTCGCCCACCGCAGGCGAAGACCGTGCCGATGTCGTGAGCCCGCGGCTGACGCCGGGGGATCTGACAGAGGAATCGGACTCACCGGTGTCCGAGCCGCCCACACCCGACGGTCTCGAGGTGGGCGAGGTGGACGCCGCGAGCTCCCCCGGCGAGTGCCAGGACGGCGCCTACTCGACGCTGGACCGGAAGGAGTACGGCATCTACAACTGGTACCTCGGGGACGGGGCCTATCCCGCGGGCATGACACGCCTTCAAGCGCTGGAGTACTTCGAAGGCTCCATCGGCCGGATCACGGCCAGCACCAACAACTGTGGCCTCACCGACCAAGTACCCGCCAAGAGTCACTACGCGGGCACGACCACATATGAAGCGGACATAAGTGACCACGGGACGTGCACCGCTCGGGACGGCAAGAGCACGTGGGACGCCGGCGACCTGGCCGCCGGGACAGTCGCCGCGACCTGCGCGCACACATGGCCCAACCCGCTCGGCAAGAACGACCTCCGGGAAGCGGACGTGCGGTTCAACATCGCGGACTACGACTTCACGAGGAATCCGACGAGCACCTGCTACGGCCTGTACCACGATGTTCTCAACACGGGCACGCACGAGGCCGGTCATGTCTTCGGTCTGGGCCACGTGGGCTCCGGGCATTCAAATCTCACCATGTACACCAAAGCGGACCGCTGCGAAGTGAAGAAGAGGACACTCGGTAAGGGCGACGTCATGGGGCTTCGCAGCATCTACTAGGGAGACTCCATGAGCTGGGTCGGACGACATGCGATCGCGGCGGGACTGGCAGCCGTGGCGTTCACCGCGGTCGGATGTGGATCAGAAGGTTCGGAAGGTGCCGAGGCGAGCGGCGAGAGTGTGTGCGCGAGCGACTTCTTCTACGAAGGCCGCACGTACATCAGGCTCTCGGACGTCGAGTTCAAGGTCGGACAGAAGCTCGGCACCGCCACGAGTCCGGCGTGCCGTGACACCAATGACCGAGCCGCCGAAGTGCCGGAGTCCTCGGAGAACGCCTATGCGGTGAGCGGCATTTCTCCAGACGTGGTCATAGCGATCGGGTCATCTCCTGAACAGGCGGAGGCCTTCAGGGTCCTCCGCTCCGACAAGAAGATTCCGCCCGAGGTGCAGGAGTTGATCGACGGATCGTGAGCCGAGGCGTGGCCAAGGGCTTCGCCCGGCGGCCCGCGGTACCCCGCTGCGGTTCCCCATGAAGCGCGCCAAGCCATCCTCCACGACGACGCCGAACCCTGTCCCGGCACGCTGACCGATGAGTTGATGCTAAACCCCGGGGCGAGTGCCCCGGGGTTGCTGCATTTGCGGGTGCCGGCCTGCTGGGGCACCGTGCCGACGGACTCCAGGTCGTCCCACAGCGTCCACGGCCCGCGGGCGAAGAGCCGCTCGGGGTGGCGTGAGTCGTCCAGGACCGTGAAGCCGTCGGCCTTCAGGTGCCCGTTGCGCGCCAGCCGGACGAAGCGCACGCTGTGCTCGCGCAGCAGCGGGAGCATGAACTCCTCGCACAGCAGCCGGGTTTCGGGCCACTCGCTGCCGTTGGCCATGTAGAGGACGGCGGTGCGCTCCAGGTCGATCCCGTGCGCGGCGGGGTCGGTGAGCATCCGCGCGAGGTAGGCGGTGGAGTCGGCGCCGAGTCCCCAGTTGATGACGGTGTCCAGATCGTCGGTGGTGCTGAGGCCGGGCAGCGACGGCCTGTACGCGGTACGGGGCATGGCGGTCCGTCACTCCTTCTGGGGCTGGCCGCTGCCCGGCGGTGAACGGCGGGCACGGGGGGTGGGGATGTCAGAG
Organism: Streptomyces sp. NPDC040410; assembly: GCF_055595715.1. Lineage (NCBI taxonomy): Bacteria > Bacillati > Actinomycetota > Actinomycetes > Kitasatosporales > Streptomycetaceae > Streptomyces > Streptomyces sp. NPDC040410. The sequence continues at coordinate 32,656 of NZ_JBVIVK010000032.1, forward strand.
CAGGGCGAGAGCTCGCGCGGGGTTCGGGACCAGGACGGCTCGCTGCTCGGCGAGCAGGCGGGCGCTGCCGTCGGCGCGCAGGTCCTCGGTGGCGGGCGGTGCGAGCAGGGTCCGGTTGAGGTCGGCGGCGACCTCGGCGGTGTGCATCGCCGCCTCGGCGTGGTCCATGGCCTCGATGAGGATCACCGCGCGCACGAGCGCGGCGAGCAGGGTGGCGCTGGTCCTGAGCGTTGCGCCGCTGGCTTCGGTGCCGGGCCGGTAGAGGCTGACCACCGCGCCGCCGGTCGCGGGGATGGAGCTCAGCAGCGGGGCGTGGTCGTGCGGGTGGGAGCGGTCCAAGCCGCGCGGCAGGACGGCGAGCGTTGCCCGTCCGGCCAGGGCGGCGGCCCGGTGGGCGGCCGAGTCGACGCCGTACGCGAGTGTCGCCGTGACCGTGTGCCCGGCCTCGGCGACGGCGGTGGCGAAGGCCCACGCACGGGTGATGGCCTGCTCGGTCGCGTTGCGGTTGCCGGTCACCGCGACGGCTCGGGCGGTGAGCTGCGGCAGTTGGTCGCCTCCGCGGGCCCACAGGCCCAGCGGGCAGTCGGGACCGAGGTCGGCCAGTGCCGCGGGCCAGACTTCGTCCGACGGGATGACGAACTGGCAGGACAGCTGCGCGTTGTCGAGTTCCTCTGTCGGCTTGTACTGGGCCAGGCGTCCGCTGTTGTCGTGGCGGACGCGCTGCTCCCAGACCTCCTGGGCGGAGAACTGGGCGAGTTCGGCGGCGAGCTGGGCGGGGGTGAAGTGGGCGGCGAGTGCGGCGCGTTCGGGCAGGGCGGGGCTGGGCACGGCGAACCTCCGGGACAGGGCGGCGTGCCGGCGGGCATGCCGGTGCCGCGATGGACGGGTGCTGGATCGAGGGCGCGGTCAGCGCCTGGTGCGGCTGGGCGCGGTGACGGCGTCCCAGGAGGGGCGCGGCGCGGACCGCCACCAGTCGGTCTCCGGCGCGGCGGCCGGGACCGGGGCCGGGCGGGCTGCCGGGGCGGGACGGGCCGGTCCGGCGCGGTGAGCGGGCGGGGGCACGGGCGCGGCCGCCGCACGCGGGGCCGGAGCGGGGGCGCGTCCGGCGAGGACGGCGGGCAGGGTGTCGTCGACGTAGACGACGTGGTGGGCGAGGTCCACACCGACCTGGGCGGAGTCGAGATAGAGCACGTTGTCGCGCAGGGCCACGTTCCCGGTGGCGATCACGTGCACGGCGTCGGTGAGGCATTCGGCGACGTGCCGGGCAAGAGGGCCGGTGACGGTGCAGATGACCGGGACCGGTTCCCCGTCGCGCCACTGGCCGCGTGCACGGTCGTACTCGCGCGGGACCTGCATCACGGTGAACCGGGCGGCGGGCGTGCCGCGTTCGGTGTGGCGCAGCTGCACGGTTCCGTACACGTGGCCACGGACGGCGGCGGCGGTCTCTCCGCTCATGGAGGTTCTCCTCGATGCGACGAACGTTCTGGCAGCGCCCGGGAGCCATCCGGACGAGTTCCATAATACTGCAATGAGGGCGGGTGTCATCTCCTTTACCTTCGGGACGGGAGCCCGCCCCCGGCGAGGCCGGCCGCAGTCCTACGCGGCTTGCCTTCCCCGTCACCTACGCGGAGGTCTGCTCTGCGGCGGGCTTGGGCTTCCGGCGGGGGCCGGGGCCCTCGCAGCAGGTCGCCGCACCCGGGTTGTCCCACCGGCAGGCCGGGCAGTGCCACAGCACACCAGCGGCCAGGGCTGCCGCGCGGATCGCCGCCCTCTGCCCCTCGTCGGCCGCGTTCAGCAGCTCGTCCAGCAGGGGCGGCCGTGGCGGCCCGGCCTGGGGCGGTGCTCAGAACTCGCCGAGGATCCGGAGGCTGACGTGCCAGCGGCCGGGACCGGCCTGGCTCTCTGCGGCAGCCGTTGCCGGCCTACCGACGGAATTCGCTGACCTGCTGAAACGCGGCCCCCGGGCGGTGGGCGTCCCGTGATGGAGTGCGGAGTTTCCCGGTGAACCCGGTTCGCGGGTGTCGTCGGTATGGGTGGTCAGGGTCGGTTCCCAGATTGGGAACTGGCTGGTGGCGAAGACTTCGAGCGTGGTGAGAAAGAGCTCGAAGGCGGCCGCGAAGCCCCGTACGAACCGCGCGCCGAGCCGCCTGGGACAGATCAAGATCGGTCCGATCGTGAACCGGCTGCGGGAACTACACGAGCTGGGCGGGGACCCGGCATACGAGCGGTTTCCGGCCTCTGAAGGCTGTTCCGCGTGCTGGAGCACGCGCAAACCTGAGCTGGCAAGTTGAAGCAGCCGACGGACAGCCCGGTCAACGTCGTAGGCGAAGCCGCAGTTTTGCGCACAACGTTTGGCAGTACCTGCGCGAGCAGGCCGACACCGGTCAACTGAAGGCCATCGAGGACAGCCGATCCGCCGGCGTGCCGTGGGGCCGCTTCACCGAAGTGCTATGCGTGACCTCCAAGCAGGGCGCGTACAAGAAGGCACGGAGGATGAAGGCCGAGCCCCATGACCGTAGCCGTCCCGGACAGGCGGTCGAAGGCAAAGATCAGGGAAGCGCGGCCACAACCTGGCAGTTGATCACCAGCGCCCCTGCACTGGGCACAGAGCAGCTGCGCCGGAGCGGAAATGCTTCGAACTACACAGCGAATCAAAACAGTTGGGCGACCATGGAGTGAGAGCCAGCTCGGCGCGTCCGCAGCATTCGACATCTCTGAGGGAGCCATGGCCGATCCATCCAGGCCGAAGCCCAGCCCGACTCACGATCACATGATGGCGCGAGTGCAGACCGTGGGTGGCCCCGGCTGCTTCCCGAAGGCGATCATATTTCTGATCATCGTTGCCGTCGGACTGGCCGTGGAATACGGCACCCTAATCGGCAGTGACGGCGGGCCTGGCGGTCAGAAGACGTACGTCGAAGCGATCGGCCAGGCACGCAAGCAACTCTTCGAGGGCCAACTCGTCTACACGGACGCTCGATCTTTGGAGCTTGTGGCAGGTGCGGAACCGCGCCAGTACCGCGTTGAGGTCCTGGGCAGTTGGCGCCAGACCAGGCCGGGCGAGGCGCAGGCCCCGATGAGTGCGGGTGCGCAGATTGGGGTGAGGTTGCATTGCTCAGGTGTCAAAGTGCAGTGCACGCCACTGTCGTCGGAGCGCCAGAGTGTCCTTTCCAGCAACGACAGGGCAACGTGGATGTGGGACGTGAGCGCACAGCGTGCCGGGAAAATCAGCATTGCTCTAACCGTCACCGCCTACTTCCGCCAGAGCAACACCGTTCTCATCGAGAAGCCGCCTGTGACGTCGCGCGTCAGCGTGGAAGCACAGCCCGACCCAAGCAGTTGGTCCTGGGTCAAAGACCTGTGGGAGTGGGCCGCCGCTGCGATCACTAGTCTGGGTGGGCTCGCTGTGTCTGTCAGCGCCATCGGTGCCGTGGTCGTCATGGTGATCCGCCGGCAGCTTCCGGGAGACGATGAGCCCGTGCGCGGTGGCGGCCCGCGACTCCGGGCCCGGTCGGCACGGGCGAGCCCTTCACGTCGCGGCCGCCCGCGCACGGAACCCACTGCGGTAAGGAGTCTTCGACCCAGCCGCCGCAGAGACGCTCAACGCGAGCCGTCTGAATGATGTGCATACCGTGCACTTCACACGCTGTGACCAACGAACGATCAATTGAGGGACTCACGACCCCCACCAAGTAGAGACTGTGAACCAGCGCGGCCAGCTTGGTCGAGGCACTCAGTCACCAACACGCGGCGGCCGTACCGCCCGCTAGCCCCGCTCCGAGGATTCCGTCACCTCGGGAGCCGTATTTCGTCGGTTCCCCTTGCCTGGCGAAGGTCGTCCTCGTAGCTGTGGTCGATCCACTCCAGCACGCGCAGCTCGGCCTCCGTCGCGGTGGAGGCGTCAATCGCGAACGTGGTGGTGGCGGAGGGCCACCCCTCGTCCCCCGGACGCTCGAACACCGTTTCGCTCACGCGCTGGGCATGCCAGGCGGTCTCCGGGTCCTGGGGAACGGGCGGGAGGGTCACGGGGTAGTCGGTGGGCATGGAGTCCTCATTCTCCTGGTAGCCGCGCACACTGATGCGCGGCGTGTGGCCTGCGCTTGGCGGACCGGGGTCTCAGGGCTCCAGGTCCAGGGCGGTGCGCAGCAGGTCGAGCAGGGCGGCTTGGTCGGCGGGCAGGACGGCCTCACGCAGGATGCGCTTGCGCAGGATGGGCACGTCCAGGCTGATACCGACCGGGACGTCGGGCATCTCCTGGTGGGGGACGAGCCGGTAGTGCCGGGCGGCGATCATCCAGGCCTCGTACCGGTCGGCGGGCCGTCCGCTGCGGGCGGTGTGCCCTTCGTCGGGGTGAGCTCGGGGCACGGGCAGGACGGGTCGGTGCAGGGGCGGCCGGCTGGGTGGGAGGCGAGCACCGGGCGCGTGCGGTAGTGCGTGGCGGTGCCGTTTACACGAACTCCCGCGGGTTCCCTGGAGGGTTCTTGTCGCTGGTGGCCGCACAGGCCAGGCCGCGACGGGTTCGTGAGACTGATGGGAGATTCTGGCATTCGGTCGGGATTCTTGAAGGTTTGCTGATATCTTCAACGCACTGTCGCTCCTGGTGAAGTGAGTGAGGACTCTGTGGCGCTAGCGACGGTGCGCTCGCTGGGTTCGCCGCGAAGCCTGCGCACGGAGCAGGAGTACGAGGACTACGAGCAGGAGCTCGTGGACCAGTACCTGCTGGCGTCCGTCGGAGCCGGGGTCGAGGACGTCACGATCGCGGGCGACCGGGCGGTCCTTTTCGAGCTGATCCGGTTCGTGGGCCGGCCTGTGTGGACCGTGCAGCCGGACGACGCCGACCGTTTCCTTGTCCACCAGCGCAAGGTCCGAGGCCTGGCGAAGGGCACCGTGCACAACAAGGCGGGCTCGATCGCCCAGTTCTTCGACTTCCTCATCGCCCGCTACCAGGGCGATGTGCATGCGCTGACCGGACACGTGCTGGTCCAGCCGATCGACGAATTCAACCGCCCGGCCAGGGCGGACTACGGGTCGCCGCGCATTCCGCCGTCTTCCTCGGAGGTCGGCGACCTGTTCGCGGCCTGGCGGACGTCGCTGCCGTCGGCGCGCAAGTACCTGCCGGCCGCCCGGGATTACTTCGCCGCGTCGCTGTGGCGGCGCGCCGGGCTGCGGATCGGCGAGACCAGGATGCTCGACATCCGCGACTGGCGGCCCGACCTGGGCGAGTACGGCAAGCTGCACATCCGGCACGGCAAGGGAAGCCGCGGCCGCGGCCCCAAAGCCCGGCTCGTCCCGGCGATCAACTCGGTGGACGCACTGGTGAACTGGTGGTTCACCGACGTGCGTCACCAGTTCGGCGACGACTACGCGGACCCCGACGCGCCGCTGCTGCCGAGCGAGCGCCGAGATCCGTACACCGGCTGGTGCCGCCGCGTGGGCGACGACGCTCTCCGCTCCGGGCTGGCCAAAGCCGTTGGGCTGCACCTGCCGTCCTGGTCCGGCCGTCTGACGCCGCACGGGCTGCGACACTTCTGCGCGTCCGAGTACTACGCCCAGGGGCTGGACCTGAAAGCGATCCAAGAGCTCCTCGGACACGAGTGGCTGTCCACTACGACACGTTATGTCCATGTCCATGACGACCACATCGAACACACTTGGGCCGCGGCGAACGAACGGGTCGCCGCCCGGCTCGGGGCGAGCAACGGGAAGTGACACGGTGCGCTGGAACCTGCGGATGACGGCCGCGGAGCAAGGCATCTGGAAGTCCACCGAGATGCGCCGCCGCCTGGCGGAGGCCGGACTTGAGATCAGCGCGGGGAAGATGTCCGCGCTGTGGACCGGCACTCCGACGACCGTGCGCCTGGACGACCTGGAAATCATCTGCGCAGTCCTGGGCTGCACAACGGGTGACCTGCTGATCCACGAGCCCGAGGTCGCGGCGGCCCGCCGCCCGGCCAGGCCGGCCGAGGCAGAGGCTGGCGGGACCAACTCGGTCACGCCTCGGCTCGGACGCAACCGCACATTGCCGCCGGCGTGACCGCTCCGCGAACGTGCCCTGGATGTGGGCTGCGACCGGTTGCACACACCAAGGCCAAGTACTGCTACGGCTGCCGCACACGCGGCTCGCACACACCACCGCCGTGCCGTCGTTGCGGCTCGCCGGACTACTACACGGCCGGACTGTGCCAGCGCTGCCACAAAGGCGCGCCGGCGCTGCCCGACTCGTGTCAACGGTGCGACGCGTGGGGCCTGTTCAAATCGACCGGAGGCACCTGTGACGCCTGCCGCGACTGGGCCAGACGCCATCCCGGCGAAGGCACATGCACCTCCTGCGGACGGACCGCGTCGCTCAACCCGGCAGAGGAGTGCCGCCTGTGCTGGCGTCGAAGCCGGTCCTGGGCACGTGACCCGGCCGACCCCGACCGCCTTGAAGCCGTCACCGGCGGCCACCAGCTCTTCTTCCACGGCATGGAACAGCGGCTGGCACTGCTGGTGCCGCCCCACCGCCGTCCGCCACCCCGGCGCTTCCGCACCCGCCGCACTCGTTCGCGCAGGCGTCCGGTCTTGCGACCGATCGCCCCTGTTGTCCACCGCCAGCTCGTCCTGTTCGACGCTCGCCGCGACTACGGGCGCCTGCGCACCCTGACGGTGCCCGACCCCGTCATGCCCGAGCTGCTGGAGTCCCTCGAAGCCACGTGTCTGGACCTTGGCGAACAGCGCGGCTGGACCCGCGACCTGACTGGTGCGGTCAACCGTGCTCTCAAGGTCCTGCTGGCCACCCAGGACACCCCTGGAGGACCCGTCGACGCCACCCGCGTGGACATGATCCGCGAACTCGCGCTTCCAGTCCGCCCGACCATCGAGGTTCTGGACCACGCCGGCTTCCTGACGGACGACCGCTCGCCGGCCGTCACCGCCTGGGTCGAGCGGAAGACCGCTCACCTGCCCGCACAGATACGCAGCGAGATCGCCGAGTGGGCCGACGTCATGCAGAATGGCAGTACCGTCGCGCCGCGGCGTCACCCGCGTTCCCACAGGACGACTCGCAACCACCTCTACGCTGCCCTGCCCGCGCTCGACTTCTGGGCGACGACCCGGCAATCGCTCCGCGAAGTCACTCGCGACGACGTTGTTGCCGTACTGCCCGTTGGCGGGACCGACCGCAGCGAGATGGCCTCCAGCCTACGGTCGATCTTCCAGGTTCTCCACGGGCGCAGGCGCGTGTTCACCAACCCGACCACGCGGATGAAGGTCGGCATGCCCGAGCCTCGAACTCCGGTGTCGATGGACGTGCCGGTGCTGCGGCGCCTCGTCAACGATTCGGATCCGGCGAGGGCCGCCTGTGGAACTCTTCTGATCTTCCACGGACTGCGTCCGCTCCAACTGCGCACGCTGTCCGTCACCGATGTCATCGACGGCCGGCTCGCCATCGAGGGCAGGAAGATCCTCCTCGCGCCGCAGGCGCGAGCCGCTCTGAAGGGCTACCTGGTTTACCGCGAGCAGAAGTGGCCCAACAGCGGCAACCCACACCTGTTCATCAACCAGGCGACGGCCGGACATCTGACGCCCGTGACAGGGAAATGGATCAACAAGGTACTCGGCACTTCCGCCCAGGCTCTGCGGGAAGACCGCATTCTCGACGAAGCGCACGCCAGCAACGGGGACGCCCGACGCCTTGCTGATCTCTTCGGCCTCACCGTCAACGCCGCTCAGCGCTACACGGCCACAGTCGATCACGTGAGCTTTGCCGAACACCGTCGGCGACAGGGACAGTCCGCCATCTCGTGAGCTCATTGCGTACCTAGCCATTCAAGTTCGACCCGCTCTGGGCCGACTGGCGGTCGGTCCAGAGCCACTTCGTCAGCCGGTCTTTTTCGGCTTCAGGGCACGGCATGGGCCGGGGCCTTCGCAGCAGGTGGCTTCGCCGATGCTGACCGTGAACACTGCTCCTGTTTCCGACCCCGGCCGCACGGTACGCCTCAAGCTCTCCTCGAATGGCTTGAATCACGGAGAGACCGCCGCGCAACTCAGTGCCCTCTTGGGAACCTTGGTGCCGATGGACGGCAGCTGTATGAGGGGTACCGGCCGGCACGCTCTAGTCACAAGGTGTAGAGCGGCGTTGGTCGCTTTGCCCGGCGGGCTGTGCACCCGCTTATCTCGCCCTAGAGTAGTGCGGATTGGGATGGTCTGGTGCAAGGAGGGGCCGTGGCAACGGTGGTGGGTGCGCACGGCGTTGGCAAGCAGTTCATGGGCGAGGACAGTCTGCTCAAGGACTGGCTTCCGTCCATACGGGACGGCTTGCGCCGAGCGGGCGGTCCTTCGCTCGACGCGGGCGCGGTGGCGATGGCTTTCTACGGTGATTTGTTCCGCCCTCCGGGAGAGTCGCTGGCCGTCGGCGATCCCCTGTACACCGCGGCCGATATTGAGGAGGGCTTCGAGCAGGACTTGCTGTTCGCCTGGTGGCAGGCTGCAGCGGAGGTGGACGAGCGGGTGGTGGCGCCTGGGGCGGACACGCTTGCGCGCACTCCGCGGTCGGTGCAGGCTGCGTTACGTGCCCTGTCCGGGTTCCGATTCTTCTCCGATATCGCCTTGCGGACGCTGGTGTTCGACCTGAAGCAGGTCCGCCGCTACCTGACCGAGCCTGAGCTGCGCGCCGCAGCGCGGGAGCGGGTGGCCGCGCTGATCGGACAAGACACAAAGGTGGTGGTAGGCCACTCACTGGGATCGGTGGTCGCCTACGAGGCGCTGTGTGCGCTGCCGGGCCACGGAGTGCGGGCGCTCGTAACCCTGGGATCTCCGCTAGGCATCCCGATGGTCTTCGATCGCCTGCTGCCCTCTCCCGGCCGATGGCCCGCGGAGGTTAGGCCCGGCGGGGGAGGGCTGGCGTGGACGAACGTGGCTGACCGGGGTGACGTTGTCGCGCTGGTGAAGGACCTGCGGGCGTTGTTCGGCGAGCAGATGTGCTCTGTTCTGGTGAACAATGGTGCACACGCTCACGACGCCACCTCCTACCTCACCGACAAGCTCACCGGAGACGCGATCGCCGGGGGCTTGGATGCCGGCTGAGGCCGAGCCGCGCAAGTTCCTGATCGCTACCGCCACTGCCCACTACAAGAACGCGCGCGCCTGGGACCGCCCCGGCCTGGTCCAGGCCCGCTTGGACATCATCGACCTGTTCTGCCACCGCTTTGGCTACCAGCACGTCACCGATCTGGGGCTGGACCCTACTGAACACCAGCTCACGCGGCGCCTGCGCGAGTTCTGCAAGTCCTCCGAGCGCCGCGAGGACGATTTGGTCACGGTCTATATTGGTGGCCACGGCGAGGTCCTGGACGAGGACGCGGGCGGTGGCCACGTCCTGCTTACCCACGACAGCGAGCCGGAGGACATTGCTGACGCCCTGGCGACCGAGACTCTGGCACGCAAAATGCTGGCGGACACCAAAGTCCGCCGACTGCTGCTGCTGTTGGACACCTGTTACTCCGGTCAAGGTGGCAACGAGGTCGCCGTCGCCGCATTGGAGCGGATGAGTAGGCGGTGGGGTGCGACACCTGGGTCCGGCCTGGTGATCGTCTCCTCCGCGCAGCCCTTGGAGCAGGCCCAGACCGGGTTCTTCCCGCGGGTGCTACGCGAAGCCGTTGAGGACATGGCCACCGCCGGCCACGGCCCGAAGGCGCTGGCGGTGGAGGCTGTGGTCGCGCGGATGAACACCGCACCCGGCCACCAGCGCATCGGCCTGACCCAGGTAGGGCTGACCGGCGAGGTACCTCCGTTCCTGCCCAATCCTCACCATGCACCGCGTCTGACGGAGGTGGACCTGGCCATACAGCAGGACGCCACCTGGCAGCGCGAGGCCGACCGGCGCGACCGCGAACTGGACAACCGACTGCTTCTGCGCGCGATGGGATACAGCGGCGACAACGCGGGCTGGTGGTTCGCGGGACGTGGCACTGCCCTGGCCGACATCACCGCCTGGCTCATGGCATCCCACCGCGACAGCGCGGTGGGTGTGAGACCCGCCCTGGCCGTTACTGGGGGTCCGGGCTCCGGCAAGACCGCGGTCTTGGGCATAATCGCAGCCCTGGCCCACCCGGAAGTGCATCGTTCCGTGCCGCTGTCCTCCCTGAACTTAGACGAGCGGACTGTTCACGCCGCCCTAGTGGTCGATGTCGCGGTCTACGCACAGGGCTTGACCAACGACCAGGTCCTCGACGCCCTCGCTGCAGCAGCCCAAGTCACCGCGAACACCCCCGGCGAACTCCTCGACGCTCTCGACCGCCGCAGTCAGCCACTCTGCGTCCTGATCGACGGCCTGGACGAGGCGGCCACTCCTGACGCCTTGTGTATCACCGTCTTGCACCCACTGATTACCCATGGAGCCAGCCGAATCCGGCTGCTGCTGGGCACGCGTCCCCACCTGCTGCCCCGCCTGGGCTTGCGTCGCGAAGAGCAGATCGACCTCGACGCGGACCGCTACGTGGACTCGGAGGCAGTGCTGACCTACACCGTGCGTAACCTGATCCAGGCCCACTCCCGGTCCCCCTACCGCCAAGCTCTCCCTCGGGTGACCCTCTCGGTGGCGAAAGCCGTCGCTGCGGCGGCAGGTGGGTCCTTCCTGGTGGCTCGCCTGGCGGCCAGCACGTTGGCCGCCACCTCACGCATCCCCGAGGTCAACGACCATGCCTGGCGCACGAGCTTGCCCAAGCACGCTGGCCAGGCCATGGCCGAGGACCTCGACGCCCGCCTGGGCGTGGACTCGGCGCGCGCCACTGACCTGTTGCGCCCGCTGGCCTACGCTCAGGGCCAGGGCCTGCCCTGGGAAGACCTTTGGGCGCCCATGGCCAGTGCCGTCAGCGGCCGCCGCTACACCGACCGCGATATCCGCTGGCTGCTCTACGCAGCCGGTTCCTACATCATCGAGGCCGTCGAGGATGGTCGCTCCGCATACCGCCTGTACCACGAGGCCCTGGCTGAGCACCTCCGCAACAGCATGGACACAACACGTGTCCATCGCGTTATCGCGCGTGTCTTGGCCGAGCAAGTGCCCTATGGCACTGACGGTACTCGCGACTGGGCTCACGCCCACCCCTACACCCTCCACCATTTGGCCGCCCACGCCCGCGAAGGCGGCGTCCTTGATGAGGCCCTCTCCGACGTGGAGTACCTCGTCCACGCCGATCCCCACGGACTCGTGCCGCACCTGCATACAGTCCGAGACGAACGGGCCCGGGTGGCAGCAGCCGTATACCGTGCTTCCGTAGGCACCCATCGCCAAACCACCCCCGAGCAGCGCCGCCAGATCCTTGCCCTCGATGCGGCCCGATACGACGTCCCAGCCCTCCAGACGAGCCTCAACAGCCGAGCCCAGCCAGGGCAATGGATCCCCCTGCATTCCACCGGTTCAATGGTGTCTCCGGTCCTGCGTAACATCCTCACCGGCCACGTCAGTACCGTGAACACCATCGCCTGCACTGTGCTCGATGGCCGAGCCGTCGCCGTCAGCGCCTCGCACGACACAACGGTGCGGATCTGGGATCTGGCTACCGGCCAACCCGTCGGCCAGCCCCTCGTCGGCCACACGGATGCCGTGCACGCCATTGCATGCACCGCGCTCGATGGCCGACCCATTGCCGTTACCGGCTCCGGCCCCGAGCACGTCACGGATGTCCGCGATGACACGGTGCGGATCTGGGACCTGACAACGGGACAGCCCCACTGCCGACCCCTCACTGGCCACACCGGCAGAGTGACTTCTGTTGCCATAACGGTCCTCGACGACCGCCCCGTCGCCGTTAGCGCCTCGATGGACAAAACGGTGCGGATCTGGGACCTCGCCAGCGGCCAATCCCACAGCCAGCCCATCACTGGCCACACCGAGGCGATCTATGCGGTCGCCTGCACCAAACTCGACGGCCGAGCCGTCGCCATTACCGCTTCCTTCGACCGCACGGTGCGGATCTGGGACCTAGCCACCAGACAGTCTCTCGGCATCCTCACCACCGACCACAACGACCTGATTTCCCACGTAGCCACCACCGTGCTCGACGGCCGACCCATCGCCATCACCGCTCCCCACGGCCACTCGGTGCGGATCTGGGACCTGACAACGGGACAGCCCCACCGCACGTCCCTTGCCGGCCACACCAGTGACGTGAACGACATCGCCTGCACCGTGCTCGACGGCAGGACTGTCGCCGTCACGGCTTCCCACGACGACACGGTGCGGATCTGGGACCTGGCCACCGGTCAACCACTCCGCCAGCCCCTCACGGGCCACAGCAGCACCGTTACAGCGGTCGCCACCACGGAGCTCGACGGCCGACCCGTCGCCGTCACCGGCTCGCACGACACAACGGTGCGGATCTGGGACCTGAGCGCCGACAACCCACAGCCCCAATCCCTGAACCGCCGCCCAGGCCATACCGGCATGGTGCGCGCGGTCGCCACCACCCTCCTGGACCACACGCCCATCACCGTCACGACCTCCGACGACGACACGCTGCGGGTCTGGGACCTGAAAACCGGCAAGCTGCATCGCCAGCCCATCACCAGCGGAAGCAGCATGGTCTTCGGCGTTGCCGCTACGGAGCTCGACGGTCGCCCCGTCGCCGTCACCACCTCCATCGACCAAACAGTGCGGATCTGGGATCTGAAGACCGGAAAGCTGCAACGCCAGCCCCTCACCGGTCACACCGACATGGTTACAGCGGTTGCCCTCGCAGAGCTCGACAGTCGACCGCTCGCCGTTACCGTCTCCCACGACCACACAGCGCGGATCTGGGACCTGACGACCGGCCAACCCCACGGTCGCCCTCTTGAGCATCCCGACATTCCTCACGCGGTGGCGTGCACCGTGCTCAACGGCCGACCGGTCGCCGTTATTGCCTGCTGGGACGGCACGCTACGCACCTGGGACCTGAGCACCGCCCAACTGATGACCAACACGCCCACCATCGACGTCGGAAGAATGAGGGAGGTTGCCACCACAGAATTCGGCGGCCATCCCGTGGCCGTCACCGCCGCAGAGAGCGCCTTGCAGATCTGGGATCTCACCACCGGCCATCCCGTTGGACGCCCGATGCCCAGCCACAGCAGCGAGGTGACCGCCCTCGCGTGCACCTGGCTCGACGGCAGCCCGATAGGTGTCATCGCATGCGTGGACGGCTCCATATCAATGTGGAACCTGATCAACCGGACGGAGGAAACCCGCCTATGGGTACCGGCGCGCGTTGAAGCCGTGGCGGTACAGGGCTCCAACACGCTTGTCTGCACGTTCGGCAGCGACGTTGCTGTGTTCGGACGGTCACCTCACTGAGGTGTGTTTGATCCCGCATCGCACGATGCGCGTCCGGCCGCGCCTGGCGATGTTCTCGGGGGAGACGCTGTATCCCTCATCAGGGCGGTTGTCGCGCTTGAGGCCGTAGTAGACCTCACAGCCTCGCGGTCGTCGGCAGGCGCCTGGTCGGGGAGGCCTTCCTGGCCGAGTAGTTGTCCTAGACTCCGCGCACGTACTGGGCGAGATCCGTCAGCACGGAGTCTTCATCGGCATGGAGCGTCACTACGTCCTCGTGGCGGTCCCATCGGCGCAACCGCACACCTGGCCCGCCAAGCGGTGAGGGGCTTACAGGTCCTGACTGGTCGGCGCCCAACTTGCAGCCGTACGGGATCGGGTGGCTCTGGCCCTCGCGGCAGACGTGGGACTCATGACGTGCTCGTGGGGGAGCCACCCAAGATTCGTGAACCCGAGGTTCTAAGCTGAAGGCCACGCGCCTCGGCACGTGGGTTCCGTCGGATCAGTGCTTCGGAAATCGCGAACTGACGGGGGATGAGCATCGGGCAGTTGGCTGCGGTGTACGGCTGGCACTCCGGGTGCAGCGCGGGCTCGGGGGAGTAGCCCTGTTGCTGGTCGGCGGGGCGGACGATGATGAAGAACCGCTCTTGGAGCGGCTGGGAGCAGATCTGGCACAGGCGCTGGAGGAGGGTGCGGCGGGCGCGGTCGGCGTCGAGGCTGCCGAATACGGCGTGCCCGTTGTGGATCAGGGAGACCCACGGCACGACCAGACCGCCGGCCAGGGGCCGGGCGAGGCAGCGCACGGGTACGGCTGGGCTCATCGAAGTCACGGTCCCTTCTGGGTGGTTGCTCGCAGGCGGGCCGGGGGCCGGGCCCGGAAGCCGAGGGCTGGATCAGGCTTGAGGAGAGGTGAGCCAGTCGGCGATGGCTTCGACGCAGCCGGTCAGCTGGGCGACGGGCTGGGTGATCAGCTGCCGCTGCACGCCCTTGTTGTCGACGGACACGGCGCACCAGTGGTCCGAGGGCCCGGTGGGCGCGCGGTCCACCATCACCTCGTCCTCGTCGCTGAAGGAGTCGAGGACGTAGAGCACCACGTGGGGAACGCCCACCGGGGGGAGGGCGTCTGCGCCCTGGGGCAGGCCGATGACCAGCCACGAGTTTCCGGCGTCCTCGTCGGTGTGTGCGGAGAGTCCCCACGCGGCAAGCGCCTGGCTGGCGATGTGCTCGGCGGTGTCGATCGGCGCGGTGCTGCTGCTCACTGGATGGCTCCGATGCTGGTCGGGCGGATGGCGTGGGGGCCGGTCGACCCCTCAGTCCGGGTGCGGTAGGGGGCTTGGTCCCTGCGGGCGAGGCTGGCGCGGGCCCGGGGGCAGCACGCTGCGCTGCCCCCGGGCGGTGCCGTCTAGGAGTCGGCCGGGTCGGTCAACTCGATGCAGGAGGCCGGGACCTTCGCGAGCCGGTACCGCTTCTCGTCCGTGGCGACGCGGAACTTGCTGCGGGGGTCCAGGCGCAGCCGCTCGGTGGAGGCCTCGTCCAGTAGGAAGTCGAAGCGGCTGCCCGTGCGGTTGGGCTGCTGGACGGTGCCGGTCAGCAGGCGCAGGCAGGCCGGGGTGATCGTGGAGGTGATCCGCCGGTGCGGCCGGGAGTGATGACCGGGCGCTGGTCGGCGTCCAGCTGGAGCAGCCGGTCCGTGGCTGCCTCCTGGACGACGGCCACGGACACGACGTCGGGCAGCTCGCGGATGAAGGCGCGGACCTCGGCAAGGGTGGGCATGGTTTTGTCCCCTCTCCTGTTGCGTGGGATGGGCCGGGCGTCCGTCACGCCCGGCGGAACCGGTGACTGAAGGCGGGCCGGGGGCGGGCACCGGCTGTTGCGGTGCCCGCCGGGTGCACGGCGGTCAGCCGAGCGGGTAGAGCACCAGGGCGGCGCGGGCGTTGGCCGGGATCTTTGGGAACAGCTCGCGCAGCTCGGCGTCTGCCGCGAGCTCGCTTTCCAGCGGGTAGACCTCGCCGGTCAGGTCGTAGACGGGGGAGTAGCGGCCGTGCGCGTACGTGCTGAACGGCGAGTAGAGGTTGCCGTCGGTGTCACGGGAGAGCACGACCAGGGTTTCGCCCGGCACGCTGGCCCATTCGTTGCCGACGAGCTGGCGCAGCACGTTGAGGGTGAGCGGCTGGTCTCCCTGGTCTTCCCCGTCTTCCGGCGGCGTGGGCTCGGCAGGGGCGGAGTTGGGCATGGCGGACTCCATGGGGGTTTGATCGAGAGTGGTGGGGCGGCCGGGCACCGTCGGTGCCCGGCCGCGTCGTGCGCGGGAGCCCTGGCGGGAAGGTCAGGCGGCGGGGTCGCCCTCGGCGTCGTCGCCCCGGTGCGCGGCGACGGCCTGCTCCTCGACCTCGGACAGCCGGTAGCTGCCCTTGTCGTCCTGGCCGAGCTTCTCCAGGAGCAGCAGGTAGGCGGCCTGCTGGGGGGTGGGGTCCTCCCACAGGAAGCGGACCTGCATGCGGGCGTCGTTCCAGCCCTTCGGATCGCGCATGTCGCGCTCGAAGGAGGCGGCGACGTGCGCGAACAGCACATGCGCCGTGCGGGCCTTGGACAGGGTGACCAGATCCGACAGCCGCGCCCGCTCGAACGGGCTCTCGGGGAGCTTCACGCCCAGGAAGCTGGCCACGTCCTCGGCCTCCTGCCGCCCGGCCCACTTGCCGTAGAAGGGGGGCAGGTCCAGCAGAACCCCGAGGGCGAACCGCCAGGCGTCCTCCGGCAGGGCCTTGCTGCTGCGCGCGAGCCGGGTGACGAACTCCTTGCGGGGACCGGCGGCGGCCTTCCAGGCCCGGTTGCAGGCGGTGGTGCGGGCCCGCTCGGCGGCCTTCTCCTCGTCCTCGGCCGTCTTGGTCGGCTTCGGCTTCGGGCGCACCTTGTGGCCGTACTCGGCCGGGTCGGCGCAGTACCAGAGGGGCTGGTTCTCGTCGTCGAGCCGGGCGCTGTGGCCGGGGCATCCCTTGTGGTTGTCCTCGTCCAGCGGCCTGCCCAGCGGCGTGGTCAGCTCCGACAGCGGGTGAGCGGTGTCCTTCTCCCCGTACGCCAGTTGCATGGGCAGCAGGGGGATGTCCGCCTTCTCCAGGGCCGCGACGGCCTCCTTGCGGGCGGTGCGGTCGTCCTGTTCGGCCTTGAGCAGCGCGAGTTCCTGGTCCCAGTGGCCGCGCCCGCCGCCCTCCTCCGCCTCGTCGCGGGCCAGCGCCTTGAGCAGGCGGTCCTGTGCGCGCGGCACGTCCTCGACCTCGGCGAGCTGGGCGATCTGTTCGAGATCCATGCCCCCGGCGGAGGCCCGGCGAAGGGTGGCGTCGTCGAGCTGCTGGGCCCGGCCGAGCCGCTTGCCGGTTCCGCGCTTGAGGCCCAGGGCGCGCGCGGCCTGCTTCTGCTCGACCTCGTCCATCCCGATCAGCGAGAGTTCGGCGGCCTTCAGGGTGTCCTTGGGGGACATGCCCTGGCGCTGGTGGTTCTCGATCAGGGACAGGAACTGCGTCCAGGCGTCCCGGCCGACCAGGTCGGCGCGGACGTACGCCTTGATCTGCCGCTTGGCGTGGCCTTCCGCCTCGGCGGTGGCGTTGGCGATCTGCGCGGCCTGGGTGCGCCGCCAGCCCTTGAATGCGCCGTACGTGCCGTCCGTGCGGGGGCGGACGCTGACCGGGACCTGGACGCCGACGGCCTTGACGGAGTTGATCAGGTCGGCGTCGGGCTCGGTGTCGTGCTCGCGGGCGTTGAACTCGTCGCGCACGATCGTGTCCGGGTCGAGCAGGACGGCGGTCAGGTTCTCCTCGTCGGCGTCGACGGGGACGGATTCGGCCGTCTGGTCGGCAGTGGTGGCTGTGGCCATGTCTGGCCTCCTTGTGCTGGGTTGACGGACGTTCAGCGGTGCCGAGAGAGAGCCGACATGTTCCATAATACTAAATTCACGGGGTGGGGCAACTGAATTTCTCGGCGCTGCCCCAACCGCAAATATGCAGGTCAGGGTCTCCGGCGGCGACGGGCCGCGTGTACGGAGCAGGCGTACACGGCACGTGTTCCGCCCCCGATGCGGGGGATGGAGGCCACCTGCTCGGCGCAGGGCAGGCCGCAGTCGACGCACCGCTGGTCGTCATCAGCCGCGGGGGCCGGCGCGTGCGGCGGGGGCAGGGTGGATCGGGGCATGGCGGAGCCTCTTTCGTCTTCGGGACAGGGGGAGCCGTACGCGCCCTGTGTGGGCAGGGCGTTGACGGTTACGCGGGGTCGGTGCCGGTGGCTTCGCGGCGGTGCTGTTCGGCGAGCGCGCGGGCGCCCAGCTGCGATTCGACCGTCAGGCTCCAGCCGCAGGAGCAGGACGCGACGGTGGAGCTGTCGTACATCTGCCCGCCCTTGCGCTCGCGCCCCAGTCCGGTGGAATCGCGGCGGTCGAACGGCCGGTGCCAGCCGGACGGCTGGCCGGTGCGGGTCAGGTGGCGGGCCTCGGGCGCGCACAGCAGACGCAGGCCTGCGTCTGCCACGGCGGCGACCCTCCACTGGTCCCACTCGGCACCCTCCAGCTGGCCTGCGAGCTCCGCGCGGGTTGTGCTGCGCAGCTCGATGCGGCCGTCCGGCCAGACGCGCGTGGACGCGCCGGGCACGCTCCAGCCGACCGAGCCGTCCAACTGCCGGGGGATGCCGTTGCGGTGGTCCGGCGTCATCCGCGCGAGCAGCCGGACCGAGGACATGGCTGCGGACGGGCGGTGGTGGTCGGCCGTCTCCGGCGCGGCTTCGGCGATGGCGGCCAGCCAGGCCGGGGCGAGCGGGTACGCCTCCGGGCGCAGGGTCAGCAGCGCGGCGCGGTCCCGGCCGTTGCCGGAGCGCACGGCGGCCCGGACGAAGTCCGAGGAGCGGGCGTACCTGCGCACCGACACCGGGCCGTGCCCGGTGGCGAACCAGGTCTGCTGGCGGTCGGCGAGCGCGGACAGGTCTGCGGTGTCCACGGGGTGTGGGCCTGGGGCACGGCGGCGGTCCTTTCGTGTGCGGTATCTCCCGGAGCGGTCGCGTCAGCGGCGGGGGCAGCGGTCGGCGAAGTGCCAGGTGAAGGTGCGCCCCGAGGTCATCCCGTGCGTGGGGCAGCCGGGGTCAAGGACACAGCCGCTGCAGCGCAGGAGCGTGCAGATGCAGCGCGGGTCGGCGTCCAGGTGCGCGTGTACGTCGGGTTCGGGGTCGGGGAACATGGTGGCCTCCTTCGCTTCGGCCGGGCTTCATGGGGGGCTCAGTCCTGGACGGGGCCCTTGGCCTGGTTCTCGGCGCGCCACTGGGTCAGCTGGCCGACGCACGCCGCGCTGTCGGCGAGGCAGTCGTCAGCGGTGTCGGGGGAGGGGTGGCGCACCACGTCGATCGCCTGTCCGTCCGGGTCGTACAGGCGGGCCGTCCACCCCCGGCTGCCCCTGGCACTGCCGTGGTCCTCCGGCGCGTGCCGGGCGGAGCCGTCGTCGTCGACGTGGATCCTCCACCCGTCGACCAGAGGCACGAGTACGGCGGTGAAACCGGGGCCGGCGGCGCTGATCAGGCTGCATCCCTGGAACGCGGCGAGTTCCAGCGCGCGGATGAGGATCTCGCCCGCGCAGGCCGGGATGTCGCGGGCAGCCACCGGTGCGCCGTCGAGACGCTCGCGCAGGGCGGTGACCAGCTCCAGCGCCGCCGTCGTCCCGGCCGACAGCCGGACGCCGCTGGAGCCGTCGGTGAGGCTGGTGTGCAGCTCGGCGAGGACGGCGGCAGCCGTGGAGGCGCCGGGCAGGTGATCGACGATGTTGGTGTGGATCAGGAAGAGCCGTTCCGCCCAGTGCCGGGCCGGGCGCTCGGGGGTGCGGTCGCAGAACTCCTGGCAGGTCAGGTCGTACGCCCCCGTGATGCCGTCGCGGGTGAGGGTCCGCATGGTGCGGGCGGCGGCGACCAGGCGCGCGGGGTCGGCGAGGGGGAAAAGGTCGCGCTTGTGGGTGCCGTGCGCCTCCCACAGGACCCCGTCCCACAACACGGCCAGTTCTACGGCGCGTTCGGCCCGGTGGGCGAGCCGTGCCAGCTTTCGGGGGTCGCTCTGGGTTCCCAGGGTGAGGGCTGCGCCGGCCTCGCGCTGGAGCGTGTAGGCGTGCTGGGCGTGGGTGGTGAGCAGCGCGGCCGCGCTGGGCAGGTCCACAAGAGGGCTCCTCGCTCGCGATTGATAGTCAAGTTCCATAATACTTAATTGGTGAAGCGGGGCAACGGCCTTCTCCGCATCGCCCCACTCCGAAGCGCGCAGATCAGGGTCCGGATGCCAGGTCGAACTGGACGTGGACCCCGTCTGCCGTGATGGTCACCTTCCGGCCTGCGCCGTCCAGGAGCCGCGCGTAGGCCTGCATGTCCTCGTTGTAGCGCTCGACTTCGCGCGCGGGCGCCTCGCGGCGGTCTCCGGGCCGGACCGATCCCCAGGGCTCCAGCACACGCGCCACCCTGGCTACCCCGGGATTCCCGCCCGGCTCAAGGATGAGGAATCCCGGCGTCTGCGTGTAGTCGACGTCATCCAGGCCATAGGGCACGTGTCCGGCGGTGGCCAACTCAATGGCCAGCTGCCGGAATTGACTCGAATCGATCAGGTGCGACCACAGCCCCGGCAGGTCCAAAGACGCGACTCCGGCGCGCCGGGCGGCGTCCTCCTGGCTGTTCGCGCTTTCGGCGATCCCCTGGGCCCACTCCCGGTCGTCGTACGTGCGCACGCAGGCGCCGGTGAACTCGTCGACCAGGTCCCACCCTTCACCCTGGGCGGCGGGGGCGAGCCGGAACCGGGTGTCGGTCTGCTCGGCCGGGGGCTCGGCGAAGAACACGTAGCTGCTGCCGTGCGGCTCCGTCGTTATCAGTCCGGCCCGGCGCAGGGCGTCGGCCATGAACGGTGCCGCGGCGCGGGAGGGCCCGTCGAGCGTGTGCCACCAGGCGACGGCACAGCGGGCGGTTAGCCCCAGCGGGCGGCGCACCGGCTGCTCGGAGATTGCCACTCCGCCCCGGGGGCGGTCGAGGAATCCGGACAGGGCGGCGTCGGCGCGCTGGAGCGTGGCCGGCTGCGGGGCGGTGTGCTCGCGCAGCTCGGCCAGGGCGGCGGTGTGCGCGGGCAGCAGCCGCTGCCGGATGTGGTCGGCCGTGTGCCTGGCGGTGGCCTTGGCCTGGGTCTCGCTGGGGCGCGGGCGGGGCTGGGCGGTGACCGTGATGGGCTTGACCTCGATGCCGTGCACGGTGGCCTGTTCGGGCAGAACCGCGGTGATGGTGATCCGGGTCCGGGGGCGGTTGGGGGCGAGTTCCAGGGCGCGGCCGTCGGCGCAGACGATCCGCACCTGGCCCGGGGCGCCGTCCTGCTCGGTGCGCTGGGCGCCGAGCTGCTCGGCGACGTCGCGGGCGAGGGACTCCAGGCCAGCGGGGGTGGACAGGTCCATCAGTGGCTCTCCTTCCGGGCGGTGCGCTTGCGGCGCGGGGGCTGGGCATCGGGGCGGTCGGCGTGGCGCTCGGCGTCGGCGCGGAAGTCGTCGGCGGTGTATCCGGTGTCGCACCAGGGGCGGCAGAGCTGCCCGGGCGCGACTTGGCAGGTCTCGCACTCCTCGTCGAAGTCCTCGGGGCGAAACGGCGGCAGGCTCACGGGGTGTCCTTGATCTGTTCGGCCACCCTGCGGGCGGACAGGACCGGTGTGGTCGTCGCCAGCTCTCCGCAGCTGGCCTCCCAGATCTGCGCCGCATTCGACGTGGAGATCTGGAAGTTGGTGGCCGGGCTGATCCGCCACGTGCGGCCTTGCGGGTCGGTGACGGTGTAGGTGAGGTACTGCGGGGCGTCCTGGCGGCCGTTGTCGCTCCAGGTGAGGCCAGCGGCCGTGAGGGCCTGGCCGAGCTGGGCGCAGCGTTCGGGGGTGGCGTGGTCGAACGATGCCACGGGTGTCTCCTCGCTCGTACACGATCCGACATGTTCCATAATACGTAATAGATGGGGTGGGGCAACTGCTTTTCCGGGACTGCCCCACCCATCCGGTGCCCCCTAGGGGCGCATGAGCACGTTGTTCCTGGGCGGCGGGGCGGCAAGTGCCTGGTGGTCGCGGTAGTCGGACACCTTCACGTAGCCACCCGGCATCGTGTCCAGGCGCAGTTGGTCGGGCCCCCCCTTCTCGATCACGCCCGGGGGAAGGCTCTCGATGTCGTCCGCCTCAACCTGGTTGGCCCAACCGGTCAGGTTGTTGCCGAACAGCCGTCGCCACTCCAGCAGGATGGGGAACAGCTGCCCGAGGTCGTCGACAAGGGCGACCGCACGGGCCTCGTGCGGACCGGGGCACTCGGCGAAGGTGGGAGCGTCGGGGCGGGTGCGCTCGCCCAGGGTCATCAGCCAGCGCACGATCAGACCATCTCCTTGGTCCCGGGGTGCGCCTGGGCTCCCCTGCGGCGGGTGCGGCCGCGCTGCTGGGCGCGCAGAGACGCGACCTCGGCCCGGTACTTGTCCGCGCGGGCCCTCTCCTCGGCGGCGCGCTCGAAGTAGTAGGGAGCCTTCCACTCCAGCACGTAGATGTCCCGGGCCAGCGAACCCTTGTAGTCGGCCAGCATCAGCAGCGTTACGGGATGCGGGTGGGCGGTGAACCAGCGCAGCGCGGTCCACCAGGCGGCAACGGAGGCCTTCAGCGCGGGGCGGGCAGCCTGCGACTCTGCCGCGCAGCGGACGGCTTCGGCTTCGGCGTGCGCGGCGGCCCAGTTGAGAAACCGCAGCAGGCGGGGCGTCTCGCGCAGCCTGGACGCATCCAGGATCAGGGGCAGGTCGTCGCGCTGGGCGACGTCGTCGGCGCACGCGCGCAGAACGGCGGTGAGCGTCGCGGCCGCCTTCGGCGATGGCTCGTTCCCGGCGGCGGTCGACAGCGGATACACGGACACCTCGGGGTAGTCGCCGTAGTCACCGGGGTAGCGGGTCAGGCTGCCGTGGTATCCGTTGCGGCCGTGGGCGAGCCGCGGCAGGGCGTCGTCGGGGGCGGTCGTCTCGAAGGCATTGACCGGGCCGAGACAGGCGCGGACGGCGGTGAACTGGTCCCAGTAGCGCGGATGGTGGGTTCCGGTGACGTGCACGCTGCCGCGCATCGCCCCGTGCAGCTCGAACACGACGGCGTCCGTGCGCCGGGGGCCGGCGGTGGCGCGCACGATGCCGGTGGGCGTCTCGATCGTGAGGGCGTCGGTGGTGGACATGGGCGCTTCCTCTCGCGGTGGGGCGGACGGCAGGTGCGGGGAGTGGCGGTGCTGGCCGGAGCGGCCGTCCGCCCCGTGGGGCGGACGGCGTCGGCGGGTCACTCCTGCGGCTGCTTGTGGCGGCGGAGGTTGCCCCGGTCGGTGAGGGAGGTTTCCTTGCCGCACGGGCACTGGGCCATGCGGCGGCCGTGCAGATGGCGGAACTTCGGGCCGTCGCGCTGGCGTTGATGGTGCGGAGGGTGCCGGGGACCGGCTCCTTGTTCGTGCAGTAGCCGTCCGGTGTCACGGTGGGCTTGTCACTCATGGGCGTTCTCCTCGGTGGGCTCGTCGGGGTGGTACAGGGCGGGCGCGGGGTAGACCAGGCGCAGCGGCGCGGCAATGCCGAGGCAGGGCATGACCGCTTCCTGGAGTTCGCGGGCCTCCATCGGGTGCAGCCACCCGGCCCGTACGGTCCAGCCACACGCACGCGCAAAGGGCTCGTCGGCGGTCGTGGCCACCAGGACGGCGTGACGCACGGTGCTGTACTCCAGGGCGAACGTCAGCAGCGCAAGGAACCGTAGGTACTCCTCGGCGGAGTGGGTCACGCGCAGCGGCGCAGCTCCGACGGACAGAGACAGTTCGGCGGAGACGGTCGTGTCGTTCGTGCGCTCGGCAACGATGCTGAGCTGGTGGCTGCCCTCGTCCAGGGCCAGCAGCAGGGCGGCGAATACGTTGACGGCGCGGCCCACGGCGGAAGCCGTGACGACGTCACCGGTCCGGGTGGCCTTGGGCTCAGGCATGGGCGGCCTGCCAGGCCTTCGTGTTCCACTCGCGGGTCAGGTCGTCGGCGTACGCGACGTCGCGCGCGGCCTCGGCGTCCAGGGCGGCCACGATCACGACGCTGCCGCTGATCCGGTCGGCGCACGGTTGGGCTGCCTCGGCCTGCTCCTGGCGCCTGGCCTCCTCCTCCGACACCTGTTGCACGAGGTAGATGCGCCGGTCGCTGGTGAAGATCACGATGTAGCGGCGGAAGTCCTCGATCCGCGACGGGCGGGCCGGGCCGGTTGTCGTGTCGGCCAGCGTCGCGCGGGCTTCGGCCAGCAGCTTCGCCACTTCCTCGGTCGCCCTCACGCCCGCGTTCCGCTGGCTCTGGTTGCGGCCGTAGTAGACGCGAGCCTGGACGCGGACGGGGGCGAACTCCACCGGGGCGTAGATGCTGATCATCCGGCGGGCGTAGGCATCGCGCTGGTCCCGCTCGGCCTGGGCGGCGCGCGCGGTGTCGGTCACCTTGCCCTGCGTCCAACTCAGCGCGGTCGCAGCGCACGACGTGCCGTAATACGCGACGTCTTCGGCGGTGCCGTCCTCGTTCCCGTCGGCGTCCAGAGGCATGAGCGCGACGGTGCGCTTGAGTCCGCGGCGGCCGCAGCAGCCGCACGTGTCGTAGTCGTCGACGATGCCTTTGATCGTCCACTTCGCGATGGGCATGAATGGCCTTCCGTGGGGCGGTGGGTGGGGCGGTGTGCGCAGGGACATCCGCCGGCGCGGCCTGGGCGCCGGAAGGGGCGGACGTCGTTTTTGCGCGCGGGCTGCTCCGCAGACGCGACACGCTGCCGCTGCGCGGCAGGGGCTGGCGGGGTGCGCTCCGCGCTCCCTGAGGTGGGGTGAGCGCTCCGCGCTCGGGCGGGGCGGCCTCTGCGGGCTTGTCGGGGCCGGGTGGGCACCCGTGGGGGAGTACGGGTGCCCACCCGGCGGTCAGGGGGTCAGACCGTGGTGAGGGCGAATGCCTTCTCCATAAGGTCGTTCGCCGATCCGCTGATCACCCGCTCGGCGCGGGATGCCGCCTTGTCGGCGTCGTTCTTGCCCCGGGCCGGGGCGACGTGGTTGGCGTACTCGGTGAGCGCGTTGTATCCGGCCCACCGCGTGCCCCGGATACCGGCCTGGGTGTCGGCGTGCTCGAACAGATTCGAGATCGCCCCCCACCGCTGCCGCTGGTTGGTCTTGGTACGGGCGTGGTCGCTGTCCTTGACCGGCCACAGCTCGTCGACCACCGACTTGAGCTCGCTGAGCGTCATCTCGGCGTCGATCATGCGCTGTGCGGCCTGCTCGAATTCCTCGGCGTACTTGAACGTCAGACCGAGGGCGGAACGTGCCTGCGCGATACGGGCCTTGGCTCCGGCGGTGTGCCGCACCACGAACGAGGAGCGGGCCCCGTGGATGGCGGCGCGCATGGTGTTGGCGCACACGACCCGGACCGGCGTCACGACGATGCGGAACGCGCTGCCTCCGTCGTGGCTGTTGAAAGCCGCGATGTACAGGTCTACGTCGTCGTCACGGCCGATCGTGAGGGTCTGCGGCATCTTCATGGTGAGGAACACCTGGCGGCCGTCCTTGAGCGATCCGGCGGTCTCGAAGTGCGCGCCGGACTCGTCGGCCAGCAGGTTGAGGAACTCGGCGTGTTCCTCGTTCTGCACGGGGTGGTAGTCGCTGCCGACCACTCCGAGTGTCTGCGTGCGGCCGGTCTTCGGGTGCGTGCGGGCGGTCGCGAAGTGCTGCGGGACCTCCAGCGGGGAGACCCCGTCGGGGGTGATCTCGGTCGCGGTCAGGGGCAGGAGACGCACGTTCCAGCCGGACAGAGACGCGATGCGCATCGCCTCCTCGGCGGTCATCGCGCCGTCGGTGACGGTGCCGAGCTTGTGCCATGCGCTCGTGTTGGCGGAGGCGAAAGCGGCGGTGCCGTCGGTGAACTGCTCGATTTCGTGAGCCACTTGGGGCTTCCCTTCTGGTGACGAACTTTCGGCGGGTTCGGTAGGGGGCCAACCCTCCCGAACTGGTTCCATAATACCTAACTCTGGGGGTGGGGCAACCGATTAAATCTCCGGTACGCCCCACCCCTGGAGTGGCGCTCTGACCTGCGGCTACGACTGCGGCGGCTTGTGCCGTCCTACATCTGCCAGTGCTGCGGCAGTGCCGTGACGCTCTCCGTGTGGACTCCGGTCAGTGCGGTGACGAACGCGCCGTTCCTGTACTCGCTGAGGCGGTAGAGAACGGACTCCCGGCCTCGTAGGTCCAGTTGGCGGTCAATCCGTGTCACCCAGTACCGACCGTGCGCGCGCTCCTGCGACCCGTGGTAGCTGACCAACTGCCCGATGCTGGGGCCACTCTCCGCGCTCATGGCGGTGGAAAGGTTGGACAGGGCCGTACCGAACGTGTGGGGCGGCAACGGCACGTCGGCCAGCGCGGGCCCGGTATGCCCGGTCCGTACGCCAGAGATCCATCCCACCTCGAACAGGGGCCGGGCCAGCTCGCGCACGGCGTGCGGGAAACCGGTGTTCGGGGGGAGTTGCTCCAGTGCGGCCCGGAAAGCGGCCGACATCTGCTCTCGCTCGCCCTCGCTCGCCGGAACGGCGCAGTGGGCGGGCTCAATGCGAAACTGCCTGCTACTTCAGTCCGCGATTCCGCAGGAATTCACTGATGCGGAATGCGACTGCTCGCACCGAAAGGGATGCGCCCCGGAAGGTTCCGAGAATGCGGGGCCCAGTGTCGCTGTCGTGGATGATGTGGAACTCAAATCCCTGAGCGACGGGCAGAAGAATGCGGATGGGACCGGCCGTGGTGTCGAACCAGATAGACGTGGTGTTGTCGTCCTGGTTGTGCTCGATGATGGCGTCCCGGAGGAGTTCAGGGCGCGGGAGGTAATTGGCGATCCGGCGGGCCTGTGTGGCCTGAGGGGTCGTGATCTCGTCCGTGCTGGGAGCGACCTTGCCTCCGCTGATGACGATTTCCACGCTCACGCCTTTCTGTTGACGAACGTTCGGCGGTGCCAGTTAGGGGGCCACCCCTTCCGACATGTTCCATAATACAGTAGTTTTGATCTGTTGCACCACCCCCCACGCAAACTCCTGCGCTATCTCTTGCGCCATCTCCTGACCCTGTCCGGGGGTCGGCCTCCAGGCGTCCCTGGTCAGCCGGCCTTTCGGCCGTGGTCGGGGAGCTGACATCCCCTCTGCTGCCGCTCTCCCTGCCCGAATGAGAGAGAAAGGGTGGTGGGCTGGGCTGGGTGGCGCGGCGGCGTCGGGGATCAGGGCGGGGTTGTGGGTTGCGCGTCGGCGGGGCCTCCGCGCTGTGGCGGGGCGGCCTGTGGGCCGGGTTGTCTGGGTCGAGGGTGCTGGGTGCTGGCCTGATCGGTGTGCTCGGTCCTCCGGCTCTACCCGTCTCCTGTGTCTGTCGTCCTCCTGTCTCTGTCTCTCCTTCCTGTGCGGGGTCGTCTCCTGCCGGAGGCAGGAACACTCACCCGAGGACTCGTCACCATCCCCTGCCCTGATAGGGGTTGGGCCCCGGAGGGGCCCTTTCCCTTCCCGGGTATTCCGTGTTTTACTTCTCCATACGGAATACCCGTCAATTCCCCTCAATCTTTAAGGGGATCGGAGATCCTCTTAAAGGGGATCGGAGATCACCCGAAACCCCAACCCAGACAACCCCCATGGCGAACCCTCAACTAAATCCCCAACTCCCCACCCACACAAAGCAAAACCAGCGTATTTAGCATTTCGTGCCGGAGGCACGCACGTTATGGAATGGCCGGAGGCCAATTCCATAACGCCCCGCCGGAGGCGGGCAATTCGCGCGGGGACGCGCGAAACGAGCGAAGCGAGTATTCGGCTGCCGGAGGCAGAGCGAAGCGG
>NZ_JBVIVK010000033.1:0-55427 GCF_055595715.1 Streptomyces sp. NPDC040410
TGCCGTGTTCGTTCCTCCATCATCCCCTGTCGCTGTCCCCCTGCCTCATGCGCCCTGTCTGGAAGCCCTTGGTGAGGGTGCCGCCAAGGATCAAGTCCGCGGCCTGGTCGCCGAGTTCGAGTCGGTCACCGACCCGAGAGGGACTTGCGGGGTGCGCTACCGGCTCTCCTCATTGCTGGCCCTGATGGTCTGCGCGATGACCCCGTCCGGCCATGACTCGATCACCGCGGCGGCGGAGTGGTGCCGACGTGCGACGCCGGAGGAATTGGCCGCCTTCGGCCTGCCCTACCACCCACTGCTTGGCCGCTACCGGGTGCCGAGCGAGAAGACCCTGCGCAGCGTCCTGGGACGCCTGAATCCCGGTGAGATCTGTGCGGCGGCCTACGACTACCTTCGGCCCTTGCTATCCGCACAGCCCTGCCGGCCGGAGCCGGTCATGCCCGACGGTGGCACCGAGCGTGAACAGCGCCGGGCCCACCGGGCAGCCGCCTGCGCCGATCCGGTACGAATCCGGCGGCGGGCGATCGCGGTGGACGGCAAGTGCCTGCGGGGCGCCCGCCGCCCGGACGGCAGCCGGGTCTTCGTCCTGTCCGCCGTCCGCCACGGCGACGGTGTCACGCTCGCCTCCCGCGAGATCGGCGCGAAGACCAACGAAATCCCCGAGTTCGCACCTCTCCTCGACCAGACCGACGACGCGGGCCTCGCGGGGACGGTCGTCACCGCCGATGCCCTCCACGCCCAACGCGACCACGCCACCTACCTGCGCGAACGCGGCGCTCACTACCTGCTGACCATCAAGAACAACCAACGCGCACAAGCCCGTCAACTCCACGCCCTGCGCTGGAAGAAGATCCCCGTGATCCACCGCGACGACGCCCGGGGCCACGGCCGCCACGAGCAGCGGCTCGTGCAGGTCGTCACCGTCGACGGCCTGCTCTTCCCGCACGCGGCCCAGGTCCTGCGCATCCAGCGCAGACGCCGCCGCGGCCTCCCGGAAGGACCCTCTCTACGCAGCCTTCGTGCTCGCCGTAGCCATGGGCTTGCGCCGGGGAGAGATCGTCGGTCTCCGCTGGTCTGACCTCGACCTCGACAACCGCGTCCTCTACGTCCGCCAGCAGGCCCAGCGCCGCCGTGGCCTCCTGTACGACGACGATCCGAAGAGCCGCCGTCGCCGTGCCGTCCCGCTACCCGCCCTCTGCAGCGCGCCCCTTCGCTGGCACCGCATGCGGCAGTCAGCCGCTCGCACCAGGGCGGGGGAGAAGTGGCACGAGTCCGACTACGTCTTCGCCACCCGCACCGGCCGCCAGGTCGAGCCTCGGAACATCTACCGCTCGTTCACGCGCGTCGCAGAGTCCGCCGGCCTCCGCGTTATTCGCCTCCACGACGCTCGCCACGGCACGGCGACCCTCCTCACGGCGGCCGGCGTGGCACCCCGCGTCGTGATGGAGATCCTCGGGCACTCACAGATCAGCATCACCATGGACGTCTATACGCACGTCGTGCAGGACACCCAGCGCGAAGCCATGAGCCACATGGACCGGCTACTGCGAAAGCGGCGGCCCGGTCGTCAGTGACCGACCCCGTTGATGTCAGAAGTAGATGTCAAAGGCCCCGGACCATGATCGGTCCGGGGCCTTTTGCCTGGTGCCCCCGGCAGGATTCGAACCTGCGACACCCGCTTTAGGAGAGCGGTGCTCTATCCCCTGAGCTACGAAGGCGGGGATCTGTCGACAAACGTATCTAAAACGAGGTCGGTCACGCGACCGCGTTCTTGACATGTTCGGACAGGGTGGTGATCGGCCGGTGAGGGCCTGCTCGCCGCCGCCAGTGTAGCGGGTGGCGCGCTCGACGCCCTGGAGATGTGGCTTGCTGGCGGTCCCGTGCGAGGTGCGGGGTGCTTGGGGTGGCCGGGTAGGAGCGGCCTGCTGTGGGCGTCAGGAGAAGATCGCGTCGAGTGCTCGGGTGATGGGGTTGTTCAGCCAGGCGTATCCGAGACAGATGGCGTGGATCACCGTTGGCGCTCGGGGCGGACGCGGCTGGTCCTCTTGCCGGTGTCACAGAGCATGTCGTGGGCCAGCCAGGGCCCGGTCGATCCACAGGTCGCTGCCGATGTCACGGATCTTGTCGTGAGCGGGCTTGAGGTGTCGACGGAAGTAGTGGCTCCAGTTGCTGCGGGTGGGGCCGGTCGGCTTCAGCGCGTTGGCGGCCTCGTCGCCCATGTGGGTGCGGATCGCCGAGCGGACGGGCTCCCACCAGTGGGGTGCGAGGACTCCGGTGGTGCATTGAGTCCCCGGGCCGAGGCGGCGATGGCTCGCGGCGTCACGCGACGGGCCGTTGCCCGAAGTGCGAGCGCTGCCTGGGCGAGGCTGCCTGCCAGGACGATCCGCAAGGGCAGTGCGACATCGGCCTTGGGCTGCGTCCTTGTGCATGGGCCGCTCGGCTGAGAACCGATCACGCACCGTCCGAAATATAGCGGACGTCGATCGGTTTCAGTCTGTCGACATATGCAGGACAGGTTCATCAGGGAATCGGAAGGCCCGCTACAGGGGATTGACATGGAGTGGGCTTTTCCTTGCCTGCGTTAAAGCCGCGAAATACATTTACCCCACTCGAAATGGGGGCAACATGACACGCGAATTCAATGACACGACACGAGTGCCCTGCGCGGTGGCGGACCTCGCGGAATGCGCGGGCGTCGCATGCCGCAGCAGAAGTGGGGCAGCGGGGCGTCCCCGAGACCTCGCCGTGGCTGGAACCCGGCTCTGCGCGGCCTGCGTCCGCCGCCTGACCGGCGATCTGACGCGGCTGCCTCGCCTGTACGACGAGTGCGGACTGCTCCTTGGGGGCTCCGACCGGCCGCGCGAGCGTACTTCCGGCGGCGGCTCGTTGCCCGGACTCCCCTTCAACACCGCGGCGGCCGAGGCCCGCTCGGTGATCCTCGGTGTGCTGCGCGCCTGGGCCGGGCTGGTCGTCGGGGAGCGGGTCGTCGCCGCGCCCCGGGACACGGTGGCCGGCGTCGTGGAGTTCCTGATCCGGCACGCCGGGTGGCTGGCCGCCCACGAAGCCGCGGGGGAGCTGTCCGAGGAGGTGGCGCGAGCGATACGCCGGGCGCGGTATGTGATCGACCCGTCTCCCGGCCGAGGCTTGCGGGTCGGGACGTGCGTCGTGGCGGACTGCGAGGGCGGGCTGACGGCCGCGGTCAGCGTTGACCGGGCTGATTCGCAGGTCGAGATCAGCTGTGCCGCAGTTCCCTCGCACCGCTGGTCCGCACCGGAGTGGATGGCGCTGAGCCGCGGCGCGTCAGCGGTCGGGACGGAGCGGCCGGCCAGCCCGGCGCTCCCGGCGCCGACGGTGCGGTGGCTGAGTGCCCGGGACATCTCCCTGCTGTGGGGGATCCCCTCCGGCAGCGTGTATCGCCATGCCAGCGAACAGCGGTGGCGGCGGCGCACCAGCAAGGGCCGCACCTTCTACCACGAGGAGGATGTCCTGCGGTCTCTCGGAGCGCGCACTGGCGGTCGCTCCTGACGGATCGGTCCTCCGGAACGAGCGGGCACGGCCTCGGCGCCGTGCCCGCTCCTGTTTTCCGGCGAATATGCGGGCGCGTGCGAAACGGCGTCGCATCTGCACCCTGGCCAGGTGAAACAGCGTTGCCTGCGAAGCGGGATTTAACAATTCTCTGACACCGCCCTGTCGCTGCTTTGGGGAAGCGGCATTGACATCATCCCGTTCTTCGAAGAAGCTGTTCCATAACTTCCTCAGCGCTGTGTCCAGTCACCGGCTGGGTAATCGAAGGCCGTTTCGGAGTATTCCTCATCCGGCCCGAATGGAAATCTCTGTATTTCTTGCGCGGCGCACCGAGATGTATCTGGCGGACATCGAGGGCGAGGACCTGGAGCCACGCCTGATCGGCGAGACCTTCCCCGCGGCATGGCCGTGTCCGGCCCACTCGGCGACCGCGGCGTCACCCGCATCATCGTGTGCCGGTGAGGCACCCAGTCGTCGAGGTACCGAACCGCCGTCGTACGCGGAGGTCGCCGCAGCCTGCCAGCGGATCACCGGCATCGACATCTCGCACGCCGAACACGCACAAACGACTGCACGCGGGGCGGGGCGTTCCGCTCGGCCTTGGAGGACAACGCCGTTCTCCGCAGCCGGGCGTCGGGCTGGTCCGACCGTGTGGACATCGTGACCGCGGCTCCCTACGGGCTCCGGCCCGGCAGCCCGGTCACCGGCACATCGGCCCTCCTCGTCCGCCCCGACGGGCACGTGGCATGGGCCGCGCCCGCAGCCACCACGACCTGCCCATGGAACTCGAGCGCTGGTTCGGCCTCTCTCTGACCGTCCCGACAAGGAGATGTGGATGCACAGCACATTGATCGTGGCCCGGATGGAACCCCACTCGGCCACGGAGGTCGCGAGCCTCTTCGGCGCGTTCGACGACACGGAGATGCCGCATCGGATGGGAACCAGGCGCCGACAGCTCTTCTCCTACCGAGGTTTGTACTTCCACCTGCAGGACTTCGACGGCGAAGACGGTGGCGAGCGCATCGAGGAGGCGAAGACCGACTCCCGGTTCGTCACCATCAGCAACGATCTGAAACCGTTCATCACCGCCTACGACCCGGCGACCTGGCGCTCTCCCGCCGATGCCATGGCGGAGCGCTTCTACGACTGGACCGCACGGTGAGCGCGCCACACGGCCGGCGGGTCGCCATCACCGGAATCGGCGTCACCGCGCCCGGTGGTGTGGGCGTCAAGAACTTCTGGAGTCTGCTGACCGACGGCCGCACCGCCACCCGCCGCATCAGTTTCTTCGACCCGACCCCGTTCCGCTCGCAGGTCGCCGCCGAGGCTGACTTCGACGCCGAACTCCTCGGGCTGGGCACCCAGCAGATCCGGCGGATGGACCGGGCCGCGCAGTTCGCCGTGGTGACGGCACGCGAGGCGGTGGCGGACAGCGGACTGGACCTCACCGCCCTCGATCCGCACCGCACCGGCGTGACGATCGGCAGCGCGGTCGGCGCCACCATGGGGCTGGACGAGGAGTACCGCACCGTCAGCGACAGCGGCCGGCTCGAACTCGTCGACCACACCTACGCCGTCCCGCACCTCTACAACTACCTGGTGCCCAGCTCCTTCGCCGCCGAGGTGGCGTGGGCCGTGGGTGCCGAGGGTCCCGCCACGGTGGTCTCCACCGGTTGCACCTCCGGGCTGGACTCGGTGGGCCATGCCACCGAGCTGATCCGTGAGGGCTCGGCCGACGTCATGGTGGCGGGCGCGTCGGACGCCCCCATCTCACCGATCACGCTGGCGTGTTTCGACGCGATCAAGGCGACCACGTCGCGCAACGACGATCCGGAGCACGCCTCCCGTCCCTTCGACCACACGCGCAACGGATTCGTCCTGGGCGAGGGAGCGGCCGTCTTCGTCCTGGAGGAACTGGACAGCGCCAGACGCCGCGGAGCGCACATCTATGCGGAGGTCGCCGGCTACGCCACGCGCAGCAACGCCTTCCACATGACGGGCCTGCGCCCCGACGGACGGGAGATGGCCGAGGCGATCCGGGTCGCCCTGCACGAGGCTCGGCTCAACCCGGACGACGTCGACTACGTCAACGCGCACGGCTCGGGCACCAAACAGAACGACCGGCACGAGACCGCCGCCTTCAAACGGAGCCTGGGCGAGCACGCCTACCAGGTGCCCGTCAGCTCGATCAAGTCGATGGTCGGTCACTCGCTGGGCGCCATCGGTTCGATCGAGATCGCGGCCAGCGCGCTCGCGATGGAACACGGTGTCGTGCCGCCGACCGCCAACCTGCACACGCCCGACCCTGAGTGCGACCTGGACTACGTGCCGTTGACGGCACGTGACTGGCGGACCGACGCCGTGCTCTCGGTGGGCAGCGGCTTCGGCGGATTCCAGAGCGCGATGGTGCTGGCCCGTCCCGAAAGGAGCGCGGCATGAGCAGTGCCGCCGTCAGGACCGTGGTCACCGGTCTGGGCGTGGCCGCCCCCAACGGCTGTGGCACGGACACGTACTGGGCGGCTGCCCGCAAGGGGATCAGCGGCATAGGCCGTATCTCGCGGTTCGACCCCGCACAGTATCCGGCGCGGCTGGCGGGGGAGATCGACGAATTCGTCGCCGAGGACCATCTGCCGGGGCGGCTGCTGCCACAGACCGACCGGGTGACCCGGATCGCTCTGGCGAGCGCCGACTGGGCGCTCGCCGACGCGGGTGTCGACCCGCGGGAACTGCCCGAGTACGACATGGGCGTGATCACGGCCAGCTCGTCGGGCGGATTCGAGTTCGGCCAGCGGGAGCTGCAGGCGCTGTGGAGCAAGGG
The DNA here is from genome assembly GCF_055595715.1 of Streptomyces sp. NPDC040410. Lineage (NCBI taxonomy): Bacteria > Bacillati > Actinomycetota > Actinomycetes > Kitasatosporales > Streptomycetaceae > Streptomyces > Streptomyces sp. NPDC040410. The sequence goes on from NZ_JBVIVK010000033.1 coordinate 6,344, forward strand.
CGCTCGGTATGTGAGCGCCTACCAGTCCTTCGCTTGGTTCTACGCCGTCAACAGCGGCCAGATCTCCATCCGCAACGGCATGCGTGGCCCGAGCGGTGTGGTCGTCAGCGACCAGGCGGGCGGGCTGGACGCCATCGCTCAGGCGCGGCGTCAGATCCGCAAGGGCACCGGGCTGGTGATCTCAGGGGCCGTCGACGCCTCGATCTGCCCGTGGGGTTGGGTCGCCCAGATGGCAGGCGGCCGGCTGAGCACGAGTTCGGACCCGGAGCGGGCGTACCTGCCCTTCGACGCCGCCGCGAGAGGACATGTGCCGGGGGAGGGCGGGGCGCTGCTGGTCCTCGAGGATCTGGAGAGCGCCCGTGCCCGCGGGGCCCGGGTGGTCTACGGAGAGATCGCCGGATACGGCTCCACCCTCGACCCCCGGCCGGGCAGCGGCCGTCCCCCCGGGGTGGCCAAGGCGATCGAGCTGGCGCTGGACGACGCGGGCGTCGCTCCGGAGGAGATCGACGTGGTGTTCGCCGACGCGGCCGCGATTCCCGAGCTGGACCGTGCCGAGGCCGAGGCGATCTGCCGGGTGTTCGGTCCACGGGCCGTGCCGGTCACCGCGCCCAAGACCATGACCGGACGCCTCTACTCGGGCGCGGCACCGCTGGACGTGGCCGCCGCTTTCCTTGCCATGCGCGACGGAGTGATCCCGCCCTCCATCGGAGTCACCCCCGACCCCGGTTACGGCCTGGACCTGGTCGTTGAAGAGGAGCGCACCGCGACGGTCCGCTCCGCTCTGGTGATCGCCCGCGGCCACGGCGGCTTCAACTCCGCGCTGGTGGCACGCGCCGTCTAGCCCGGACCCGCAGACCAGACCACCGAGATGAAAGGACAGCCGTTCATGTCTGCCCATGAGTTCACCATCGATGACCTGAAGCGCATCCTGCGCGAGGGCGCCGGCGCGGACGAGGGCGTCGACCTCGACGGAGACATCCTCGACACCGACTTCGAGTCGCTCGGCTACGAGTCGCTGGCCCTGCTCGAGACCGGCAGCCGTATCGAGCGCGAGTTCGGCGTGACGCTGGACGACGACACGCTGACCGAAGCCAAGACGCCGCGAGCCCTGATCGACGCCGTCAACGGCGTACTGGTGCCGTCCGGCGCCGCCTGACCCCCGAGCGCGCCGCCGGTCACCGCTGATGCCCGGCGGGGCCAGCGGCGCGCCCCCCCACTTCACGCCCCCGCACGGCCGTGCCTCGGCCGGCGGTCCCGGCGTCGCCCACCGACGCAGTCAGGAGACAGCATGACGGAGCAGGAACCGAAGGTCGCCATCGTCACCGGCGCCACCAGCGGCATCGGCCTGGAGGCAGCCAGGCTGCTGGCCCGCCAGGGCCACCGCGTGTTCCTCTGTGCCCGCACGGAGGACGGCGTGACCCGTACCGTCAAGGGGCTCGTCAACGAGGGACTCGACGTCGACGGCGCCCCCTGCGACGTCCGCTCCGCGGCGGACATCCACCGCTTCGTGCAGCAGGCCGTCGACCGCTTCGGCACGATCGACGTGCTGGTCAACAACGCCGGCCGGTCCGGTGGCGGGGTCACCGCCGACATCGCCGACGAGCTCTGGTTCGACGTCATCAACACCAACCTCAACAGTGTGTTCCTGATGACCCGTGAGGTGCTCAACACCGGCGGCATGCGGCACAAGAACCGCGGCCGGATCATCAACATCGCCTCCACCGCCGGCAAGCAGGGTGTGGTGCTCGGTGCCCCGTACTCCGCCTCCAAGCACGGAGTCGTCGGCTTCACCAAGGCGCTCGGCAACGAACTGGGCCCGACCGGGATCACCGTGAACGCCGTCTGCCCCGGCTATGTCGAGACACCGATGGCCCAGCGTGTCCGCCAGGGGTACGCGGCCGCCTACGACACGAGCGAGGAGGCCGTCCTCCAGAAGTTCGAGGCGAAGATTCCGCTGGGCCGTTACTCCACCCCCGAGGAGGTCGCGGGCCTCGTCGGCTACCTGGCCTCGGACACCGCCGCCTCCATCACCGCACAGGCGCTGAACGTCTGCGGCGGCCTGGGCAACTTCTGACACGTGCGGAGAAGAGGACCGAGAGAAGAGGACCGATGACGAACCGCCTGGTCGAGCACGAGATCACGATCGACGCCCCGGCCGCCGCCGTCTACCGGCTGATCGCCGAGGTGGAGCACTGGCCCCGGATCTTCCCGCCCACCATCTGTGTCGACCCCGTGGAGCGCGGCGCCGACGAGGAGCGCATACGGATCTGGGCCACCGCCAACGGCGAGGCCAAGAACTGGACGTCGCACCGCACCCTGGACCCGCGAGAGCTGCGGATCACCTTCCGGCAGGAGGTCTCCAGCCCGCCGGTCGCCGCCATGGGCGGCACCTGGATCGTCGAGCCGCTGTCCGACTCGGTGTCCCGGGTGCGGCTGCTGCACGACTACCGGGCGGTCGACGACGACCCCGAGAGCCTGAAGTGGATCGACGAGGCCGTCGACCGCAACTCCCGCACCGAACTCGCCTCCCTGAAGCAGAACGTCGAACTGGCCCACGCGTCCGAGGAGATCACCTTCTCCTTCGAGGACACCGTCCAGATACAGGGCCAGGCCAAGGACGTCTACGACTTCGTCAATGAGGCGGGGCTGTGGGCCGAGCGGCTCCCGCACGTGGCGAGCGTCCGTCTGGAGGAGGGCACTCCCGGGTTGCAGATCCTGGAGATGGACACCCGCGCGCAGGATGGTTCCACGCACACCACCAAGTCGTACCGGGTGACCTTCCCGCACCACAGGATCGCGTACAAGCAGGTCACCTTGCCCGCCCTGATGACGCTGCACACCGGCTACTGGACCTTCACTCAGAACGAGCGGGGCGTCGCCGCCTCCTCACAGCACACCGTGGTCCTCAACACCGAGAACATCGCCAGGGTGCTGGGCCCCGAGGCGGCCGTCGCGGACGCCCGGGAGTACGTACGTAACGCGCTGAGCGCCAACAGCCGCGCCACGCTCGGCCATGCGAAGGACTACGCGGAGAACAAGCGCTGACCATGGCCGCGCACTCTGTGGACACCGACGTGATCGTCGTGGGTGCCGGGCCGGTCGGGCTGATGCTCGCCGGGGAACTGCGGACCGGCGGGGCGCGGGTGACCGTACTGGAGCGGCTGGCCGCACCCACCACCGAGTCGCGGGCGTCGACCCTGCACGCCCGCACCATGGAGATCCTCGATCAGCGCGGGCTGCTGGACGCGTTGGGGACGGTGCCCCACGACATGGCGGGGCATTTCGGTGGGATCCGCCTTGATTTCAGCGGCCTTGACAGCCGGTACCCGGGCCAGTGGAAGGTGCCGCAGGCCCGCACCGAGCACCTGCTGGGCAGCCGGGCAGCCGGTCTCGGCGCGGTCGTACGACGCGGTCACGAGCTCGTGGGCCTGCGGCAGACCGCGTCGGGGGTCGAAGCCGAGGCGGTGGGCCCCGGGGGCGGCGTCCGAATCCGGGCCGCCTACCTGGTGGGATGCGACGGCGAAGCCAGCGCCGTACGCCGGCTGGCGGGCTTCGCCTTCCCCGGCACGGACGCGACACACGAGCTGCTCCGCGCCGACGTGGCCGGTATCGACGTGCCCGACCGGCGGTTCGAACGCCATCAGCGCGGCCTGGCCATCGCCCACCGGCGGCCCGACGGGATCACCCGGGTGATGGTGCACGAGTTCGGCAGGGCCGCCGCAGCACGTGCCGGGGAGCCGGAGTTCGCCGAGGTCGCCGCCACCTGGGCGAGGGTCACCGGGGAGGACATCGGCGCCGGCGGACCGATCTGGGTGAACGCGTTCGGGAACGCCCGTCGGCTGGCCGAGCGGTACCGCATCGGCCGGGTGCTGCTTGCCGGGGACGCCGCCCACGCACAGATGCCGGTCGGCGGCCAGGCCCTCAACCTGGGCCTGCAGGACGCCGTGAACCTGGGCTGGAAACTGGCAGCCCAGGTGCGTGGCTGGGCCCCGGCGGGCCTGCTCGACAGCTACCACGACGAGCGGCACGCCGTGGGCCGCCGTGTGCTGGCCAACATCGATGCGCAGGCCACGCTGTTGCTCGGCGGCGCGGAGGTGGAGCCGATGCGCGCGATCCTGGCCGAACTGCTCGGCCACGACGAGGTGGCCGGGCACCTGGCCGGCATGATCAGCGGCCTGGACGTCCGCTACCCGGACGGAAAGGACGCCGCCCCGCTGGTCGGCCGCCGGGCGCCGCACTGGGAGCTGACCGCCGAGACCGGCCCCACGAGTACCACCGAGCTGCTCCGCACCGGCCGCGGGGTGCTGCTCGACTTCGCCGCCGGCCTGGCGTCGGGAGCCGTCGCCGGCTGGGCGGACCGGGTCCGCGTGGTGTCGGCCGCACCGTCGCGCGGTCCCGGGTCCACCACCGAGTCCGGCGGCACAACCAGCGGCGCGGTCCTGCTCCGTCCCGACGGTCACGTCGCATGGGTCGACGACGGTACGACACCACTTGGTGCCGCTCTGCACCGCTGGTTCGGCGCCCCGAGCACATGACCGAGAGGGTGTGCCCGCCATGAACGAGATCGACACGAACGTCGACCTGCCGGTGCGCGAGCACGGCGATCCGCCCCGGTGATCCGGGTGGAAAGAGGGCGCCCGACGGCCGAGGAGCCGGCCGCCGCGATGACGGTACTGCCGGCGCGGCAGGAGGCAGGCCCTCCCGCCCCTGGCCGGGCGTGCCGGGCCACCGCGGGCCGGCGGCGCCCCGAACGGGCACAGAGCCGGCCGTCGCCCCGCAGCCGGCAGTCGCCGACCGATGCGTGACGGGTGCGCTTCCGGTTCCCGGGCGGAGCCCAGAATCTGAACAGGAGACCTTTGATGGATGCCGCAATCGACGCCGAGGTCATCGTCGTCGGCGCCGGTCCGACCGGGCTCATGCTCGCGGGGGAGCTACGCCTCGCCGGGGTCCACGTCGTCGTGCTCGACCGGCTGACCGAACCCACCAGCGAATCACGTGGGTTGGGCTTCACCCCCAGGACCTCGGAGGTGTTCGCGCAACGCGGCCTGGTGGACAGGTTCGACGCGCAGGACACCTCGCTGCAGACGACCACCCGCGGGCACTTCGGCGGGCTGCCGCTGGACTTCGGGGTGTTCGCCCACGCCCATCCGGCCGTCGTGAACCTGCCGCAGGTCCACACCGAGACGATGCTGCGTGGCTGGGTCGCCGAGCTCGGATGCGACCTGCGCCGCGGCCACGAGGTCGTCGGCCTGACCGATGACGGCGAGACCGTGGAGGTCCAGGTCGAAGGGCCTGACGGGCCGTTGCCGCTGCGCACGCGATACCTGATCGGGTGCGACGGCGGCCGCAGCACGGTCCGTGGGCTGGCCGGGTTCGATTTCCCCGGCACCCCCGCCACCCTGGAGCTGTTCCTCGCCGACGTTCGCGGGTGCGCCATCCGGCCGCGCTTCATCGGTGAGTGGCTGCCCGGCGGCGTCGCGATGTCGGCCCCCCTCGGTGACGGGGTGGACCGGGTCGTCGTATGCGAACGGGACTCGCCCCCGCGACGGCGCACCGAGCCGCCGACGTTCGACGAGGTCGCCGCCGGCTGGCAGCGGCTCACGGGCGAGGACATCAGTCACGGCGAGGCGCTGTGGGTGAGCGCCTTCGGCGACGCCACGCGACTCGCGACCGAGTACCGCAAGGGGCGGGTGCTGCTCGCGGGCGACGCCGCGCACGTCCACCTCCCGGCGGGCGGGCTCGGCATGAACACCGGTATCCAGGACGCCTTCAACCTCGGCTGGAAGCTCGCCGCCGTGGTGCGTGGCAGGGCTCCGGGCACGCTGCTCGACACCTACCACGACGAGCGGCACGCGGTGGGCGAGCGGCTGCTCAACAACACCCGCGCCCAAGGGCTGCTCTTCCTCGGCGGCACCGAGATGCAGCCGCTCCGCGACGTGCTGAGCGAGCTCACGGACCACGAGGTCGTGCACCGGCATCTGGCCGGCATGGTCAGCGGGCTGGAGATCCGGTACCCGACGGGCCCGGGTGACCACCCGCTGCTCGGCCTGCGGATGCCCGACCTCGAACTCGCCGGCGAGACGGGGACGGTCACGGTCTTCCCGCTGCTGCGCGGCGCGCGCGGCCTCGTCCTCGACCTCGCCGACGACGCGTCCGTACGACAGGCGGCGCGGCCGTGGGCCGACCGGGTGGACGTGGTGAGCGCCAAGCCGGCCGCCGACTCCTCGGTCCCGCCGGTGGACGCCGTGCTGGTGCGGCCCGACGGGCACGTGGCCTGGGCCGCGCCCGGCGGGCAGGAGGAGCTGACCGACGCGCTGGGCCGCTGGTTCGGCGCCCCGGCCGCCCCGATGGGCTGAGAGCTGAGGAGGACGCACATGTCACACGACGCGGGCCGACTGCATCTGCTCGGCGACCGGATGGACGTCCAGGACCTGGTCGACCGCTATCTGGCCGGTCTGGACGAGGCGCGGTTCGACGACGCCTGGGCGCGGTCGATCTTCACGGAGGACGGCAGGTTCCAGTTCCTGACGGGTGGTCACAACGGTGTGGCCGGCATGGCCGAGTTCACCGCCGCGATGATGGGCAAGTGGCAGCGGACCCACCACGTGGCCGCCGGCCACCTCGTCGAGATCGACGGGGACCGGGCGCGAGTGAGGGGAAACCTGATCGCCACCCACGTGCACGCCCACGAGGCGACACCGGAGCAGTTGCCCGGGCAGCCAGGGGCGCACAAGACACCCGGGACACCCGAGCCCTTCCAAGTCGGGGACCGCTTCGAGGGCGAGGCGGTGCGCACCGACGCCGGCTGGCGCTTCGCCCGCCTCGCGTTCGAGGTGGTCTGGACCCGCGGCACGCCGCCGGGGCGCGTTGGCAACCACGACAACTAAGGCTGTTCACATGCGGATTCTCATCGCGGTCGCACCACTGACCGCTCACCTGTACCCCAGCGTCCCGCTCGCGTGGGCGCTGCAGAGCGCCGGACATGACGTACGGGTGGCCAGCAACACCGGTCTGGTCGAGCAGATCACCGCGGCCGGTCTCACGGCGGTCGGGATCGGCGAGCGCACCTCGCCGCCCCCGCCGATCACCGATGCGGAGCTGGACCGCTTCAGCGACGCGCTCGGGTTCGAGGCCGGCTCCGACTTCGACCGGCTCTGGCGGGCGACCCGCTACTACCTGGTGGCCGCGAACAAGCGATACCACCCGGACGAGGAGGGACGGCAGGAACTCGCCGACAACCTGGTCGAGTTCGCCCGGAACTGGCAACCGGACCTGGTGATCTGGGATCCGGCCTGTCCGGTGGGGGCGGTCGCGGCCCGCGAGTCCGGGGCCGCGTCCGCTCGGCTGATGTGGGGCCCCGACTACCTCGGCTGGGTCCGTAGCCGCTTGGTCGAACGCATGGATGACCCGGCGACCGCGGTGAGTGCGGACACCGACCCGCTGGCCGGGCTCCTGGCGCCGGTGTTCGGGCGGTTCGGCCACGACTTCTCCGAGGAGTTGCTGTTCGGCGACTTCACCGTGGACCCGATCCCCTCGCGGCTGCCCGGGCCCGAAGGGTTGCGCCGGGTCCCGATGCGCTGGGTGCCGTACACCGGGGCGGCCCCGGCGCCGCAGTGGCTGTCGCGGCCACCGTCGCGGCCCCGGGTGTGCCTGTCGCTGGGCGTCACGGGGCGCACGGTCCACGACGGCCCGGACCCGCGGGTCATGGCTGCCTTCGAGGCGGTCGCCGACATGGACATCGAGGTCGTCGCCACCGTCAACGCGGACCAGTTGGGGGAGGACGCGCGCGTCCCCGACAACGTGCGGATCCTCGACTACGTCCCGCTCACCCAGGTGATGCCGAGCTGCTCGGCGGTCATCCACCACGGTGGCTTCGGCACGTTCTTCGCAGCGGCCGCGCACCGGGTGCCCCAGATGATCGTCGGGGAGGAGTTGGGCAGCGCGCTGAACACCTCCCGCTACCTGGAGGCAAGGGGTGCGGGTGTGGTCCTGGCGAGCGACGGGCTGACCGCGCAGCAGGTGGGCGGCGAGCTGTCCAGGATGCTGACCGAGCCGTCGTTCCAGCAGGGGACCGCCGCTGTGTACGCGGACATGACCGCCGCCCCCGGCCCCGGCGAGATCGTGCCCGTACTGGAGCGGATGGCCGCGCAGTACCGGACCCGGGACTGAACCGGACATGGACGTGGTCGAGACCCGGGTGCCGGGTGCGTTCGTGTTCACCCCGCGGCAGATCCGCGACGAGCGGGGCGCGTTCTTCGAGGCGTTCCGCTCCGACCAGGTCGAGGCGGTCACCGGATGCCCGTTCCGGCCGGAACAGGTCAACTTCTCGGTGTCCCGGCGGAACGTACTCCGGGGTATCCACGGGGTGGCCGTACCGCCGGGGCAGGCCAAATACGTCACCTGCGTACGCGGGGCGCTCCGCGACATCGTCGTCGACCTGCGGGTCGGCTCGCCCACCTTCGGTACGCATCACGTGACCGAGCTGGACGCCGAGTCCGGGCGGTGCGTGTACGTGCCGGAGGGGGTCGGGCACGGATTCCTGTCGCTCACCGGCGACGCCTGCGTCTGCTACGTGGTCTCCACGGGCTACGTGCCCGGCACGCAGATCGACATCGATCCGCTCGACCCCGACCTGGCGCTCCCCTGGGGGTTCAGCGAGCCACCGCTGATCTCGGAGAAGGACGCGAAGGCACCCGGGCTGCGTGCGGCGCTCGCTGCGGGGTCGCTCGCGGGCTGGCACGACGTGCGGTCGTGACCCCGACCCGACGTCAGGTCTTCGGGTCCCGTAGTTCAGCCAATGACAACGCAAGGAGACTTTTCTTTGAGTACCGACGTGGGTACGGCGGCACCGCGGGCGACCCGAAGAGAATGGCTGGGGCTGGCGGTCCTCGCGCTGCCCACCATGCTCATCGCCATGGACCTGACCGTCCTGCATCTGGCTCTGCCCACTCTCACCGCCGACCTGCGGCCCGGCAACACCGAGTTGCTGTGGATCGTGGACATCTACGGTTTCCTCATCGCGGGCTTCCTCATCCCCATGGGCGCGATCGGGGACAGGATCGGCCGCCGGCGGCTGCTGCTGACCGGCGCGGTCGCGTTCGGAGCGGCCTCGGTGGTCTCGGCCTTCTCGGTCGACCCGGCGATGCTCATCGCCGCCCGGGCGCTGCTGGGAATCGCGGGCTCCACACTGATGCCCTCCACCCTCTCCCTGATCCGGATCATGTTCCAGGACCCCAAGCAGCAGGGTGCCGCGATCGGGGCGTGGACCGGCTTCTTCGGCGTCGGCACGGTGATCGGCCCGCTGGTCGGCGGCACGCTCCTGGAGTGGTTCTGGTGGGGATCGGTCTTCCTGATCGGCGTTCCCGTGATGGTGCTGCTGGTCATCCTCGGCCCGATCGTGTTGCCCGAGTACCGGGACCGCTCGGTCGCCCGTCCGGACCTCATCAGCGCGATCATGTCCGTCGTCGGCATGCTCGCCCTGATCTACGGCATCAAGCGGATCGCCCAGGAGGGCCTGGAGCCAGAGTCGTGCATAGCCCTCGTCGTCGGCCTGGCGCTGGCGGCGCTCTTCCTCTCCCGCCAGCGCCGGCTCGAGCAGCCGCTGGTCGACCTCACCCTGTTCCGTAACAAACTGTTCGGCATCGCCCTGGGCATGGTGGTGCTCGCCACCTTGCTCGCCGCCGGGTCACAGTTCCTCGTCCTGCAGTATCTGCAGCTGGTGCGGGGCCTGCCCCCGGTCCAGGCCGGGCTGTGGTCGCTGCCGATCACCTTCGGAGTGTTCGTCGGCTCCATGGGGGGACCGGCGCTCGCCGGACGGATGAAGCTGAGCAGCCTGCTGTCCGCGAGCCTGTTGGTCTCCGCGCTCGGCATGGTGCTGCTGAGCCGGGTCAACGGCCCCTCCGACCTGGTCATCGCGGTGGCCGGGACGTCCGTCATCGGTCTCGGGCTCGGCCCGTTGACCGTGCTGGGCACCGGAATGATCGTGGGAGCCGCCCCGCCCGAGCGGGCCGGCGCCGCGTCCGGGATGAGCGCGACCGGCTCCGAGCTCGGCAGCGCGCTGGGGATCGCGGTGATCGGCAGCATCGGCTTCGCGGTGTACCGGGCCAACTTGGCCGACAAGCTCCCCGAGGGGTTGCCCGCCCACGTCGGCAGGGCGTCCGAGGACACCCTCGCCGCCGCGGTGGACGTCGCTCGCACGCTGCCGGACGCCGACAGCTCCCGGCTGTTGTCGGCGGCCCGTGAGGCATTCGTGCATGGCCTGCAGACGACCGCGATCGTCGGTGCGGTGCTCGCCGTGCTGGCCGCAGCGGCCGCGACCCTGCTGCGCAACACCCGGTTGCCGGGCCCTCCGCCGCTCGCGGAGACGGCCGATACGGCGAAGTCCTCAGAGAAGACGGATGGCTGACATGCTGGATACGAACTCCGCGGCCGACGCGGGCCGGAGCCCCGTGGGTGTCTGGACCGGCTCGGTGCACCACGACGGTCAAACCGACCCTTACACCATCTCGTTCGCACCGGACGGAACGATCGCTCTGCGTACCCCCGTCACCGTGGGCACCGGGACCTGGGCCGCCGAGCAGGCGGGGCGCTTCACCTACGAACTCACCGAGACCTTCACCCCGGCGAGCGGCCACGCGGGGCATCTGCAGGCTCACGTCGAGGCCCACCTTGAGGGGGACGCGCACACAGGAGTCGGCACCGCCCGGATCTACACCCCCGACGGCGTGTTGGTGCACACCACCACGGCCGAGTCCGCGGGCGAACGAGTCGGTGACGAACCAGCGCCCTGGCACGACGTCGTGAGCCTGGGCGCACCGATCCGCGGACGCACGCTCCACCCTGGGGACGACGGGTTCGAGGAGGCGACCTCCGGCTGGCTGCTCACCGTCGAACACCGTCCTGTCGCAGTCGTGGTCGCCGCCGACGCCGACGATGTGGCCGCCGCCGTCCGGTTCGCCGCCACGGGGAACCGGCCGGTCGCGGTGGAGTCGACCGGGCACGGCAGGTCGGTGCCCGCCGCCGGCGCGGTGTTCGTCTCGACCAGAAACCTGCGGGAACTGTCCGTCGATCCGCGGGCTCGAACCGCCCGGATCGGGGCGGGGCTGCGTTGGGGCGAGGTGCTCGCCGCCGCAGCCGAGCACGGCCTCGCGCCGCTGTGCGGTTCCTCCGACCAGGTCGGGGTGACGGGCTACCTGACCGGCGGCGGACTGCCACTGACCTGCCGCACGTACGGCTTCGCCGCGGACCATGTCCGCTCCCTCGACCTGGTCACGGCAGACGGCCGCGTCCGCACGGTCTCGCCCACCCAGGAACCCGGCCTGTTCTGGGCGGTACGGGGCGGCAACAGCAACTTCGGCGTGGTCACCGCTGCCGAGATCGACCTGGTGCCGCTGCGGAGCGTCTACGGCGGCGAGCTCTACTACCCGGGTGAGAACCCCGCGCACGCGGCGCACGTGGTGCGGTCCTATCTGGCCTGGGCCAAGGAGCAGCCGGACGAGATGTCGTCCTCGGTGACACTGCTGCGGCTCCCGGACGTGCCACAGCTGCCCGATGAGTGGCGTGGCCGCTCGTTCGTGCAGGTGCACATCGTCTACACCGGCGACGAAACGCATGGCGCCCGGCTGGTGGAACCGTTGCGCGCGCTCGAACCGGAGAACGACACCTGCGCCGTGATGCCGTACGCGCGGATCACCGAGATGCACCACGACCCGAAGAACCCGGTCAGGGTGCACTTCCGCAGCGCACTGCTGTACGAGCTGGACGACGCGGCGGTCGAGACGCTGGTCTCGTTCATAGATCCGACGGCGCCCGAAGGACCGTTCCCCGGCATCGAACTTCGGCACCTGGGCGGGGCGCTGAGCCGGCCGCCCCACCGTGCGCACGCGGTGGGCACCAGGGACGCCGCGTTCCACATGTGGCTGCGGATGCCCGCCCCGGCCGAGGATGCGGACGCGGTGCGCCGGGCCGTGGACGAGGTGATGGAGCGGCTGAGGCCGTGGGACTCCGGCGCGCTGCTGCCGGGGTTCCTGTTCGACCACGACTCCGACCCCGAGCGGGTGCGACGGGCCTTTGCGGAGCCGGACTACCGGCGGCTGACCGCGCTGAAGGCCGAGTACGACCCGCACAACCTGTTCCGCATCAACCACAACATCCCGCCCGTCCGTGACGGTGCGTGAAAGGAGAACGACCGGCATGTCACTCTCGACAGAGACACAGGCGGCGCTGGCCGAGCTCGCCAAGCTGGCCGGGGCGCAGGCCGCGCAGGCCGACGTCGAGCGCAGGGTGAGCCCGGAGGTCATCCAGGCGATGGTGGACGCCGGGTTCGCCCGGTGGCGGGTGCCGACCCGTTGGGGAGGGCCCGAGCACAGCCACACGGACCTGACCGCCGCAGTGGCGAAGCTCGCTGAGGAGTGCCCCTCGACGGCGTGGCTCGCCAGCGTCGCCGCCTACTCCGCCCGGTACGTGTGCTGTATGCCGGAGCAGAGCCAGGCCGACATCTGGGCGGCCGGTCCCGACGTGATGTTGGCGATCGTCTTCAAGCCGATGGGTACGGCGGTCCCGGTGGATGGCGGGTACCGGCTCTCCGGGTCCTGGACCTACGTCAGCGGCGTCGAGCACTTCGACTGGGCGCTGTTGACCGGCCCCGCCCCGGGCCCGCAGTCCGGCGGGCAGCCGATGAGGCTCTTCGCGGTACCGCGCGAGGACTACACCTACGAAGACACCTGGTCCTCCCTCGGCATGCGGGCCACCGGCAGCCACACGGTCGTCCTGGACGACGTGTTCGTGCCCGAGCACCGCACCTGTCTGCGCGAGGACGCGATGCGGGGCGCGATGGTGGGCCTGCCGGGGTACACCCAACTGTCGAACCCCGCCGTGAGCGGGCTGATGTTCGTCGCTCCCGTACTGGGCGCCGCGCGTGCCGCGCTCGCCATCGCGGAGCAGCTCGTGGCGGTCGCCCCGACGGGTCCCCGGGCCGCGGCCGGCGAGCCCTACCAGGTGGACTTCGCCCGGGCCGCCGGAGAGATCGACGCGGCCCAGATGCTGCTGGAGCGGGCCGCCGCCGTCTCGGACGGTGCCGCCGTGCCGCCGGGGCTCGCGCTCCGCAACCGCAGGGACTGCGCGCTGGCGCTGGAGATGCTGGTCGGCGCGACCGACCGGCTGCTGAGGATCGGCGGCACCAGGGCCCAGGAGGACGGGCACCCGCTGGGGCGGTACTGGCGGGACGTGCGCTCGGTCGCGAGCCACGCGGTCATGCAGTTCGAGCCCGCGGGGCTCGCCTACACCATGAATCTCCAGGGTCTCGTCGGGCCGTCCTAGGGAGACAACAATGATCTTGGTAAGCGGAGCCACCGGGACCGTCGGCAGGCCGCTCGTGGACGAGCTGCTCGCGGCCGGTCGAAAGGTACGGGCCCTCAGCCGCGACCCGGCCAGGGCCGGCCTGCCCGCCGAGGCCGAGGTGGCCGCCACCGCCGATCTGCCCCTGGACGGCATCACCTCGGTGTTCTTCGTCATGAACGCCTTCCCGGGAGGCTCCGCGGAGCCCATCGCCCGGATGAAGGCGGCGGGAGTCCGCCGCATCGTCGCCCTGTCGTCCTACTCGGTCCTCGACGACGACCCCAAGAACATGATCGGCGTGAAGCACCGGGATCTGGAGCGTCAGATCGAGGAGACCGGTGTGGAATGGACCTTCCTGCGGCCCGCCGGAGGGTTCGCGGCGACCGCCCTGGAGTGGGCCGAGCAGATCAGGACCGACGGCGTCGCCCGTTTCCCCTTCGGGGATGCGTGGACCGCCCCCGTTCATGAGCGTGACATCGCGGCCATTGCCGCCCGCGCTCTGCTGACCGACGAACTCGTGGGCGACACACCGCTGTTCAGTGGGCCGGAGTCGCTCAGCTACGCCGACCGGGCACGGATCATCGGCGAAGTGACCGGCGAGCCGGTCCGATTCGCGGAGCTCACCCACGACGAGGCGCGGCAGGAGTGGCTCCGGGCCGGTGTCCCCCCGCATGCCGTGGAGGCACGGCTGCGGATGTTCGCGAGGATGGTCGGCCGCCCGCACGAGATCGCGCCGGTCGACCCCTATCTGGGCAGGCCCGGGCTGACCTTCGCCCAATGGGTGGCCGAACACATCAACACATTCCGAAAGGTGACGTCATGATTCTGATATCCGGAGCCACCGGCAACGTCGGCGGCGAGCTGCTGCGGCAACTGCGTGCCGAGGGGGTCGCCGTTCGGGCGCTCACCCGGGACCCGGCGCGGGCCGAGCTCCCGGCCGATGTGGACGTGGCCGAGGGGGACTTCAGCACACCGCGGTCGCTGGCCAAGGCCTTCTCCGGGGTGGAGTCCCTCTTCCTCATGATGTCCGGGAACGAGGCCGCGGTCCTCGAGGAGGCCGCCCGCGCCGGGGTACGGCGGGTCGTGCTGCTGTCCACCATGGCCGTGGAGACCCGCCCGGACTCCTTCATCGGCAAGGTGCACCAGGAGGCCGAGAGCGCCGTGGAGAAGTCCGGACTGGAGTGGACGTTCCTGCGTCCGGGCCAGTTCGCCTCCAACACCCGGTCCTGGGCGGCCCAGCTCGCGGCGGGCGACGTGATCCGCACGCCGTACGCGCAGGTGGCCCTGCCCGCCGTCCACTCCGGTGACATCGCGGCCGTGGCCCGAACCGCGCTCACCCAGGACGGGCACGCCGGCGCGGCCTACGCGCTCACCGGCCCCGCGCCGATCACGCCCGTCGAGCAGGTGGCGGCGATCGGCGAGGCGATCGGCCGGAAGCTGCGGCACGAGGAGATCACTCCGGAGCGGGCCCAGGAGTCGATGGCCGCGCACATGCCGGCCGAGATCGTGGCCGCCACCCTTGAGTTCCTCGGCAGCCCCACCGTGGCGGAGACCCAGGCCCTGCCCACCGTCGAAACGGTGACCGGGAAGCCGGCGAGGACGTTCGCGCAGTGGGCGCGCGACAACGCCGGCAGTTTTCGCTGACACCCGGGAAAGGGACGCGAGTGTGCTCACCCAGCGCAGTTTCCGCGATGTACTGGGATGTTTCGGCACCGGAGTGGTGCTGGTGACCGCGGAGTCGGACGGCGGGCCCGTCGGCATGGCGGTGAACTCCTTCACCTCCGTGTCACTCGATCCGCCTCTGATCGCGTTCTGCGCCGCGCTGACCTCGACCACGTGGCCGGCCATCCGGGCCACGGGCGGTTTCGCCGTCTCGATCCTCAGCGATACGCAGGAGGAGATCTGCCGGACCTTCTCGGCACCCGACGCGGACCGGTTCGCCGGCCGGGACTGGGCCCGGACCCCCGCCGGGCGCCCCGTGACAGTGGACGGACTGGGCTGGCTGGACTGCCGGATCAGGACCGTTCAGGTCGCGGGGGACCACCACCTGGTGATCGCCGAAGCAGAGGACTGGTCCCTGGGGCCCGGCGCGAGGCCGTTGATCTTCCAGGGCGGCCGCTTCGCCGGTCTGAGGGAGCGGTCACGTGCGGAATGACGTTGCCGAGGCTGATCCGGAGAGGCCGGAGACGGGGAGGGGTCCGTGTTCCTGGTGACCGGAGCGACCGGGAACGTCGGTCGTCATGTCGTCCGTCAACTGCTCGCCGCGGGCGAGTCCGTGCGCGCGCTGACCCGTAGCCCCGAGGGAGCCCGCCTGCCGGCGGGGGCCGAGGTGGTCGGTGGAGACCTCACCCGGCCGGAGACGGTGGAGCCCGCGCTGGAGGGCGTCTGCGCGCTGTTCCTGTTCCCCTCGCCGGGCACGGCGGGGCCGGTCCTCCGGGCCGCAAGAGAACGCGGGGTACGCCGGGTCGTCATGCTCTCGTCGTCCTCCGTCGAGTACACCACCGACGGCGCCGACAACGCGATCGTGGCGTACCACAGGGAGATCGAGCACGAGGTCGAGACGTCCGGGCTGAAGTGGACCCTCGTCCGGCCCTGCGGTTTCGCCGTCAACACCCTGCAGTGGGCACCGCAGATCCGCGCCGGTGGTGTGGTGCGCGGGCCGTACCCGGAGGCCGAGACGGCGCTCATCGACGAGCGTGACATCGCGGACGTCGCCACCCGCGCGCTGCGGACGGACGGGCACGTGGGCGCGAAATACGTGCTGACCGGGCCCGAGCCGCTCACCCAGGCCGAGCAGGCCCGGCGGATCGGCGAGGCCGTCGGACGTCCGGTGCGGTACGAGGAGGTGCCGCGGGCCGTGGCGCGCGAGCAGATGATCCGGAACCGGGTCCCGCCCGAACTCGCGGACATGACCCTCAGGTTCCAGGCGGGGCGCGCCGGCGTACCGGCGGAGATCTCACCGACGGTCGAGGAGGTCACCGGCCGCCCCGCACGCACGTTTGACCAGTGGGCCGCCGATCACGCGGCCGACTTCCGGTAGGGGGCAACGGGGGGCCGTCGGCGGTCGGCGGCCTCCCGCACACCCCGAGACGACTGCCGTGGAGCCGTCGACGACATCGCCTGCACGCAGATGCACGGCGGAACAAGAGAGGTGTCCTGTGGCGGATGTGATAGTCGCCGGTGCCGGCCCGACCGGGCTGATGCTCGCCTGCGAGCTGCGGCTCGCCGGAGTGGACGTGCTGGTGCTGGAACGGCTCGCGGAGCGAAGCGGTGAGTCCCGGGCCGGCGGCCTCCACGCCCGGAGCGTGGAGCTTCTCGACCAGCGCGGGATCGCGGACCGGTTCCTCGCGGTCGGCAGGACGGGGCCGCTCGCACACTTCTCCTTCATACCTCTGGACATCGGGAACCTCCCGACGAGACATCCGTACGCGCTCGCCCTCCACCAGTCCCGGGTCGAGCGACTCCTGGAGGAACGTGCGATCGAGCTGGGCGTACGGCTGCGCCGGTCCGCCGAGGTCATCGGCCTGCGCCAGGACGGGACCGGGATCGAGGTGGAGGTCGCCGGGGTCCAGGGCACCGAGCGGCTGCGCGCCGGCTACCTGGTGGGCTGCGACGGCGGCCGCAGTGCCGTACGCAAGCTGGCCGGCATCGGCTACCCCGGCACGCCGGCCACCGTGACCGCACTGCTCGGCGACGTCAAGCTCACCGACCCGCCCCCCGGAATCATCTTCGGACCCGAGGGCCGACGGGAGCACGGGTCCTTCATGATCTTCGACTCCGACCAGCCCGGCACGCACCGGGTGATCACCATGGAGTTCGACAAGGCCACGAGCCGAGACACCCCGGTGACCCTGGAGAGGCTCCGCGAGGCATGCGTCAGGATCGCCGGAACCGACTTCGGCATGCACAGCCCGCACTGGCTCAGCAGCTTCAGCGACGCCGCCCGGCAGGCCGACAGGTACCGCGACGGACGGGTCCTGCTGGCCGGAGACGCCGCGCACATCCACTTCCCCTCCAGCGGACAGGGAATGAACCTTGGGGTCCAGGACGCCGTCAACCTGGGCTGGAAGCTCGCCGCCGTCGTGCGCGGGCAGGCCTCCGAGGAACTGCTCGACAGCTACCACGACGAACGGCACCCGGCCGCCGAGCGCATGCTCGGCAGTACCCGCGCACAGACCGCCCTCTGGCGCCCGGACGCCCAGACCGAGGCGCTCCGCGAGGTGTTCGGCGCCCTTGTCCGGTTCGCGGACGCCAATCGGTACCTGGGCGGCGCCTGCACGCAGCTCGACGTCCACTACCCGGTGGGCGACGGGCATCCGGCCCTCGGTCGCCGGATGCCCGACCTCGACATCAAGTCACCCTCGGGGCAGACACGCGTCTTCGAGCTGCTGCACACCGCACGACCCGTTCTGCTCGACCTCACCGGACGACCCGAGCTCCGTGCCGCCCTCGACGGCTGGACGGACCGGGTGGACCTCGTCGAGGCGGAGTGCCAGGACGATCACTGGACGTACCCGGTGATCGGCGACGTCCCGGCCCCCGCGGCCGTTCTGATCCGCCCCGACGGCCATGTCGCCTGGGTGGCGCCCATCGGCCCCGCCGGCCCGGCCACGCCGGAAACCGCCACCGCGGCCCTCAAGACCGCGCTCACCAGGTGGTTCGGCCCTGCACACGAACAGGGCTCGACATCGCCCACGTCGATCGGAGAATCACATGTCCAAGGATGAACTGACGTCCCCCTCCGTGGTCGCTGAACTCCCCCCGGAGTTCGCCACGTTGATGCGGCTCGGTGACCTTGTCACCCCCATGGCGCTGCGGGTGGCCGCGAACCTGCGGCTGGTCGACCACATACAGGACGGCGTCCATGACGTCGAGTCGCTCGCGAAGGTGACCGATTCCCATGAGGAGACACTGGGGAGGCTGATCCGGCACCTGGTCGCCATCGACGTGCTGGCGGAGTCCACGCCGGGCCACTACGTGCCCACCACCCTCGGCGAGCTGCTGGCCCACGGTCACCCGGTGTCCCAGGTGGGGTGGCTGGACCCGACGCACATGATCGGGCGGGCGGACCTCGCGCTCATTCACCTCTTCGACGCCGTCCGCGACGGCGGCTCCGTCTACAGGAAGCGGTACGGCAGGGAATTCTGGGACGACGTCTCGGACGACGCGGTCCTCGGCTCCACTTTCTACGACCTGATGGCGCACGGCCAGAAGCGCATCTTCAACGAGGCGGTGGAGCGCCATGACTGGACCGGTGTGCGTCACCTCCTCGACGTGGGCGGCGCGGACGGTGACCTGATCGCCACCGTGCTGGCGAAGGAGCCCGGGATCAGCGCCACCCTGCTGGAACTCCCCGGCCCGGCGGCCAGGGCGCGAGCGAAGTTCGAGGAGACCGAACTGGCCGCCAGGGTCAGCGTGGTCGACGGCAGCTTCTTCGATCCGCTGCCGGTGACGGCCGACCTGATCACGGTGTCGTTCGTTCTGCACAACTGGTCGGACGACGACGCCGTGCGGATTCTGCGCCACTGCGCGGAGGCGCTGGAGCCGGGTGGCTCCGTGCTGCTCATCGAGTGCGCCGACCAGTCGCCTTCCAGGCCGGATCCGGGTTTCACGAGCGGGGATCTCCGGATGATGGCCTACTTCGGGGGGCGGGAACGCACGTACGCCCAGTGGCAGGATCTCGCAGCTGCCGCGGGCATGAGGATCGACTCGGCGTCCGATGCCCTCGCCTACGGCGCACGCGTGCTCAAACTCGGGAAGTCGTCCGGCTGAGCCTCGTGCCGCGATGGTTCCTCAGTGAATTCCCGGTTGCCTTATGGCCGAGAGTCTGATTCATGACAGGGCGGCTGGTCAGCCCCAAAAAGGGGTTGGTGAATAACCCCCGATCGACGCGAGCTCCATATGTCGGTACAGGAAACCCGATTCCTTGGCCGAATTTGATCGGAAGTTCCATGTCGGGTTTGACAAGGGAAAGGTGCGGGTGGCACAGTCCGGGCGCCTATGCCCAGAAATCGGTCCGACTTCACCCGGAGATCGGCCCGGATCGGCTGAGCGGACCGCCGGCGCATATTAAGCACATAGAGCGGAAGGGGAAGCACTGTGGCGCACGACGAGGTCCAGGCGGCAGCGATGGAGGACCGCGGATACGTCGTTCAACTCATGTTCGGGAGCTTGGCGGCGCACACCGTGCGCGCGGCCGTCGACTTGAGGATCGTCGAGCTGATGGGCGACAAGGAAAGGCTCGCCACCGACGTGGCCGAGGAAGCCGGCACGGCCCCGCAGCCCACACTTCGGCTGCTCCGTGCCCTGGCCGGCCTGCGCCTCCTCGAGGAGTCCGCGCCGGGCGCCTTCTCGGTGACGTCCGCGGGCACCCTCCTCGACCCGGGGCGCCCCGGCTCCATGGCTTCGCTGGTCACGTCCTCCGGGTTCATGGAGCGGCTCATGCAGCCCGGCTGGGAGCACCTGACCGACAGCATCCGTACCGGGGACACCTCGTTCGAGAAGGCCTTCGGCAAGGACTTCTTCAGCTATCTCAAGGACCACCCGGAGCGCTCCGCGGGCTTCAACGAGGCGATGAGCCAGGCGACTCGGGCCACCGCGGCGGTGCTGCCGGGCGCCTTCGACTTCGGCCGCTTCGCCACGGTCGCTGACATCGGAGGCGGCGACGGCACCCTGCTCGCCGGCGTCCTGCGGGAACACACCTCCCTCACGGGCATCCTCTACGACACCGAGGAGGGCTTGGCCCAGGCTTCGGAGACCATGCGGCGCGACGGCTTGACGGACCGCTGTTCCGTGGTGCCGGGGGACTTCTTCACCTCGGTTCCCGAAGGCGCCGACGTCTACCTGATCAAGAGCATCCTGCACGACTGGCCGGACGACCGGTGCGTCACGATCCTCGGCCACGTCCGCGAGGTGCTTCCGGCGGACGGGCGCGTCCTGATCGTGGAGCCCGTCCTGTCCGAGGTGGTCGACCCCCATGCCGTGGGGCTCTATCTCGGCGACATCAACATGCTGGTGAACTGGGGCGGCAGGGAGCGCACCCGCGCCGAGTTCGACGAGGTGTGCCACAGGGCGGGCCTCGACGTCGTATCCGTGACACAGCTCGGGGGGCCCGGGTTCTGCCTCATCGAGGCCAGGGCAATCTGAATAGGGCCTCTATTCGAAGCACTTCCTGGTGCGGCGCGGGAGCTCGTACTGAAATGGTTCCTCGGCACGCGAGAAATCCGCCGCGAGGGCACGTGTCCGCATGCTGGGCGTGGGCAACTCGATGTCACTCGATTTTGAGTGGACTTTCCTCTGGGGTTTGACAGGGAAAAGACTCGGGTGGCAGGGTCGGAGCGTCTGCAGAATCCCGTGGACCGGAGACGCAAATCAACCAGCGACGGATATTAAGGAGTCACTCTGTGACAGCACCTCTCGGCCGCATTCCCCTGTCTGTCGGGGAACTCACCGATGAGCAGTACGGACAGGTCATCAGGCCTGGTAGTGCCGAGTACGAAGCGGCGCGCAGCGTGTACGCGGGCGACATCGACCGCAGGCCCGCCGTCATCCTGCGCCCGGGGAACGCCGCACAGGTGGCGAGCGTCGTGGCGCTGGCGCGAGAGACCGGGCTCGAGTTGGCCGTCCGCAGCGGTGGACACAGCCCGGCCGGGCACAGTGTCTGCGACGGCGGCATCGTCCTGGACCTGTCCGACATGAGGGCGCTGGAGATCGACATCGAGGCCCGTACCGCCTGGGCCGAGACCGGCATCACCGCCGGCGAGTACACCACAGCCGCCGCGGAGCACGGGCTCGCGACCGGATTCGGCGACGGCGCCCTGGTCGGGGTCGGGGGCATCACCCTGGGTGGCGGCATCGGTTACCTGACCCGCAAGCACGGAATGACCATCGACGATCTCCTCGCCGCGGAGATCGTCACGGCTGACGGTGAACTGCTGGTGGTGGACGAGCACAACCACCCCGACCTGTTCTGGGCCATCCGTGGCGGTGGCGGCAACTTCGGGGTGGCCACCCGCTTCAAGTTCCGGTTGCACGAACTCGACGGCGTGTACGGCGGCATGATGGTGACCCCGGTGACCCCCGAGATCCTCGAGGCCTTCATCGCCGAAGCCGAGGCCGCCCCCGAGGAGCTCTCCACGATCGTGAACGTGTGGACCGCGCCCCCCTTCCCGTTCGTGCCCGAGGAGTACCACGGCAAGCCGATCATCCTCGCGATGATGTGCTACGCCGGCCCCGCCGAGGCGGGTGAGGAGGTCATCGGCCGGTTCCGGGCGATCGTCCCGCCGCTGGCCGACATGGTGCAGGCCATGCCGTACCCCGGGATGTTCCCGCCGGCGGACCCTTTGGAGCACCCCATCTCCGTGTCGCGCAACATCTTCGTCGACAAGGTCGACAGCGCGACCGCCGAGACCATCCTGGAGCACGTCACCGCCTCGAGCGCGATGGTCGCCGGGGCGCAGCTGCGGGTGCTGGGCGGGGCCATGGCACGGGTCCCGTCCGACGCCACGGCGTTCGCTCACCGACAGAGCAAGATCATGGCTCACCTGTCCGCCATCTACGCCGACGCGGCCGAGGCCGACCTGCACGCGACCTGGGTCGAGGAGTTCACGGCCGCCATGCGGCAGTCCGACTCCGGCGCCTACGTCAACTTCATCATGGACGTGGAGCAGGAGCAGATCCGGGAGGCGGTCTTCCCAGGGGCCACAGGGGACCGGCTCGCCCAGATCAAGGCGAAGTACGACCCGACCAACCTGTTCCGCTCCAACCACAACATTCTGCCCGCTGCATCGTGAGTTCTTCTTCCGGCTGACGTCTCGGAGCGATGCTCCGGATTGTCCCAGGGGACGCCGTTTTCCGGCGTCCCCTTTCTGGTTTCCACAGTTGAACACCACCCACCCCTTTGGAGAAAAGGTCATGACACAGGGATCGATGACCGTGGTGCTCGGCTACGAGGGCGGCCTCGCGGCCGTGAGGTCGCGGAGAGAGCAGTGACTTCCCTCGACAGAGCGGAGATACGCAAGCGGGGGGCAGGCCCGCAGGAAGGGGCGCCGCCTGCCCCGGCCGACCGTGCCAGGCTCGACTCGCTGACCGGGCTGCGTTTTTTCGCGGCGCTCTCGGTCTTCGTGAGCCACTCCTCGAGCCTGGTCTTTCCCACCTTCGCCGACCAGCGGACCCAGGCCTGCTTCAATACCGCGGCCGGCGCGCTGGGCGGCCTCGGCGTGAGCTTCTTCTTCGTCCTCAGCGGCTTCGTCCTTGCCTGGTCCGCACGTCCCACCGACCGCACCGGCGGCTTCTACCGCCGCAGGTTCGTCAAGATCCTGCCGCTGTACTACGTGGTCGGCGCCGCGGCGGCCGTGCTGCTGTGGGACGTGGGCATCCGGTGGCAGGACCTGCTCGCCTACGCGAGCCTCGGCCAGGTGTGGGTACCGAACCCGCAGGTCAACTTCAGTGTCCTGGCGCCGGGCTGGTCCCTCGCCGTGGAGGCCGCGTTCTACCTGGTGTTCCCCTTCGTCATCCGGAGGTTCCGCGGCGTGGGCCGACGCGCGGCCTGGACGGGCCTGGCCCTCTGCGTGGCGGGCGCCTTCCTCGTACCGATCCTCGCGTACGTCCTGCCCGCCGGAAAGCTCGTGGGCGAGCCGAACGTGGCGGGCTTTCAGATGTGGTTCGCCTACGTCTTTCCGCTCGGCCGCCTCTGCGACTTCTTCGCCGGAATATTCGCCGCGCTCCTCGTGACCTCCGGCCGCTTCCCGCGGGTGAGCCTGCCGTGGGTGCTGCTTTCGTTCGTTCCCTGCTACGTCGTGGCGAGCTACGGCCCGATGCTGTTCGGCTGGCGGGCACCCCTGCTGATCCCAAGTGTGCTGCTCATCGTCGCCGCCGCACAGCGGGACATCGCACGGCGCCCGACGTTTCTGTCGTCGAGCACGATGGTGCCGCTCGGCAACGCGTCGTTCGCCTTCTATCTCTGCCACTACCTGGTGCTCCACACCCTCAACATCAAGGTGCTGCACGGCCCGTTCGACTCCGTGGCCATGGTGATCGTCTATCTCACGTCGGCCCTTGTCTCCTCCGTCACCCTGGCATGGCTGCTGTACCGGTACGTGGAGATGCCGGTCGTCCGACGCTTCAGTACAGCCGCGGAGCGACACTGACCCGAGCCCATGCCACTGCTCGGGTCGGGCGTGGCACTCCGCCCCAGCGGCGCACCAGCCCTCCCCTTCGGCGATGCCCCCCGCCAGGTGACCGAGTACTGCCGCGGCCGAGGATCTGCGCCGCCCTGAGAACCACACGAACCGAGAGGACCTCTCGATGAAGGCTCTGGTGCTTGCAGGCGGATCCGGTACCCGCCTGCGGCCTTTCAGTTACTCCATGCCCAAGCAGCTCATCCCCATCGCGAACACGCCCGTCCTGGTCCACGTACTGCGGGGCGTCCGGGATCTGGGGGTGACCGAGGTCGGCGTCATCGTCGGCAACCGCGGGCCGGAGATCGAGGCCGTGCTCGGCGACGGCTCTCGGTTCGGCCTGCGGATCACCTACATTCCCCAGGACGCGCCACGCGGACTGGCCCACACCGTGTCCATCGCCCGCGACTTCCTCGGCGACGACGACTTCGTGATGTACCTGGGCGACAACATGCTGCCCGACGGGGTCGCCGGCCCGGCCGAGGAGTTCACCGCGCACCGCCCGGCCGCCCAGGTAGTCGTGTACAAGGTGCCTGACCCTCGCTCCTTCGGGGTCGCCGAACTCGGCCCCGAGGGCGAGGTGCTGCGCCTGGTGGAGAAGCCGCAGGAGCCGCGCAGCGACATGGCGCTGATCGGCGTGTACTTCTTCACGTCCGCCATCCACGAGGCGGTAAAGGCCATCGAGCCCAGCACCCGTGGCGAGCTGGAGATAACCGACGCCATCCAGTGGCTGGTCTCCTCCGGCGCGGACGTCCGGGCCAGCCGGTACGACGGCTACTGGAAGGACACCGGGAAGGTCGAGGACGTCCTGGAGTGCAACGGCCATCTCCTCGACGGCCTGACCCGGCGCGTCGACGGTCACGTCGACGCCGGAAGTGTCCTCGTCGGCCAGGTCGTGGTCGAGGTGGGCGCGCGCATCCTGCGGTCCCGGGTCGAGGGCCCGGCGATCATCGGTACCGGCACCGTCGTGGAGGCGAGCCACGTGGGCCCGTACACCTCCATCGGGCGGGACTGCCTGGTGACCGACAGCCGGCTGGAGAGCTCCATCGCCCTGGACCAGGCATCGGTCACCGGCGTCCACGGTCTGCGCGACTCACTGATCGGGCGCGCCGCCTCCATCAGCACCACCGGCCGGGGCACGGACCATCACCGCCTGGTCATCGGGGACCACACCAAGGTGGAGGTCGCGGCATGAGGATCCTGGTCACCGGAGCGGCCGGATTCATCGGCTCCCACTTCGTCCGCAAACTGCTGGCCGACGAGTACTCCGCCTGGGAAGGCGCCCAGGTCACCGCCCTGGACAAGCTGACCTACGCGGGCAACCGGGACAACCTGCCCGCTTCGCACGAGCGGCTGGTGTTCGTCCGCGGCGACATCTGCGACCGCGAGCTGACGCGCGAACTCGTACCGGGTCACGACGCCGTGGTCCACTTCGCCGCCGAGTCCCACGTCGACCGCTCCCTGGAGGGCGCCGGCGAATTCTTCCGCACCAACGTCCTGGGCACCCAGACCCTGCTGGACGCCGTGCTGGAGAGCAACGTGGAACGGGTCGTGCACGTCTCCACGGACGAGGTGTACGGCTCGATCGATGAGGGTTCCTGGACCGAGGAGTGGCCGCTGGCGCCCAACTCCCCGTACGCCGCCTCGAAGGCCGGCTCGGACCTGGTCGCCCGGACGTACTGGCGCACACACGGCGTGGACCTGTCCATCACGCGCTGCTCCAACAACTACGGGCCGTACCAGCACCCCGAGAAGGTCATCCCCCGGTTCGTCACGAACCTGCTGGAGGGCCGCAGAGTCCCGCTGTACGGCGACGGGCGCAACGTCCGCGAGTGGCTGCACGTGGACGACCACTGCCGTGGCATCCACCTGGTGCTCAACCACGGGCATCCCGGCGAGATCTACAACATCGGCGGCGGCAACGAGTACACGAACCTCACCCTCACCCACAAGCTGCTCGAACTGACCGGCGCGGGCGAGGAGATGATCCGCCGGGTCCCGGACCGCAAGGCGCACGACCTGCGGTACTCGATCGACGAGTCCAAGATTCGCGAGCAGCTCGGCTACGCTCCGCTGACAGGCTTCGAGGAAGGCCTGGCCGAGACGGTCGCCTGGTACCGGGACAACCCCGACTGGTGGAAGGCCGTCGAGCACGGGGCGAGCCGTGGCGCCTGACGCCCGTCCGGCGGCCGGGCTCTCGGTCGTCGTCCTGGGCGGCACCGGATTCCTGGGCCGCCACATCGGCGAGGCCTTCGCCGCGCTCGGCGCCCGGGTCCACCCGGTGTCCCGCACCGGTGGGTACGACCCCGCGAAGGACCGCACGTCGGTACGCCTGGATCTGCTCGCGGCGGCGCCGGAGGAGATCGCCGGGTTGCTCGACTCGACCGGCGCCGACGTGGTGGTCAACGCGGCCGGCCGGGCCTGGCGGGCAGACGAGGATCAGATGGCCGCGGGCAACGTCGAACTGGTCGAGCGCCTCGTCGCGGCGCTCGCCGAGCTGTCCGGTCCGCCGGTACGGCTGGTCCAGCTCGGCAGCGTCCACGAGTACGGAGCGGTCGCACTGGACGCGGCCACCGGCGAAGACCACGTGCCGGCCCCGGTCACCGCGTACGGACGCACCAAACTCCTGGGCACACGGGCCGTCCTGCGCGCCGCCTCCGAGCGGGGCGTCGACGGCGTGGTGCTCCGGCTCGCCAACGTGCTCGGTGCCGGAGTGCCGGAGGGCAGTCTCTTCGGCCGGGTCGCCGCCCATCTCGGTGAGGCCGCGCGCGCCGACGTGCGCGGCGGGAAGGCCGCCGAGCTGCGGCTCCCGCCGCTGCGCGCGGCCCGCGACCTGGTGGACGTCGGCGACGCCGTCGCCGCGGTGCTGGCTGCGGCCACGGCACCGGGAGCGGCCGTCACGGGCCGGGTGATCAATGTGGGCCGCGGCGAGGCGGTTCCGATGCGCGGGCTGATCCACCGGATGGTCTCGCTCAGCGGCTTGGAGATCCCGGTCGTCGAGGACCTCGACGGCCCGCCCTCGCGCACCGACGTCGCGTGGCAACGGCTGGACATCGCGCGCGCCGAGCGGTTGCTGGGCTGGCGGCCACGCCGGTCCCTCGACGACTCCCTGCGCGATCTGCTCGCGCCCGTACTGCCGCCCGGGCGCCCACCGCTCGGCGTCACGGCCAACGCACCGGACATGGAGGAGGAATCACCGTGAGCGATCGCAAGGAACAGGTACTCGAAAAGGTCCGCGAGTACCACCAGGAGGTCTCCGCGGAACGGGAGTTCGTCCCCGGTACGACGGAGATCTGGCCGTCCGGCGCGGTGCTGGACGAGGCGGACCGGACGGCCTTGGTCGAGGCCGCGCTGGAGATGCGCATCGCCGCCGGGCGGAGCTCCCGCAAGTTCGAGTCGGCCTTCGCCCGACGACTCGAGCGCCGCAAGGCGCACCTGACCAACTCCGGTTCGTCGGCGAACCTGCTGGCCGTGTCGGCGCTCACCTCGCACGTCCTGGAGGACAGGCGGTTGAAGCCGGGCGACGAGGTGATCACCGTCGCGGCGGGCTTCCCGACAACCGTGAACCCGATCCTGCAGAACGGCCTGGTCCCGGTCTTCGTGGACGTGGACCTCACCACCTACAACGCGACAGCCGACCGGGTGGCGGCCGCGATCGGCCCGAGGACACGGGCCGTCATCATCGCGCACGCGCTGGGCAACCCGTTCGCCGTCACCGAGATCGCCCAACTCGCCGAGGAACACGACCTGTTCCTGATCGAGGACAACTGCGACGCGGTCGGCTCGCTGTACGACGGGAAGCTCACCGGATCCTTCGGCGACATGGCCACCGTCAGCTTCTATCCGGCGCACCACCTCACCATGGGTGAGGGCGGCTGCGTACTGACCTCGAACCTGGGCCTCGCCCGGATCGTGGAGTCGCTGCGGGACTGGGGCCGGGACTGCTGGTGCGAGCCCGGCGAGAACGACAAGTGCCTCAAGCGCTTCAAGTACCAGATGGGCACCCTGCCCGCCGGGTACGACCACAAGTACATCTTCTCCCACGTCGGCTACAACCTGAAGGCGACCGACATCCAGGCGGCCCTGGGGCTGACCCAGCTGGCCAAGCTGGACGACTTCATCGACGCCAGGAAGCGCAACTGGCGGCGGCTGCGGGACGGCCTGGACGGTGTACCGGGCCTGCTGCTCCCGGAGGCCACCCCCCGCTCCGACCCGAGCTGGTTCGGCTTCGTGCTCACGGTGGACCCCGAGGCGCCGTTCAGCCGCGCCGAGCTGGTGGCATTCCTGGAGGACCGAAAGATCGGCACCCGCCGGCTGTTCGCGGGCAACCTGACCCGGCACCCGGCCTACATCGGCCGGCCGCACCGGATCGTGGGCGAGCTGACGAACAGCGACATCATCACCGACCACACCTTCTGGATCGGGGTCTATCCGGCGCTCACCGACGAGAAGCTGGACTACGTCACCGCCTCGATCAAGGAGTTCGTGGCCGCGCGCGGCTGAGCCCGCGGACCACTTCTCTCCCGGAGACCGGGACGACGTACGGACGTTGTGGGAACCGGATTCCTGATTCTGCGGGTGGGGCATCTGGTCGGGCCCACCAGCCGGAGCACCAGCTTCTGCCGTTGCTGACTCGGGTGCACAAGGGGGCCGCCCGCGACCTCATCGACGTCAAGGACGTGGTCGCCTCGCGTCCGGGCTTCGGGCCCGACAACCACCGGCGGACATCCGCCGACTTCACCCACGCCGTCGTGTCCGGCCCCCGCGGTCCGGCACACCGGACCCAAGGAGTCCTCTGATGCCTTTTCTGTCCCTTCGTTCGCCGCTCCAGGCGCGCGCGGACGTGCGCCTGCCGTCCCGCATCGCGCTGTCCGCGGCGGCCACGGAAGGCGACCAGCTGCGCACCAGGGACTTCGCTGCATGGCTGGCCGAGCGCGGCCGGGCCAACGATTTCCGCGTGGACCGCATACCGTTCGCGGAGCTGGACGGCTGGTCGTTCGACGAGTGCACCGGCAATCTCGCGCACCGCAGCGGCCGCTTCTTCACCGTCGAGGGGCTGCACGTCACGGAGGAGGACGGCCCCTACGGGGACGGTCCGTACGCCGACTGGTACCAGCCCATCATCAAGCAGGCCGAGGTGGGCATCCTGGGCATCCTCGTCAAGGAGTTCGACGGAGTGCCGCACTTCCTGATGCAGGCGAAGATGGAGCCGGGCAACCCGAACCTGCTCCAGCTCTCGCCCACGGTCCAGGCCACCCGCAGCAACTACACCAAGGCACACCAGGGCGCGGACGTGAAGTACATCGAGTACTTCGTCGGTCCGCGCCGCGGCCGGGTCATCGCCGATGTGCTGCAGTCCGAACACGGCTCGTGGTTCTACCGGAAGTCCAACCGCAACATGATCGTGGAAGCGACCGGTGACGTGCCGCTGCTCGACGACTTCTGCTGGCTCACCCTCGGCCAGATCAGCGAACTGCTGCACCGGGACGACATCGTCAACATGGACTCGCGCACCGTGCTGTCCTGCCTGCCCCACCCGGACACCGGAGAGCGAGCGCTGCTCAGCGACATCGACCTGTTCTCCTGGATCACCGGGGAACGCGCCCGGCATGATGTGCGGGTTGAGCGTGTCCCGCTCGCGAGCGTTCCCCGGTGGAAGCGCGGCGAGAGCGCCATCGAGCACGAGTACGGCCGCTATTTCCGGGTGGTGGCGGTGTCCGTGCGGGCGGGCAACCGCGAGGTCGCAGGCTGGACCCAGCCTCTCTTCGAACCGGTGGGCCAGGGTGTCACCGCCTTTCTCACCCGCGAGTTCGAGGGCGTGCCCCACGTCCTGGTGCACGCCCGTGTCGAGGGCGGCTTCCTCGACACCATCGAGCTGGGCCCCACCGTGCAGTACACCCCGGACAACTACGCCCACCTCGACGCGCGGGACCGGCCGCCCTTCCTCGACACCGTGCTGCGTATGCGCGGAGACCGTATCCGCTACGAGGCCGTCCACTCGGAGGAGGGCGGGCGCTTCCTGAACGCCGAGAGCCGCTATCTGATCGTGGACGCGGACGAGGCCGACGCACCGCAGGACCCGCCGCCCGGCTACGCCTGGGTCACCCCGGCACAGCTCACTTCCCTGGTCCGCCACGGCCACTACGTCAACGTCCAGGGGCGCACCCTGCTGGCGTGCCTCAACGCGATGGCGGTGACGGCCCGATGAGCGAACCGGTGCGCATAGGGGTGATCGGCTGCGCGGACATCGCGGTGCGCCGGATGCTGCCCGGCTTCGAGGCCGATACGGACACCGAGATCGTCGCGGTCGCCAGCCGCTCCCTGGAGAAGGCGGAACGGGTCGCGGAGCGCTTCGGCGGCCGCGCGGTGCGGGGCTACGCCGAACTGCTGGACCTCAAGGACGTGGATGCCGTCTATGTGCCGCTGCCCGCTTCGCTGCACGACCGATGGGTCGAGGCCGCTCTCGGCGCCGGCAAGCACGTGCTCGCGGAGAAGCCCCTGACGACGAACGCCGTCCGCACCGGGCAACTCCTCGGCCTGGCCCGGGACCGCGGGCTGGCGCTGATGGAGAACGTCATGTTCGTCCACCACCCGCGGCACGAAACGGTGCGGCGCCTCGTGGCCGACGGCGCGATCGGCGAACTCCGGGCGCTGCACGCGGCGTTCACCATCCCGGCCCTGGCAGACACGGACATCCGTCACCGGCCCGAGCTCGGCGGCGGCGCGCTGGCGGACGTCGGCCTCTACCCGCTGCGCGCGGCCCTGCACTTCCTCGGCCCCGGACTGGAGGTCGTCGGGGCCGAGCTCACGCGGGGGAGCGGTCGCGAGGTCGAGACCTCGGGCGCCGTCCTCCTGCGCACACGCGAGGGGAGTGCGGCACAGATCACCTTCGGTATCGAGCACGCGTACCTCTCCCGGTACGAGCTGTGGGGCAGTGCAGGCCGGATCACGGTGGACCGTGCGTTCACCCCGCCGGCGGACCTCGTCCCGGTGGTCGAACTGCACGGGGACGGGGGCCACGAGGAGATCCGGCTGGCACCCCACGACCAGGTGGCCACCACGATCGCCGCCTTCGTCGCCTCGGTGCGCGTCGGCGCCGCTCCGGCCGAGGAGACGCTGCGCCAGGCCCGCCTGCTGGACGACGTGCGCAACCGGGCCGCATGACCGCCCCACGGTCACCGCTCGGGGCCGCGCCACGGCTTCGGCCGGGCAGGCTGGACCTCTGGCTGCTGCCCGAGCCCGAGACGGCCGGCCTGCACGGTCCCCTCGCGCTGCACGAGCTGGACGAAGCCGAGCGCGGTCGCGCGGACGCGTTCCGGCGGCCCGCCGACCGCGAGCGGTACGTGGTCGCCCACATCGCGCTGCGGCGGCTGCTGGCGGCGTACTTGAGGACGGCGCCGCAGGACATCGCCTTCTCACGGGCGGAATGTCCTCGGTGCGGCGCTTCGCACGGGCGCCCGGTGCTGGTCGACTCGGATGCGCACTTCTCGCTGTCGCACAGCCGGGGCGCCGTCCTCATCGGTGTGGCCTGCTCACCGGTCGGCGTCGACGTGGAGCGGCTACCGCGACCGGAGCGCGTCGATGTGTGCGCTTCGGCACTCCACCCGAGCGAGCGGCACGAGCTGGAGGAGCACGCGCCCGGGGACCGCCCGGCCGTGTTCGCCCGGCTGTGGGCCCGGAAGGAGGCGTACCTCAAGGGGACCGGCATCGGGGTCGGCGGCTGGATGTCGGACGTGTACCTCGGCGACGGAGGGTCGCACACCCCGTCACGGCCCGCCGACTGGACCGTCGTGGACGTGCCCTGCGGCAGGGACCACGCCGCGGCGGCCGCGATCCGGGGACGCGCTCCGCGGCAGGTCGTGCGCCGGCTGCCGCCCCAGGCGGTGCTTGACGGCGGACGCGTCCGGGCGCTGCCGAGGCAGGCGCCACGCAACAGCCCGGAACAGTTGTGAGGAGAAAGGCAGATGACCGTCTTGGACGACCGCCCCGGGGAACTCGACGCCTTCGCCGCGCGCTACGGCTACCCGTTCATCGTCAAGCCGGCCGACGGCACCGCGAGCCCGGGTGTCTGCCACACCGAGGTGTGGATCGGCGCCAGAGGCCCCGCGGTCATCGAGAGCCTCAACCGCGTCGCCGGAGACGCCATCACCGACCCGGTGGCGGGGGCGTACGGCATCGGCCTGGTCACCCATGCCCTCGGCCGGCCCTTCGGGCCGGTGCTGGAGCCGCCCGGCAGACCGGAGGCCCGGGCCGGGGCGAGAACCCGGTTCCTGGGCGTCGATCCGGGGCGGGTTGTGCGCGCCCTGAAGGACAACTGGGACTTGCCCGGCCCGGTGGCCGTCACCGGACCGGACGCAGACGCTCACGTCACCAGGGGTGCGGCATGAGCGTGCTGATCCTGCACCGAGACCCGTTCGAGCCCTTCCCCTACGGGCGTTGGCTCGCCGACTACCCGGGGGGCATCGTCGTGCTCGCCGCCCGCGACAAGCTGACCGCGTTCGGTGAGCAGGCGCCGACCGGGGAACACGGCTTCGCGTACCTGGAGCTCCTCGACGACTTCGAGGACGAGGAGCTGGTACTCGCACGGGCCCTGAAGCTGGCGGACGGGTTCGCCGTCCGTCATGTCGTCGCGCACCACGAGGGCGACGTGATCCCGGCAGCCTGGCTGCGCGAGTGCCTGGGGCTGGAGGACGCCTGGACCGCCGACGTACTGCCGTTCCGGGACAAGGCGCTGATGAAGGAGCGCCTTGAGCAGGCGGGTATCGAGATCGCCCGGTACATCGTGCCGCAGAGCGCCGCGGAGGTCCTGGCCTTCGCCGAACGGCACGGATTCCCGCTGGTGCTCAAGGATCGGGCCGGCTTCAACGCCATCGGCCTGCGCATACTGCGCAACCGGGACGAGCTGCTCCGCCACGCCGCGCACGAGTTCACCGGCGCGCCACGCGACGACCTGATCCTGGAGTCGTACGTTCCGGGCCGCATGTGTCACGTCGACGGTCTCGTGCTCGACGGACGCACCGCGGTGGCCTGGCCCTCCCAGTACCAGTACGACCCGGCATCCTGCGGCTCGGACCCGGGCGTCCGTGTCGACCTGACCCTCGATCCGCACGACCCGCTCACCGGGCGCCTGCTGTCGCTGACCAACCGGGCGCTGGCCGCCCTGCGGCAGCCCGGCGGCAGGCTGCAGCACCACGGCTTCCACGCGGAGATCTTCCACACCTCGGACGACCGTCTCGTGGTGTGCGAGATAGCGTGCCGCCCGGGCGGCACCAAGGTCCGGGAGGTCTTCCACGCCTTGTTCGGCTTCAATCTCGGCGAGTATGCGACCCGGGCGGGCCTCGGGCTCCCGCTGCCGCTGCTGGAGCCGAGCCTGCGCGGCGGCATCCGGCCACGGCCGCGGTCCATGGCGGGACAGGTGCTGATGATGAAGCGGCCGGGCCACGTCCGCTCCCTCCCCGCCGTCCCGGACGACCCCTGGGTGGAACGCTTCTGGCTCTACGGCCGGGTGGGGCAGGTGATCCCGCCCGCCTCTGGCTCGTCGGACTTCCTCACCTGTGCCGTCGCGTCGGCGCCCACGCGCGCGGAGTGCGAGCTCAGGCTGCGGGACCTCGGTGCGCGTTTCGAGGCACAGACCGAGATCGCGACGACACCATGAAGTGCCCTGAATCCAGGCGGGATGCTTCGTCGCAGGTGGAGCTGGTGGCGCTCCTGGAACGGTTCAAGGCCGCTCGGTCGGGCCTCTGAGGGCCGCATGCGCGCGTCGCCGGCCGTGTCGTTCGGAGCTCACGACCGGGGCCCCAGGGGCTGTGCCGGCCCCGGAAACCGCGATCGCCGTTGATCGACGGGTCCCGGATCCTGTGTCACAGGGCCTGGAAAGTGCCGGAGTTCTGTGAGGAGTTCAGTCGGGGCGACAGCCGTGCGGCTGCCCGCCGAAAGATCAGAAAGGTCCGAAACGGAAACCGACACCGCGCACGGTGGTGATCCACCGACTGGAACCGAGTTTACTGCGCAGGCTGCTGACATGCGTATCTATGGTCCGGCCGGGCTTCCCTCTCGGATCGCTCCACACCTGGGTCATGATCTGTCGGCGCGAAAAAACGCTGCCCGGCCGTGAGGCGAGCAGGTAGAGTAGATCGAATTCCTTTCGGGTCACCTCTATGTACCGGCCGTCGAGGCGGATTTCCCGGGCGCGTTGATCGATGTGCAGCGAGCCGACCGCGATGACGTCATCGGGGACGAACGGCTGCAGCCGGACCCTGCGCATCACGGCTTCTATGCGAGCGGCCAATTCGGTCGGACTACATGGCTTGACGGCATAGTCGTCCGCTCCCGCGCGCAGACTGAGGACCCTGTCGAGTTCCGTGTCGCGAGCGGTGACGACGATGATGGCGACGTCACAGACGGCCCGGATGCTGCGGCACAGTTCGATACCTTCCAGGTCCGGCAGGTCCAGGTCGATGAGCAGCAGGTCGGCCTTCCGATACTGCTGGAGCGCCTCGGCGCCGGTTCGGACCTGCTCGGCCTCGTACCCATGTCGGCGCAGTCCCAGAATGAGCAGGTCGGCGTCCTCGGACTCGCTCTCCACGGCGAGTACGCGCACGGCCTTGCGATCCGTCCGCTCCTGCGGTCGAGTGGGCGCGGATTGTGCGGATAATTGATGCGAAATGCGTGGTGCGACCGATTTCGTGGACTGGTAATTCATGGCGAGACAGCCTCCACTTATTCCCAATAGAACGCTGTTTGAGTAAGCATCTCCATGCACGCATAGCAGGGTTGCGCATCGCCAGGCATCCGGCTGAAGTCGGAGGCGTGGCGGACGGCGAAGGAAAGGGATCCGGTTTTGCGTCGGAACGAAGTGAAAGCCGATGCGTACCGGGGTCATCGGTTGGTCCTCCACTCGGCAGCAGGGTCAGCGAAGGACGGCTCGGCCAGGGTGACGTGCCACGGTGATCGGTGGCATTGCTCGGCCAAGTCTTCGAGCACCTCTGGGGCGACGGGGTGAACGCCGTTCGGAACAGGGCGAATACACCCACGGCTTCCCCGCCGGGAGCACGGAGTTGCTGATACGCATGTGAAGCGCCTCCTCACCCGCGCCTCGGAGGTACGTGCGCGCCGCATCCTGGCGTCGCGACCTTGGTCACCGCATCCGTCCGCACTCGAGAGTGGTGCAGACTTATTGGCGAGACGTCCAATATATTAGCACGGAGCCGGAGTAAGATCGTACTAGACTGGGATGCGGTCCAACAAGTGCTGCAAGTTGACGGCTGCAGCATCGCGAACGTGACGGGTCGAACTGGCGCGAGGAGCGTGGCCATGGAGTCGGAGGGCGACCAGGAGCGGCAGCAGTCATTGGCCGAGCGTTTGAACTCGCTGTTCGCGATGGTGCGATGGACCGACGCCCACGGTCGGCAACGGGAGTACTCCACCCTTGAGGTGGCAAAGGCAGTCACCGCTGACCCGTCGCATCCGGCCACCTTGTCCCGGAGCTATCTGTCGATGCTCCGCAACGGCTCGCACACCAACCCGACGTTGAGCGTGCTGGAGGGTCTTGCGAAGTTCTTCGACGACCACCGCCCATCGGGGACACCGCCGATCACGGTGCAGTGGCTGGTCGCTCAAGAGGACCCCGAGGACGAGTTGTTGCGGCATCGACTCGCCGATCACCAGGTGCGGGTGATCGCGATGAGGGCGGGCGCGATGACGCCGGCAATGCGCAAGCAACTGATCAAGATGATGGCGATCCTCGATCAGGACGGCGCCCCCGACCTCGGCCCTGGAGAATGAGAAGGAAAAGTGTGACTTTACGGGAACGTGAACTCCGTCGCCACTGCAGGCATCTGTTACGGAAACTCGATATTCAACCGCGCCTGCGCGTTGACGAGTTATGCCTCAGGCTTGGCGAATATCTGAACAAACCCATCCGGCTGATTCCGTGGGCGCTTCCGGTGCCAGGTCCCTTCGGACTCTGGATGTCCCGGCCGCACGAGGAGGTGATCTTCTATCAGGAGGAGACCACGCGTGTTCACCAGGATCACATTATCCTGCATGAAATAGGCCATATCCTCGCCGATCACCAGGACGACGGTGGCCCAGGTGAGGACCTCCCCGATCTCGGCCCGGACTTCCCTCACGACTTGACCACGCGAGGCTTTCGTCGCACCTGCTACACCGAGGACTACGAGCGCGAGGCCGAACTCGTAGCGACGATCATCCAGGAGTGGGCGGTGGTCATCGACTACGTCACTCCCCGTACGTCCGAGGACCCGGCTCTCGGTCCGCTGCGTTCCGCACTGAACCCCCACTGGGGGTGGATGTGATGTTCCAACTACCTTTAATCACCCTGCTGAGCATCGGGGTGCTGTGGAAGGGCCTCGACCTGGCACGCGCCACACACGACAGGGTGCTGCGCTTCCTTGTCGCCTCCCTGCTCCTGCTGCTGGGCGGAGAAGTCCTCAGCTTTCCCGAGGTCAACGGCGCGATCGACGCGGCCACGGCCGTCGGTGTCGGCAAGGTGGCATTCAATGGAATCTACATGTCCGGCCTGTTCGCCCTCATCCTGTTCTTCGCCTCCTCCACGCGCGCCACGGACGCCGCTTATCGCCGGCGCCTACGGCTCAACGTCGGCCTCCTCGCCGGTGCCCTTATGGCCCAGGTGATTTTCATGATCGCCACACCCGCGACGATGCGCGGTCACTCATTGGGTACCCCGTACATGGCGGAGCCGGCCATCGCCTCGTTCTACATCGTCGGCAACGCCTACTTCGTTTACGCCTATCTGGCATCCGCACTCTGGGCCCTGCGCTACGGGTGCAGGGCGTCCCGGCACCTCGGACTCGGCTTGCGGACCATGGCCCTGGGACTCCTCGGACTGGCGATCACCTCGTTCAACCGAATGATCCTGGTGGTTCTGCGCATCGACGAACCCGGGTCGCACAAGGCGTTCAACACGGTGAACTGGTCCATCTCCAACTGGGCCATGGGAAGCGTCCTCATCGGAATCTGCTACTCGGCCTGTGTGCAGCTGATCACCCGCCTGCGGTCGATCGTGCACCACCGTCGCATGCACGAGGAACTCACTCCCCTGTGGACGGTCCTCACCACCGCGTACCCCGAACTCGTCCTGAACCAGGCACCGGCCGGTTCCAAGTGGCATCGTCTCCACCAGCGTCGTACCCACGAGCAGCGGTTCTATCGGCGGCTCATCGAATGCCGTGACGGACTGGTGCGGCTGAGCCCCTATCTGACACGTGTCGCGCCTGACGCCGATCTCGCCCGTGGCCCGGCCGACCGACTCGCTCGGCACATCACCGAGGCGCTGGTGCTGAAGCCGGCGACCGAGTCCCCGCACACCGAATTGCACGCCGCTCGCATCGCGTCACCAGCCAGCAACGACCTGGGCGCCGACGCCCGTGAACTCATCGCCATATCCCACGCCTTACGTGAGAGGGAATTGTGAACAAGGTACTGATCACTGCGGATCGTGTCATCGCCGGGCCCGCGGATCAGGTGACCGTGGACGGCGCCGTGCTCGTCGAATCCGGCGTCATTGCCGCTGTCGGTACCGCAGCCGAGTTGGACGCATCGGTGGATACGCACGTACCTCGGTTGCGGTGTCCCGGAGCGACAGTGATGCCCGGATTGCTGGACTGTCATGTCCACCTTGCCTTTGGCGCGGGTCCGGACCTGATCAGCGCGGTGGCGAACGCCGACCCGGGCGAGCTCTCCACCGCCATGGCGGAGCGCGCCAGGCAGCTGCTGGGCGCTGGGGTGACGACCGTACGGGATCTCGGTGACCGTGACGGGCTCACCGTGGAGTTGCGTTCCTCCATCGACTCCGGGGCCACAGTCGGACCCCGTATCGTCGCAGCGACCGCACCATTGACCTCGCACGGGGGTCATTGCGGCTTTCTCGGCGGTGAAGTGACCACGGACGACAACATCCGGGCACAGATCGCCCGCAACGCGGCAGCCGGTGCCGACGTGATCAAGGTGATGGCCTCGGGCGGCGCACTCACCCCGAATGGTCCACGTATGTGGCAGGCGCAGTTCACTCCCGGCCAACTCCGCCTGATCGTGGAGGAAGCGGCACGCCATGGCCTGGGAGTCGCCGCTCACGCTCACGGCACCGAGACCATTGGTCATTGTGTGGACGCCGGCGTCCGCACCATCGAACACTGCTCCTGGCGCACCGCGGAGGGCATCGTCTACGACCCGGCGATCACTCGGCGTATCGTTGACAACGATATCTCCGTCTGCCGCTGTGTCTCCGGGGACTGGCGGCTGTTCCTTGAGCAGATGGGACCCGAACGCGGCAAGGCCATGGCCGAGGTCATTCAGTCGATGCGCGAGGCCGGTGTCCGGTTCATCGCCGGTACAGATGCCGGCGTGCCGGGGGCGCGATTCGGCGACTACGTCGGAATGCTTGAGTTCTTCGCCTCGCTCGGCTTCGGGTTCGGCGAGATCGTCGACATGGCCACCGTAAACTCCGCCCACGCACTCGGACTCTCCGACACCGGCGTCCTGGCTCCCGGAATGCGCGCCGACCTCATCGTCGTCGACGGCGACCCTTTGGCTGAGTTGGGCGCCCTCCGCCGGATCCGGCACATCTTCACCGCAGGCCGCCCAGTCACCAAGTGAAGGATGATGGACGGGGCCTGTCCTCCCGGCCTCGATCCTGCATGACGGCCCGTCGGTTCTACCGGCGGGCCGATTCGCCGTTGCGGGCGGGTCATGAGGATGCCGGTGGCCGGCAGTCGCGTCGGGTGGGCGCCGGGTCCCGGAGCAGGGCCAGGGCCGGTCGCGTGGCGGTGATGTGGTCGGCGGGGGCTGTCGCTGCCCGCGTTCCCCGCCGGCGCGCGCCGGTGCCGCCCCGCGGCCTTGTCTGCGGAGCGGCACGGACACTGTGCTGCCGGGGTGTGTCCGACTGCAGTGAGTCAGCCGCCGTCGACGTAGGCACGCGCAGCGACCATGACGTCCCTGAAGCGTCCGTCGGCGATCACCGTAAGAGGGGCTTCGTCCTCCAGCTGCGGGTTCATTCCGATCATCCAGGCACGGGCGGTGTAGAGACTCTCGGCGTCCTGGATGAGTTGGAACACCTGCAGGGCCGCACGGAGGCGGTCTTCGGCTTCCTGGCGTGGTGCTGAATCGCCCGAAGCCCACTTACCGACCTGCCGGGGGTCGCTGATGTTGGTGATTCGAGCGGTCAGGCGCTGGCCGAGGTTGTCCTGCAGGAAACGGGCGATGTCCGCGATGGACATGCGCACGGTTGTGGCGTGGGCTCGCTCGGCGCTTGCTGCGCTCCTGGAGGCTGCAGGATTGTCGGCTGTGGTGGCCATGGCATTTCCTCCCTCGTGTTCTGACTGCACGCCTGGCTCTGGTGGCCGGCTGGTCGCGTGTCAGGCAACGGGTGCAGGACTTGATTGCGGACAACTCGGCCTGCCGCACGTCCGATGGCATGCAGATGCGGGCTCGGCGCCGCTAGCTGGTGTGAACGCTTCTGATAGGTGAATCCGCGGGGAAGCGTGACCTCTACGGAACCTGACGGCGCTGGACGCCTGTGGTCAGCATCGCTGCATGCCGGTCTCGGAGACAGATCCGGTGCTGGGCTGACTGAGAGGGTGCAGGCTGTGCAAGAGCTTGGTACGACGCCGGTTGCTCAGCCGGCCGGCCTGCGGAGCGCCGTCAGGGCGTATCAGCGCGATCGCGGGCGTGGCGATGGCGGCTGTTTGTAAGTGACGGCTGACTGTGTTCATGGTCCCTCCCCAATAGTTCATGCGTTAAGGCTACCCAGAATCCACCTCTAACTCCACCGTTTTTGCGCTAACTTCTACTGTCTGATGGTCTATCAAGATCAGCTGGCCGGGCTGAGGTTGGGCTGGTGACGTGCGGTTTCATTCTGTCCTGTGGTCTGACGTTGTCAGGTGGCGGCTGGGGTTTTCCTTCGTTCGGGTTACGGGATCGGTGGAGGTTTCAAGGTGGGTGCCACCAGGGGGTGGTGGGTGTGTGACGCTGCGGCGTCAGCGGATGGTGAGTCTGTACTCGTCAGCGACTCTGCGTAGCCCCTCGGTCTCCGGCCAGATGGGCTGCCTCTCCACCTCTTCCAGGTCGACATCGCTGAAGACGGCCCAGCACTGACGCATCCCGAAGCGGGAGCGGTAGGCGATTCCGTGGATCAGCCGGCCCTGTTGCGGGTCGCGCTGCGCGATCGCCCAGGCGGCGATCTGGCGCGTCACTCTGCGGTTCGTGCCCCGGATGTGTTCGGGGGTCAGGTCGGTGATGCCGAACTGCGTCAGCTCTTCCTTGAGTTCTCCCGACAACGTGCGCAGGGTCAGCTCGTCGTCGACGTCCAGGAACCGCGCTTCCTTGGCCGGCTGTAACCGCACCAGCGTGTGCCGGGTGCGCCAGTCCTGGGGAAGGTTGCCGGGATTCATGAAGTAGGGCTCGTTCCAGTCGTCCCCGATGAACTCACGCAGTTCGGGATCCACGCGGAACGGCGCCAGTGCCTCGGCGAAGCACCCGTCGAGGTCGGAGGCGCAGTACAGGGTGCCGTAGCTCACCAGGCTCCACCGGTTGCCCCCCGAGCGGCTGTCGTCTTCCCGGCTGATCTTGTTGTACTTGCGCGGGTTCTTCGCCTTCCCCAGGCGCCAGATCCCGCGCTCCGGTGCCGGTATGAGACTTACCTCTAACGGTGTGCCCTCGCTCATGGGCCGCTCCTCACTCGGATACGCACGTGCGCGTGTCGGTTCTCGGTCTGGCTCGTCGCCCGCCGCGTGTGCGGCAGGGGGCGCGTGCTTCGCCGCGCGCAGAGGTCAGGCTCCGTCATCAAGACACCTGCCTCTCACGCAGCGTTGTGACGGGTGTTGGGCAAGCACTCGCGGATGCCCAGGCGTCTGAACGCAGCCGAACGATCATTTTCTGCTGCCGGGAAGGCGAGAGCAGCTGATCCGGCCGATCCCATGAGGGGCGCACGAAGGATTTGAGGGGGCGCACGGCCTATCTCGTAGGTGACAGGTCTTCCAAGTCCACTGCGAGAACGGCCACCCCGGCCTCTCCCGCCATGGCGAGGACGACCCTGCTGGTGGATCCGTCGGCGAGATGCGCGGACAGCGTGTGCACAGGACTCCCCGTGGCCAACCGCAGAACGCAGCGCGATGTCGCCGCCTCCCAGAATCGGATCGTGCCGTCCCGGGAGGAGCTGGCGACGTAGGGGCGAGGGACATCGGCGGAGGTCGTCCAGGTGGCGATGGCCTCGACGGCATCCGTGTGCCCTTGGAGCGGCTCGCCGATGGGCGCGAGGGCGGAAAGGTCCCACAGGCGCACGGTGCCGTCATCTCCACCGCTGGCGAGAAAAGGGGGCAACGGGGAGGGGCCTGCGTTGACGGCTACGGCATTGATGATTCCCTGACGACAGTAGAAAACGTGTCTGGGCGCACCGTCTCCGGCGTCCCACAGGCGCACTGTCCCGTCGGTGCTGCCCGAGACGAACCAGTCTGCGCTGACTCCGTCGGACGCGGCGGCCACCGCTCGGACCGTGAAGGAATGCCGCCACAGCCGCAGCGGTCGTCCGCTGTCCAGGTTCCACAGCCGGACCGTGAAGTCGTCGCTGCTGATTGCCAACCGCCGGCCACCGCAGGCCACAGTCGAGGCCAGGCCGCGTATCGGCCGGGAGTGTCCCTTGAGAAGGGTGCCGGCGGCGGTGCTGCGCACAGGGTCCCAGGACCGGATGCTGTGGTCGGGAGCCGCCCAGAGGAGCGAGCGCCGGCCCTGGTCCTCCGGTGCCCAGGTGAGGGCGGGCGGAGGGTGCTCCGGTTCACCGCCGAAGGCGCCGGTGGCCGTCCCGCTGTGGGTGTCCCACAGCTGGGTCTGTGCGGTGGCGTAGCTGACGGCCAGGTGCGGTTGGGCAGCGGAGTCCGGGGTGATGGCCGCGGCTACCGCGGCGGGGGCTGTGGCGGTGCCCTGAATCGCGTGGTGGATGGCGCGTGTGTCCCACAGCCGGACGGTGTTGTCCCGGGCCGTGGAGGCGAGTCGGTCGGCGCCGTCGGCAGAGATCGTGCGCAGGGCGGTCACGGCGTCAGTGTGTCCGGTGAGCTGACCGGCCCGCTGTCCGGCGCCGATGTCCCACAGGTCGATCGGTGATCCGGAGCCTGCTGCGGCGAGCAGGTCCAGGCCGTCGATACGCAGTGCCACCAGGGCGGTGACGGGCTCTCCCTCCCCTGGGAAGGTGGCTCGGGCGCCTGAGCCCGTGTCCCACAGGGTGATGGAGCCGTCGCTGTGGCCGGTGGCGACACAGCCGGGCACCGTCGTGCCGGTCAGGGACCTGACCGGAGTGCCGACAGGGTACTCGTGCAGTAAACGATGATCCGCGATGTCCCAGATCTTCAGTGTGTGTCCGGCGCCGACCAGCAGCTGCCGATCGCCGGGGCCGGCGGCGAGGGCCAGTGCGAATGCGGCCCGTTCCGACGGGTGAGCGCTCATGTCGGCCAGGTGGTGTTCCTCGGAGTGCTCGCGCCACAGTCTCACGGCGCCGTCTCCGTTGACCGCTGCCACGGTCAACGCCCCGGCGTCG
Source organism: Streptomyces sp. NPDC040410 (assembly GCF_055595715.1). NCBI lineage: Bacteria > Bacillati > Actinomycetota > Actinomycetes > Kitasatosporales > Streptomycetaceae > Streptomyces > Streptomyces sp. NPDC040410. Next base: position 48,422 of record NZ_JBVIVK010000033.1, read on the forward strand.
TTGCGGTATCCGGTGACGGCAGAGGCCCAGGTGTGTCCCCGAAACGTCATGTGGTCGAGCAGCGTTCCCCGGATCGTGTCCCAGACGCGCACCGTGCCGTCGGTGCTGCCTGAGACAAGCGCTCCACCGCCGGTGGAGTGCGGCACGAAGAACAGGCACCGCACGTCGCCCTCGTGTGCGGGAATCCGGTCCCCGACAGGTGCACCGGTGGTCGTGTCGATGAGCTCGATGCTGCCCGACACTGTGCCCACGGCCAGGAGTGCGGCACCACCGGGGCCTTCGGCCGTGGCCAGCGACAGACTGCGACGGCTGAGGGTCGCGAGCACGTTGGACGGGGGCGCCCATTGTGACCACAGGACACACAGTCGGGAGCCCGGGAAGTCGGTGGCCTCCCGGGGGAGGAGCCGGTGAGGGACGCCGGGGAACCGCAGAGCGGTGTAGGCCAGGTGCAGGCTCGAGCACCGGGAGGGAAGATCCGCATCCTGGGCATAGGGCTCGACGGCAGCCCATGCGGTGAGCCACGCGCGGTCCGCGCGAAGGGCGTGCGGGAGACCAAGGAGCCCCCGGACACTGTCGCCGGTGACCCACGGCAGCAGACCCGGCGGCACATGGCTGTCGTCGAGTGCCCCGCCGAGCGCGGCATGGTGAGCCAGATACCGGCTCAGATAAGGGTGGGGCACGGTCACCGCGTCAGGCCTGACCAAACGCGCCAGTGCGGCCGCGATGCGCGCATGAGCCTGCCGCTCGCCGGCATGGGGATCTTGCTGCTCGTCATCCGGATTCATCCACGGCCCCCCGCATCTCATACGGCGGCTGCGGCCACCGGCGCAGCATGACCCCGAGTCGCTCGTGGGCGGGCCGGTACACGACATGGTCATCCTCGATGTCATGCGTGAGATACCCGGCGAGCCGGCCTCCCAGCAGCCGCCGGATCTTCTCGTCGGCGTGATCGAGGCGGGCCCGCAGCAGCTCCGAGGCCACAGCCGGCCACACCTGGGCCCAGGGAATCCCCCGGCCCAGCCCGAAAGCGGTGGCGCGCAGCAGCGCGAGTGCCTCCTCACTGTTCAGGCCGTCGTCGGTGACCTGGTTGAGGTCTTGCTCGAACAGGCCCACCGTGCCCCGGTCGAGCTGTGAGAGCCACAGCGGGTCGCCGAGCAGCGTGACTCCGTCGCCGCGGCGCAATTGTTCTGCGGCCAGGCGCGCATCGAGGAAGGACCGGCCCGCATGACGCGCCACACACTCCGCCGCCGAGGTGACCACCGCCGCGTCGGTACCCCAGGCGGCCCCGGTCAGCAGAGCAGCCGCATAGGCGGCGATGTCCGCCCGCACCTCCTCACCATCCGTACGCACCACCTGCGCCGCAGGGAAGACGACCAGCAGTTCCTGCAACAGCCCTCGCAGGCCGCTGGCGACGGCCGCCTGCGGTGTACCCGGGCTGGTGCTGCGGACTCCGAGCAGAAGACGCAGGCCCCGGTGAGCGGGGGGCGGCACCGCGGGCGCGGGGCCGGCAGCCTGCGCGGGGATGGAGATCCTGCCCGCACTGCCCGGCCCACCGGCATAGGCGGCGAGGGGCACGAGAACATCGCGGATGCAGGCAACAGCGTCGGGGGATTCGTCGAGGCCGTCGACGACCACGGTGACCGTGTCTTCCTGACAGGTCGTGAAGAAGGCGCGCAGCCCTTCCTGCCACTGCCGCACGGCATCCGTCGCGGGTTGCGTGCGGTCCCGCTCACAGCCCAGTCGAGTGCCGATGGCCTCGATCAAGCTCAGCGGCCCGCGGTTGCGGGCGGACACCGCAACATCGATGGACCCCTCGTCCGGAACGCTGTCCGCGGCCGACTTGCTCGCGGCTTCCGCGTAGCGCGGTGACGCACGGAAGGCGGAATCGCTGAGGGTCACCGCCCGGGCCAGTACCGCGGACTTTCCGCTGGCGGCGGTGCCCGTCACGATGAGCACGCCCGCAGGACCTCCGACGAAGCTCGTCAGTTGCCGGTTGAGTTCACGGCGGCCGGAGAAGTACCAGCCGGGATCATCGGTGCCGGCGCGGCCGCTGGCACGGTCCAGCCAGTACTCGAGTTCCTCGGGCGTGGCCGCGACCTCCTCCCGGGCGCGGGTGACCACTTGCGGCTTGGGCCGGTAGCCCGGGTTGGGCAGAGTGGGGGTCGGCGCGCCGAGCCTCGCCTGGAGGACCGTTCGTGGACCGGCGAGCGAGAGATCACGTTCTTCGTTGAGCCGCTCGGTGGCCTGCTCCAAGGCCTGGACGAATTCGGAGATCGACAGGTGAGGGCGCGCGATGCCGGCCGCGTCCTGCAGCCAGTCGAAGGCCATGCGCAGGACGACGGCGAACTCGCGGCCCAGTACCGGGGAACGTGTCGCTGTTGTCGCCACGACGTTCAACGTCCTCTCACCGGTCCGTGGCTGGACAAGGTCGCGGGCGAGGGTCCTCAGCTCCACGTCGATGCCTTCCGCCTCACAAGCGTTGACGATCACCAGTACATGGCGGGCTCGTGAGTCGAGAGCGGCGATGACGACCTCGTTCGTCGGCATGCCCGTCGCCAGCAGGCGGTCGGTGTCGGTGCCCGGCAGGAGCAGAAAGTGTCTGGTGGACGTGCCGACGGCACCGTGTGAGGTGATGTAGACGACCAGCGCCTCGTCCTCTGCCGCCTCCCGGATGCCGGAGGTGTGCAGGAAACGCTCCACGTCGTGACGCTCTTCCGGCGCACGGAGAACCGTCTGGACGAATCCCTTCCCCGGTGCCGGCCCGGCCTGCCACCACGCGGTGACGACCGACAGTTGCTCCTCGATGGCTTTGGTGAACTCGGGATCCCCGTCCTCCACCGTCACGATGACGAGTGAGCCGGAGTGCGCCACCCCCATGCCCTCTTCGCCCTTGGACGAGCACGCCTGCCCGACCAAGCCAATCTCCCCGTGCTCCCCCGGCATGTTCTCTATTGTTCACAGCCATGAATCGCCATGGGCCAGAACATGCGAAGTCCGCCGCCGGCGCATCGGCTGTGATCGCCGACATCACCCAGGACGCCGTCGTCATCGTCCCGGGCATCATGGGCAGCGAGCTCTACGACACCGTCACACGGAAGACCGTCTGGGGCTTGTCCGGTGTGTCATGGCTCCTCAAGGCGTGGACCCGGCCCAAGGGCCTCGAGCCGCTGCGCCTGACCTCGGAGGAACTGGAAGGCAAGACCGGCCGCATCAAGGCCACTCAGCTGATGCGCCACTCGTCCTGGACGCCCTACCTCCAGGGGTTCGAGCCTTACACCGGCCTGGTCAAGACGGTCCGCGGCTGCGTCGCCGACCCGGCCGCCGTCCTGGAGTTCGCCTACGACTGGCGCCTGCCTGTCGGTCTCAACGGCCGCCTCCTGGCCGAGGCCGCCCGCCGCCACCTGACCACCTGGCGACAGCATCCCGCCCACGAAGCGGCCCGCCGCAACCGCGTCGACGAGCGCCCCGCACGCCTCGTCTTCGTCGCCCACTCCATGGGAGGTCTCGTCACCCGGTCCGCCCTCGATGCCACGTACGACAGCGACCTGGCCGAAGACACCCGCGCCGTCCTCACCCTCGGCACGCCCTTCTACGGCGCGGTGAAGTCAACCGCGATCCTCAACACCGGGCGCGGCGCCCCCGTCCCGCTCCCGCACCGGCAACTGCGGTCCATCTCCGCCACCATGCCCGGCCTCCACGACCTTCTGCCGCAGTACACCTGCCTCATAGACGGAAACAACATCCGTCGCCTCACCCCGAGCGATGTGACAAGCATCGGCGGCAACGCCGAACTCGCCCGGGCCGCAGCCGACTTCCATGGGAAACAAGCCCACGTCGCGCTGCCCGGCCACTGGGCCGTAGCGGGCACCAACCAGGCCACCCTGCAAAGTCTCACCGTCCGCGACGGCGTCGTCCACGCGCATCACCACGGAGCTCGCCAGCACTCCGGCGGCGATTTCATCCGCGACCCGCACGGCCGTCTGAGGTTCTACGACGTCAAGGGAGACGGCACCGTCTACAAGGATTCCGCAGCCGTCGGGCCCGCCGTCACGCCTCTCCCGCTCCAGCACGGAGCCATTGCCTCCGACCCGGTCGCACTCAAGGCGGTCGCGGAAATACTGCGGGACGACGAACATCTCGGTCCGCCCCAGGGCGCCCCCGGCTGCGGACTGGACGTCCCCGATCTGGTGGAAGCCGGAACGCCCTGGACCATCACGCTCAGCGGTGTGGACTCTTTGGCCGGCCTCCGGTGCGAGATCGCTGATGTGGCGGGTCGGAACCCGCAGTCCCCCAGACTGGGCTGGGGTGACGGACATATCAAGGCCAGGACGACCGTGGCCGTACCAGGCCTGTACCGCGTCACCATCCGCACCATCGACGCCCACACCGTCACCCAGCTCGTACTGGCCGGTGAACCCGGTACCGGGGAAGAAGCGGACTGAGAGACCGCGCCGACGGATCAGGGACGTCGGCTGGGGCCGGTGTCCCCGGTGGGTGGCCGGTCCAGGCCCGGACACAGAGCCGGATCAGCCACCGCCGGGTAACCGGCTTCCGGCGGGATGCCGAACAGGGCCGCGTGCGTCGGTGAACTCATGTGGTGCGAAGGCTTCTTGTGGTCACGATGCCGCGGTGGACGTCGAGGGCCGCAGTGGAGCGGTTGAGGGTGATGTAGTGCAGACCGGGGGCGCCCTCGGCGAGGAGGCGTTCGGCCATGGCGGTGGCGTGGTCGACGCCGATGCGGTGGCCGTCGGCGGGGTTGTCGCGGGCCGCTTCGAGACGGTGGGCCAGGTCCTCGGGGAAGGCCGCGTGGGACAGTTCGGCGAAGCGGCTGATCTGGCGGACGTCGGTGGCCGGCATGATCTCCGGGATGATCGGTATGGTGCAGCCCGCCGCCGCCACCCGGTCGCGCAGCCGTAGGTAGTCGTCGACGCGGAAGAACATCTGGGTGATCGCGTAGTCGGCGCCCGCGCGGCACTTGGCGACGAAGTGGCGGATGTCCGACTCCCAGTCGGCCGAGCGCGGGTGCATCTCCGGGAATGCGGCCACGCCGACGGTGAAGGCGCCCAGTTCCCGGACGAGTTCGACGAGTTGGGCGGCGTACGTGAAACCGTCCGGGTGTGCCGTCCAGGGGCCGTTCGGGTCGCCTGGCGGGTCGCCGCGCAGGGCGAGCACGTCGCGGATGCCCGCGTCGGCGTACTGACCGATGACGTGGCGCAGTTCGGCCGTGGAGTGGCCGACCGCGGTGAGATGGGCGACCGGGCGCAGAGTGGTCTCCGCGGCGATGCGCCGGGTCACGTCGACGGTCCGCTCACGGGAGGAGCCGCCGGCGCCGTAGGTGACGGACACGAAGGTGGGCGAGAGTGCCTCGACACGGCGGACGGTGTCCCACAGAGTGCGCTCGCCTTTGCCGGTCTTCGGCGGGAAGAACTCGAAGGAGAAGGTCGGTTGCCCATCGGCGAGGGCATCGCGCACCGCGGTCATGCATGGCCTCCTGCGTGGAAGTGGACACCGGTGCGCTGGGGACGGGGCAGGCCGGCGGCGCCGGGGCCGGTACGTGTTCCTTGACCGTGCGCAGACGCGCGGGCGGTCCGGGTGCGCGCCGCGCCGGCCCCGCGGGCCACGCCCGGGTGCCGCACCTTACCCTCCTCGTCGCGGCCCTCCCGAGAACCGCTCACGACACGCCCACCAGGCGCGGCTCGATCTCGCGGGCTGCGTCGCGTCCGTAGGCGCGCTCGGCCCGGTCGACCAGGTCTGCGGCGAGGGGCTTGTACTCCTGTGTACCGACCGACTCCAGAACCACGGAGGCGAGGGCGCAGCCGAGCCGGGCGGCGCGTTCGTAGGGCCAGTCCCAGGCCAGCCCGGCGAGGAACCCGGAGCGGAACGTGTCGCCGGCTCCCGTGGGGTCGGCGATCTTCTCGGTCGGTACGGCGGGCACGTCGAGGCGGGGCCGCCCCGAGCGGGACAGGCTGACGCCCTCGGCACCGCGGGTGACGACCCAGGTCCCGACCCTTTCCAGGATGTCCCGCTCACTCCAGCCCGTACGCTCCCGCAGCAGGGCGGCCTCGTACTCGTTGGTGAACAGCAGGTGCGCGCGATCGACCAGACGGCGGGTCTGCGGTCCGTCCAGGCGGGCCAGTTGCTGCGAGGGGTCGGCGGCGAGGCGGGTGCCCGCGAGGTGCGCGGCCTCGGTGTGCCGCAACATCGCCTCGGGATCGTCCGCGCCGACGTGGACGAGATCGAAACCGCCGACGCGTGCGGCCACCGCGGCGAAGTCGATCTTCGAGGCCTCGGCCATGGCACCGGCGTAGAAGGTGGCGATCTGGTTCTCCGCCTCATCCGTGGTGCACACGAAGCGGGCGGTGTGCAGGGTCTCACTGATCCGTACGGAGTCCGTGTTCACGCCGGCGGCACGCAGCCAGGCCCCGTACTCGGCGAAGTCGAGCCCCGCCGCGCCGACGAGGTGAGGGGTCAGCCCCAGACGGCCGAGCCCGAAGGCGATGTTGGCCGCGACGCCGCCCCGGCGCAGATCCAGGCGGTCGGCGAGGAAGGACAGGGACACCTGTTCCAGGTGGCCGGAGATCAGCTGGTCGGTGAACCGACCGGGGAAGTACATCAGATGGTCGGTGGCTATCGAGCCGGTCACTGCGATACGCACGGCGTTTCTCCTTGAACCCGTGGGCGGGACGGCCGGACTGCGAGCGAGGGGAGGTGCTGGGCCCTGTCGTCGGATTCCCGCCTGCCCCGCGACGCCGTGCACGCACTCTCGCCGCACCGGGGGCCCTTGCCCACGTACATCCAGTACGAGGGCAAGGGCCCGGCACGCCGAGCGCACGCACCTGACGGCGCGGGGCCCGCCCTCCGGGCGGACGACGGGATGTGACGACCGGATCTAGTGCCGCGTCAGCCAAGGATCGCCCCGTCGCGACGCCCGGCACGCTCCCCCACTGCCTCAAGGGCGTGGGAGGTGCCCCCACTCGCCGCACCGGCCGAAAGCCCAAGTACGTCC